>JAGKWX010000009.1 GCA_021151585.1 Alphaproteobacteria bacterium | reverse complement strand
TTACTGGGAGATTCTCTCATGAAGCCAGCCTTAAAATTAAAAAGGACATCATGACGGAAAAATTAAACTTGACAAGGTGTGCTTAAATTAGCGGATACATTCATTTGTTCGCAGAGGCTTACAAGATGATATGAGAGGTGGTTGGAAAATTCATATTTCGCTTCCACCGAATATTGCTCAAGTAAGAACGGCATGGAATGATGTTATATTGCCGGTTCTCGTTCAATACGACATTAAATATTTCAAAATTGCCACAGAAGCACGCTTATGGCAGACCGCAGAGGGAGAGGATGGGCAAGGTAAAACAGTCACTATCTACCTTGTTTATAATCCAGAATTTCAAATACAAGCCAATAATCACGCTACTCTTCGAGAAATGTTGTTAGTCATTAAGCAAGGGTTAGAAAATCGTAATATTCCACCAGGTGCTGTTCCAGAGATTGATCTTGTCATTCAGAATGGTGCATATTTTTCCTGTAGATGCGATGCAGGAACGCGTCAACTAGATCCAGAGCTTGGTACTTATCTGTCGATTAATGCTATGCAAGCACAGTTGCTGGCACAAGAAAATCATACGCTTCCCCATAATCCTGGAAATCACTCAGATTCTTATGGCTTGCACCAATTAAATTTGACGCCAACTCAACAGCTGGGAATATAATAACGCACAGCGTGGTATTGAGATAGGAATAAGTGTATAATTCGAGTGTTAAGTAAAAAGGGAAATGTCGACAACGGAGCGGTCTGTAATATAGAGCGAGGTGACAAAATGATTAGTTCATGGTTTTCTGAAAAGAAACACTCTCCTAAATGTATGCTTGTTGAAGATATTGAATTCGCAGCTTGCTCTGAGGATAAGCAAAAAAATTATTTAATTTTTACCTGCAATAATAAGATCATTCAAACAGTACAAGATCAATTAGAAGGTTACGTATCTCGAGGAATAGGTAGAAAAATCATAACTGAACAAGCAGATGCTATTGTTGCAGGTAGAGAGCCTTTGAGTGCGCAGTTTCCTGAATATTATTATGAAGTTAAAATAGAAAAAAATAACAGAAAAGGTAAAATCAAGATCTTAGGAACTAATCTTGCATTACAGTCAGCGATAGAAGCTTTAATTTATGGCCATGTTTTTACAAGTAATAACTTTCGTAAATTGCCAATAGCACTATACGAATATGCTAAAGATATAGAAGTTAATAGAGTTTCTCCTCCTAAGATGTTTTAGTAACGTTTCAGTTTTTTAATTACTCATTGTAACTATTAAAATTTTAATGGTTGACCTAGTTAATATATTGCATAATACTAAGGATATTAACGTTATGAACGTTGAGTACGCTTAGCCTAAAGGGCAATTTAATCTCTATTACAGGTTATTCTTTGATCTTGGTTGTTTTCGTTTTTATATATTATCTAATATTTGCATTTATGATAATAATAAGTATTCTTATGTTCAAGAATTGATGGATAACGGCATGAATATACAACAGTCACCCTCTGGTAAAGTAGTAAAAGCCTGAAGTGGTTATAGCGCTTTTGTGCCAAATCCTTTACCACCAGCCATAGATTGGAATAATCAACTCGTAAACGCTCTATCACAAGCAGATTTTGTGTTGGATAAATTGGCTAGAGAAGGCGCTAAATTGCCCAATCCTCATCTCTTAATGCGCCCGTTCATAATGCGAGAAGCTGTTTTATCAAGTAAAATTGAAGGTACTCACGCAACAATTGGTGAAATTTTGGCCCACAATGCTGGCGTTTTAGTGAAGCAAAATCTTGACGACCTTCAAGAAGTGCAAAATTATATTATTGCTTTAAACTACGGTTTAAAACGTTTAGATGAATTTCCTCTATCACTGAGACTCATTAAAGAGATTCATCAACAGTTAATGCAAGGAGTTAGGGGCTCGCATGCAACGCCGGGTGAATTTAGAAAAACTCAAAATTGGATTGGGCCACCTGGGTGCACACTGAATACCGCTAAATTTGTACCGCCGCCTGTTGATCAACTGATGGAATGTTTAGGCGCATTAGAACAGTTTATGTATGATCGTCAACTTCCTGCTCTGATTCAAATTGCTTTATGTCATTATCAGTTTGAAGCGATCCATCCATTTTTAGATGGCAATGGACGTATGGGTCGTTTATTAATCATTCTATTGCTCATCGAGCGAAAAATACTGTCGTCACCTTTACTGTATTTAAGTGCTTTTTTTGAGGCAACGCGTGATGAATATTACAAGCAACTTTACAACTTGAGTAGTCAAGGTCATTGGAATGACTGGTTAATTTATTTTTTAAATGGGGTTGCGCGTCAGTCTGAAGATGCGTTATCTCGTACTGAGCGAATTAATGATTTACTTAATGCGTGGAAATTGCGGGTAGCAAGTTCGGCCACAAATGTGTCTGTTGATATTGTTGAATGTTTTGCAGTCAATCCCTACCTCACCATTAAAAAAATTGCGGCAGATTTAAATATTGCGTACAGTACAGCAAAAAGAGCAATACAAAAACTTGAGTTAGAAAAAATTATCAAACAGGTAAATCAAAATAAACGTGATAAGGTTTATTGTGCAAGTGAGATTTTGGCTATTTTGGAAGAGCCAGCTAAAGTTACAGCTGGTCTAGCTTTATATTAATCAATACTGTTACGTATTGATTAATATATAACATATTAAAAAAAAGGAACTTTTTATGATAAATATAACCTCAATTTGATATAACGCTGCAGTCATGATCTGAATTAAAGAAAATACGATTTTTTCTATTTTGATATATTTAACTGTTTTTTAATAAGAAAACATTCATTAATTTGATATTTCACTATCGGTTTATACAGGTATTAAACCCCCGTTTCGGTCAAACTCTTCTTGAATTATGGGATTTTCTCGAGCATTTGCATGTCAATTACTGGGTAGCCAGCCTAATAATTTGGTCGCCACTGTCCGCATCTCGTCTATGGTCTTGATAAAAGCGCAAAGGTAAATTCATGTTTGTAACTCCAAGAACTTTTCGAGGCGAATTTCCTCCCTGTATTTGGATTTGATTACAAATGCCTACATTAGTTAAAAACTCCCAACGGGTTCTACGTAAGTGTTTATAATGTTCAATACCTTTAAACTTATCGTAATCCTGCTGAAAAATAGCATTGCCAGACCGATATACGTTCTCAAGTTCATTAAAAATAGTCTTATGGTAAATACTTATAGCTTTATTTATTAACGAACTTAAAAGTGGAGCAATAATACCAATTATACTGGCTGGTATATTTTCTCCGATACTTACCAGAATAATTTGTGTAAATACTACCAGTAAACCTATTCCCAAAACGATGTTTGAAAGATTACCTACATTAACGTATAAACCTGGAGAACTTTCTTGATTCTCATTATTGCGGTAAGTATCAAATAAATAAAACAGAACCTGGGAATCTTCCATTAAAGAGTAATGCTCATAGTTTTCTTGAAATATTGATTCTAAATATGTCAATAAGGCGGGGATCAAAACAAGAAGATTTACTTGATCCTGATTTTTATGAATCATTAAGTCTGCAATAGCTAAAGCTGTAGAAATTATGGCTGACCTAAAAGAGACTGAAAAAAAATGATAGCTTAAGAGCACTTCTTGAGAAGCTCTACGTGCGGCTTCTCTTCTTAATAATGCTGTTAAGCGTGGAGGACGAACTGTACCAGTTGTGTTATCAATAGTAAATTCTGCTTGCTGTAAATTATGCATTATAATTTCCTTGCCAAAAGGTTAACTAGTATTTGAACCCGCCTGAATCTCAAAATCATGATGTCATTCTCACTGACAATAGCACTGAGAAGGGATATTAAAATATCCTTATTTTGCTCAACACCAAAAATCTTCTTAAAAACAATGTCAACACCTGGATTAATCATTTTTTTTACTTAACGTAGTTGTTTTCTTTTCTTGCGTTTTCGCAACGGCCGTCTTTAACACACTTGCCAAATTATTTGTTATTGAGTAATGCCACTTGTATAAACGTAAAATATTTTAGCGTCAGCTTTTCTGCACTCGGCGATTGAATCGTCATCGACTTGTTATCGTCGGCTCGCACTTGCATATGCTTTACCTTTATATTGCTATTAAATGATCATAACCGTTCTGACCTTATTCGTCAAAGCGGGGAAAGACCACTTGTGATGCTCACTCAATTTCGCCACATCTGAAGTGGGGTAGTTTAATCGATTAAGTATTGCCTATAAAATCCTTTTTACGTGAAAACTTATAGGTAATGATGTGCGAAATCGGGGCAAGGCCAGAATCAGATAGCTTGAGATGCTACACATGGCCTTGCCGAAATTGCCATTTATTTAGCCAAATTATGGCCTGTTTTACACAAGAAGCCAATACCAGTATAATCATACTTCATTTTAAATTAAGTAGAAGATTGTTACCATGATTCTGTCAAGTGAAGAAATTCGCAAAATCGCGCACCTTGCCCGCATTAGTGTTTCAGATGAAGATGTCGCAGAATTACAGCCACGTCTAAGCAGTGTACTAACCATGATCGAACAAATGGATGCGATTGACACGGCTAATATTGAACCTATGTCACATCCCATGGATGCAACGCAACGATTACGCCTGGATAATGTTACAGAAAGCAACCAGCGCGACTTATTTCAAGGCATTGCCCCTGATGCCACGCACGGCTTATATTTTGTTCCACTTGTTATTGAATAAAGGTTTTTTATGCATAATTACACCATCGCAGAATTGCGGCACATGCTCGATACAAAAAAAATATCTAGCGTTGAGTTAACACAACATTATTTAAAGCGCATACATGAATACCAATCTTCATTAAATGCGTTTATTACCGTTTGTGACGAAACCGCATTAGCACAAGCCGCGGCTGCTGACAAACGTATCCAGCAAGGCAATATTGACGCTTTAACAGGCATTCCACTGGCACAAAAGGATATTTTTTGCACCAAAGGTATTAAAACTACGTGCGGCTCAAAAATGCTCGACAACTTTATCGCGCCTTATGAATCAACCGTCACAGAAAAATTTTTGACTGCAGGTAGCGTCATGTTGGGCAAAACCAATATGGATGAATTTGCCATGGGCTCTTCTAACGAAACAAGTTATTATGGCGTGGTGAAAAATCCTTGGGATCTGGACTCTGTCCCCGGCGGATCATCGGGTGGATCGTCAGCAGTTGTGGCTGCACAATTAGCAGCGGCAGCAACTGGCACCGACACAGGTGGCTCCATCCGTCAACCGGCATCTCTTACAGGGATTTGTGGTATCAAACCAACTTACGGCGCTGTTTCACGTTACGGCATGATCGCTTTTGCTTCTAGCTTAGATCAAGCTGGCCCCATGGCCAAAACTGCAGAAGATTTGGCTATATTACTGAATACAATGTCAGGTTTTGACCCCAAAGATTCAACATCTGTCGATCGTCTACACGTTGATTATACGTCGCAATTAAATCAACCTTTGCAGGGCTTACGCATCGGAATCCCAAAAGATTTTTTTGATCAACGCTTAGATAGCACCATGGCTGATACTATTCAAACAGCTATCCGAGTCTTTGAAACACAAGGCGCAACATTGCATGAAATCGAGCTGCCTTATAATGATATTGCAACCGCCGCGTATTATGTCATTGCACCCGCCGAATGTTCTTCAAACTTATCGCGTTTTGATGGTGTACGTTACGGTTATCGTTGTAAAGATCCAAACAATTTATTGGACTTATACATGCGTTCACGCGGTGAAGGCTTTGGCGCAGAAGTAAAACGTCGTATTTTGGTAGGCACTTATGCGTTATCATCAAAAGTATATGATGCCTGTTATTTGAAAGCACAAAAAATTCGCCGCTTGGTGAAAGAAGACTTTTTACAAGCCTTCGAACAAGTCGATGTCATTATGGGCCCAACCTCGCCAACAACAGCATTTAAAATTGGCGAGCGCAGCAAAGATCCGATTCAAATGTATCTATCCGACATGTATACGATAGCGGTAAATCTCGCCGGGTTGCCTGGCATGTCAATTCCAGCCGGCTTTATTAACAACATGCCGGTGGGTTTACAAATTATTGGTAATTATTTTGATGAAGCACGCATGCTAAATATCGCGCATCAGTTTCAACAAGTAACAGATTGGCATAAACAAACACCAGAAAACTTCAAATAAAATGTAAGGGCTAGCGGCGCTCGCCCCTCTTAATGATAAAAAGGCGGTCAAAATTATGGAATGGGAAACAGTGATTGGTCTTGAAGTCCACGCACAATTAAATACAAATAGTAAAATTTTTTCGGGCGCAGCAACAGCCTATGGCGCAGAACCGAACACACAAGCATGCGCTTTAGATTTAGCCATGCCAGGAACGTTACCCGTCCTTAATCAGGACGCTGTTACTAAAGCCATCAAGTTTGGTTTAGCAATTGATGCGCATATCAATAAACGCTCTGTCTTTGAACGTAAAAACTATTTTTACCCCGATCTTCCTAAAGGATATCAAATCAGCCAATTTCAATTACCTATAGTTGGTAAAGGTGAAATAAAAATTCAACTCGAAGATGGCAGTGAAAAAATCATTGGTGTAACACGTGCTCATCTTGAAGAAGACGCTGGAAAATCGATGCATGAAGATTATTTACAAAAAACCGGCTTAGATTTAAATCGTGCAGGCACCCCTTTGCTAGAAATTGTCTCTGAGCCAGATTTGCGCTCTGCCAAAGAAGCGGTTGCTTATTTGAAATCGCTTCATTCTTTGCTGCGTTATATCGATATTTGCGATGGCAATATGCAAGAAGGCTCATTTCGTTGTGATGCAAATGTTTCTGTTCGCCCAAAAGGACAGAAAGAATTCGGTACACGCGCAGAAATTAAAAATGTGAATTCATTTCGCTTTGTCGAAAAAGCCATTAATTATGAGGTAGAAAGACAAATCGCACTAATCGAAAGCGGCGGAAAAGTCATACAAGAAACTCGACTTTATGATGCTGATAAAAATGAAACACGATCTATGCGTTCGAAAGAAGAAGCACAAGACTATCGCTACTTCCCTGATCCAGATTTATTACCACTTGACGTTTCATCAGATGATATCGAAAAAGTACGCCTTACTTTACCTGAACTGCCAGAACAAAAACGTTTACGTTATATGGCTGAATTTAATTTAAGTGCTTATGATGCCAGCAACTTAGTATCTTCACTGCCTCTTGCGGCTTATTTTGAAGAAGTTATTTCATACACACAAGCGTCGCAAGCGAAACTCGCAGCGAATTGGATTATGGGTGATTTATCAGCCATGCTGAATAAGCACAATCTAGACATCCATCAAAGCCCGGTGAGCGCGAAACACCAAGCAGGATTGTTGACACGTATCGCTGACAATACTATTTCAGGGAAAATTGCTAAAACAGTGTTTGAAGCAATGTGGGAAACCGGTGACGATGCAGATAAAATTATTGAAGAACAAGGATTAAAGCAAGTCACTGATACGGGCGCAATTGAAGCGATTATAGATCAAGTCATGACAAATAGCCCAACCCAATTAGCGGATTACCGTAGTGGTAAAGATAAATTATTTGGTTATTTCGTTGGTGAAGTCATGAAACTTTCTAAAGGAAAGGCAAATCCTGGCCAAGTCAATGAATTATTAAAACAAAAATTGAACTAGCTGTGACAAGAATCAACCGTTTTATTGAAATTTTCTTTGAAAACCTCAGTAGCGGCTAAGATTTTATATTTCAAGTTTCATTACTACAGTGTCACCCTCGCCTGCGCTAGGGTGACGCAGTTAATTTAAGCGTTTTCTAATCTCTGTCAAGATGCCACGCAATAATTGAACTTCTGAAAGCTCTAAACGCGCTCTTGTAAAAAGTCGCCTTAGTTTTTGCATTTGATGCATTGGTTTTTTATTATCAATAAATTCAACTTTTACCAATGTTTCCTCAAGATGCAAATAGAAATCTTGCAAAATTTTTGCGCTAGGATATTCTGCAGTCAAGCTATGCGATTGAGCAAGCTGATTTAAGGCGAGCTTAGATGACAAACTAGCTTGAGATGCATCGGCATTCAGACAAGCCACTCGAATTTCATAGCATAGTACCTGCACCGCTTGCGCTAAATTCAAAGAGCTAAATTCTTCACAAGATGGAATATGAACATGATAATGAGCTAATTGCAATTCTTCATTTGTTAAACCACTGTGCTCACGGCCAAAAACCAAAGCAATATTATGCAATGATTCAATCACGACTTTTTCAGCCATGTCCCTCGGTGACAACATAGGCCAGGGACGCGCACGTAACCGCGCACTCGTTGCACAAACAAGCTGACAATCGGCAATCGCCTCTTCAAGCGTTTCAACAACAACAGCATTAAATAAAATGTCATCCGCGCCTGCCGCCATAGCGGTTGCCTCAGCATGAGGAAACTGTTTTGGTCGCACTAAATACAATGACGACAAGCCCATGGTTTTCATAGCGCGCGCAGCAGCGCCAATATTACCAGGATGAGAGGTTTCAACAAGAATAATGCGAATCGTACTCATATCATATCGCCCGATCGATCAACTAGATTATTCATTTATCAACCCACTATGGCGCAGTAATGCATCCACATTCGGTTCCCGGCCGCGGAATGCTTGAAACAAAACCATGGCAGGACTAGAGCCGCCCTGCTCTAGTATTGCTTGAAGAAATTCTAAGCCAGTTTTTCTGTCCAATATACCGTTTTCTTCAAACTTAGAAAATGCATCACTTGATAATACTTCCGCCCACTTATAACTATAGTAGCCAGCCGCATATCCACCTGCAAAGATATGAGAAAAACTATGTTGAAAACGATTGAAGCCTGGCGGAATAATCACGGCGACTTCGTTTCTCACCTGATCCAAGGTGTTTTGTAACGCGACGGCGTGTTCTGGCGCTTGCTGGCTATACAGTACAATATCAAACAAAGCGAATTCAATTTGTCGCAGCATGTGCATCGCTGATTGAAAGTTTTTTGCTTGTAACATAGCGCTAAATAAATGCCCAGGCAGCGGCTCCTTTGTTAGGAAATGTTCTGATAACATCGGAATACATTCTTGTTGCCAACAAAAGTTTTCCATAAATTGACTAGGCAATTCGACTGCATCCCACTCAACGCCGCTAATTCCCGACACTTGACCATAATCGACTTGGGTTAACATATGATGTAAACCATGCCCGAATTCATGAAATAAAGTAATTACATCATCGTGAGTCAACAAGGCTGGCTGATCTTTTTGTGGCGGCGCAAAATTACAATTTAAATAAGCAACGGGGATAAAAATTTTACCATCAACACGTCGACGAGAACGACAATCATCCATCCAGGCACCGCCGCGCTTACGATCACGGGCAAATAAATCTAAATAAAACTGGCCACGCAAGTGGTTTTTTTCATCAAAAATCTGAAAAAAACGAACGTCTTCGCACCATACTTCAATGTTCGACAAACTATGCCTGAGACCAGGAGAGGTTGCTCCTTGTTGGTTTTGCGACTGGCCAGAACAAGACGAGGGCCATTCACCAGCACAAGCAGCTAGCGGTGACGCTGAGGGTAATTCAACAACACGCATACCATAAATTTTTTCGATAACACCAAACATCCCCGATAATACTTTATTAATCGGAAAGTATGGGCGCAAAACTTCTTCATTAAAGGCATATTTATTTTGTTGTAATTTCTCTGATACAAAGGCAACATCCCATGCTTGCATATCCTCTAATGAGAGCTGTTCACGCGCGAATTGTTTTAACTCAATAATTTCCTGTTCAGCAAAAGGCCTGGTTTTCTTCGCCAAATCACGTAAAAAATCCTTCACTTGACTCGATGTGCTCGCCATCTTAGTTTCTAAGGAATATTCTGCATAATTTTCAAAACCTAATAATTTCGATACCTCTTCCTTCAACGCTAATAACTCTAAAATGACAGGTGTATTATCAAACTTGCCAGCATCAGGCCCTTGATCAGACGCACGGGTGGTATAAGCAGTATACATTTGATGACGTAATTCTCTGTTTTCTGCGTACTTCATCACCGCGATATAACATGGCGCATCTAGAGTAAACACATAACCATCAATATTTTTTTCATGAGCTTTAGCTTGTGCAAATTGGATAATGTGTTCAGGAAGTCCTCGCAACCAAGTTTCCTGCATTTCAGGACGTATGCCGCGAGATAAAGACAGTTCATAAAACCAATTCTGTGTTGCATCAAGTACATTTTCTTCAAACTTAGTAGTTAACTCGCTTAAGCGCTGCTGAATATCTGCATAACGCTGTTTATTTTCACCGTCCAAGGCAACACCAGACAAGATAAAATCACGCAATTGATCTGTTATGATTTTTTTCTGGATATTGTCGAAAGTATCAAATTCACTAGATTCTGATAAGGTTTTTATTTTTTCATACAGCGCTCGATTTTGACCGAGATTCGTTGAAAATTCAGTTAACCCTGGCAAACAAGCATTATAAGCTTCGCGCCATTCCGGGGTATTGTTAACAGCATTTAAATGTCCTATCGGAGACCATACGTCATGAATCCGCGCTGAAATATCTTCTAGTGAGGCCATGAGATTAGCCCAAGTTGGCGTATCAGCGGAGTATGTCATGTCATCAATACGCTGCTGAGATTCTTGTAACAATTGTTTCATTGCAGATACTGCATGCTCAGGCTTGATTTGTTGAAATAGTGGCAAGGCTGAATCAGCAAACAAAGGATTGCTCATGAATATTCCTAGATTATTTTTCTCTCTAAATGATAATCATTTTAGCACAGGAAATCCATGTAATGTTTATAAGCTTGGGCACTAAGAGAGAAAAATTTCTTCTCTTACAATATCCATGAGATGATCAATTTCAAACCAACAAATAAACGCTAAATCCAGAGAACGGACATATTTTCACTTTGATAGAGACTGAGAAAGAAAGATTAGCTTAACTAACAAGGACAAACACGCCGGAAATAAGAGCTTACAGCACTTAGACGCTATTACATGGCAAAAATTCCTTTTTATATCGGCAACTTATCAGTTAAAATAAGTTAATTTTATATGTAGAGCAAGTTTATGCACCATCCTTATGTTAATATTGCCATTGAAGCCGCCATCGCTGCTGGAAAATCGATTCTTCAGCACTACGATCGTCTAGACAGCGTAAAACTCACCGAAAAATCAAAACATGATTTCGTTTCGGATGCAGATTTATATGCAGAGAAAATCATTATCAAAACCATCAAAGCCGCCTACCCTGATCATGCAATATTAGCAGAAGAATCCGGCGCTCATGAGACGGACCATGATTGCCGCTGGATTATCGACCCGATTGATGGCACGTTTAACTTTATTCATGGCATTCCTCATTTTTGCGTTTCCATTGCGATTGAAATAAAAGGAAAAATTGAACACGGCGTGATTTTTGACCCTATTCGACAAGAAATTTTTAGCGCTACACGTGGCCGCGGCGCACACATGAATAATAAAAGAATTCGTGTTTCCACACAAAACCAATTTGCTCATGCCTTAATTGGCACTAACATTCCTCACGCTCAAGACTCAGAGGATTATCAAGAATATTTACATGTTTTTGGCACTTGCCTTCCGAATTGCGCACGCATGCGTCATAGTGGCTCTGCTGCCCTTGATCTTGCCTATGTCGCAGCTGGACGTTATGACGGCTATTGGGCACATGGTTTACGCTTATGGGACATTGCCGCCGGCAGTTTATTGATTTTTGAAGCAGGTGGCTTATTAAGCGATTTTTCAGGTAACGAAAAATATCTAGAAAGTGGCAATATAGTTGCATCTGCGCCAAAAATTTTAAAAGGCTTATTACAAACATTGGCGCCAACCATTCCGGCGTCTTGGAAATAATGTAGAAAACTAGAGCTTGTTGACATATATATTTCACGTTTTTTATGCAAATACGAAATAAAATATGTCAACATGGCTTAGATTAGGGATACGATTCAACCTGTTCTTTTGGTTGCGCCATCAGGTGCTTTTTCTCAAGACCCATAGCAATTGCTAAAGCCCCTGCAACATAAATGGAAGAATACGTACCAATCACGATTCCAATGATTAATGCCAAGGAAAATCCTTTGAGCATTGCGCCACCAAAGAAAAACAATACAACAACCACAGTTAAGGTTAATCCAGAAGTCATAATAGTTCGTGATAATGTTTGATTTATAGATAAATTCATTACCTCGTTTGGAAGCGCTTTTTTAATTTTACGAAAGTTTTCACGAACACGATCGAAAATAACCACCGTGTCATTTAGCGAATAACCAATCACTGTCAATACAGCGGCAAGTGCGATCAAGTCAAAGTCAATATGAAAAAAAGAAAAAACCCCTAAAATCAAAATTGGGTCATGAATCAATGCAATCGCAGAACTGACAGCAAATCGAATTTCAAAGCGCAACGCAATATAAATCATAGTTGCAATTAATGAAACAACGACGGCTAACAACCCTTGCTGCGCCAATTGTTTACCTACTTGTGGCCCAACATAATCTACTCGCGTAATCGCTGCTTCTGGCAGTATAGCCTGTATTTGTGCACTGACTTGTTGCTGCAAAGATTCAACTTGAGTCTCTTTGTGTGAATCAAAATCTTTTAATGGCAAAGTAACTTGCACATCGCGCGACGAACCATAACGAATTACTGTTGCTTCTGGTAAGCCTTGCTTGGCTAACTGGTCGCGCACATTATTAAGATCTACTGTCTGACTATACTTCAACTCTATCTGCATGCCACCGGTGAAATCTAAACCCAAATTAAGGTGGTTAATAGTTAAAGACAAAATAGAAGCAATGAATAGAATCAATGAAAATACATATGCGACTTTACGTTGTTTCATGAAATCAATTTTTGTATCTTGCTTAAAAAATTCCACGTTTTTTCCTTAAAAATTTATTATATATTCATTTTTTTACTATCACCCCAGCGAGGACTGGCGTGATATCATCATGATTGATCATGCTACGAATTCGCCGCTTCGCGCATCATCACTTTTTTTACAGGTGCTGCTTTAATACCAATCGACAGACTCTTAACATTACGCCAACCGTATACTATATTCACCAGCGCGCGCGTGCCTAAAATTGCCGTAATCATTGAAGTTAACAAACCAATAGTTAACGTAACGGCAAAACTCTTCACAACACCACTACCTAGACTGAACAAAACTATCGCAACAATTAAAGTGGTTACGTTAGCATCAACAATCGTCACAAGAGCTCGGCTATAACCGGTAAAAATCGCCGCTTGAGGGCTTGCCCCTAAACGCAATTCCTCACGAATGCGCTCGAAAATCAATACATTTGCATCAACCGCCATACCAACCGTCAATACCATACCCGCAATACCGGGCAAGGTTAATACAGCACCTAACAATGACATAATAGCGACTACTAATAGCAGGTTCATTCCTAACGCAACATCAGCCATCACGCCAAATCCTCGATAGTAGATTGCCATAAATAAAACCACGGCGCCAAAACCAAGCTCAACCGACAGCAAACCAGTATCAATATTTTGTTGGCCTAGACTTGGGCCAATTGTACGTTCTTGAATGATATGAATAGGAACAGGCAACGCCCCAGCCCTTAATAGTAGAGCTAAATTGCTTGCCGCTTCAATATCCGCCATTCCGGTAATTCTAAAGCTGTTACCTAATGCGGTTGTTATTGTTGCAGCATTAATAACGCGCTTTTCTGTTTTATAAGTTGTCGTTGTTTTTCCATCTATCGTGCGTTCAACTGGTCGTGTTTCAACATATAAAGTTGCTAATAATTTACCAATGTTTTCGGCTGTTATTTTATTGAAACGTGTTACCGCTGAATTACCTGATAATCGAATATTAACTTCTGCGCCTTGTTCACCAAAATTAGAACTAGCATTGGTTATAGATGATCCTTCTAAAAGAATATCTTGCTTTAATAAAAAGGCTTGATGCTGTTCGTTAAACGTTAATATGTCTCCAGGAGGCACAATGCCAGTAATAGCCGCTTGTTGAGCATTATTTTCTGTATCAACTAAGTGAAATTCTAAAGTGGCCGTCTTCCCAATAATGTTTTTAGCTGCTGCTGGATCTTGTATTCCAGGTAAATCAATCGCAATTTGATCACTACCTTGCTGCGTCACCACCGCTTCTGAAATGCCGAGTTCGTTGACACGATTTCGCAATATCGTCATGGATTGATCCAACGTATTTTGTCGAATTTCCTGGTACTGCACCTGCCCCATCACCCCTTGAACAACTAAACGTTCATGATCATCATGTACTGTCCACTGATAATTAGGATAGTTTTTCACAAGAAATTTATACGCTTGTTCTCTATCTTCAGCACGACGAAATTGCAACATAACTCCTTGATTATTTGCAACATGAACAGGCAATAAACCGGAATAGCGGATACGTTCGCCGCGCAAACTTAACGCAATATTTTTAATATCTGCATTAGCTAAGCGTTCAAAAATTGCATCGACATCAACAGCCAAAAGAAAATGCACCCCCCCGCGCAAATCCAAACCGAGACGCATAGGATGCGCACCAAATGAAGTTAACCATGATGGTGTTGTCGGCATTAAATACAGGGCTACAACATAAGGTGACTCATCACCTAATACCGTCTTAACAATCTCTTGTGCAGCAGCTTGTTGATCGGTATTCGCAAACGTTAAAATTAAACTTTGTGCCGCTGTTAATTGTGCTGATGCCGGATGCACAGGTGGTAAACTTTCTACACCCGCGTTTAAAGCATCTGTAATTTTTTCTTGCAATGCGTGATCAACAATAACGCCTTCTTGCGTTGAAGAAATTTGTAAAGCCGGTAAATCTGCATACAAATTCGGTAAGGCATAAATAAGCCCGAAAACCAACAAGGCTACAATTAAAATATATTTCCATAATGGGTAACGATTCATAGCTTTACCTTCCTAAGCACTCTGACCTAACTATTGCATCACCCCAGCCTAGACTGGGGCTTAGTTTTAACTTTTAAATATATATTCAACGCCTATAGCCGCTACTACCACTATATAATAAATTTTTTATAAAAATATCACGACGTTATGGCTAAATTTATTTGCTTTTCAAAGAATCAACTGTTCCTTTTGGTAATACAGTCGATACTGCAGCACGTTGAACAGTTACGCTAGCTTCGCCTAGGTTAACCATGATGTATTGATCATAAATCGCTGATACTTTCCCAATTATGCCTGAACTCAATAGTACTTCGTCATCCACTGTAATGGCTGCAACCAAAGCACGATGTTCTTTCGCTTTTTTCTGTTGCGGACGCCAAACTAATAAATACATAAATGCAAGAATAGCAACCAAGAAAATAATGGGACCAAAACCACCTTGTTGCGCAGCGGGAGCCGCCTCGCCTTCAGCAAAAACTAAGCTGGGAATAACAGCAAATAAAGAAATGGTGCAAACTTTAGACAATGACATAATAACAACCTTTAATTAAAAAGAATGATTATACTGAAATCGCTTGGTTTTAGAAGTATTTATGGTATAAACAATTTTCTGACCATGGATGCTGTTGTTATGACTTGTTTTAAAAGAATTCTTTACTCACACGCTTGCTTAAGTTTTTTCTTTGGTCTTATGGCTACATTGGCGTTCGCGCCCTTTCGAATTTACCCAATAATTATCGTTAGTTTTGCTGGATTATTATGGGTATTTATCCAATCAACACCCAAACAAGCATGTAGACATGGTTTTTATTATGGTTTAGGTCTGTTCGGCGCTGGCGTTTACTGGGTATATATTAGTTTGCACGCTTTTGGTGATGCGCCAGTTATTTTCTCATTATTGATGACCCTGGTCTTTGTCGCTATTTTAGCACTGTTCCCTGCCGGTGTTGGCGCTTGCATCAACCGTTATTTCCCAGAAAACACTATGACAAAACTTTGTCTTGCATTTCCAGCAATATGGACTTTATCAGAGTGGGTCAGAACATGGATATTTACTGGCTTTCCCTGGTTACTTGCTGGCGCGAGTCAAACCGTTTGGCCGCTTAAGGGAATAGCCGCTATTGCTGGCGTGTACATGATAAGCTTTGTCCTCGCGCATATCGCAGGTTTACTTATTTATTTTTATTACGCTCCCTCGTGTCGCAGAAAAATATCAATCTATTTACTCTGTCTCTTGTCATCTTGCGGCCTGATTTCTCTACACCAATGGACGCACCCTGCCGGAACCCCTTTCCAAGTAAGCCTAGTTCAAGGCAATGTCACACCTTCCCTCAAATGGCAACCTGGATATGCGGAACAAAACTATCAACATTATTTAAAGTTGTCCGAACACCATTGGGATCATAGCCTTGTTATCTGGCCAGAAGCAGCCATCGCAATACCATTACCTGATTCAGAAAACATTCTAAGCCAACTAAAACACATCAGTCAGCAGCATGATGCAGGGTTTATTTCTGGCATCCCATACGAAACAGCCGATGCCACCAGCGACTATAACGCAGCCATTGCCGTTGGTAACGCATATGGGCAATATTTTAAACGACATTTAGTGCCCTTTGGAGAATATTTCCCAGATCAACTACTGGTTAAATATGTCTTATCTTGGCTACACATCCCCATGTCAAATTTCAAAACCGGGACATATAACCAACAATCCATGGTATATAACAAAACAGTATTGTCTACATTTATTTGTTATGAAATTATTTTTCCTGAAGAAGTGCGCCTATCGCTAAATAATGCTGGCGTCATACTCTTACTAAGCGACGACGCCTGGTTTGGTCATTCCATCGCTGCATCACAGCATATCCAGCTAGCGCAAATGCGTGCACTTGAAACCGGCCGATACGTTTTAAGTGTTACCAATAATGGCATTACGGCTATCATCAACCCGGAAGGCCAGATCGTCACATCCCTACCGCCATACCAAAGCGGCGTACTCACCGGCAACATAACCAGCTATGATGGGGAAACGCCTTGGATCAAGCTCGGCAGCAATATCTACTTACTTATTTGTATCTTTAGCTTGATATTAAGCAGAATGTTAACCCAGCGCAAGCTAGAGGCTAACCTTAATTTGCAACGCTGCAAAAAATAAAACAATCCCCTTGCAGCGCTGCATTTTTCAACCGCCCTATAAATCAGCCCTGACTAAGCAGCAAGAGCGTATTGTTAGACCACGCGTTTAGATGTATGCTATTAGGTCTTAAGAATATCTTCAATCATGGTGTTTTATGTCTGTGCCGTATCAACCGCAAATTATCGAACAAGAAATTCAGCGTTATTGGGAAGAAAATAATACCTTTACGGCTCAAGAAGATTTTAGCCGAGAAAAATTTTTCTGTCTGGCGATGATCCCCTATCCTAGCGGCCATTTACACATCGGACATGTTCGAAATTACACTCTCGCGGATGTCATTGCTCGCTACCAACATATGCAAGGTAAAAACGTCATGCAACCGGTTGGCTGGGATGCCTTTGGACTGCCCGCAGAAAATGCAGCACTTAAAAATAAAACAGCACCTAAAGCATGGACTGATAGCAATATTGACCACATGCGCAAACAACTTAAATCACTTGGTTATGCATATGATTGGTCACGCGAAATCACAACATGTGATCCTGAATATTATCGCTGGGAACAGTGGTTATTTATCCAGCTATTCAATAAGGGCTTGGCATATAAAAAAATGTCAACTGTGAATTGGGACCCAGTCGATCAAACAGTGCTAGCGAATGAACAAGTGATCGATGGCAAAGGCTGGCGCTCTGGAGCTACTGTAGAAAAACGTGAAATTGCACAATGGTTTTTAAAAATTACCAATTATGCTGAAGAATTACTCGATGGACTAAATCATCTACCCGGCTGGCCAGAACAAGTCAAGTTAATGCAAAAAAATTGGATAGGAAAATCTGTCGGAACGAATATAGATTTTAAGGTTGTTGGCCAACAAGAAAAGCTAACAGTATTTACAACACGCGCCGATACCTTAATGGGCGTAACTTACGTAACAATTGCTAGCAAACACCCTCTCGCCGTTATAGCTGCTGATAAAAACAAGCAAGTCGATGAATTTATTAAAACACTTGCCCTAGGTGCTACAGCTGAAGCAGAAATAGCAACACAAGAAAAACGTGGTATGGATACGGGATTGGTTGCAGTTCATCCAATAACCGGCGAAGAATTGCCGATCTGGATTGCGAATTATGTGCTCAACAATTATGGCACAGGCGCGGTCATGGCAGTACCCGCTCATGACGAACGTGACTTTGAATTTGCAAAAATTTATAATCTACCAATAAAGATCGTTATTAGTTCAACCTCAGCAAGTGACTGCAACTTGCCGCTAGAACAAGCCAATATAGAACCAGGCACTCTGATTAATTCTGGCATATTCGATGGATTAGATTCTGAAACAGCAAAACTCAAAATCACAGAATATGTAGAAACAAACAAACTTGGCGAAAAGAAAATAAGCTATCGTTTACACGACTGGGGTATTTCACGTCAACGCTACTGGGGCGCACCTATCCCTATTATTCATTGTGATAACTGTGGCCCAGTGCCAGTACCAGAAGAAGACCTGCCTGTGCGCTTGCCAGAAAATGTCGATTTTTCCGAAGGCATTGTCACTTTAGCCCATCTACCAGAATTTTATAAAACCATTTGTCCACATTGTAAAGCCTGCGCCAAACGCGAAACAGATACTTTTGATACATTCATGGAATCATCTTGGTATTACGCGCGCATGGCTTGCGCAGACCAAAACAATAGCATTCTAGATGATAGAGCCAAGTATTGGACACCAGTAGATCAATATGTTGGCGGCATTGAGCATGCTGTGATGCATTTATTGTATGCGCGTTTTATTCATAAAACTCTGCGTGACTTAGGATTTGTCAACTGTCACGAACCTTTCGAAAACTTGCTAACGCAAGGTATGGTGTTAAAAGACGGTGCAAAGATGTCAAAATCTAAAGGCAATACTGTCGACCCTAATGAACTGCTACAGCGTTATGGCGCAGATAGCGTTCGTATATTTGTCACCTTTACTGCGCCACCAGAACAATCACTCGAATGGTCAGATAGTGGCTTTGAAGGTTGCTTTAAATTTTTAAAACGAATTTGGACTTTTGCTCATGAGCGCACAGAGTTATTTGATCAAGCTGATAGCGCACAAGATTGCTTGAATAAAAATTCATTAGAAAAAGCGACAGAAGAACAAAAAGAGCTGTGGCGAGATATCAATCTCATTCTTAAACAAGCACAAAATGATTATGATCGTCTGCAATTAAATACGGTCGTGTCTGGCTGCATGAAGCTATTTAATCTGCTGGTTAAAATACCATTTCAAGGACAAAAAGAATGTGAGCAATTATGCTCCAATGCCTTATATGTCAATCATTTATTGATTAGTTGTGGCACAAAAATACTATTATCCATACTGTCACCCATCGCGCCCCACATTTGCCATAAACTCTGGTCGGTTTTAAAACTAGGAGAAGATATTACTAGCGCCCGCTGGCCAAAGGTTAGCGCAGCAGCATTAGTCAGCAAATCTATCTCTATGGTTATTCAAGTCAACGGCAAATTGCGCACAAAACTCAATATCCCAAGCAATGCCTCTGAAGAAGAAATTGAAACAACCGCATTAGCTGACGCATACATTGCTCAATTAACCAGTGGAAAAGTGGTTAAAAAAGTGATTATTGTGCCGAATCGTTTAGTCAATATCGTTGTTGCGGACAAATGATATGTGGAAAACTTATGCTAGCTTGTTATTGAGTTTTGGATTAAGTGCTTGCGGGTTTCAATTACAAGGGACTCACCAAACACTGCCGCCACAATTACAACAAGTGTATATTGATAGCTCGAGCGCCCCCCATAGCGCTATCGCTCCAGAGTTGACGGTGGCATTAAAAAATAACTCGGTAACTTGCTTAAATAATCCAAGCCAAGCCTTAATCATATTAAATATCCTCGCTGACAACCGCTCAAGCCATCAAGCCGGTTCCGGCGCTAGCCAAGAAACACGTAAATATGTGCTGACAAATATCGTCACCTTTGACTTAACAGATGAAAAAGGCAAACTACTTTATGGCCCAGTATCGGTATCAAGCAACATGACACACTATGTTTATAGCGGCCAAGTGTTAGGAAATAATCAAGAACAAGCTACGCTGTATCAATCTTTGCAACGCAACGTTGTTCAACAAATATTGTTTAAATTGGGGGCAGAAGATGTGAAAGACGCTTTGATGTCGATTGCCACCCCAAAGCAGCCTGGAGCACTACCTTAAATTATATATTACATAGGACTCGGCGCCAGCTTGCGCTGGCATGATAATCTTGAATACATTCAAACAATCAAACTATCTGTAAGAAAATATGCGAATTTATCCAGAAAACTTAAGCAAGTTGTTAGAAAAAAAGGTGGCTGGCTTTTATTTTTGCTCTGGTCAAGAAACTTTTTTAGTCAATGAATTGGCTGATAAAATTATTTATTCTGCAAAACAACAGGGATTTACAGAATGGTCACGAATTTATGCCGACTCAAGCAACACCTGGGAACAAGCTTATTCCATCGTTCATACACCATCATTGTTTTCACCAAAAATTGCTTTAGTGATTCAGTTATCTAGTTGGAAACTAGATGATCAGGCGAAAAACTTTTTAACTGAATCGACTAAACATGATTACGATGACGTTATTGTCATCGTAAAAGGCCCAAAAATAGAACGAGCTATGACCACGACCAAATGGTTTCAAACCATGACGGAACACGCAAATTGGATTGATCTACCAACAATATATGCAAATCAACTGCCTGAATGGCTACAACAAAGAGCCAGGCAATACGGTTTAAAACTTTCACGCGATCACGCATTAGAAATTGCGCAACGAACTGAAAATAACTTGCCTGCAGCAGCACAAGCAATTGAAAAACTCGAACTATTAAACACTCCCATTACTAGCGCTGTCATTAACGATATAGTGGATATTAACGCTGAATACGATGTGTTTAAATTTATTGACGCCTGCTTAGCACAAGAAAGTGAACGCGCTTATCATATCTTTACTAATTTAAAAAACGCACAAACAGAACCAATTATGATGATAGGCGCATTCGCGCGAGAATTACGCATTATTCGTGATCTTTTCTTTGCAAATACCAATAATATTCCACTAAAAACCGCTGCGCAACGCTTGGGTGTTTGGGAATCACGTTTGCCATTATTACAAAATTTCATGCGCAAACACACAGTAGTCGATTGCCAGAAATTGCTCGCACAACTTGCCATCTGCGACGCAATCGCCAAAGGCGCTATACCGGGAAATATTTGGCATGAGTTGTTTGATTTTTGGACAAAGATAATCACATAGCCTCTCTAAAAAAAAACGACCGCCTCCTGTAGCAAAAATCAACAGCTCTATCAATGGCATCTATTCCTTAATTAGTCTTAATTTTGCTGCCTCATACTAATCACTTATGTTAAGATAGTTATGATTCATCTGACGTTGATTTATTGCATGCCCCCTATCTCAAATAAAAAATTCATCGCTATCTTAGGCGGCTCTTTTGACCCCATACACCTAGGCCACCTATCTATGGCAACGATTGCATGCAATCAAATCACCAACACAGAGGTTTACTTTGTACCCTGCGGTAATCCAGTACATCGTTCAGCCTCAACAACCTCTGCTCGAGATCGCTGTTATATGGTGCAACTGGCAATAAAAAATCAACCCCACTTCCATCTCAGCACCTATGAAATTGATCGAACAGAACCTTCTTACACTATAGATACACTAAAGCATTTTCGGTTGAAATTCCCTGATAATCCACTTGGATTTATTATGGGAATGGATACTTTTTCAAGCCTAGATACAAAATGGGGTGAAAACTGGCGTGATCTAGTCAATTATGCGCACTTACTTATTGTTCCGCGCGCTGGCAACATGACATCATATTCAGCTGATTTGCGATTGTTTGTAAAAAAACATCAACAAAACAAAGAATTTTTGCACAAATTCCTCCATGGCGGTATTATAGTGTTTGATGAGACTCCAATTGAAGTATCATCAACTGAAATACGGAACACAAACGGGATACATCAAAAAGTATCACCATTATTACCCAAGGGCGTTTATGACTACATCCAACAACAACATCTCTACCGCTAATGAAGAAAAACAAAAGGCACTGCTTGAGCTAATCTTACAATCTCTTGAAGACATGAAAGCAGAAGAATTAATCACGTATGAACTGTCAGAAAAATCTGATATAGCCAACATCGCTGTTGTATGTAATGGCCGCTCAAGTCGTCATGTACAATCTATTGCCAATAATGTTGCCATGGCTATTAAAAAGAGCCGTCTTGCAAAGGCGAAAATTGAAAATGACCCGAAAGGCGAATGGGTACTTATCGATGTCGGAAGCATCGTTGTACACATGATGCAACCTGAAACCAGAAAATATTACGATTTGGATGAGTTTATCAAAGAAAGACACTAAGCATGAACATCCACATCATCGCCGTCGGCAATAAAATGCCTTCATGGGTTAATGAAGGCTTCCAAGAGTATCAAAAAAGATTGCTGCCTGAAATTCACTTGCAATTAAAAGAAATTTCTGTACAAAAAAGCATATCTCTTGAAGGACAGCTAATTTTGTCGGCAATAAAGCCGCAAACTTATACTATCGCTTTGGATAGTCGGGGAAAACACTACTCCAGTGAACAATTAGCAGAGCAATTAAATCAATGGAAATTACTGGCAAAACCCATCAATATTTTAATTGGTGGGCCAGAAGGTTATAGCACAGAAGTCATAACAAAGGCTGATACCAAATGGTCATTATCAGCTCTAACTTTTCCCCATCCTGTTGTACGTATTATTTTGGCAGAACAAATCTATCGTGCGCAATGCATCTTGAAAAATCATCCGTATCATAAATAAGACCAGATTCCGCCATAAAAGCAAATTGACACAGCCCACCTGACTAGGTAGGCTAGTACCAACATCCTCTAGCCTACTTATACACTCAACACTCAACTCACAAACTGGCTCAAACTACACTCCGTTCCACCACATTTAGGAATAGACACCGGCTGATCGTTCAACATAACTTTCACATAAAAATTATTTTCACCACGCTGAAAAAGCAAAATATTCAGGTCGGATGAATATGGGGGGATACTAGTTAATGGCACTTGTAATATAGCCATTTGACCCATAATTGTTGAATCATGCGAAGAAAATAAAAGATATTTCTTTGCAGATCGATGCTCGCTCGCATTTTTCAGTTCTGTACAGATTGTTTCAAATAAACGAGCAGCCGTCAGTTGATTAAGATCAGGATTGGCAAAAGGATAAGTAAAAGCCCACTCACCCGCCTCATAAATTTCCTCAGCATCGGTTTCAGTTAAGCCTGATGGCAAGGGCACATGATAAAGTTTTCTTACAAATAGAGCATCAGCGATGGGTTTAAGCTGATAAACATCTTTAATTTCCACACCCGTCGCTTTACTCCATGCAGGATATTTGTTTTTCAATGCGGCATTCCTCGCTTGCCATGCTGTATCTTTGTACATATATTTTTTTAACAAATCTTTGTAATGATAATTGTCATGATCCGGCACCAACAACAATTCTTGATCATTCGAAATAGTATGAATTGGAATAGGTTGGTAACCTTGTGGTAAAGCATATTCCTGGCTGCCAGGTAACATGGGGCCAGTTTGAAGCGGATACAAACCTAGCATCACAGACTGCGCACTCATTAACGTGCGATCAAGATCTGTCGAACGAACATATAATGTCGCTGATTCATATTGCGGTGGAAGTAAATGATAATATTCTACATAGCGGTGACGAAATTTTTTTCCTAACTCATACTCTTGTCTCATGCCTTTCGCCGTTAATTGCCCAGCGCCTTCTTTCCATGCATGTGGCATCGTCACGATATCATTCGTTGGTGTACGATCACCATGGCGAATAATATCAATAGCAAACACCAATTTTTCATTATTATCAGCATAGCTTGTTATAAAAAAAATCATCAGCAACAAAAAACTGAGTGCTCGCACCATGATATTCATAACCTTAATAACCTCTTACTGTCGTATAAAAAATGCGACAATAGCTCGTAAATTGCTTACACGCTGCTCCGTATTTTTCAACTGTTTTCTTAAACTAGATTCTGTGGGTAAATGTGCTTGTTCAGCGATTCTTAATTGTGACGCTAAATCTGCTGCACGAATTTGTGCACGCAGAATGCGCTGACCGAATTCGGTTTGGTTTTGCATAAAATCTCGCATTAAACGCGACATATGCATAGCAGTATTATAGGCCAGCATACAGTGGGCATCAAATGTCGATGGCGCGCCATTATTTTGTTGACATTGATGCAATTCAACTTTCAATATTTCTGGGTGCGTAAAATAATAAGATGATGTATATTCTTTTTTACAAGCCGTTAACGCTAAACACATGCTTGCCAGCAACGCCACCAAGGTAAACTTCATGATATCTCCTGTTGCGCAATAAGTTGACCGCCCTGCGTATAATGCCCCAACAAAGGAACGCAGGCAAGAAACACACCTAAAATGAATAAAAAAATTGGCTTACTAATCGGCACCAATAATTTATTCATACGATGTTGGCGGTATTGAATAAAAGAAGCAAAAATCAAGCCTATACCTACAACCAAACAAATACCAGAAAACATGGAGCCAATATTACTGAATATGCCTAACAAATTGTTAGTCACGGAACCATCCTCAAGTGCATAAGCCGCGGATCCTAAAGACATTAATGAGAAAACAGATACTGCGAAGTATAGAAAGCCTTTTTTCATACTAAATTCTCCTTAAGTTTGGTTGATTGAGAATAGCAAAGTTGTTAGTCTAGCGTAAATTACCATGTATATGAACGTATTAGATGAAAAAAATAGGATTTTGGTCAGTTTTCGCTATCGTAATCAGCAGTCAAATTGGCTCAGGTATTTTAATTCTACCTGTAACACTTACACCGTTTGGATTATATAGCATTTTCGGCTGGATACTTTCCGGCCTCGGTGCCATATCTCTTGCTTTAGTTTTTGCCGGTCTTTGCCGTCGCTTCCCTAAAACTGGCGGACCTCATGCCTATGTCAAAGAAACATTCGGCCACACAGCTGCTTTTTTTACTGGCTGGACATACTGGGTAATTTCTTGGTTTAGCACCACAGTAGTCGTCATTGCCAGCATTGGATATCTCAGTCCTTTTATCGGCAGTCGCTCGCCCAGCACCTATTTGATTTTCGAAATATGTTTATTGCTCGCTATTACCTGGTTAAATTTAAAAGGCATTCGCTCAGCAGGACGTGCAGGCTTGATTTTAACTGTATTAAAAACACTGCCACTATTTATTTTGCCTGTCGCTTCTTTTTGGTATTTTGACACGCATCATTTCGTCGTTGAAACTCATGTAAATCAGCAAACCCTGCCTTCTATTTTGGGACAGGTGACTTTATTAACTTTATGGGGGTTTATTGGCCTTGAAACAGCAACAACCTCCGCAGGTTCTGTAATAAATCCACAAAGCACTATCCCGAAAGCGATTGTTTTCGGCACCATTTGCGCTGCCATTCTCTATTTAATCAACAGCCTGGGTATCATGGGACTATTGCCAGCGGATATCTTAAGTCGATCAAAAGCACCGTACATAGATGCAGCTAATTTTATGTTTGGCGGCCAATGGCATTTAGTCATTGCTGTTATTGCTTCTCTTGTCTGCATAGGCACATTAAATGCATGGATGTTAGCCAGCGGTCAAATTGCATTAGGATTAGCCGAAGATCGTTTATTGCCGACAGCCTTTATGAAAAAAAACCATAAGGATGCGCCGATATTTGGTTTATTATTAAGCTGCCTGGGTATCATTCCCTTCCTTGTTTTAATGATGCAAAACAGTGTTTCAAAACAATTAGCTATGCTTATTGACGACTCTGTAACAGCCTTTCTTTACATTTACTTATGTTGCAGTGTAGCGTACTGTAAAATTCTACTTAAAGAACAGGCCAAATTTTATCACTGGATTTATACAATCATTGGCGCAATTTTTTGTTTATGGATATTATATGAAACAGAGTGGATAATTTTGGCTACTGCTGCAGCGTTTGTTATCAGCGGAGTTCCATTGTATTTTATTTGGTATAGAAGAAAAAAAGGCTAATATGAGCATAGTTTCACGCCCACGTTTGTTAACTGGCGACACACCTACTGGGAAATTGCATTTAGGTCATTGGGTTGGGTCATTGGAAAATCGCGTTAAATTACAACATGATTATGATTGTTATTTCATCATAGCGAATGTGCACGCTTTTACAACACGTGCAGCGCGGCCTGATGAGATTCGTCAAAGTGTACTGGACATCACTCTCGATTACCTAGGCGCCGGAATTGATCCAGAAAAAAGTACTATTTTTGCTCAATCGGATATTCCCGCAATAGCAGAGTTAACCTATTTTTTTAGCATGCTAGTTCCTTATGCCGAATTAATGCGCAACCCAACCATCAAAGACGAAATACGTGATAAAAACTTAGGCGATAGTTACCCTTTTGGTTTTTTGCTCTACCCTATCGGACAAATTGCAGATATTTTAGCTTTTAGGCCTGATCTTGTCCCAGTAGGCGAAGATCAGTTGCCTCATTTAGAATTAACACGCTTTGTCGCAAGGAAATTCAACCAAGTTTATTGTGGCGTTGATTCACACACTCTGGATGAAGACTATCTCAAAGCGGGTGGATTATTTTCCTTACCTCAACCACTAGTCGGACGTGTAAAACGTTTAATTGGCATAGGCGCGCCGACACCTGAAGGCAAATTGTTAAAAATGAGCAAGTCGTTGAATAATGCCATTTTACTCTCTGATGACAATGACACGATTCAACACAAAGTGATGAAAATGTATACCGATCCTAATCGATTAAAACCAACCGATCCAGGCACGACAGAAAACAATCCGTTGTGGATTTTTCATGACACCTTTAATACTGACACCACATGGGTGGAAGATACTAAGCAATTATACCGCAATGGACAAATTGGTGACGTGGCATGCAAAAAGAAATTAATAGAAGTATTGGTAGAACTTATTTCCCCGATGCGTGAACGTCGTATGCAATTCGCCGACGATCCCGCTCAAGTACTCCGCGTATTACGCCAAGGAAAGGAAAAAGCCAACGCACAAGCAGAAATGACGCTGAAGCTCGCCAAAGAAGCGATGCGACAGATTTTTTAACCACTTTATCTTCGCTAGACAAGCATAGCGAGAATATCACTAACATAGAAAAGTGGCTTTTAAAGATCGTAACATGCAGGCATGACTCCGTGCCATTGGTAAAAAGCTTCTGCCGCTTGTTGGAGAAGCATACCCAAGCCATCACTACTTGTGACACCCTGTTCTTGCGCCCAACGTGTAAAAACTGTCACACCCGTTTGATGATATACTAGATCGTAACAAAAGCTATGTTGATGCAATATCGCTGTTGTTATTGGTGGTAATTGATTAGACAAGCTTAGTGGTGTTGCATTGATGATAAGATCAAAAGGCTCTGATAAATCTTCATAAGACAAACCAAACATCGGTATTCGCTGAGCCGACATATCATCTAAATATACTGGGTACCGATCTGCCAGATGCTGATATTTTTCTAAATTCCGAGTTGCCACGGTTATGCTGTCCGGATTTTCTGCCAATAAAGCTGGCAAAATACCCTGCGTTGCGCCGCCAGCGCCTAAAATTAAAACTTTTTTGTCAGCAATACTTTGATTCTGGACTGTGATTAAATCTCGCACCAATCCAACGCCGTCCGTGTTATCCCCTAACAATCTTGTCGATGTGACAGGAATAATCGTATTAACTACGCCAGCCCATCGCGCACGCTCAGTTAATTCATCTACTAAAGCAGCAGCACGATGTTTAAAAGGCATGGTGATATTCAGTCCTGACCCGCCTTTATTGAAAAAATTACGCACTCTCACTTCGAAATCATCATTGTCAACTGCAACACAATATTTTTCATACCGCAAATTAAGACCACAGCGCTTGGCAAAGGCCACATGGAGTTGCGGCGACAAACTATGTGCGATGGGGTTGCCAATAACGGCAAAAAGCTTGGTCATAATATGCATGATATCTACAGTTGTATTTGAGTATATTTTTAGCATAAAAACATAACAAATACATCCTGCAAGATGCTCTAAAAATACGGTTGAAAGCTGTAACGCAATCTGCAAAAATCCAGTCATAACCATACCCTGGAAAAGTACATGAACAAACCGGGCATTACGCGCAACATGGCTGCACTCTTTGTCGCTATGATTTTTGGCAATGCGAGTGAACGAATTATGCTCCCCTTATTTGCTCTTGTTTTTTTCGATATACAATCACAATTGCTCGCAACTGACACACCGCATGTTCTACGCAGTTATTGGTATGGCATCTGCATGGCGATACCAAGCATAGCCACTTTTATTGCAGCGCCTTTATTAAGCTCTTTATCCGATCACTTTGGACGAAAAAACATTCTCACTCTATCATTATCTGGCACAATGGTAGCCGGTATTATCGCCAGCATCGGCATATTATTATCTTCTATAATACTTTTTTTATTTGGAATTTTTATTCAAGGATTGTTTTGTCGTACAAATCCTCTAGCACAAGCCGCTGTGGGTGATGTTACAGAGGACAAAAACAAATTAATCACGATGGGCTATTTACAAAGCATGATTGCTTTTGGTGCTTTTCTAGGACCTATCCTCGGCGGCTATTGTGCACATTTTTATTTTTCTATGCTAAATTTTTCTACGCCATTTTTTATATCCGCCTTATTTAGTGCTGTGGCAGCAATAATATGCATTTTCTTTTTTAAAGAAACCTCCAACATGACAAAAAAAATATTTTCATGGCGCCTCATGTTTGGCAGCATAAAAATATTAAAAAATAAACATGCCTTATTTTTAATGGCTATTTTGGCTGGCGGCCAAATAACATGGAGTTTTTATTATCAATACGTTCCTGCCGTATTAAAAATCAGTAGTGCATTTTCTGCTGGCAAGATTGGTTTATTCGTCGGATTCATGGCGTTATGGGTAACACTTGGCAGCACAGTAGGCATCCGTTTTTTACGCCAACATTTTTCTTTGCGCATATGCTTAAAAATCGCACTAATATCACAAGTGATTGGAGCTATATTAATCGTCATTGCACTTTATTTTCATCAAGAATGGTTAATGTGGGGCAGCAGCGTACCTGCAGCAGTGGGTGACGTCATTGCCTTTGGTGTACTCTCTACGGCTTGTTCAAACCTCTACTCTCAACAACAAGGTCAAATCATGGGTGCATGCTATTTAGTTGCCGCCATTATGTGGATATTGACAGGCTTGGGTGGAGGTTATTTAATCGCGATTTATAATCTATTACCTTTACTTGTTTCATTAATCGGCGCAATAATCGCACTGATTATTATGAGGAAACCCAACTTACTCTACCTGCTTGGTTAATAACAATCTTACTTGTTAGTTTAGAGGCATCATAAAACTCAAACGTTGCATTTTGGTAATCACTGGAACCAGACGGTGAAAACTGAAAATACGATCTTGACGCCGGGAAACCTGAAAAAATTATTTTACAATCATCGATTCCAGCATGTGTTTTTATGATGGTCGTCTCACTGTGTATAACATCCCAACCTGCACACCAATCACCATGTGGCTCAATTCTCACTTTTTGATCTAATAAAATAGCTTCAATCCGAGACCACTTTACGTCATGATATAATTGCTCCATAAAAATATGTTGTTTACGCTGCTCAAAATAGCGCGATATTTCTCCGACACTGAAAAGAATAATCACCGCGGCAATGCTTAAGGTGATAATTATTTCCAGCAGAGAAAAGCCATATGGTTTACGTTTAAAATTATTCATATTATGATGAGTTAATAATCGTTGATCGTGAGCCAATAACGCAAAAATGTCTAAAATTAAAGCAATTAGTGTATCGACTTTGTGTTTTCTTGTGCTTAGTGGCTGCACGACGGTTGGGCCGGATTACCACAAGCCTGAAACAAAAATCTCCGACCAATGGAATACCGACAATCTTGGCGTAAAAACGACGCCAACGCAAGATGCAACATGGTGGAAGTCATTTAACGACCCGATATTAAATCATTTGATTGAAGTTGGTTATCGCAACAACTTAACATTACAAAGCGTAGGAGCAAATGTTTTACAAGCCCGCGCACAACTTGCTCAATCTGTTGGCGAACTCTATCCACAACAACAAGCGATTACAGGAAATTATACTCGTCAAAGAATAAATAATTCCAATCAATATGCCGGCATTGTGCCAACAAATTTTGAAACCGATACTGTCAGCATATCCGCCAGCTGGGAACCCGATTTTTGGGGTAAATATCGTCGCGCAATTAAAGCAGATGACGCGACTTTTTTGGCATCGATTGCCGCTTACGATGATGCTCTAGTATCTTTAACGGCTGATATTGGCAGTAGTTACGTCGCAATCCGCGCTTATCAAGCACAAATTGCAACAGCGAAAAAAAGTATAGTCGCATTGAAACAAAGCTTGGAACTAATGCAAACGCGTTACCATAATGGACAAGTAAACTTATCCGATGTTGAACAAACAAGAATAAACCTCAATCAAGCAGAGGCAAACTTGCCAACTCTTAATGCCTCATTACAACAAGAAAAAGATGCTCTAGCAGTATTGTTAGGCACAACACCCGATCAAGTAGATGCTTTACTCCAACCATCTTCCAAAACAACATCAGCAATCCCCATAGCAGCAAAAAATATTGCTGTTGGAATTCCAAAAGACGTTTTACGCCAGCGCCCTGACGTCTATCAAGCAGAATTAGAAGCAATTGCTAATTCAGAAGGCATAGGCGCAATCAAGGCACAGCTATATCCGGCATTTACACTTAATGGCAGCTTTGGATACTCTTCTTCGAATGCAGGACAATCATCAACGAATAATCTTTTCCAATGGTCAAATCACACGTATTCAGTTGGCCCTTCTTTATCCATTCCTATTTTCAATTATGGCCAAATTACTAACCAAGTACGTCAACAGGACGCTGCCTTTCAAGCATCTATTTTTAATTATCAGAACACAGTACTCAATGCACAAAAAGAAGTTCAAGATAGCATTACGAGCTATGTTGAAGCAGAAAAAACATTATCTGCTATGGTTACCGCAAATAATGCGGCATTAGAAAATTTACATTTAACTCAAGCGCGCTATGAAGTGGGCGAAGTTGATTACTCTGATGTTTTAAATGCCGAAATTAATCAACTCAATATACAAGCAACTCTCATCAACGCACAAAGCAGCGTGCCACAAAATGCTATTTCTTTGTATCGAGCTTTAGGTGGCGGTTGGCAAATTCGTCAGGGACATGATGTTGTTTCAGATCAAGTCAAGCAACAAATGCGTGAACGCACAAACTGGGGTGACTTATTAACATCAGATCATGATCAAGCGCCGAAAAATAAGACCAAACAAATAGAACAAACGTGGATGCCGGATTGGTAAGGGAAACATATGATGAAATATCTTAATTATAGTATTATAGCGCTGAGCTGCTTGATCAGCTTAAGCAGTTGCGATTCAAAGAAAAACGCAGCGCCGCGCCCATCCGTTGTGGTAAGTCATCCTATCGTAAAATCTATTACGCCTTACCTATACGAAACAGGGAATACTGTTGCCTCTCAATCCATCGATTTAGTCGCTCGAGTTTCTGGCTTCTTATATTCTAATAATTTTATCGATGGTAGTATTGTTAAAAAAGATGATTTACTTTTTGTGATTCAGCCGCAACCTTACGAAGATCAAGTCATTGAAGCGCGCGCGACTTTGAGCAGCAATATTGCCGCCTACACTTACGATAAAGAAGAATATACGCGACAACAAAAATTATACAAAAAACACGCGACGTCACTCGCCGAATTACAAAAGTGGGAATCAACAACAAAACAAGCTCAAGCGGCTGTTGACAGTGCGCGGGCGAATTTAAACAATGCCAACATTACTTACAGTTATACGCATATTCTAGCGCCTATGGATGGCAGGATTGGGCGCCACTTAGTTGACCCAGGCAATTTAGTCGGCAATGGCCAAGCTACCGAACTAGCCTCGTTACAACAACTCAATCCAATGTATGTCTATTTCACTATTAATGAGTTAGATCTACTACAATTACGAGAGACTGCACGTAAATCTGGATTTACATCATCTGAGATTGCAACCATCCCTATACAAGTTGCCTTGCAAAATGAAACTGGCTTCCCTCATCAAGGACATCTCGATTTTGCTGCAACTGAATTAGATGCATCAACTGGCTCTATTCAAATGCGCGGCATTATTACCAATGATAATTATGATTTACTGCCGGGCTTATTTGTTCGCGTGCGTATTGCCTTAGATAAAGCATCAGACCAACTCACCGTTCCAAGTAATGCCTTAATGTATGATCAAATTGGCCCCTACCTATTTACTGTCGATCACGATAATAAAATATCAGAAATTCATGTAACCACTGGCGCAGTTGTTGGCGAATACACCGCTATCACCAAGGGGGTAAATGCTCATGATCAAATCGTTATTAACGGCCTACAATATGCATCACCTGGCGATGTTGTTACTGTGACGGAGCAAACAATATAATGAGCATGAATATTTCAAAGTTTTTTATTGAACGACCTGTTTTAGCGAATGTTATCGCTAGCTTGTTTGTGTTAATCGGCATAATCGCAATAATAAATCTACCGATTTCCCAATACCCATCTATTGTCCCACCGACAATTCAAGTCACCGCAAATTATCCTGGCGCAGATGCAAAAACCATGATAGATACCGTCGCTTTACCTATAGAACAACAGGTTAATGGCGTAGAAGGCATGCTCTATATGCAATCAACGAGCACAAATGCAGGTAATTATTCACTTATTGTCACTTTTCAAATTGGAACAGATATTAATTACGATCAAGTTCTTGTGCAAAATCGCGTACAGTCAGCGATGGCGCAATTACCGCAATCGGTGCAACAACAAGGCGTTAATGTTCAACCTAAATCAACATCGATTTTACAGTTTGTTACCCTAACATCCGAACACGGCGAATACGACGGTTTATTTTTAAATAATTATGCCGTTATTAATATGCAAAATGAACTAGCACGTTTACCAGGCGTCGGTAATGTAAATGTCTATGGTAGTGGTGAATATGCCATGCGTATTTGGTTAGATCCTGCCAAAATGCAACACTACTCTCTTATTCCAAGCGATGTAATTAATGCAATTAAAAATCAAAATAAAGAAGTAGCCGCGGGACAATTAGGCGCACTGCCAGCAAATAGCACACAAGCTTACCAATGGACAATTAATGTTCCTGGTCAATTAAGCAATGTATCACAATTTGAGAACATTATTATCAAATCCCAAACCGCTTCTAGCACAGAACAAAACCCAACCACAAACCCAAGCGGACAAGTTGTGCGTATACGTGATGTCGGACGCGTTGAGTTGGGCTCAAATAGTTACAAGCAATTAGCAAACTTAGATAATAAACCTACAGCTGCAATTGCAATCTTTCAACTACCTGGTGCAAATGCTCTAGATGTTGCACAAGAAGTTCGTGATCTCGTTGCAAAAATGGCAACAAGCTTTCCTACAGGTATGGGATATAAAATCCCATTTGACACCACTGTTTTCGTCAAAGCTTCGGTCGACGAAGTGTACAAGACATTATTTGAAGCAGGCATTTTAGTCTTAATCGTGATTGTATTGTTCTTGCAAAACTTCCGTGCCACTTTGATCCCTGCAACCACTGTCCCAGTCACGATCATAGGCGCATTCGCCGCTATGTCAGCCTTAGGATTTTCAATCAATCTACTCACATTATTTGGATTAGTTCTTGCCATCGGGATTGTCGTAGATGATGCCATTGTCGTTGTCGAGGGGGTTACACAATATATTGAAAAAGGCTTAGATCCAAAAGAAGCCTCCGTTCAAGCGATGCGTCACCTATTAGGTCCAATTTTAGGAATTACATTAGTACTGATGTCTGTATTTATCCCAGCGGCGTTCATGCCCGGATTAACAGGCCAAATGTATGCACAGTTTGCTCTAGTTATTGCCGCCACTGCAGTGATCAGCGCTATAAATGCCATGACATTAAAACCAACCCAATGCGCATTGTGGTTAAAATCCATAGATCCCACCACGAAAAAGAATATTATTTTTCGCACATTTGATCGCTGCTACTACCCGATCGAAAAAGCGTATATTAATTTAATCAATCGCATGGTGCATAAAAGTAAATTTTACTCTTTAATTGCAAGCGCTCTTGTCATCCTTGCTATAGCAGGATTCGCCCATGTACCGACAGGCTTTATACCAACAGAAGACCAAGGTTATATGATTGTTAGCGCACAACTACCAGACGCCGCCTCACTCGATCGCACCAATAAAGTGTTACAAGATATTTCAACCAAAGTGCTGCAGGTACCAGGGGTTAGAGATGCGATTGCCATTACCGGCATCTCATTACTTGATAACAACGCATCGTTGTCTAGCGCCGGCGTTGTCTACGTTATGTTTAAAGATTGGAGCGAACGTGGTAGAAAAGAAGGCTTATTGCCAATGTATCGAGCTCTAACTCAAGCGACTGCGAGCATCAAAGAAGCGCAAGTCATGGTAGTTCCCCCTCCACCTATTCAAGGTTTAGGCTTGTCTGGCGGCGTGCAAATGCAAATTGAATTAACCGATGGTTCATTTGACTATAACAAGTTACAGGAAGTGACCGATAGAATGGTAAAATATAGCCAGCAACAACCGGCCATACAGCGCTTACTAACTTCTTTCCGTGCACATGTTCCGCAAATGACTTACCCTATTGACCGCACCAAAGCCGAATCATTAGGCGTTTCTGTTGGTAATACATTTGAGACCCTGCAAACTTACTTAGGCTCTTCTTACGTCAATGTGTTTAATAAATTTGGCCAAGTGTATTCTGTTTATGTACAGGCTGACGCCTCAGCGCGCATGACCGCAGATCAAATGCGCAATTACACCGTACGCAACTCACATGGCAGCATGGTGTCCATTGGCACACTAGCCAAAGTTGAGCCTGCCATTGGACCATCTATCATTCCTTTATATAATCTATACCCATCTGCAACTATTGTGGGCATGTCTGCAACAGGTTATAGCAGCGGCCAAGCAATTAGTTCTATGGAACAAGCCGCAAGCTATATTTTGCCACAAGGATTTAGCTACGAATGGACAAGCACAGCATATCAGCAACTTGTTGCCGGCAATGCTACTTATTACGTTTTTGCCCTCGCACTCATCTTGGTATATTTCGTTTTAGCCGGACAATATGAATCTTGGGTAACACCATTATCTGTTTTATGCAGCATTCCATTAGCATTAGTTGGCACAACGATAGTATTAAGTCTTTTGGCACCGCTTGGCATGTCAAATGACATGTATACGCAAATCGGTGTTGTCTTACTCATTTCACTCGCGGCAAAAAATGCGATTTTAATTGTGGAAGTCGCACGTGAAGAACATGAGTTTAATGGCAAAAGCATTATAGAAGCGGCCGTACTCGGCGCAAAAACACGATTCCGACCAATTCTCATGACCTCATTCGCATTTATCATGGGAGTACTACCGTTAGTATTTGCGTCAGGCGCGGGCGCAAATGCACGTCGCTCTATCGGCATCGCGGTATGCAGCGGCATGCTGTCTTCTACAGGATTAGCTGTATTATTTGTACCAACGTTTTATGTGCTATTTCAAACCTGGAATGAAAAGCGTAAAAGGAAAAAGTAGATTCTTCACTTGCTCAGCCATCGCTTACTCTCCTTTGGTTTTGTCACCTATAAGATTAATTTTGGCTGGTTTTATTTCAAGCTTTTCTTATCACTCAACACTGAGTAATATTTATACCAAATTCGATTTTACAGAAAGGACGTTAAACTAACAACATAAAAAGTTTCAGTTGTAATCGCAACAACATAAATTTATACTCCAATTTTTAAATTTACAATTTAAACAATAAATGGACACAAGAGAAAAATTCGCTTTTCGCTTTGCTACATTGAAATATTTTTTTCGATGTGGCTCTAAATTGTTTTTCTTTTGCTACTCATTAAGTTACATTGCAAAATCTTTCCGTACGATCTCTAGCAATAATATCATCGAAGAATATTTATTTTTTCCAAATAAAATCTGTTCAAATGAAGAAGTGTTTACACATTTTGGATCAATAAGATTACACAATTCCATTTACCAAAAATATTACATCAAAAACAATACGGCTTGTGTGCCTGATAACTTAATCGGCACAACAGTACTCGATCCTGGCGCCGCAAATCGTAAACAATTTTTTTATCCAGGGTCATATACAGTAACATATACACTAATACTAGCAAAAATTTTAGTGATGCTGAGCGCATCAAGCCTCTTTATTTTCGTGGCATTGCCTCGTTTATATGAAAATCTTTTAAAAGAAATGAAACTTTTAATTCAACCCTTTAAGTTTTTAGAAGAAAATAGATTTTTTTCATTCTTACACGATATTACAGTTCTTTTTTTTATTGAATTTTATTTGATGTGGGACATGAACGAAATAGCATTTATTGCGAGTGATAACGAGCTTTCTTCACTTTCAATTAATAAAAATGTTTATATGTTAAGAGATGCAACGTCATTTTTTTTACTTGATCTCCCTCCTTCTATAGTGTGCGCTTTGATAGGTATGGGAAAAGTGCTTGCACCTGCACTTTTCCCCGTGTCTTATATGGCGATAGTTTTTCTATCTATAATTTTTTACCAACTATTTTACTTGATAGCAAATACTTGCTTTCCTGTGCAATACTTACGCTTTTGCAAAGATTTTTTTCAATATATTCAACATGAAGGGGTAAAATTTTTTGAGTTTCATTTACGCATAATGTCAAATGCCTTACCCTCGGTTGTTAAAAATTTTTTTTCCATTACCTTTTCTATGGCATTTCTATTATTATGTGCATTAGCTCCTATGATTTTTATGCCGCTAGTTCGCCTTTTTTTTTCATTATATTCGAAACTAATAACAACTCCTACCATTTGGGAATATTACCGAGCAGATCTTTACGCACTAATTTATTTCTCTAATCCTTTTACTAATTTCCCAGTTTCTTTTTTTGATGGTAGCGCATTAAAATCAATTTCACTGTCACTTAATATCATTTTCATACTCAAAAAATATGTCAACACTGATGTTTTTGAGCTAAGTGAATCGTTGTGTGCTAGGCTTCTGCACAACATTCAGAGTGGGTGCGCTTATGCGACATCTTCGACAAGATATTATGAAGCAAGATATTTTACCCAAAGAGTAGCCAATTTCTTTTCTCACACACAAGTTGGCGGACAATTTGAGTTAATCGAAGCTAATGGTCACGACGAAGAAAATGAAATTCATAATAATCAAATAGCAAGAGAATGCAAAAATATGTAAATTTTATATGAATTTCTTATGTTAACCAATTAACCATGATAAATTCTGCAATTCCAGCTGCATCATTATCATATTTTTTTACCATAAACGGCAACAGAAAAACTGCATTTACTAATATCAATGCCTATAAATTTATTATATGATTTTATGTTACCCTTCAAGAAATTCAAGCATTTAAGACTGCAATCGGACGTACTGTTAAGTGGTGCGGGCAACTATTCAAACATATTGAGAGCGAGGGCTAGATAATCTTGATTCCAGCGATGGGTCACATCATTTTTGAGTCGATTGCTCACGCCCGCCCCTCCTCTTTGTACGAGAGGGAGAACTGCTCGCTCTCTTCAAAATAAATTACACATTATTTTTTATCCGACAGAAAAAAATTTATCTTATTTTTGACTTACAATATTGGGCGCTTTACACTTTTACCTGATATTGAAATAGGATTTAATTCGGCAAAAATTTGGGCGCTTGAAATATAGACAGAGCATTTACATAAAATTAATAATAGGCCCATGCAATGCTTGGAGCATATAATACCTGCGGAAGTTTTACAGCAACATTATGGAGAATTAGCGAAAGGATTTGTCGCACTTCAGGCTGGAATGCGCGCACTAAAAACAACTACGACCATATGCTTTATGACACGAAGTTCTAGCAAAGCGCGCAATACCTTTATCCTTATCGAGGAGCTGAGGATGTATGAGTCACCCGTGTTGATGTTGACGTGAGTATGTTGTGCGTCGCCTCAAAAAATCCATGTCCTAGATATCGCGCTGGAGCTGTGTTAGAACCACCTCTGCGTGCAACATCATTGACATCAATTCTTAAATCCCTTGCTTTCTTCGCTGTATAAAGAATAAATTGGTGGGCTCCATATAAAAATTTATTAAAAGCAACAGGTATATTGTCAAGTAAAGTGACATAATCTTTCGATGTTAAATCATGGATAGAAAATTGCGCCGCAACTGGCGTAGCATCGTCAGCAACAGGAAGATCAAAAGCTTTCAAAAATATACGTACTACTTCATTCAAGTGCATTAAATTAAATGTTCGACGTCCTTCTAACTCAGCAGATGTTGGATAACCAAACTTGATAGTCAAGGAGGATCGATGTATCCACCAACAACGACTGAATGCCTTCTGTGGTAATATATGAGAAGGCCAGTTTGCTCCGACTTCACCTTGAGGCAAGATAAATTGTAAATAATCCCTCATTAACTGAACAAGAGGTTTAGCGGCTTGTGTGAATTCTATTTTGATGATGATTCGACCATTGCTTGCCAGCAAGCTAAATTTAAAATCTACTACTTCCTCTGCGATAGGTTGTACTTCTGGTATTTGCTCGCCGTGAGCGCTAGCTCGCTCCCTGATTGAAGTCTCCCGATCTATTGATCGCAAAGCATCAAAACAACGGAGTAAATTATCTAGTTTTGGTAAATTCACATAAGCTTGACCAGTGCCTGCGATATTCACATCAAGTGATACGCGGGATTTTGGACATAGTACACCCGCAGAAGGATTAGATTGACGAATCAGTTCTTCGATAACTTCTTGTGAGAAAATGTGTCCACTTGAGACAACGCATGGGCGTTCGATATTACGTAACGTTATTGCATCTTCTAATGCCGGTTGCGTGGTTTCAATAAAACGATTATTGAGAAACAGGGTATAAATTTCGTTTTGCACCTCTGGATGAAATAATTTTTCAAAAGGCAGTGATTGCAACGCGTCAAATTCTCCTTTACTCAGTAAATCCAAAGCTTCATCTGATATACGCATATGTTTTCTCCATGTTGTTAAGGTTGTCTTAATATGTTTAAATTGTGTCAATTCGCTGTAGTTGTTCAACAATATTGCCAGCGGTTGGGCGTTGACTGGGATCTTTGTGCCAACAAGCTTTCATTGTCTCCGCAAAAAAAGGAAATAATCGTTGGCATTGATCTGGAACACTTTCCCCTTCATACCGTTGAATCCAATCTTTTATGAGGTCCTCATCTGATGCGTCAGCAAATGGAAGTGTTCGAGAGGCAATCTCAAAAAACACCATCCCTATTGCATAAACGTCAGCTTTTCGTCCACGAAGATCTCCCCGCCTTTGGAATAATTCAGGAGCCATCCACCGCAGTGTTCCTGGCGCCTGCGATGCGGTAGTGGCCTGCTCAAATAAAATCTGAGAAGTATTAATTGAATGCTTTCTGAGTGCAGAAAATCCAAAGTCACACCATTTAGGACGGTACTCCTGATCAAGCAACACATTGAAACTTTTAATGTCACCATGAATAACGTTTCTTGAATGAATGTAAGATAAACCCTCTGCTAATCCTAGCGCTATTTTTAAACGCAGCTGCCAAGAAATAGGGATAGAGGGAGTGTATAATAAATCGCTTAGAGCACCATTATTTGCATATTCCATCATTATCATCACGGGCTGTGACTCCACAGGGATAAGCTTGTAAAATGCAATCACGTTAGGATGTGATAGTGTTTTAAGGATTTTAGCTTCGTGCAAAGTAGATTGCGCGACTGTTTCAGGCATTGCACTACCTTTTGCTCTTTTAATGGCAACCACTTGATCTCGCCAATTACCCTTATAAAGCTCGCTCCATCGAGTTTCGTCAATTTTATCTCCCAAGCTAATTTTTTCTTCATGCAAAAAAAGCGAACAAAGTTTGGAAATAGCATCACGATAATATTGCTGATTGATACTAGATAACGGAAGATGTGATAAACGATCATCTAACTTATGTAAAACAAATTTTGCCTGATTGGCATAGTGGCTCTCGAGTAATCGCCACAAGGCACAAATCGCATTATTTTGCAATTTACTGTCATCACTTGAAAGAGCATTAATTAGGTAAGTGAACGTAGTTTCTGAGCCTAAAAAATCTTTTACTGAATAATTGATCATTAAATTTGATAATATTCCTACGGTTCTTCGTAATATTTTGGTTTCTGTCGCTATACTTAAAAAAACAACCAGTTTGGTTAGCGTGTCTTCTGTGGTTAATACAATATGAGAATCTTGTTCTGTGCTCAGATTACAAAGTAAACCCAAGACCGAACATTTAAAACTGTTTGGTATTGTTTCGTTTGCTAGAAAAGAAATTAAATGTTCGAGTAATGGTATGTCTGCAAGAATCAACAACCTGTTTTGAGAAGAGCTACTCATGTTTTCAAGCTTTTTTATCGCTGCAGATTGTGCAGAAAATGAACCTTCACGAACATCAGCTATAAGCCCACTTAATTGTTCATTCATAATATCGTTTTGCCTCTAGAAAATTTATTGAATTTTACTGTGAAGGATGAAAAGTTCAATCATTAAAAATACTGTGTTGAACAATTTCATGAGCTGTTGGACGATTATTTCTTTCAGCCCAACAAGATTTCATTAACACGCCGAAACCTTCATACGGTGTCCCTGCCGCACAATCTTTTGGAATATCTTCGCCGCTGCCACTTTTGATCCATTCTTTAACGACATCCTCGTTTGTCGCTTCCGCAAATGGTAACAGCCCGCTAGCTATTTCAAAAAGTACCATGCCCAATGCCCAAATATCAGATTTCATGCTAGGACCGCCACTACTTCTCAAAAATAACTCAGGGGCCATCCATAAGAGAGAACCTACTTTTGTTGAGCTCGATGCAGATGCGTCATGTGACATCATTGAGCTTGAATGTATTTTTATGGCTGACAGCCCAAAATCAGAAAGCTTAGCTCGATAATCGTCAAATAAAATCACATTTAAACTTTTAATATCACGATGAACATATTGATGCTCATGAAGATAAGCCAAACCTCGCGCAATATCATGTGCTATTCTTAAGCGCAATGACCAATCAATTTTTTTTCTAGAATGAAGGAAATGATACAATGAACCACGATTTCCACATTCAAGCACAATAAAAGGAGGATGAGCATGCAAATTATGGCCTGTGAGTTTTACTAAATAATCACTTTTAAACCCTTGCATGATGGTGAGCTCATGATCAACCGCTTCTATCAGCTTTTCAGGTATATCATAAATAGATTCATAGCGTTTAACCGCCACCTCTTCGTTATCGGGAGCTAAGATGGCTTTGTACACTTTGGCAAATTTGCCTTCTCCCAATACGTTACTTAATGTTAATAGATTTTCTTCAATAAACAACTGTTTGCGAGCATAATCCTTTTCTAACAGCGCTTGCAATTTATTGCAAAAAGGAATTTCTATATCGAGGTAGCGATTTTTCTCAAGATTTTTTGTAATATGGGGGGGGGGATTATCACCATAAGCAGAGCTCAGAATGCTGCCATAGTTTTCCAAATGAATAATCTTGTCATTGAGTGCTGTTTTAAAAGCTTTGACTTGACTGGGCCGTACATCAACATAGTACCAAGCGTTTCTGCCAGCATCTACCCCTCTAACGTTGTATATCCATGAACTCCTTATCTTTACGAAATAAGGTTCATTGCTGTCAAAGCCTAATTCAGTAATCTTTTGTTGACATGTGTGTTTTTCTAGTAAGTCCGTAGCATCCGCCCACTGCATAACGTAAATCGAAGCCAAGGCAGACTGCAAACGAAGGCTAATAATTGGATGATCAACAAACAAATTAAGGCTGGTTTGGATTAATACTTCTGTTTTTGACAAATCAAAACACGGATTCTTTGGATCTAATAATTCATAATATAAATTAAATATAGCTCTCAAATTTTTAGAATTCATACGCAACGCATTTTCATAACATTCTAATCTTTTTTCTATATTCATGGGTGATTTACCAGAAAAATTATTTCCTAATAACAGTTCTCGCCATGAAGCCAAAAATATATCGTTTGAGCGATATTCTGCTAATTCGACATTTTTTTGACTTGCAAATCGCCAAAGCACAACATCCTCTTGCCACTCTTTGGGTAATAACGATGCATTAATATCATTAATATAAGCAGACCTCTCATCTTTGCTTAAGAAAGAAAATATTGCTGTAAATAAAGCAAATTTTCTTATTTCCGCTGAAAGAGAAAGTTTTACTTTTAAAATTAATTTTTCTGCTAAATGCAAATACTCTCTTTCCGGCAAAACGGTCTTACGCAAATAATTTTCAAAATACAACTCCAACAAGCGCTCACTCATCAATATTGCAAATTTATCTTCTAGATTCAATGTAACATTTGATGATGATCTTGACTCTACTTGTTGCTCCCCTGCTGCACTTGCTGTTGCTTGATTTGGTGCTAAACTTAGTTCTTCTGCGATAATTGGAGTGGTTCTTGTTACGGCAATAAAAATACTGGATTGACTTTGCTCTGCTGGATGAGTCACTTGATCTTCTGTTTCTGTATTTTTTGTTTCATTTTTTGGTAGTTCGCTTCTTAAAACCTGTTGTTGAGATGGCGCTTCATTCGAAGTAAAAGTATCTTCATGGCTAATAATTTCTGCCACACGAGGATAGTTCTGAGCTCGGGTTAGGATTAAGTGTTTTTTAGGATGGTTTTGACCAACCATACCTCGTATTATGTCCAGAGTTTTGTCAACAACACGATAGTTACCATCTAAGGTGTAATCTAAAAGCTTTAACACTACAGCATCAAAAACTTCATTAGATATTTTATCATCTTCAGTTATACAATAAGCGATTACTTGAATGGCTAATAATACAGTGCAAGGCGAGCTCTTCAAGAACAAGTCAATCCAAAATTCTATGGGGCGATGATCTAATAACTTCGCAGGCGTTATGTATTTTGATTCAATTAAGGTATCCAATATTTTTACTGCACAAGACTGTGCGCTTTCTATGTCAGACTCCAGCAGATCTACAAGGTTAATTAAGTTTTCAGACAGAAGAGTCAAATCGCTGAGTGCTTTTGCCTCTAAAATTATATCTATATTTTGTACAGCATATTGTACAATGTTAACACTACTTATATTTAATAACCGAACCCAATCTAAAACAACAAAACCTTTTATGGTGAAAGTGTTGATATCTGGCTGATAGCGGCCAAGCAGCCACTGCAACACTAAAGATGCAAAAATAGTATTGCATTGCTTATCTCGCATAAGAGCTGATATAACATGAAAAAATAATTTTTCAACAATAGATTGATGAATCTTTGCCGTATGAATACCAAACAAGTTGTAAATATACATACCTGAAAATAAATTAGGCAATTTTTGATAGCGGTCTTTATAAGGATGTATCAATGAGCCGATTAGCAATAAAGCATGATTTATGATAGTGGCATTTTCTCTCAAAATGAGCGCGAATACATTATCCAAATAATCTGAAGCATATAAAGTAGATTTGATGGCATCAGAAATACGAGATAAATAAGTAAGCGCTGCCAATGATTTTAATATTAGCTTGTCATCTTCGGTTGTTAATGTTGTTAACAACACATCAACAATAGTGTTAGAGTATTCAAAAAAGTTCTCTGCCAATTTTCTACTTTGCGCAAGGTTTCTTACTATACCTATGACATATCTTTGCAGAACCTTATCTTCTTCTCTTAATAAAGGAATGAGATTATTTGCCCACTCTACTTGAATATCAGCATTAGAAAATTCTGAAAGATTCGTCAGCATTTTCAGTTTTTTACATACTTTGGTTTTTTGTTTATTGGAAGCCAAGTTAAGATTATTAAGATCATGTGCTGCAAGTTTTAATTCAGCAGTGTAACCGTTAACAGTAAACATTTATGAGCTAATCCTGGTTAGGTTTAATTATAAAAATGTGCGGTTACTATGATAGCATACATGTTTTATGTGCTCTATATATTTGAGTTCTATTGGCGCGAGGACGGCATAAATAAATAATCATTATTTGCGTACCGTCGACTGAAAAAATTCAGTTTGCTATCTGAATCAAATAAGCATTATACTTCAAAAAATTTTAAATTATAATTAATTCAAAAAATGGACAGACAGGGAAATTTTATTGTTAAATTTGCTCTACTCAAGTTCGCTATTCACGTTAGCGGCGAATTGTTTTTTTTCTATTCATTAAAGTACTATGCAAAGTTTTTTTATACAAGCCTTGACCCAAACCCTGCTCATATGTACTTATTTTTTCCTAAAAAATTCTGCTCAAATGAAGAAATGTTTCAGTATGTAGGAAATAAGACTATTCACAACGCTATTTACCAGCAGTACGATATTAAAAATAGTACTGCCTGCTTACCCGATAACTTGGTGGGCAAAACAGTGTTTGATGTTGGTCAAGGAAATATAGGAATGTTTTCATATGGCTCTATACTCGTATATTTAATAGGTCTTATTATAAGATTTTCTGCAACTTTTAAGTTTTTATCTTCGCCTGGCCGCTTCAAACGATCCTGGGCGTCTCTGGCTTCTGACTTTTCTGCTATGCTGTGCTCACCACTTTATTCATTCGTCGCACATGAAATTGCATTTATCATGATAGATAATCAGGCATTCCATTTGTCGCCCTACAAGAATGCATATCGTATAAGATGGTATTTTCATAATGCACTTCTCATCACCTCGCCATTAATGATACCCGCCGTCATCATGATTTTAAAAAGACCCTTACTACTACCACTACTACCATCCTTCATAGCATTATGTTATGGTGATATAGAGAGTATAGATAAACTTCAGCAAAAGGCAGTAGTAGTTCTTTTTTTTCCGCTGTTCATGTTTATGTATCCATTATATTATATATTTCAATATCTAAAAAACATTTCCATTTTGACTAATTTTCTTTTATCTCTCGAAAACTTATTTTATCTTTCCCCTAAAAGTTTTTTTGAAACGTTATTCCTATTGTCACCATTAGCGTCATCACTATTGCCTATATTTATTTCTCTCCCTCTTCTACAAGCTTTAGCAAGTAGTATCTCATGGAAAGAATACGCATCTTTTGTTATTAATGATTTTTACGCGCTATTCTATTATCGCAATCCTTTTAGTGATTTTCCAATATCATTTTTTGATGGCAGTGCATTTAAAACAATTTCAATGTCGCTGAATATTATTTTTTTACTTAAAAAATATGCTGATATTGATATTTTTGAATCAGCTCAATCGTTTTGCGCTAAACTTGCGCATCGAATTCAAGATGGATACGCTTTTATAACATCCTCAATAAGATATTATGAGTGTAGATATCATACACAAAGAATTACGAGCTTTTTTTCGCATAGAGAAGCGGGCGGGAAATTTGAGTTAATAGAAACCAACACGCATGATAAAGAAAATGAAAACCTGAGCTTCAACCCTCGTTCGTGTATTCAAATCTGAAATGCCAAAACGGCTCTCTCGAAAAAACATTGCAACTCTGGCAAAATATACTCAATTCTTGCCAGAGGAGAGGATGATGTTTAGTTTTAAATGGAAACATTTTTCCAAAGACATCATTTTGATGGCGATACGTTGCTATTTAGCTTATTCGTTAAATAGATTGATAAAATTTTGAATGGAATTAATAATAGGCCCATGCAATATATGGAGTATAGAATACCTGCGGAAGTTTTACAGTAACATTATGGAAAATTAGCGAAAGGATTTGTCGCACTTCAGGCCTGAATGCGCGTTATACTTACTATTTACATCATTGTATCTTGAGACTTTTCAAAAGGCCACAAAAAAAATGCTGAATTCAGACTATAGTTTTGGAGAAAAAATTATGTTATCAATGACTAATGCCACTAACAATCAATTCAATCCCCATAATGTGACGGATGTGAATTTTGCCGATAATTTACAACGCTCATTGCTTCATTGGTATGCCTGGCATGGGAATAAAGAGGCTGTTCAATATTTATTGGATAATCAAGCAGATCCAAATATAAGAAACGCATGGGGATGGACACCGCTGCATTGTGCGGTTCATGAAAACCACATTCAAATTGTACAGTTGTTATTATTCTACAAAGCAGATATTTCTATTGTATCTCAAAACGATCTATTGAATTGCCCACCCGGCTTCTCTCCGCTGAGCCTGGCTTTGCGTTTAGGTCATCATGAAATTGTACGACTTCTTCAGGGTAATGATGAGGAAAGTGACAATAATCTTGAAGATGACATCGAAAATGAGAATGACGAAGGAGACGAATCTGATTCTATTGAAAAATTCTTAAAACTTGCGATGCAAAAACTCTTCGATCCTGATATAGATGAAAATACCAAACTAGAATTATTATTAATGATACAGATGTTACAAGCGCAAACGGGTGACAATGGACAAAGAGAGGCGTCGCCAGTAAAGGAGTTGGAAAGAGCAAGAAATCAAAAAGCAAATCAAGATTTTTTAAAGGCTGCAAAAATGGGCAGATCAATGTATCGTGCATTACAAGATGCTCTAAGACAAGGGTTTGATCCTAATGTTACTGATGAACAAACGCAACAAAGTGCATTACAGATAATCATTTCATCTTTAGATGTTAGTTCAAATAATGGGCATGAGAAAATTGTAGAAGAATTTTTACAACATGGTGCAAACCCTAATTTACAAGATGGTGACGGGTGGACAGCCTTACATTATGCTGTCATAAAAAAATCTGTATATGTTGTGAGAGTATTATTGCAAGCCGGCGCCGACCTTGCAATTACTTCGACAAAAACTGCTCGAGCTTTAGATATGGAATTCTTAGCTGGAGAAACGGCCTTAGATTTTGCCAAGCGTTTTGAGGCAGAACAAGAAGAAATGCTTTTTTTATTAAATCGTCATGCTGAAATATCCAGTGATCAAGGACCTGTTGTTAAAGCTACCGATTTAACATGGTCAGTTATTTGTGGTGATTTGCAGCAAGCTGAAGTTTTTTTACAGCAAGGTAATAGTCCAAATATTAATTATAGAGGCATGCCCTTGTTAGTATTTGCTGCCAAAAATCTTGATTACTCCATGGTGGAGTTACTAATCAAATATCAAGCAGATATTCATGCTGTTGAAGAGTCTTCTCAAAGAACAGCGCTGCATTATGTCGCTATGAGCGGTGATCATATTTTGGCGGCTCGTTTATTGCGCGCGGGTGTGAAAGTTAATGCTTGTGATAAATGGGGGGAAACCGCCTTATTTGACGCAATCAACACTCCACCAGCAACCTGTATTCAGTTAGTACAACTATTACTGGCTCATGGCGCTGATATTCATGCGCGAAACCCTCAAGATGCTCCTGTCTTTCTCTCTATTGTAAAACAAACTAACCAAAATATACAAAATGAGCTTTTTTCATTAGCGGTAAAGCATGGAGCCGATATTAATGTTCAAGATGATGATGGTAATACGTTGTTTCATCTAGCATTAGAGCAAGGATTATTACAACTTGTTGAAAGATTAATTCAAAGTGGTGCAAATACACAATTAAGAAACAAAAAACACCAAAGCATTATCCAATTAGCTGAAAGTAAAAAAATGATGGATATTGTCATGCGGTTGCGTGCACGTCGTTGCGAAGATTTAGGAATTGAGGATTTGTCGTCTGTTAGCCAAATGTTTCTCAACGCAGCGCAGAATAATGATACGAGGACTTTATTAAGTCTTCTGACTACAGCAGAACCTAACGTTACCCTAGAAGATTCTGAAAAAATGACCGCCATGCATTGGGTTATTTGGCATAATAATATTGAAGTTCTTCGCGCATTTTTAGATTTTTATCAACAGCCTAATCTTCAAAATAGCAACTCATTTTCATTGTTATATTTTGCTGTTTTTCGCAGAAACTTTGCTGCAGTCAAGTTACTAATAGAATTCGATGCAGATTCGTTACATGCTCCCGGTTTTGTTTCACTGAAAGGATACACCAGTTTATCAGTGAGTTCTGTAGAATTATCAAATCGTTTACAATACCCAGAAATTTTTAGCGTGCTACAAGCATCGTCACGTCGCTGCGCTGAGGCCATTGCGCTTGACTCAAATTTTTCTGCAGATACGCTAGAATTATACTGCGCTTTGCGCAGCTGTGACTATGATGCATTTTCTGCGTGCTTAAAGACAAAACAACCTGATTTGATGGTTTACGATAAAAATGAGTGGCCTTTGGTACTCTACGCGACTGAGTTGAGTGATATAAGGTTTCTTCAAGCATTTGCTTCAACGGAAGCATTAAGATTAACTAATCGTACTCGAGAATCTAATGCATTGGATTGTGCAGCGCGTACTGGTGATTTGACGATGGTGCGTTATCTGATCGAGGACTTGAAGTTTGATCCCAGTCGTCAACGCCCCAAAGATGGTAGCACTCCCTTTCATGGAGCTGCGGTTTGTGGACATTTGCCTATAGTTCAGTATCTTTGTGAAGTTGCCAAAGTCGATATTTCGATTAAAACCCACGAACAAAGAAATGGTCTTACCGATGCAATAAGCAATGGTTATGTTGAAGTTGTTACCTATTTAGAGTCTCGGATTGATCAAAAATTTTGGAGAGAACGCGACTCTTATGGACAAAATTTATTTTTCATAGTAGCTGGTAATGGCTCAATCGCATTGTTTAATATTATTTGTGCACATCTTCAAGATCAACAAATTAAAAAGATGCTTAATCAGCCCAAAAATAATGGTTGGACTCCGTTAATGTATGCATGCTCATTAGGTCATGCAAAATTAGCGGATTTAATGATTAAAAAAGGTGCCGATCCTCATTATAAAAAAACAGAAGATTGTGATTATCAGTATTGGAATGCTTTGATGGCCGCGATTGCAAATAAGCGGTTAACTAGTGTCGAGGTATTATTGCGACACAATGTTGATCCCAACTTTTATATTCTTCACAACAGCAGTGACAAACAAAACCAAGGTTACGGCTGGTCTCCTCTTGAATATGCGTCGAATTTAGGAGCAGTAGATATTGTCAGCGCATTGATTAAGTATGTTAAAAATGTTGATTTACGCGATGGAAGGCAAATCGGAGATACCGCTCTAATAGCAGCTTGCCGTACTTATAACTTAGAATTGGTTAAATTACTAGTTGAATCAGGCGCCAATATTAATGCAATGAACAAAGACACTGGCAGTACGCCATTGATTTGTGCAATAAAATATGGTTGGAACGCAGGCATAGCTTATTTATTAGCTCAACCAAGTATTGATCCAAATCTTGTTCTAAATGACACACGTTTTTCTGCACCAATATCGATTGCGACTAAGTACGGTGTAGAGCCTGTGCGCTTACTATTAAGTCATCCAAGAACAAATCCGAATTTTTCAAGAATTAATATCTCACCTCCATTAATTTCTTCACTTGAAAGTTGCAATTTAGAAGTTGTCACCTTGCTGATTGCTGATGCTAGAGTTAATGTTTTTGCAGTTGATGGGCTTGGTTTAAGTGCTTTAGATTGGGCTGAGATTCGCGGGTTTGCAGAATTTAAAGCAAAATTATTGGCCGCAATGCGTATACAAGCTGATTCTCGCAGAGCAAATGCAGAAGATTCCATTATAGCTTTAGTGCAAAATAATGACTTCCAGCATTTAACTCAACTTCGTCTCAGCGGTGAGAGCAGGCAAGACGTTAATGAGAAAGATACACATAGCAAAATGACGGCGTTGCAATATGCGGCGCTGCTGGGTTACGTCGAATGTTTAAAAGAACTATTACAATTTGATGACTTGGAGCTGAATAAAGCGCACCCTGAGTCTGGTAATACAGCGTTACATTTTGCGGTATTAGCTAATCGACCAGAGATTGTGAAATTGCTAGTTAACTCAGAAGGGATAAAAGTGAACCTTACCAATAGTATGTGGGAGACACCTTTGGCATTGGCTGCGGAAGGCGGAAATGCGGCATGTGCTGAAATTTTATTGGCGCATTCAGACATTAATCCTAATTTATCTCGAGCCATTTTAGGTAATGATGGCACTAGCCCTTTGCATACAGTTATCGATCGATACCTTAAGGTTATGTCTGGAGGGGCACAGCTGCCGCCGATTCACCCGCGATCAGAGCGAGAATATTTAAAAACATTTTTATTAATATTTAATCACCCTAAAACAAAGCCAAATCAAGCAAGCGCGCTTTGGCAATCACATATGACACCATTAATGAGGGCGGTTAATAGCGCTGAAATGGTGCGAGTATTTTTAAATCACCCAGATATTGTTGTAAATCGATTATCAAAAGGAGGATGGTCTGCATTTAACCAAGCAATTTCAGAGCAAGCGATGGGCGCTGTGTATGCTTTATTAGCGAGAAGAGACACCGATATTAATTTAGCATCGGATGATAGAAAAACACCGTTAATTACGGCTGTTATCACAGGGTGCCTAGAAAGTGTGCAAACGCTGCTGACATCAAGCCATATTAGAATTAATGCGCAAATTAATGATCGTCATAATAAAAATGACAAGTTTTCTGCGCTACATTTCGCCGTTCAGAAAAATAGGTTAGACATGTGTAAAGCATTATTAGCCTATTCTGGTATTGATGTTGACCTAAAAGCGGTCGGCGAAATAACACCGCTTATATTGGCTGCAACGGCGGGCTATTTAGACATTGTCAAGTTATTAATGGCTTATGGCGCAAGACTGGATCTTGCAGATAAGCACGGATTTACAGCGCGTTTTCTCGCTTCGCGTGAAGGTCATTTTGAAGTGGCGGCATTATTGTTGGCGGCAGAACAAGAGCTCGAAGCAGAAAGACGTCGATTAAAGGAAGAAGAATTAACAATCAAGATCGAAGCCATTGATCAAGTGATTTTAGAGAGAAAAAAATCACAGCGCGTGCAGCTAGAACGTACGGTTTCAGATCTTTCAAAACAAGTTGCTAATATTACTCAAGTGCTGCAACAACATAGCGAAGGCTTTAAAATCTTAATGGAAGATAGAGCTAGAATGCTTGCAGAGCGCCAACAATCACAACAGTTTACAGAAGCAGAAAAATATTTGGAAAACGATGTCCTTTTAAAAAGTTTTCATACACAATTAGTTTCACGTATGACCGGTATTTTAATCGCTTATCACACCTTAGCCTCTGGCTTGGTGGCTTCTGGTGGAACAACAACCGACACAGTTGTTCACAGTGTTATTAATTTACTGGGTGGCAGCATTCCTTTGCTAGGTTCTGTTAGTGTTGAGTTATTGAACATTGGATATGACATGTTACGCGCCGCTCAAAATGATCCGGTGTATCAATTTATTATTAGTTTGTTTCCGAGTATTAAGGCGATGAGTTTACAAATAGATATTATTGCACGGTTAACGACTTATAAATTTGAGGTGCAAATTCAGCAGTTGGCAAGCGAAGAAGTGGCACGTGCTTTTGCCGAATATATTGCAGGATCATATTTGACTATTTTGCAAGAAAAAACTATAAACCGTCAAAATTCTATTTGTGCGCAATTATTGCGGGGCTTATTTACTTCTCCTAAAAAAAATATGTTTTCTTTTTTATGGGAATCAACTTTTGCCACAAAGCCTGAAAATGAGTTAAAAGAGTGGAAGGCTAGTCTTCTTCTGCAGCAATCAATATTAATGACATCTGAAGGTATTTCTTTTTCAGCTAATGCATCAAATGATTTATCTTACCTTTATCATTTTGGAACTGAAAATGAAGCCAGTGAATTGAATTATTCAAAAACAGCAGAGTGCGCAGACATAGTGAGTACGATCAAGCTGCACCCTTTGTGTAAAAATCCATTTCGTTTTCAAGAAGAAATTTTATTGATAGATGAGCCGCCTGTTGTAACCTGGGTTCAAATGCTGGAAAATCTAAATCATGCTCATTCAGAGTGTATTCAATCAATAACATCTATCGAATTTCACTCGAAAGAAGTTTTATTGAATTTTAATTCAGACATTACTAGAAAATCATTGCTTTTATTTGTTAAAGCATTTTCTGAGCAGAGCAAACAAATTTCAGACGATATACAGCAACCGAGCACTACTCGCTTAGATAGAAATACTTTGCATATCACAATGTTGGATGAAATTGATGCGGAGTTGTTAGCAATATTGCTTAATGAAAAGTATAAATTCGAGAAGGAGAAAGTAGAGAGTATATTAAAGGAAAAGGAGGAGCCTGGCTCATCAAATAATGAAGCTAAAAAATCTAGTTCGCGAATTGCTGTTGTTGATGACTCAATGCTGATTTCTTCTGCGGGAATGTTCTCTGTACCGAATACCCAAGAGGTAGCTGTAGTCAGCGCCAATCGCTGTAGTATGTGTGTACTTATGTAGTTAAGTGATCTAATGATTTTAAGTTAAACGGAGAATATTATGTGAATTAGTTTCGATCTGATCTGACAAATCTCTTGCAAAATAGAGAGTTTCCGGTTTTGATGTAAGTGCAAACTTTAGATCAAACCAATATAAGGAAACTCTCAGATGTTAAATACTACAGATGAAATGTAAGCGCTAAATCTACCGCACCTTGAGCAATTCTTTATTAATATTAAACGGTAGTAGCGCTTGAATTTGTTTTTCACTGTGACAAAGAGGTAATTGTT
>JAGKWX010000050.1 GCA_021151585.1 Alphaproteobacteria bacterium | reverse complement strand
TGGCTCAAGCCTTAATAAAGTTTCAATGTCTTGTACAATGTCAGAAAAATATTTTCGCAGATAGACGCCAATGATATGGCTGCTGCCAGTTGCGAGCCAATAGGAAATGGGTTCAGTCGGTAGTTTCGATAGACGATTCTCTACGTACGTGCTTAAATACTTCATTACTGACCAAGGATTATATAAAACGACGCCAGCAATTGTGTAACCGTTGTAGGCGCCACGTAACTTGTCTCTTACCGCGGTTTTTTCTGCAGGGTCTTCAATTTTTAATGTGGTGAGCAAATACTCGATATCATTTTCTGTAACGCCAAAATAGGGCGCGTATCGATCGCTTTGATCAAGCATACTGAATACATCCACATTATTTAATGTGGAAACCAAACTTCCAAAAGCGGTTCTCAGTACGCCTGTCATAATACCTTTATGTAAATTAGGGTTATCTTTTAATCCTGGTTTCAAGAAGGCCAGCATGAAATCGAGGGTTTTCTTAAATGAAGAGGTTTCATGCGTAGAAGGGTCATCCTGCACATATAATGAACCATGTGTTTCATCATATATTTGTGCATGATGTAAAGGTGTGTCATATTCATCGATTAGGATAACCGCAGGGCGTTTATAATGTTCCTTTAAACACTCGCTCAGAAGCTTAAGGCTATTTTTCCAGGTTTTGAAGTCAGCAGTTCCTTGTAGAATCTTATAGAAAACGTCTTTTTTTCTTTTTGATAAAACAGGTGACTCCAATAGATACTCATGCTGTTCATATAAATCAGCAATAAGATCGTTAAACTGACTTAAAATATGTTCGCCATCTCCCGAAGTAATGTTCGCAAAACTGATAAAAATCACGGGGTACTTGCCAAAATGATTATTCCAAACCGATTCACGATCAGGTTGAGAAAAATCTTTAATACTAAGGCCGTCAAATAAAGCCGCATTTTCTTCTCTTTTTTGAATATCACAAAAAGAAGCGATCATATTTAAGTTGGTGGACTTCATGAATCGTATGGGGCGGGTAAATAGTAATGCTTTTGAGCTTGAAGAAAAAATTTTAAAAATTAAAGCTGTCTTATCCAAATATAATGGATGATTTGAGTCTTTGCGTATTTCTTCAAAACTTGATGTTCCGATTGCAAAAGAAAACATAGTGAATCACCCTGTCATATACATGTGCATATTATAGTAGATTAATTTAACGAAGAATATGCATAATTTTATAACGCTGTGAACGTTACGCACTTCTTGAACCCACTCACTTAATCACCTGTAATCAAAGTTACTGGTTATTTTGAAGGTGGTCTAACTAAACATGACTGACTCAACATTTCACAAGAATTATAATGAAAGCTTTTTTTGCAATTATGATTGCTCTCTAAATCTTTCATGTAATAATTATCGCAATTTTCTTTCGGAATTTGACTGCAGCTGGAAGCATTAGAGCCTGAAGAAGTAACGAAACTAGCAACAGAATTGGAATGACATAATAACTGCGTTGTTGATTGCTGCGCAAATATGCTTGTGCTCATGACTATACAAGCCGTTATCAACACTTTACAAGCTCTGATCTTCATTTTTTACTTCCTTATAAAATTAAGTTTTTGTCTTAGACGTTGTCTATAGTATGATATGTATATATTTCTGTATTAATCAAGAGTTATAGATGGATAAGCCATATTTAGTCACGTCAGGCCATGTAACAGTGCTGCGCCTATTTGATGTTGCCTTTGCAATTGATTTGCCTAAAGCTGAAGAACTATGGGCGAGCCAAGCGCGTAAAGGCGAGCGTAGTAAACTAACTAAAACACCCAAAAAAGCTGTAGATTTTGGTGAGGCGCCATTAAGCCTTACCCTTCCAAATTTATGCCTAACGTTACAAGAAAATGAGCGATCATTTGATATTGAAACGCAAGTGACAGCAAGATTATATTCTTTTGGTGTTGTTACATTAGCACTACAAATTCCAGCAGATAATATTTCTTGGCCAGCTTACACACAACGCGTTAATGCGGTTGATGAGGCTATAGGCGCAAAAACAGAATCCGTATTATGGCATGAGTTACTCCAGACAGTTTGCCAACAAGTTAACGAAGCACTTCAACGCCCGAACATATCTGGTTTAGTTGAAGACTACTTAGTTGCAACAGTGCATCGTTTTTCCGAGCCAGTTTTAGCAACTGCTTTAGGTAAAGAAATTGATTTAATTCCATTATTAAGTGGTGAAACATTCCCTCTAAGCGAAGGAGCGCGAACAGACTTGCTCAGTCGTCGTTTTAGTTATTTTACTGACGACCTCGTCGTACTGACATGGGATCGTGCTTTTATTTATGAACCTCAATATGCAACAGATGTTGCAGAAATTCTCGAGGTTGCAAATGCACAATTTTTACAAATGCGTTATTACGACGAATTACTCGATGCAGAATTACCCAAAATGTATGATTTGGTGGAAGCAGCGACCAAGCACCATCGAGGCCCTAGACGCTTTGCCGCCCTTGCCCGCCGTTTGTATACCTTAGTAGCCGAAGTTACGGAATTAACTGAAAAAGTCGATAACGCCATTAAAGTCACAGAAGATGTTTATCTGGCCCGTGTTTACACAGCGGCACTCGAATTATTTCGTGTAAAAGAAGTAAGTAAAGCAGTAGATCGTAAACTTGCTATTGTACGCGATACATATTCCGCATTGTATGACGAAGCAGCAAATAGCCGCGCTGGACTGATGGAAGCCGCGGTGATTGTATTAATCTTCGTTGAAGTATTGTTGGCGCTGCTTCATTACTTTTAGCTTTATTGGCTCTCACACAAGGTTATTTATTCTATGAAATACGACGTAATAATTATTGGCGCCGGCGCTGCCGGTATGATGTCTGCTATTGAAGCTGGAAAACGCGGTCGACGTGTTTTAATTTTAGAAAAATCGAATAAACCCTGTCGAAAAATTCTCATGTCAGGTGGTGGCCGCTGTAATTTTACTAATTTAGATATTCGCTCAGAATGCTATATTTCTGCAAATCCACATTTTTCTAAATCCGCCCTTTCGCGATATACACAATGGGATTTTATTGATTTAGTGAAAAAGCATCGGATTCCTTTTCATGAAAAAACATTAGGACAATTATTTTGCGATAATAAAGCTAGCGATATTGTGGATATGTTATTAAAAGAAGCATCACGCTTTTCTATTACTCTACAACTAGAAACACAAATTTCTTCTATACAACAAACTCATGACGGTTTTTCTATTTGCTGTAATAATAAAAACATAATAACAACAAGTTTAATTATTGCGACTGGTGGCTTATCTATTCCCTCTATGGGATCTAATCCTTTTGCATATCACATTGCAGAACAATTTAACGTCAATGTTGTACCAACACGTGCTGGCTTAGTACCTTTTACATTGCATGATCAAGATAAGAAAAAAATTTCTCCTCTTGCTGGAGTCTCTATTGAAGATGTTATTGTCAAAGTAGAAAAGAAGTCATTTAGAGAAGGATTATTGTTCACACACCGTGGCTTAAGCGGTCCAGCAATTTTACAAATTTCATCTTACTGGTCACCAGGTGAAAATATAAAAATAAATTTATTACCTAAAATTGAGCTTGTTCAATATTTAAAAGAAATACAACAATCTTCACCAAAACAACAATTAAAAACAGCACTATCCACCCTTCTACCCTTACGTTTAGTAGAAACTCTCGTCGAAGAAAAATTATTGCTAATGAAATTAGCTGATATGAGTCACACACTTTTTCGTTTATTAGCACATCAATTACAAGATTGGCAGATCAAACCAAATGCTACTGAAGGTTATCGTACTGCAGAAGTCACAGTAGGCGGCATTGATACACATGAGTTATCTTCAAAAACATTAGAAACTAAAAAAGTAACTGGGCTATTTTTTATTGGCGAAGCCGTTGATGTAACTGGCTGGCTTGGCGGTTATAATTTTCAGTGGGCTTGGTCGTCTGGCTGGGCCGCTGGCCAAATTTGTTAAATTTTCATGCAGTTATTCACCCAGATGACGCGGCGAGCATCGTCGCATATGTACTGATATAAGACGGTAACGATTATCTACGTATCTGATGAATATAATTTCAACACAAATTGTCAACACGCCCTATTATTTTAATATTTATTTTATTCATAACATTCACTTAAGCTTAGTGCTTTATTATCTTATTGTCGTAATAATAAAAACCAAGGTGAAAAAATGAATAACAATGGTGCAAATAATGCGTTGAATGCCCCTCTCGTGGTGCAGATGCCAGAAGAGCAAATAGCAGCCATCCAGACTAACATCAATGAATTAGAGTTCTTGTTAGGCTATAACTATAACTATATCAGATTGAATGCAGCAGAAGACTTGCCGGCGATTGAGCTAGCGAATTTTGGCACTATTTATCTGCATAACCAACCCCCTATGGCTGGCCAACCCTCTATGTTATTATGCTCAGTTAAATATTATGATAACTCGTATAAAACAATTCGCGTTACAGCGCAACAATTAGAATTTGCACGATTAGCAAAAATGCATCATTTAAAACATTTCACAGGAGCGAACAAGGAAGCGCTACATGATTGGATCCAAACACAATCAAATGGAGCCACCCTTATAAACATGCTAAATCTTGTCAATATCGATGACACTTTCAATGTTATCATCGATATGATGGAAGAGAAAGGATATGCTAATCGCGGCTTCCAAGGCTTGGACGACGCAACTCAAATTCTTCCTAATGATTTTGAGCAACAGAAAATAAGAAACTCTGCGATAT
>JAGKWX010000049.1 GCA_021151585.1 Alphaproteobacteria bacterium | reverse complement strand
GCACTACAAATAGCCGCTGATAATCGGTGCAATCATTTGCCGGATGATATTATTCAACAATCCATTGATAACCTAATAGGGTAAAAAAATCAGAGATGCGCATCATGAAAAATAGTGTGCATCTCACCTAAAATAGGTTGGGATCGTGAGCCTTAATTACAGTGAAACGTGACACCAGCCGCCTTCAATATCGCCGCAAGAAATTTAGTGCCTACATAACCCAAAAGAATGCCGCCCCGGCATGTTGATAAACAATGGAGGTTGGGAAGAGTCTATCTAAAATTCGTGTTTCTGTTAAAAATCAAAACAAAATTTCTGGCGGGATTTGAAATTTCTAAAATGCATCAGAAAAAAATAAATTTTATAATTTGATGAAATGTATGGGCTAGCAAAGACCACGTGATGCCAGCGACTATTGCACGGCTGAGATAATCCGCTATGGTACTGCACACTTCAGACTTGCGCGCAGTACCAATTCCACTCAATCCTTCATAGAACCCTGCTTTTTTAGATCTATTATTTTCCCGGAATAGTTATATGCGTCCGCTGATGCTGAGCAGCGGCTTGAGACGCCTCATCTATTTTTCTGAAAAGACCTTCAAGGCTGCAACTTTGTTTGTCTATTGAGCTATTATTCTTCCCTAACTCGTTATAATAAACCCGCAGTGCATTTTCAATGGTTGTTTTCAAAGTGCCATTGTTAAGCAATGCTTTATCTTCTTCAGTTAAGACAGGCATCGAACATGCCGTTGGATCGGATAAAATTTTACTTTTAGAGCTAACAATATAGCTTAAAATATCTTTCAGTTTTTTTACAATCTTATTTTTTTCTTGTAGAGTATATTTGTTCATAAAACTTAGGACACCTGTTTTTGCAGTAGACCGATAATTATCTAACACATTTATTAGATGCTCTTCCATAGTTAATTGTGGCTTTGGCTTTTGAGACTGAGGTGCGGAGATCGACTCGAAAGACGCTTCGCTATGATATGGAGATACGGAAGAAAAGCTTGTTTTTTCATTTCCATACCCTGCTCTTTCCTCAACTTTTTCCTCACGAGCATCTATTATGTTTTTTCTGTCAGATGTAACTAAATCACCTGCTGCTGCAGCTTTTCGAAACCGACTTTTCATATCAGCTGCTGAAGCAAAGTCAGTGCTTATTGCATTTTTAAACAACCTTAATTTTTTTCTGGACAAGTAACCTCGGGCTAAAGCCTCGATTTTAGTTGCAGCTTTGCTTACAGTTAATTCGAATTGTCTTTCAATATATCCCTCTAGATTTTCAGGCCCTTTCAATGAATAAACATCTTCTACGCAAAGGGTGCCGGCTTTAATTAAAGTAATGCCCTTATTAGATAAAAGATATCGAAGATAGTCATAATTACCTACATCAGTCTCTATTGAGAAATGACATAAATTATTTAGTTCTTCAATTGTTACTAAGCCTTCCACAAGCGCTTGCACTAAATTTTTAGACTCTTGATCGGTGATAAAACTAAGCATTAAATGATGAAGTGAGTAAAATTGATCGACAGAAAACCATCCTTGATTTACATATACACTGGCAAAAAGAAAAAGGCTAGATCTATCAACCCTATATGCGTATTTATCCATAAAGCTTGCCGGGTTTATGACTTGACCTTTATTGAGGTTATATTGATTCACAAAAGCTTTTTGGTTTTCTTCGATTTTTTTCAGATTGATTGCTCGCCTAGTTTCAACATTTTTTTCTCTGTTGAGAGCCCACTCTAATAAATCTTTAGCCTGCCGCAATATTTCAAGCATTTGAGTTCTATCTTTTGAAGATAACCTCCACCAAAACAACGCACCACCCATCGTTGATAAAGAGGCCAAGATAAGCGCTTCGTTTTCAGGAGTTAATAAATCAACGCGAGCAAGATTAGTCACAATGTTAGAAAAATCTCGCGCCATAAACGGGTGTTTAATTAATTGATTTAATCGTTCTTGCGTTAACAAGTTAGGGTGGAAAGTTTTACGGGAAACGTCAATGATCTCTTCATCTCCGGATAATTTTTTAAGCGGATCAAGAATTTTTATATAATCAATCAAACTACACTCATAAAGTATCTTGAGATTTTTTTTCGCCACAAGGGCTTCAACAATATATTTTGAGGCGTAAGGATTAGTACAATCATGTTCCGGTTTATCTGGCCATATTAAATTCTCACACACAAGATCAAAGCTTTCTTGATTTAGACAACCATGCTCAAATAGCATCAAAAGATTTTCCCCAACCATGACGATGTCTTCTTTTGTCATTGTGCTGAATATCGGTAAATCGCTAACATTCAATCCAGCCTGTCGACACGGTTCTTCAATGTCATCTAGATATATCTGCCTTTCGCGAAGCAAAAATTCATGCGCATTATTAATTTCTTTAAACTGTCTTTCGCGCTCGTTTCGTACGCCATTTTCTGCGCGTATATTAGAATCAGGATGATATACAAGAGCTAATTTTTTATAGGCTGATTTTATATCATGCTCTGAAGCAGACTTCTCTAGCCCCAATATCTTAAGCGCTTGTTCTTCATTCATTCTAAATTCTCCCGATTATATTTGTACAAATTAAGTATAGCGAAGAATCAAAAAAAAAAACAAATCGTTTTTTAAAAACCAGGGCGCGCTAACATATCCATGCTACAAAATTGTCATACCACCATCATAGCGCGGATCCACGTTTGGATGATCGGCATTAAAATGCAGGCCGCGACTTTCTTTGCGTTGTTGTGCTGAACGAATTATCAATTCAGCAACCAAAACAAGATTGCGTAACTCTATTAAATCGCGCGTCACCTTATAATGCGTGTAATAATCTTTAATTTCTTGTTTTAATAGCAAAATTCGGTTCATCGCTCGCTCTAATCGACGATCAGTGCGCACGATGCCAACGTAATTCCACATTGTGCGTCGCAATTCATCCCAGTTATGAGTGATAACAATCGCTTCATCCGATTGCAAAATACGATGTTCATCCCATTCAGGAACGTCAATTTTTTCTGTTATTGGCGCAAACTCAGTAAGAATCGCATCTCCTGCTGCTTTCGCAAAAACTAAACATTCTAGCAGTGAATTACTCGCCATACGATTCGCACCATGCAAACCAGTATACGCAACCTCACCGATCGCATAGAGATTCGGCACATCAGTTTTAGCTTGCAAATTTGTTACTACTCCACCGCAGGTATAATGCGCCGCTGGAACCACCGGAATCCATTGTTTAGTCACATCAATACCCAACGAAGCGCAACGATCAACGATCATAGGAAATTTTTCACGAATAAACTCTGGTGATTTGTGCGTAATATCGAGAAAAACATTATCATAACCGCCGCGCTTCATTTGATCATCAATCGCACGCGCCACGATATCACGCGGCGCTAGTTCAGCGAGCTCATCATAGTGATGCATAAAACGTTCGCCATTCGGCAAACGTAAATAAGCGCCCTCGCCTCGCAATGCTTCGGTAATTAAAAAGGAATTTTCTTGTGGATGGTATAAACACGTCGGATGAAATTGATTAAATTCCATATTGGCAACTCGACATCCAGCACGATACGCCATCGCAATACCATCACCGCTCGACACGACAGGGCTCGTACAATACAGATAGGCTTTACTCGCACCACCAGTTGCTAATACAACATGTTGCGCAACAAGCGAAAATACGGCATGTGTTTTTTCATCTAAAATATACGCACCAACACAGCGCTTATTTTTTTTAATGAGATCAATCGCAAGTGCATGCTCGATAATTTCAATGTTTTCATGAGATTTCGCGCGCGCATCCAACGTCTCTTTTACTGCTTTACCCGTTGCATCCGCTGCATGCCAAATTCGTCTATGCGTATGACCGCCCTCCTGATTTAAGTGATATTCCTTTTCACCTTGATTATTAATTTCGTGAGTAAAATCAACACCCAAATTAATCAACCAATCAATAGCAGACTTTGCATTTTTTACTACATATTCAACCGTTTTATATTGGCATAATCCACGCCCGGCATGTAACGTATCTTGAATATGCGCTTCATAACTATCTCCAGCATTTGCCGCGGCCACCGCGGCCACGCCACCCTGCGCGTAATAGGATGCACCTTCTTGCACAGAAGTTTTAGATAATACGGTAACATGACAGCGATCTGCCAAATGTAAAGCCAACGCTAAACCAGCTGCACCGGAGCCAATAATAAGAATATCTGTATTTTTCTGCATGTTTTTAATCCAATAATAAATTCACAATCAACCGCACCATTAAATTTTTACACGCCGGATCACTTTCCGCAACCAGCAACGCCACTAGCCCACTATTATTAATTTTTATCGCAATATTATGCTGGTTTAAATAAAGAAAAACATTAAACTTTAGTTGCCCACAGTCTGAACTGGGTCGCCTGACTTGAGTTTACCCGATAACCAATCGAGAGAATAACATCTAGATTATAGTAATCGACCAATAGACCAACGCTTTTATTGCCCTCTTTTTGCACTGTTGCAAAATTTGCAACAGTGTGGTTTGGTCTTACCCCGATTTTGTAGACACGGTTACGCGACCTTTTCGTATTGATTTTCAAACACCATCGGCGCAATGGAGCCAATAGAAGAATGTCGACGAACACGATTGTAATACACTTCAATATATTCGAAAACACTTTGTTTAGCACTTTCTCTTGTTTTATATCGTTCAGTGTAAACTAATTCCACTTTTAAGCTGTGAAAAAAACTTTCAGCAATAGCATTGTCCCAATAATTACCTTTTCGGCTCAT
>JAGKWX010000048.1 GCA_021151585.1 Alphaproteobacteria bacterium | reverse complement strand
TATATAATTCAGTAGGTTACAAAGAACATTAAGAGAAGTTTTCCTGTGATAAATTGTACCTCAAATTTAATTGAATTTTCACCCCTAAATCGAAAAAATATGTTGGCTTATTTTAGTGGCGACAGCATCACTTCGGACGCTGGCCGGCGAGTTCAAGCGTGAAATGCGAAAAAATAGATTAACATAACTATTTTGGAGTACTTCACATTTGAACCCGCCAATCTACTAAAATCAAAACAAAACACAGTCTAAAAGTTGCTGAGCACTTCGCCGCCAGGTCAAGTAAGTCATATTTTCAGAAGCTGGATGCTCATGACGCTGAAACAATTCCAGCCAACAAACAATAGCTTCCGCTAAAATCTTAGGATCTTTGCCTTGAAAAAAGAAAGCATGATTCTGCGTTACTTCATGAAAAATCGGAATGTCTCGCGCAATAATCGGCAAGCCATGTCGCGCCGCTTCTATCAAGGGTAAGCCAAACCCTTCGCCCTCGGAAGCTGCGATTAAGCAATCACAGGCCTGATAAATTTTTTCTAAAAATTCATCACTTACGCCTTCCAACCAAAATAAACGGTTATCTTTCTGTGAATGTTGGCGCATCGCTTTTGCTAATTTTTCTACTTTCCAACCTTGCTTGCCAACAACAACCAAATTCACAGAAATATTATTTTTCCACAATAAGTCGAAAGCATGCAATACCTGCTGATGCCCTTTGCGGGGCTCTACAGTGCTCACCATCAAAAAACTATGCAAATTTTTTAATTTCTCTAAAATCTGATTCGCATTACCAGGCAACCCTTTACTTGGCGCAGAGCTTTGAATGTCAGCACCTAAATGAAACCATTGAACTCGACAAGAATCCTGGTATTGCGGCATAAATTTTTTAATCCAGCAAGCTACCTCTGCTGCTATAGTTTGTGACACACAGATTGCACCGTCACTTTGAGACACAATGTTAAGCCAGCGCGAATGTTTTTCAGCAGAAAATTTAAAAAAATAATGCGGCATAGTGATACACAATATATCATGCACCACAAAAAAAACCTTAACGCCTGAAAGTCGCATTTTTTGATAAAAGACTTCACAAGAGTACGCTGCCTCATAATTTAAATCGATACTTAAAAAAATATCGCCTTGTCGATAATTAATTAATGAACCTTGCGCATAATGATATCGCCCATAACGCGCGACCACCGGCTGAATTTCAAAATTAGCTGGCGGTTGTTTTATGAATTCTTCCAATATGGCGCGAACAACACGTTGAATGCCGGTTTTATTATCCATTACACTTAACGTCGTGACATCAAAAAATAATTGTCTTTTTTCGGGGTAATAGCTTGAGTAAGATATAGATTTATTTTCTTCGGCATAGTAACTGTTGCGCGCAATATCAACAAGATAATCTAAGAAACGGTAAATGTTTTTGCAAGGATTATATTTTCTTAGAGCTTTTGCTAAAATAAATAGTGACTTTTTATATTTTTTTTTTATTTTTTCCATAATCTCAACCATTTTTTCCACAAGCGCAAAGGTCGCGTAATACGCCAAGATAATGTGTTCTGCATTGCGACCAACTCTCGTAATAAGGCATCACCGGATCTCTCAAGGCTAAAAGTGTCGCGCATCATAACAACAGGGTTTCGCGCTATAGCCGCTTCAAATTCCCATTGTGTACGAATACGCTGCTCTGATGTAACATTCTCGCCACGGCTTTTGCTCTCATGATGGTAAAGCATTGCATGAGGCGTATAGACATTGCGATATCCTAAAGCACTAATACGCGCGCAAATATCGACATCATTAAATTCTACCGCGAGCTTTTCATACAATCCACCAACCTGTTTAAATAAAGCTGACTTTACCATTACACAAGCAAATGTTAAAAAATGATAGTTTCTGACTATATGCGGAAAATAAAAATATCCAGAATCATGATCTGGCAACAAACGAAAGATGTGCTCAGGGCGCGGATAACAAACCATTCCACAATGCTGAATAGTATTATCAGGGTATAATAATTTGGCGCCAACAATCCCAACATCAGGCTGCTGCGAATACTCTAACATCGCTTGAATCCAATTCGGCTCAATGACTTCAGTATCATTATTTAAAAATAATAAATGCTCGCCGCGAGAAAAATGATTCGCGGCATAATTATTAATAACTGAATAATTAAATGGAATGTCTAGATCATAAAACTGAATTCGTGTATCACAATTTTTTAGCTTGCGCATAAGCTGAAATATTGTCTTGTCTACAGAACCATTATTAACAGCAATAATTTCAAAATTTTTATACGTTGTTTTTTCTAAAATAGAATTAACACAATTCTCTAACAATTTAGGTTTATCTCGGAAAGGAATAATAATACTCACCAATGGCTCTACCGAGATTTTATATTTCAATCGAAATGTTCCATGATATCGACCATCAATAACATCAGCATTAATGTTATTATTACAGCAATAGTTTTCTAACAACTGCTTTGCCGCATTATGATCAATTCCTGCAAAAAAATCGTCATAACCTATAATTTTTTTTTGAATATATTGAACATATAATACTTCGCGAATATGTGTAATCACTGTACTTTTCGGTAGAATTTTTAAAACAATTTCATACAACGCATTGTCATTGTTCTGGCTCTCTATTTTGATATCTCGCAATAGTTCGGTTTTAACACATAGGAGATTCCGAAAATAATTCATTGAAACAATCATATCAGGTGAATAATCTGGTTTATTAAACACTAGCTCTGTCTGCGACGACTCGCTTATGATTTTTTCGTCAGAATACAAGATGTCCGGAAAAAATAGATCAAGATTGAAGCGTAAATGGTGAATAGCGTCATCAGATAGCATGTCATCGTTTTTAATGAATAATATATAATCACTTTTAATCACATCAAAAGTAATATCTTTGAGACTTGAACATAAAGTCACACCAAAATCATGAACATGCTGGGAGCTTATTAAATTATTATTACTCTCTGTTAAACAGTTGTAAATTATTGCAGATATGATCATTTTATCTCCTTCGTAAGATTATTTTATATGAGCAGACTCTATAACTCAAATATCTCTTGATATCACACAAAACTTATGATTTGATCAGGCTCAAAAATTAAATTCTATAGAGCATAGAACATGTCTACTCCATCACGTATAGCTATATTTGTCCACTATGACAAAGATAATATTATTGATAAGTATGTTACTCGATATGTTAGAAGACTTTCCGAAGTTGCTGAGCGGATTTATTTCATTTCAAATTGCCCAAACCTACCAAATAAAGAGCTGGAAAAAATTCAATCGTATGTAACTAACAGCACTGTGCGAACTAATACAGGAGGAGATTTCGCAGCGTGGAAAACAATATTGCTTCAACTAGGCATTGACTCTATCAGCGACAACTATGAAGAAATTATTCTCGCAAATGATTCATGCTATGTTGTTTCTTCAAGCTTACTCCCTATGTTTGAAAACATGTCGACTAAAAATTGCGACATGTGGGGTATAACAGAAAACACTTGCCCAACTTATGGATCCGGAGCTAGCAAAAGAGACATTGCGCCGCATATACAAAGTTATTTTCTGGTATTTAGAAAGAAAATATTAAAGTCGCCTATATTTAATAATTTCTGGGAACAAGTAGACATATCTTTTACGCGCGATCAAACGATTATTTATTACGAGACAAAATTAACTGCTTTGTTGCGTCAGCATGATTTTATTTGCTCTAGTTACATGTCTACGCAACCACAAGATTTCAATATCATGCAAAATAGGTATGGCCACCCTTGCTACGATTTTTCCTTATTCTACTGGCAGGAGCTTCTAGAAAGGAGCAATCCTTTACTAAAAGTAAAAGCCATTCCCACAACACTTGAACACTCAGACTCATCGCCTAAAAAACTACGGCAATATCTTGAAAAACATCAAAAAACTGATATATTTCAAGAAATCCATCAGCATTTAGACCGTATCTCATCCAATTATCAGTTTTATCATTTTTCTTTTCTCAAAAAAGCTTTGCGTGTACTCTATCGCTTTGGAATAAAAATGAATAACATTTCTTACAATAGTTTTTTAAATAGGTAAAGAGTGAGTGCAAATGTGAAGTGCAACAAAATAGGTTAACATAACTATTTTGGAGTATTTATGAGTAATCATTACTCACGTTTATAGCATAATCCTATCCAGTCCGCATAAGTAGCCGTAATCTTTGAGCCAGCTCATAAGATCCATTGTTTTAATTTCTATAAATGCCATATGAATTGCTTTTTGATAAGCGTTCCGCTAAACACATCTTTTTCTAAAATTTAATTTTGCTACTCTTGCTTCACGATTAATTAAGTGGGGCTAAATGATGAGGCAGCATACTGAAGCTGAACGAGCGCAATGGTTTTCAAGAGTTCAAGAGCAAGAAAAAAGTGAATTACCGTGCAATAAATTTTGTGAACAGAATCAGTTGTCATTGAATACGTTCACGTACTATCGCTCGCTGTATTTGAAGCAACGCAAACCGGTTGAGGCGATAAAATCCTCATTTGTTGAATTATCGATAACGCCGACATTGTCGGAGCCATTTCGCTTAACATTTCCGAATGGTATTTCTCTATCTTTACCTCAAGTCTTTGATCAAGAGCGGTTGATGAAATTAATGGAGGTGTTACGCGTATGTTGATACCAGCGACAATTAGAAATTCCCTCGTATTGCCTCATTAAAAAATCACACTAATTTATAGCACTTAACTAAAATATAGTTACTTAATATCCACAATGTTTAAACCACCCGATTAGATCATTTTGTGTGATCGCTTGAAAAGCAATTGTCATT
>JAGKWX010000047.1 GCA_021151585.1 Alphaproteobacteria bacterium | reverse complement strand
TTCACAGCGGAGTGATCTACGTTGATACCTCGTTCAAGCATTAATTCTTCAATGTCTCGATAACTTAACGAATAAGCCAAATACCAACGTACTGCCATTTAAATAATGTCTGTGGGAAAATGCTTCCATTTAAAGCTAATCATAACCACCTCATGCTGTCAAAAATTAGCCAAAGCATATTAAATCTAGATTATTTTTGCGACAAAACCTTTATTACACCATGCATTTTATAAAATCTGACATAAAATTCAAGCCTCTTTTTAGTTTTTATTGGGCAAAGTTGATGTTTTTTGCTACAATAAATGAGTGATAAGCTTGATAATAAAGGGGGGCAATGATGTGGAACGTAACTCGAAAGTTACAACATGCTGTTCGCTTTAGCAGAAAATCATCGTTTTTTGGTATAACAACATCGGCGCAGAACACGCCTTTTCTTTTTCCATTACGATCAAGAGTTATCGGGGATTGCACAATCCCATTTTCATTAACGAATAATCTAATCAAAAACTCTCACCTTAAAGAATCCATTATTTCACTAGAAACTTTAAATAACAGCTACGGCTTGACGCCACGGGCCTTCTCTGCAATTGGTCTAAAGATTAAAGATTTGGCAACAATCATGGACTCAGTTAATATTTCATTTTTAAAACTCGCCGGTTTATTATCCATTAAATACTTAATGGAGATGAGCCACAAAATTTTCTTATGGACAGATTACTATGCCATTGCCGAATATACTGCTATTAACCTATTAAATTATGGATACACGGATAAAGCTATTCAGTTAATTGAACGTATGCCAGCCGTACTGTATTACTCGAACTGCTTTGATACATCTAGAGTCCACCCTTTTTATCGATCAACTAGAGACCTATTGGTTCTTGCTTATCTCATTAAAGGTGATCTGGCACAAGCAGCTAAATCTGCCGATATTTATTTGGCTACCACAAAAACTGAATCTGTTTTTACCGACTATCAAGCAAGTGCATTAACCATTAAATCACTAATACATTTCATTAAAGGTGAATATAATCAATGCATTGTCGCGCAAGAGGAAGCGATTAAGTTGCTATCATCTTCTTCGAAAACTTCCTTTAAAGCCCTGGCTCTTTATGATTTATGGGTATTTCATTGTTTGCAAAACAATGAAAACAAAGCCAATGAAATATTAAACATGCTAAATCAAGCGATTCATCAGTCAACAGACCCTTTAGATCATCATATTAAACTTTTTATACAAAAGCAGATTGATAACGTCCATCACACATCATATGTCAATTACAAGTATTGACATCATGGTTTAGGGCTATTTTCAGGTTGAGATGTATGTTCAACCTCTATAGTACATGGCTCAAATATTGCTAAATCAATGTCAATATTTTGCGATAAAGCAAGTAATTTATTTTTCAACCCATCCTTATCAAAGATAAAAGACGCCTTATGTCCTGCATCATGCACAAAGACTTTATTACCTATTATATTTTTAGCAACGATATATGGCGCTCCAGAAGCAATAAGCACATGTAAAACATGCAATGATTCATCTGTTGCGAAAGCGCCATCTTTAAAACAAGCAACGCTTTTATCCGTTAGCAATTTTTGATACTCACTCCATAAACCCTTAGCAATGGCCTTTCCATGTTCAAGACAAATTTCTGGTAATATGTACACCGTTTTGTCGCCAACTTTCAATTCAGTGATGCGTTGGGTTGCGTGCTCAATATCGACGATGGGAATAGAGGTATAATGAGAAAATAAATTCGCCCTGGATTCTAACGTCAATAATGCATTTTGCTTTTCATTTTTTTGTATAGACTGAGACCCTGCATCCGGTAGATAGTCCGGAAACTTTTCCGACATATATACATGGCCATTATGCATCACATATTTAGGAATAGGATACTGAATATCGATGTGAGATGCCTTAAATTTAGGAACAAAAGTAATAACGCCATGCCCAGTTATAACGATTGAAATATTAACAAGGTAAAAAGGATGCTTGCCTGCATAGGTAGAATCTATAACGATTCCGAGTTTTTTTAATTCCTCATCTGTTAATGCTAATGGTATACTTCCAAGAACACCCGCGAAATTATGCGGCATATATTTCAATTCTCTTTCCAGCATTTGCGTAATTTGCAAAAAATTTTCATAATTGAATGGAGCCAAAAAAGGATAATGCGCAAATTCATGATCCGTAATAAAAGTAATTTCATGGGATTCTGGCTTTGGTAGACGGTCGATATACTCGTAAAAATCAACCTTTTTCAGAAGTGACTCAATCCATACTCGAAACGTTGGCATATAACCTGTTAAGCTTTTTAGCAGCTTTATATCTCTTTGATGAATAGCTCTACCCACAGCAAGACGGTGCTTAATTGCTTCACAGAAGAATTCAAATTCTTTTTTTAGCGCGCAACTTTGTCTTTTTTCAACATCATTTAAGTCTTCATAAGAAAGCTTAAATAATTTATATAAGTCCACTTGTGAGTCATGCCCAAAAAAATCTTCGCCAGTGCTTTGGCCAAAATCTTCATTTAGTTTGCTATAATTAATTTCAGTTATATAGTTATTTCCAAAGTTATTTTTCTTTAAATACTTTAAATATGGATAAGTTTTAGGAAAGAAAGGCACCCACCGTACAGATGGTGATTTTTTAATAGACTTGCTAAAGCTCCTTGTCACTTTAAAAAGTGACGCAGAGGATTTAAAACTTAACATAACGACCCCAAATCCCTAATATGGGATAATTATAGTTGATATTTTTAAAAAACCTTCAATATTTTCATAATTTTTCTGTTACAAGCGATAACCCATAAGTCGTGTAACAGGACCGCATTACTGCGGCCCCGTCCACTAAGAACCGTGCATGCAAGTTTTCCCTGCACACGGCTCAAGCCTTGTTAAGACCGATTAACTCAGTCCGGTCTACAGACTCGCTGTTTCAAGATTGTTTATCTCCCACCAAGGTGACCAATACGATCTTTCCATACGAAATAATTGCTTTTTCTTGCGACGATCAAGTCGTTCTGCAATGTATTCCTGATATTCTGGATCATACGGGTTTGCTTCGGCTTTAAATTTAATATGCCGCCTAATCAGAGTACGTGCAATTTCTATGAGATCTAGAAAAGTGGTTTTTCCTTTTTCATTTTTTACTTTATCGTAGAATATCCAGTGTTGATGTTGTTTTGTGCGAAAGTATTTTGCAGCAATCCATTTTCTGCTTTTCCTTGTATGGCGACGTTTAGCCCATTGCCATAGCGCATTAAAGATATGATCACGCACTTTGTTGAAAGTTTGCTTAGGACAAATGTGGCGGTGATAATTCGCCCAGCCTCGAATCTTTGGATTGAGTTGGTAAATTAAATTTTCCGCCTTGGCTGTTGCATTTGATTTGATGGTTTCTCGAATATTTTCAAGAAATTTCTGGACATTATCTTTGGCAGGTTTGCGAATTAGTTTTCCGCTATACTTATGAAAGTTAACGCCTAGAAAATCAAATCCTTCATCAATGTGTGTGATTTTGGTTTTCTCTTTTGAGAGTATCAAGCCACGCTCGAGAAGAAAATTTTCTAATACGGGCATCACTTTATTTTTCAGCACTTCTTTAGTCGACCCTGTGATGATAAAATCATCCGCGTAAGAACAGACATGGATTTTATCAATGCGTTGTTGAGAGACAACCGATTTAACCGCTGCCTCTAATCCGCTGAGAGTAATTACTAAAAGTGTTGGTGAGATGATATCGCCTTGAGGCACGCCTTGTTCTGTGGCATGCCAATTTTCTTTCTCGATGTAACCAGAGTTCAACCATTTGTTCAACATCACTTTATCCATAGGTACGTCTTGACGTAACCAATCGTGTGATATTGTGTCGAAGCAAGATTTAATACCGCCTTCAAGTATGTATTGCGCAGAGCCAGGACGGGCTAATGATAAAAAGCATTGCTCTGTGGCATCTGTTGTTGAACGATAGGGACGAAAACCGTAGGCGTTTTTATCCGCTATTGTTTCTGCAATCGGTTCCAACGCCAGCAAGTGTAAAGCCTGTTGGGCTCGACACTGCATGGTTGGAATACTTAAAGGGCGAAGTTTCCCTTTTTGTTTCTTGGGGATATAAATTCGCCTCAATGGTTTAGGCTGATAGCCTCGTCGATTAAGTGACAAAGCGGCTTGCATCTTTTGTTGCGATGTTCGCCAAAGTATATTATCGACACCAGGCGTTTTTGCTCCTTGATCGCTTGTCACTCGTTTTACCGCTAAACATTTAGCCGCAAAAGAGTGAGTCAGAAGCCACTGTAAAGCTTTCACTTTGTTGTGCCTTCCTTCTCTATAGGCCTTCGCAATACGCATTTGCAGTCGATGCACTTGCAGTTGAATAGTCTCCCACTCAATGAAATTCCATTCTTCTGCAAGGGTGTGAGGTGCACCAGAAAATGCGGCGAGCATTTTTGTCATTTGCTTTCCTCTCTCCAATCGATTCTCCAAATTTTCTTACGATCAAGACCAGTTGGATGTCAGCCTGCTTTCGCAGCAAATAATATCTCAATTTATATCTACACCATTACAGCATAGCGTTTGCTTTTTCCAACCTCCCAATCCCATCTACTCATAAACTTTCCTTACGGCGAGTTGTCCTGAAATAAATTCAGGAAGTAAATGGGGTTACCACGTTCCATGCAATAAATAACATCATGACTTAGGTTGGCTTTGTCGCAAATAATTTTGAAAACCAATGAACTCATAAGGCAGATTTCTGCCAGATATAATTATCCCGCTAACGCATAAAACTGTTTAAAAATAGGTTGATTGGCTGCATTAACATGCTGTCCTTTTCTCAACATGTGATGCAACTCAATACCTGCTAGTGTTGCTTTTGCCGAGTAAAAGGTTTTAAAACCTTT
>JAGKWX010000046.1 GCA_021151585.1 Alphaproteobacteria bacterium | reverse complement strand
TTTGATCCGCGTACAACGATGAATAAAGCTATATTGCGGGAAATCAAAGAAACTATAGATGGAGTAAAAGAAATTACGCAGATCTATATTGAACAAGCAGTAAAACGAACTGAGCTTAGTCGAGGTGAAATAGAATTTATATGCTGGTTGCATCGCAAACAACAACCTAACATCTTGCATAAAACGACAGGTTTATTATCGACATTGTGGAATCTATCGATGAAATTTTTTGGTTCTAGTTCAGGTGGCAATAAGATGATTGCTTATGATGGTCGCCAGTGTAAGAAAGACAGCGGTCCGGAAGGCAAGTTCACTAGTATCGACTTGCTTTATAGTAAGTTGAGCGCTAGTCAAGATGCTGATCAATCTGTAACGGATACTCAGTCATCATCGACACCATTCAAGTCGAATATGTGGGCAAATTTGCAGAGCTTTGAGTATCAGGTGGCTGACCATCGGTCGTCATCTCTTGATAAGCCTGCTGGTTTCGCTAGATAATATCGTATTTTGTGATCGCACCATCGCCCCTTAACTCAAGGAGGGGCGATGCCGTCTTTGCTTCAATGTAATCTGGTTAAGAAGCTTGTCCCCGATGATTTTACCGGCAGTAGCTTAGTTTAAAGCAAAAAATATCGACTGAGTTCTTATTTTAATTGCCCCAACACCGCGGTTGGGGCTTTTTCTTGCTTTTTTTGGCATGGACAACTCATGTGCTAATGCTGTGTTAAGGATTGACAATTATAGTAATATTTTAACTGCAGCATCAGTAAAATCTGATCCCTTAGCCGAAATGGCGGGTAAATAATTAAAAAGAGGAATTTTTATGAAAACAAATAGCGGTTCAGCGATTTTTTCTTATAGCGACCTGTCTCCGGATGACCCAGAATTGCCGATTCTAACAGATAATCCGATGAGTGGGTCTGCTGATCAATCTGCCGCGTTTATTGACCGGCCAGTCATGCTCTCTGTGAATTTTTTTAAGACATTTTTGAATCGTATTCATAAGCGCTCAGATCATTCACCTAACGTAGCCCCTGTATTAAGCTCAAACTTTGCACTTCCTTATTTATTGTTATCATTTCAAATGCATTTGAAACATGTTTTAAAAAAACATGCTGATTTATTGTCAGCTCATGATGCTAGGACTGTAGAAAAAAGGGGATGTTTAAGTGGCTGGGCTGATGCTGATGCCCAGAGTATTACCAATATAATAGAGCTTTATGCAACGTCTGTAGAATTTAATCAAGTTACAAGAACTCTTGCTAGTGCGTTAAACATTGCAAGAAATATACTGCCTTCTGATACCTTGGCCACCACATTTGTACAAGCAACAGTTAATTTTTTAGATGAAAATCCAGCCTCCTTATTGCGACATTACGCAGCATGTGGTTGGATTAAAGAGCTCGTCCAAATGCGCGAGCCGCTTGTCGATTTAAACGATAACGAAATTCTGGAAAATTATCATGAAGATCTTCAGTCGCTTATTAAGGAAATCAATAATGGTTTGGGTGACGAGGTTCATGGTAATAATCTTCTATCTCGTATTGCCAACCTAGTATCTTTGGGAGAGCAGTATTCTGATGCTGCAGTGTTGATACGCGTTTTGTGTATTGCGTTAATTGATCAACTTTCTGAAAAAAATTTTCACCATATACCGTTTTCTCAGCGAGCGTGGATATATAATCTTACAAAAGAAGAGGCAAAAACTCGTAATTTACCATCAAATAAAATAGCTTATCTGACCGCGGCCGCTAAGAATATCTATAACAAAAACGATATAGTAAATAACTATGGTTTTGGTGCTTGGATCACAGAATTATTAGATATTGATGCGTTGCCAAAGCGATGGGCAGACGATACTAAAGAAAAATACCCTAGCAAAGATAGCTTTGGTTATCCTATTGATCGCGATGAAAAATCTAATCACGCACGATTTGTTTTAGGTGCTTGTGTTGATAAATATTTTGCTTCGATGATGCAGCCTTCTAAAGAAATTGCTTTAGCGACTAGCTATTTAGAGCTGGCAGTTTTTTCTCAGACGGTTTCATCAGGTAAACCTCTTCAAGTACGACAAATTAAGTCTAGCCCGTATGCAGGCGCGGTGAGCGATGATGATGAAGAACGAATGCCGTTGTTAGCGACCTCATCAGATGATGATGCTATAGCTGCTCCATCATTACCTACGCATTTACAGTTAACATTTGCCTGGGGTGTTGCAGGCATTCATCCGGTGACATTGAAGACATTGGCGTTGCTGAGTCTGGATGATGCTCAAAAGCTTCAGACATGGCGCCAAGTTTTAGAAAAACAAGCTGAGTCGTCATTTTCTTTTGTTGTCAAGGTAAATGCTCTTCTATTAAAACATGTAAATACATTTGATGATGACGCTCATTTGACTTTCTTGTGCTCATTTGATGCGGAGAAAATGCCAGAACAGAACGATAGATTAATGTGTTTTCAAGCGTTAATGGATTGTGGGCGAGCATTTTTAAATTATTTGATGTATGTACAAGAATTTTCAAAAGTTGATGCCGCAAGTCGTTTAAAAAACTGGAGTCAATTAATATATGATGTGATTTCGACTTTACCATCCTTAATTAGTGCTGAGTTACGTCATGTACTACATACAAATTCTGAGTTGGCAAATGGCTTGTATCTTGAATATGGATCTTTGGAGAGCATCAGTATTGCTGATCAATTAGATTTTTTAACACGCGCTCTTGGTGCTACCAAGGAATTAAAGTTATTGGTTTCAATATATGAATCTATAGATACGCTACTTGCAGATATAGAACAAAAATTGACCGTAACCCCTAACTCTTCTAAGGGACTTCAGTCTATTGCTAGACAAGTTTTTGCTTCAAATCCTTCGTGCTATGAAGATTTCGAGCGCGGCTTTCAGGAGCAAGTGGTTGATAAAATATATTCAGAAGACGGCGTTAGGCCTTTAAATGGCATTAATGATAAATATTTTATTAGTTTGTTATTTTCCAAGCGATATTACTCTGCTTCAATCAAAGAAGAAACAATTCCTCAGTATTGTCAAAATATTTTTGATCTTTACGATTATGAAGATAGTTTTTATTTCCACCCCAATATTCACGAAGCCAATCCTGTTTCTGGTAGAATTTATTTGAGCTACTGCGAAAATGAGAGGGCAATTATTTATAAAGTTCATAAAGTTGATAAGGAAAATGGCGTCGTTGGTCAACTCGAGATAGACCAAGATTTTACTGAAGAGAATTTTAAGCAACTGCAAGGTTTTATTCAGAAATCGTCGAACGAAAAGTCTGAGGCAAGACTTAATTTTCCTAATGAAGCTGGTAAGAATGCTGAAAAAGCGGCATTAGAAGTTTTATATCGAAAAGGGGATATTGTAATAGGGCAACCGAAAGCTATATGGTGGGAATTGAAGCGTCGGTTCTACGGAAATGATAGCGCCTTATATAATTTGGCTCACTATTATCATAAGACGCATGTTAACGAATTTGCCCGACGTAATGCTCTGTTAATTGCATATTTCGGTTTTTGGCATGAAGCGTTCAAGAATACTCATAAACATGCTATTCATTTGTTGACAATTTTAAAGACGATACATGATGATGCAAATCTAGCAAGATTGACACCGCAGGAAAAAGGCTATGTACAAGAAACCATTACCTGGCTTAACACAACTCCGGATGTTTTCTCTGACGCTGATATTAAGGTAATCTGTGCCTTACAAAAATGCGAGAATAAAAATATTCTAGGTGAGCAAGTAGTAAAAGAGATAGACACTTTATTCTCTAAGGTTGCAGGGCAGCAAGCGATTGCGACAACGATAACAAAAGCCGATGATCAATTAACAAAAGTAGAGAGTTTATTAGGTGTTGAGCTTAGTCTTGATCATTTTAGTGCTTGCATTCGGCAGCGCTTCAAGCAAGTTAAAATAAAACTTGTGATTGAGCCTGAAGTTGAAATACCTAAAAACGTGCCTGTAAAAGCAGAAGAGAGATCGCAAGACAATATTCTGCGTGAGTTCAATCAGTATATTGTTATGTTAGTTGAAGGTGTGTTTCCAGGCCAAGGAAAAAATCTTGAGCTCCGTAAAAAATTATGGGGCATTCTTGGTTCTTTAGGAGTAGAAAAAATCAACTACAAAGTATTGAAAGGCGCACTTATAGAATTGTATCAACAGAATCGACAATCACAGCGATTGAGTAGGAAGATAAATAACGAAATTGAGTCAATTTTTAAAAACGTTTATCTAGGAGCGAGCATATTTTCTTCTTATATTGGAGATATTGCTCCTGGTTTAGACGAGTTAGTTAAGGAGGCGCGCTTATCAACAATCTTAGATGTAGCTGGGTCAGGTGTGCATGACGTAGAAGAAGAAAACGTTGATGAAGCTCATCAAAGCGCAAGGCCAGTATCAACAGTTGATCCAAAAATACATTCAACTTATGTTGCTAAAGCTGTGCATGTAGTAGAAACACTATTTGATGAGGCTCAAAATTTGGCTATGGCATTAGCTAAAATCAAAGTTAATAAAGATATTAGTTTAGTTATGAATGTTGATGATTTGACTGAGCAGAATATTGAAACATATTATCAAGCTTATAAAGCTGCGCGTCAGATAGATTTATTTGAACGCAGAATCAAAATGATACGCAGTGGTAAAGCGCTGGACTGCTTTAAAGAGATTGAAGCTTCTGAAAACGATGCTTCACAAGAGTTACAAAAATTTGTTGATAGGATGCAAAATGGAGAAAAAACATCAGAAAAAAGCGTTGCAACAGAACAAGAAAAACAAGCTTACAACGATTGTATAGAAGCGTTTTTTTGGGCCATAGTTCAAAAAGAGCTGATCACACCGTCGATTAATATTGACTGGAGCACTCTTATAAAGCAGCCATCATTGGATACTCCTGCACAAGCTCAAAAGAATCTTGACGCCTTTGATTATTTGTCGAGCCAAGGTTTTAATCTTGCTCAACTAATTATATTCGGTTTTTCTCGTTTTCTTTTGACGAATAAAGATGAGTATTGGAGATCTTGTTTAGAGCTATTAACTATTTTGGCAAAGCTTGCTGGTAAAATGTATGCAGGCTATAACGGCTATAATAAGCAAGAACAACGCATTGTTGATGAGGCAAAAAAGGCTTTTGTTGCTGAGCAATTTTCTAATGTTGGCATAGATATCAATCATGCTGGGCTAATACTTTATTACAATATTTATCTGTTGGCCTTGCTTGCTCTGCGAGCTGGCGCTATAGAAAAATCACCGACGTTTGGTTCATTATGCCAGAGTCTGCTGCAGCGGTTGCATCACTTGTTATTGGTTAATCAACCGTTTCGTGAGTGGCATCGTCAAATTTTCTATATCAGCCACGGTCATGATTCTACGCTATCGATCTTGGTTCATCATAGGGTGGATTCTTATAACAGCTTATCAGCGGCAGCAAAAGAGGTCAGAGATCAGACGGGCTATGAAGAGCAAGAAATTAACAGGCAAGAATATTATTGGACTTCTTGCTATCAACAAAACTTACTGCGCAAGAGTCAG
>JAGKWX010000045.1 GCA_021151585.1 Alphaproteobacteria bacterium | reverse complement strand
GGGTAAAAGCTTAAGAGAATACGGGGCCATAGCTTAGCTGGTAGAGCGCCTGCCTTGCACGCAGGAGGTCTGCGGTTCGATCCCGCATGGCTCCACCATAACATTTCTAGTGATTCTTTTGTTATCTATTACTTTTTTATTTTTTTTGCTTTATTCTAATCATCTATTTTACTACTTATTTGTTTTAAGCTTATTTGCTGTAATTTTAACCAAGGAATCTAGGTTTATTTTGTTTGTTTTGTTCGAACATGACCTAATTTTTTTAAAACAAATCCCTCTAATGTGTTAATGACGGGGTTGTCAGCCTTTTGTTTTAGTAATGAAACGTGTGTATTGGGTAGATTGGGCACATTTTTTGTACTTACTTCATGTAATTCATCTGGGATTAGTCGGCTAGGAATGACCGTAATGCCCATGCTAGCTTTAACAGCTGCAAGGCTGCTGGTGTAGCTATTGCTTGAAAAAACCTGGCGCCATGAGCGGCCAATTTTATCAAGTGAATCAATAGCTGCTTGGCGATAGACGCAGGGTTGGGGGGCAAGCACTAACGGTATGGGCTTATCATTAGATATAATTTCACCGTTACCAACCCACTTCAGTGGCTCCGTCCATACGTCGACCCCGTTTGGGAAATCTTCAGGCCTGTTCATTTTAACTAAAACAATATCAAATTTACCTTGTTTGAACTTTTCAAATAAGTTGACTGTTAAGTCGCACTCTATGTTTAATTGAATTCTTGGGTGAATTCGCGAAAAGTCCGCTAGTATTTCGTGCAAATACACGCTTGCAAAATTTTCTGGCAAACCAAATCGGATCTCACCAGTTAAATCAGGCTCGCGAAATCGATCAATCGCTTCGCTGTGCAAAGCAAAAATTTGTTTTGCATAACTTAAAAATATTTCTCCATCTGCCGTAAGGGTGATAGTGTTGTCGCGATTAATAAGCGATTTTTTTAGCATATTTTCAAGTTTTGCCATTTGTTGACTAACGGCTGATTGGGTGCGATAAACTCGCTGTGCTGCTTTGGTAAAGCTGCTAGTCTCTGCTAATGCAATAAAAGTTTGAAGCGTCATTGTATCAATATTCATTAGCTTTCCTAATGGTGCAACTTAAAATAATTAATTTTTCTAATTTTATTGCATGTGCTAACTTAAGTCAAAAATTTAGAGGTATAAGTTGTGCTGACAGTAATTTTTGGTCAAGTAGTAAATCATGATGCACTAAGTATGATTATGATAGCATTAGCCTTATATGTTGGTTTTTGTGTTATCATTTTTTCTCTACGTTATATGGCCGGCGATAAGCTGTATAAGTCATTTTTTATTAATATCTTTTTTTTATTACTTGCATTATCGACTATGTTCATAAGTGATGATATTAGGCTGGTTTTAATATCATGTGCAATCAGTCATATTACTCTTGTTCGTCTAATGATGCATAAGTCATCGTGGAAACCAGCTGTTGCTTCAGCAAAGTTAGCAGCAAAAACTTATGGTTTAAGCTTGATATGCCTGTTATTTGCTTTTGTTTGCTTTTATCATGCGACTCATCAAACGAAGGTTACTTTAATTGTTCAGCATCCGGCTACGTCCGGTATGCTTGCTGGTTTAATATTGCTTGCGATTTCTGCGATGGCGCAATCGGCGCTGTGGCCTTTCCATCGTTGGCTATTAAGTTCATTAAATTCACCTACGCCTGTATCTGCTATTATGCACGCTGGGCTAATTGGTAGCGGTGCATTTTTTATATTACGTTTTGCGCCGCTGTATTTGAAATATCCTTTGCTGCTCAACGGCATTTTTGTTGTTGGCATGCTCAGTGCTTTGCTAGGGACTTTATGGAAGCTAATGCAAAGTGATGTTAAGCGTATGTTGGCATGCTCCACAATGGGGCAAATGGGATTTGTGTTTGTTCAGTGTGGTTTGGGTTTGTTTCCATTTGCTGCTTCGCACTTAGTTTGGCATGGTTTGTTTAAAGCTTATTTGTTTCTTGCCAGCAGCGGAGCAGCACAAGAAAAAAGGCCTGGCCTAGATTATCCGCCATCAATAGTGAGCTTTATCTGCGCAATCGCTTGTGGGTGTATTTCATGGCTGGTTTTTGCGCTCATAACAAGTAAACCTATGGTGCCTGATAACAGTATTGTGGTCATTATGTCTGTTGTTATCATTTCTGGGGCTCAATTTGCTTTGACTATAATTTCTCGCCGGTCAATGCTGAGTTTTTTATTTGCGGTTTTCATTACATCTGTTTCAGCAATGATCTACGGTTTGTTGGTTAATCTGATTGCTCAATCATTGCTGCCTATTATGAAACCTCAGCCATTAAATGCTTTTCATGGTTTAGGCATTTTCATTTTAACAATGAGTTGGTTGTTAGTTTTATTTGTGCGTAATGATGTTAAGTCACATTATTTGTCATTGTTGATGCGTATTATCTATGTCTATTGTTTGAATGCATCTCAACCCTGCTTAAAAACAATTACCACTCACCGCAATAAATATCACTATCAGTGAGGAAATTATGACGATGTCTTATCAAAACTCAACCGATTATTTAATTAAGAATATGGTGCAAGCTAGTTTTTCTAAAATTGCGCCATTTTGGCCTTTGCAAAATATAATAGCAGTGAATCCATTGCAGGGATTCGAAATGTTGGCTATAGAGGATGCTATAACACAAGCACAGGCTTTTTTCGAGCAAAAAAATTTGCCAAGTGAAATGGAGGATATTAATCGCCATACGATCAAATGGTTGCAAATATATTCTGATGAGGGTCAGGCGACAATTAAAATGCCATCTAAAAATCATAGCTTTTACTTAGCATGGCTTGAGTTGGTAGTATTTGATAAAACTCTGCATAGGAATCACATCGATAAAACAAGGCTATTGTCTTCATTATCTAAAAATTCAAGCCTTGTCATTGAGGAGTATCTTGAAAAATTATCAGTGCCAATACCAGACCGTGAGTTATTTTTGACTTTGCTGTTGACTACATTGTCGGGGTGGGCTTCTTATGTTAAATATAAAACCGATTGGTCTCACAGTTTGTGGTCACAAGAAGATTATCTTGCGGTAAGATTGGTTACTACTTATCTTTTATGGCCCGAGGCTAAAAAATTATTAGATTGGCATAGATCTTGTTTGAGCAATGCGAATAATCATGTGCTAGAAAATATTCAAATAGCGGAAGAGAATTATCGTTTAAATTTATTGCGCAAGATATCGCATCAAAAAAACTTGTCAACTCATATTCCCGCGGCGCAGCTTATATTTTGTATTGACGTTCGGTCTGAGCCATTCAGGGCAGCTGTAGAATCGGTCGGTGATTATGAGACCTATGGGTTTGCGGGTTTTTTTGGTGTGCCTGTTACGCTGTATGATCAAATCGGCGGTGAAAGTTATCATTCTTGCCCAGTATTGCTGCAACCCAGTCATGTGGTGACAGAATTACCTTGTTCGGATGCGGAGCGTCTTCGTGACGAGAAAGGGTATTATTTCGTGCGTTTGGTTAAGAAATTTTATCACTCACTTAAGTATAATTTTACTACGCCATTTGTTGTGGCTGAGGCTGTGGGGTGTTTTGCGGGACTTTGGATGGCTTTTAAAAGTTTGGCGCCAAATTTAAGTGTAAAAGCCGCAAGAGCTTTTCACCAATTATGTCGACCATCGATTATATCTGAACCTAGTTTGAGCGAGATTTCGTTGGATGAAAGATGTAGGTATGCTGAGTCAGCTTTAAAAACAATTGGCTTAACGTCAGGTTTTTCGCCACTTATCATTTTCTGCGGCCATGGCAGCCATACAGAAAATAATGCTTATGCCAGTGCATTGGACTGTGGGGCCTGCGGCGGCAGGCGAGGCGGTAGTAATGCAAAAATTTTGGCATCGATTCTTAATCAATATGAAGTGAGAGCGTATTTGCTTGGAAAAAACATTGTTATTCCAGAGTTAACGCGGTTTATTGCTGCGGAGCACAATACGACAACCGATCAGGTAACTCTTTATATTCATGAGCGGCGCGACGATGTAGAAAATTTACAGCGAGATCTTGATCAGGCTCGTGAAATAAATAGCCGCCGCCGTTTGAGTAAGCTAGGCGTGATGAATGGCGGCTCATATCAATCTATGCTTCGTTCCCATGATTGGGCGCAGGTTCGTCCAGAATGGGGTTTGACTGGAAATGCGGCGTTTATTGTTGCGCCAAGGGCGCTGACGCGTAATCTAGATTTAGATGGGCGGTGTTTTTTGCATTCTTATGATTACAGACAAGATCCAGATGGAGGTACTTTGGCAGCAATACTTACAGCGCCAATGGTTGTGGCTCAATGGATTAATTGCCAATATCTTTTTTCATCAATAAATAATGTGGCGTATGGTGGCGGCAGCAAAGTAACAAAAAATATCACTGGGAAAATTGGTATTATGCAAGGTAATGCCAGTGATTTAATGACAGGATTGCCATTGCAGTCCTTATGTTATGATGATGTCAACTTGGCTCATTCAATGCAGCGTCTTTTAGTGCTTGTGCTTGCGCCGCAATCTCTGGTTGCTGCTATTATCCGGGCGCAAGCTATTTTACAGCGTTTATTTGCTAATGGCTGGGTTCAGATGGTTGTAATAGAGCCTGAGGATGGCCAGCAGTATATGTTGAGCAGGGATTTGTCATGGCAAGCCATCAATTAGCTGCAAAATCTCGATATTATCGTCAGTGTTTAGTTTTAGTAACTAAGCATGCTAAATCAATCGCAATTGCACCCGTTTTTTCTGAAAAGCTAGGTATGGGTGTGATTGAATACCTTGCTGATACAGATGTTCTGGGGACTTTTTCCGGTGAAATTGAGCGCAAAGGTGATGCGGCGGTTTGTGTGCGTCAAAAATGCGAATGGGCTTGTGATCGATTGGGTGATTCTGTAAGGTATGTATTGTCAAGCGAAGGTAGTTTTGGCCCTCATCCACTATTGCCATTTACCGCTTGCGATCATGAAATTCTACATTTTATAGATAAAGAGCATGAGTTTTCTTTAACATTATCGTGTCTTAGTGAAAAGACCAATTATTTTGTTCAAGAGTTGATCTCGGTGGATGAGCTATATCAGTTTGCTGAACGGGCGCACTTTCCGTCACACGCCATTATTTTACGCTCCTGCGAAGATCCGAAGAAGGCGGTGATATTTAAAGGTATCAATGAGCCTGATCTACTTGTCAAATCTTTTGAGGAATGTGTTCGTTACGCGCAAGGAGGGAAAATTTTTGCGTCAACAGATATGCGGGCGCAATACAATCCGTCGCGAATGCAGGTTATCGCTAGCCTTGCCGATGAGTTAGCTGATCGATTGTTGGCTTGTTGCCCAAACTGTGGTCTACCAGGTTGGGGTGAAATTCGCAGAGAGCAAGGGTTGCCTTGCGGCGATTGCGCCACCCCTACAGAAGGGGTGAAATATCATATAAGTGGTTGCGTTAAGTGTAGTTATCAAGAAGTTAAGGGGCGTCCAGATGGCAAAATGGCGGCTACGGCGGCAGAGTGCGCTAGCTGCAACCCCTGATTTTGCGACTTTTTTTCATAAATTTACATTTTTTTTAAAAATAGTGTTGACAGTATAGGGAATAGGTGTAGAATCACTCTTCCGATTTGACGGGAAGTT
>JAGKWX010000025.1 GCA_021151585.1 Alphaproteobacteria bacterium | reverse complement strand
CGCTCAAGCATTAGTTCTGGAATAGTTCTATAACTCAACAAATTAGCCAAGCGCCAACATACTGATCTAAATATCACATTTTGAGAAAAATGCTTCCATATGTAACTGACCGGGTAAACTTCAAGCATCAAAAATTGCACACAGCAGAACCACAAGTGTAGGCTTTTTTACGACAAAACACGAATTTGACGTCGTGCTTCACCTGCTTTATACCAACGCTTTTCTTCTTCTGTTTCAGGAATCAATCGCGGCACTGAGCACGGCTTCATATTTTCATCGACAGCAACCATGGTAAAATAGCATGTAATAACGTGCCTTTGTGTTCCTGATTTTAAATTTTCTGCCACAACTCTCACTCCCACTTCCATGGAAGTTTTGCCAACGTAATTAATATTTGCCAAATAACTTACCATCTCGCCAGCATAAATAGGTTGCTTGAATAAAACCTCATCCACTGAGAGAGTGACGACATTTTGTTTACAATATTTTACCGCGCAGGCATAAGCCACTTGGTCTAAATCACGTAAAACATGGCCGCCATGAATCGTTCCTGAAAAATTAATCATGTCGGGAGTCATGATGTGAGAAAAAATAAGACTATTTGCGCTTTCTTTGCTCTCTCGCATAGCATTTCTCCTATTTATTTATTCCCATCCTACAACAAAATCCGTAAAATGTCCCCTTTTGTGCTTTTGATCGAAACGAAATGAAACAATATGATATCTATAGCATAGGCAATGCCCTTCTCGATATGGTGTACGAGGTAGATGAAGGCATCATCGATAAATTAAGCATGAAAAAGGGCACAATGAAACTCATCAATGAGTCAGAGCACGAACACGTTTTACAAGCCCTAAAACAGTATGCTCCCACCTATGCCTGTGGCGGCTCAGCGGCGAATACCGCAATTACGGCACAAATGTTTGGTGCACAGACTTTTTATACTTCATTAGTCGCGAATGATACTTCCGGACGTTTGTACTACCATGATCTCGTCACGAAAGGTGTTCAAACTAATTTAACCGAATTCAACCGACCTGCTGGTGATACAGGAAAATGTATTGCCCTAATAACACCAGATAATCAACGCACTATGGCAACTTATTTAGGTATTACAGCAAATATTGATATGAGTATTGTCAACGAACGCGCGATTGCTGCGTCACGTTATGTTTATATTGAAGGATATTTGGTTTCTGAAGAAAAAACACGCCAAGCAGCAATCACAACAAGAAAAATTGCAGAGCAATATAACGTAAAAATTGCATTAACTTTATCCGATCAAAATATCATTAACATTTTTCGTAGTGGATTAGACGACATTTTAGGCAACGGTATTGATTTGTTGTTTTGTAATGAATTAGAAGCGCTGACTTATACAAAAACACAAACGCTCGCAGCAGCACAAGAGGCTCTTAAAAAAATTAGCAAGCAGTACTTGATTACTCTAGGCCCTGAAGGCGCGATTGCTTATGATGGAACAATCAGCCGACAGTTCCCTGAATATAAAACAAACGTCATAGATTCACTAGGTGCCGGAGACACTTTTGCTGGTGCATTTTTATATGCCTACACGCAAGGAATGGATTTTTTTAATGCAGCTGATTTTGCCAATTTAGCAGCTTCTCATGTTGTGGCCAAATTAGGGCCCCGCTTAGAACCCAAAGAAGCTACATCCATTAAAGAACAGTTTCTACCCGCCTCATAATGTTACTGGGCACTATCAATATTTTTAGGCGGCTCTTTAGGATGGCTAACAACTGATGTTAATACATCCGTTTGGGATACGGATAGAAGCGCACAGGCTTAGTCAGGATGTCTGCGCGCGCATGTTTTGAGAAAAAAATCAGCGTTTGCCAATACTGGAAATTGGTATTTCTATTGCGCCCGAATGTGTCGCCATCACCGTTCCAAATGCATAAGCGTAAATAATTTCTAACTCTAATAAAACATCACCATGCTCATCTATAGAAATAACAACATCCTGCTTATCTAGCCCTGATAAGAGCATATCCTCTTCTAAGGTTAAAACATCATCGTAACAAAATTGTATGGTCTCTTGATCAACGACAGGCAAATTAAAACCCATACTTAACAACAAATCACCTAATGCTTCCAACTCATGGGCTTGCCCTTGATTCAAAGTGGAAAACAACAAAATCCCTGTTGAGGATAAAATAGTTTTGATATCGCGCAAGAAAAAAGATAAATCATTTTGCCAAAGCGGCACAAAATGAGCGATAATACAATCAAATTCAGGCCTATTTAAGGCGAATTTCCCTTCCATTATTTGCGATGCTGTCATATCTCGCAGAAGATCGCATGTTTTTTCATAGCACTTTTCTTGCGGCAAATGCTCTAGCAAACGCGCTTCGCATTCGCGTGCAATATACGCATCGCTATCAATATTTTTTTGCAATCTTTGCAATGATTCCACTGTTTTCGAGGTCATATGTTATATTTTTTAAAGAAATTGATTAGTTATATAATACAGTTTTTTTTGCCTTACCATTGTATCATGTGCTTAGAATCTAGTAATCAGCAGCGTGATATCTGCTATGCCTGTCAACGTAGATTGCCTTATATACAATATGCATGTCGACAATGCGGTTACATATTACATACGGCTACTTTAGCTTTATGCGGGCAATGTATCAAGCAACCGCCGCATTTTGATTGCACAGTAGCCGCTTTTTATTATGATCATCCAGTTGATCTATGGCTAAAGCAATTTAAATTTCATAAAAAAGCTTTATATGCACGTATTTTAACGGAAATTTATGCAGAAAAATTGGCACTTATCTTCAGTGATTGTAATAACATCAAACCTGAAGCGCTGATTCCCGTGCCTTTGCATTGGCGTCGATTATCCCAGCGAGGTTTTAATCAAGCCCATATTATTGCTTACTATTTAAGTAAAAAATTACATATCCCCATACTTAAAGCATCTTACGTAAAACGTATTAAACATACACAAGCACAATCACAGCTTGAACTTAAAAAACGTCGGCACAATCTCGATCAAGCGTTCAATGTACAAAAATTACCTAAAATTGTACGCGTTGCTATTGTGGACGATATCTTAACAACTGGAAGCACGGTAAATGAGCTTGCCAAACAATTGAAAAAAAACGGGGTTCAGCATGTAGCTATTTGGGCCTTGGCTAGGACTAAATTTTGAAACTTTGCCATTTTTTCTTTATTTTGTCATACTCTAAACATAAATTAATTAATAATTTAAAGGCATATTTATGAGTTCATGGAAAGTATTAGCCAAAGCCGCGTTTAAGCTATGTTTAATCAATTACTGTATAATCGCTGTTGCGCAACAACAAGAACCAACATTTAAAACTATCAGCCCGTTTATGATGCAAGAAACGACGCAAAGCACGACCGCATCACCAGCAACGCAAACAAATTCACCGGCAATGCTTGGATCAATCACTGCTCCCGTAATTAATGATCCCTACGAAAAAATGAATCGCAGCATTTTCACATTCAATGATTTTCTAGATAACAATTTTCTCGTCCCCGTTTCAACCGTTTATAATAAAATAATGCCCAAACCTTTAAACAAAGGTATTTATAATTTTTTTGGCAATCTAAATAATTTTCCAACAATTGCGAATGATTTATTACAAGGCAACTTTTACCAGGCAACATCTGATTCATGGCGCTTTGCCGTTAATTCCACCGCTGGTGCAGGCGGATTATTTGATGTCGCCAGCAATATGGGTTTAGACCCAAATACAGAGGACTTTGGCCTCACTCTTGCACGCTGGGGTTATACTGATTCGAGCTATATTGTGCTGCCATTTTTTGGACCAAGTACGGTGCGTGACGCCCTAGGGCTGCCTGTAGATTACTATTTTTTCAGCCCTTATAATTATGTTCCAAATTCTCGTGCTGTTTATACCTTATATGCTTTAAATATCGTTAGCAAGCGCGCGAATCTATTGCAGTATCAAGGCTTATACAACCAAATCGCTTTAGATCGTTATGTCTTTATTCGCAGTGCTTATTTACAACAACGTGAAAATGCTATAGAACGTAATCAAAACCTCTCCGATCCTTATTTTAATTTAACGAATAAGAAATCGGCGAACAAGACCATACCAAGTGATTCATGATGTTGCATATAGCCCTCTTTGAACCTGAAATTCCTCCTAATACTGGAAATATTATTCGCTTATGCGCAAATACAGGTATGCAACTTCATTTAATTCATCCGCTTGGTTTTCAACTAGAAGAAAAGCAATTAAAGCGCGCGGGATTAGATTATCATGAATTTATATCCATCATAGAACATAATAATTATTCCGATTTTCTCGTCTGGGCTGGGCAACGTAAAATTTTTGCATGCTCTACTAAGGGAACATTACTGCATTATGAAGTGACTTATAAAAACAATGATATTTTATTATTCGGGCCAGAATCGCGTGGCTTGCCTGTCAATATCCGAGAAGCTTTACCAAAAGAGCAGGTAATTCGCATTCCTATGGTAAAAAACAGTCGCAGTTTAAACTTATCAAACGCTGTCGCAGTGATTGCTTATGAAGCACTACGACAATGTCATTTTACTGGCTAAGTTAGCTTAACTCACATGTGATTTAAGCTGCGCCCACCAAATCGGCTGCTTAGTCGCATCTGATCCAGGCGCTTTCTCTTTTAAGAAACTCGCAAAATCTGAAGGTGCGCCACTGATAAATTGTAGTTCGCCTGCTTGATCATAATAAATAATCGTTGGCGTACTACTAATACCTGTATCTTGCATAAATTTCATATTACCCTGTAATTCATCGCTAATTGTTTGCGGAATATTTTTCAAAGCAGTAATGCCGCCCTCTTCTGTTTTCATGTCAAAACCTGCTTCATTTTCCGCCATAGCCTTGCCTGGATTTTTAGCACTCATAATCGCGGCTGCCTTTGCTTGGCTATCAGGACGAACAAAGTAAACAAAAACCCATTTTACTTGTAATTGACCATTGTCAATAAAAGGTTTCATAGCATTATAAGCATAATGACATGCCGAACAGTTCGGATCAGCTAATACAATAATTTTGTATGGCGCCTTATCGCTACCTTCGACCACATGTGTTGTTTCAGCTAAATTATCGGCAATTTTCAATGCAGTATATTTTTTGATATATTTTTCTGTATCTTGATCTGTTATATTCGCGCCATCTTTGCCTAATACTGTACCATAAACAACGTATTCGCCCTTTTGATCCGCGTACATAATAATTGGTTGGCCGCTGTTAGGCTGTAACACAAAGCCATCTAAATTTCCTGGGCCAGAAAAAGTGCTAAGAACAGACAATTTATCTTGGCTAATTTTGTTAATTAAGGCAGTCGCTTCCGGTGTAGGTTGTGTTGAGGCAGCGAAACCACTCGCGGCAGTGAGCGCGCTAACTAAAATCAAACCGATTATCTTCTTGTTCATTAAAAATTTCCTTCTCTAGTCGTTATAATAAAAAAGCCAAGTTTTCTTGGCTTTTCGTCAATCAAAAGTAAACATCTAAATAAATTTACTTACGCTGTTGTTTTTTTAGCATCTTTCTTAGCCACTTTCTTTACTGACTTTTTAACTGCTGGTTGTACGGTCGAAGATTTCTTAACAGCACCCTTTTTCTTCGTATCACGTTTTTTAGGCGCAGCCTTCTTAGCTTCCTTGGCGGCTAATTTTTTTGCCGCTAGTTCAGCTTTCTTCTTGTGGTCAGCTTTTAACTTAGCAATTTTTTTTGCTGTCTCTTGCTCAACCTTTTTTAATTTTTTCTCGAGCGCCGCGATTTTAAGCGCCAATTTCTTCTCTGCTGACACCACTGGCTTACGAGCCTTTGATACTGTTTTCTTAGCTACCATGACATTCTCCCTGTTTAATAACAATAATGCTAAAAATTCAAGCATTAGGAAATAATAATACATTATTTATACCATAATCAAACAACCATATTGATTGCATCTTATTATTCAACATTTTTTCTATAATTTTCGTAAATATTTCGATTTTTATTAGGGTAAATTAGGGTTTACTCTAATGAAAGGCACCCTTTCACAAATTTTGATTATTTTGTATGATTGATTCACTATAGAAAATAAACGTTATGTCCACAGCCATGAAATCACATTCCAAGGCAGAGTTAAAATCTCTACCGATTGAACAGTTACAACGAGGCAAATATCAGCCACGACAAGAATTTGATCAAGAAGCCTTGCAAGAACTATCTGATTCATTAAAATCTAATGGCTTATTACAACCAATCATTGTAAGGCCTCTTAAGCAAGACAGTTATGAAATTATCGCTGGTGAAAGACGTTGGCGAGCGGCACAATTAGCCGGTTGGAGTGCAATAAATTGTTTGGTACATTGCTTTTCAGATGCCCAGGCTGCTGAAGCTGCTGCTATTGAAAATATTATTCGCGTCGATTTAAATCCTGTTGAAGAAGCTAAAGCATATCAACGATTAATTGATGAATTTGGCTATATACATGATGAAATAGCTATTGCCGTTGGAAAATCACGCGTAAAAATTACCAATACGTTACGTTTATTAAAATTAGACACTAACGTGCAAACAATGATAGTACATGGTGAATTATCAGAAGGTCACGGCAAAACACTGGTTTCTCTGCCCACAACGTTGCAACGAGAATTAGCAAAAAAATGTTTGTCTTATCATTGGAGTGTTAGAAAGCTCGAGCTTGAAGTAAAAAAAATATTAAATGCTGAACATACTCAATCTGTGGTAAAAAAAGATATCAATCTAAAATACCTTGAAAAAATTATCAGCGACAAAATCGGCTGCAAAACATCGATTGATTTTACGACTAAACAAGGTGCATTAAAAATCGAATTTTCAAATTTGGATGTTTTAGAAGGCGTACTAAACAAGTTAAAAATTGATATCAATAAATTAGAAAATGACAACTAGCTATTTGACTTTAGCTCAAATTTTTGGAATTCCGACAGATTAGTCAAAACCTTATCACTTCAGCAAGGGCGCAAAACAAAAATTTTCCTAAATTATGACAAATACTGGTTAGGGTCTATAGATGTTATTTGATGTAATTCTATTCTGCTTTAGCCTACTAGCGACAGCGTCGTTGTCGTCATAGACAATAAATAGGTAAAATTCCATCAAAAAATGTTAAGTTATCTTCTACAACAATAGAAAGTAATTTAAAAAGTATCTGACACAACATATAACTTTACTTCATCGACATCGCATGAATAGTATGTGTCACTACACCCCAAATATGCATGTCATCACCTGGCTGTACTTCAATCGGTGGATATTTTGCATTTTCGGCTACCAAAAAGACACCCTCTTTATCATTCTTTAATCGCTTAACTGTCAATTCACCATTTAACGCAGCAATAACAATTTTTCCATCGCTTGCTTGCAGGCTACGATCAACTACGAGTAAATCACCATTGAAAATACCAACATCTTTCATGGAATCACCAGAAACTCGTAGAAAAAATGTGCTGCTGGGATGTTGTATTAAATGAGCATTTAAATCCAAACGTTCTTCTGCATAGTCTTCTGCTGGCGCAGGAAATCCCGCTTTAACTGATGAAGCATATAATGGACAAGTTATTTTACCTTCAGTAATGAACTCTAAAACATCGTTAACTAGATGTGTTGGCACCCGCATCGGTGTTGTTGGAACACCAAATTTGCCAGATCCGGCCGGACGACCAGCGCCCACACGACTTCCACCTGCACCCATTAATATACCCCCTAGCACCTGATTGACGTACGGTAATCATATATAAGTTTGATTATAGTTACAACACAATTTAAAAAATATTTCAAACTAGTCTCTAGGGTCTATGACTTATTAAGCGTTTTTCTTTAAAAATTGTATAAATTTCTTGGCAACAATCGTATTTTCAAGGTGATCGCGAACAAATAAAGTTTCATAGATTGTTTGACGTATTGTTTTTAAAAATAATGATAGTAAACGATCCTGTTCATCACTTGCTAACTGATAGAAATCTTCTAACGTTTTTTCCTGATGATTGTCTTTCATTTTACGCTCTAGGGGTGACACTAAAGCTACTTCGTCATTCCGGGTCTGTATCCCTGAATTCACGTCTTGCTGAGCTTTGGTCGATACTTCAGTAAACCTTCCAGACGATCGGGGCTTGCTAGATTCTTGGTAATCTTTCACCAAAGCACTTTGCATATATCCGGCTAAATGCTGAATCGATTTTTTTTTGTAACTTGTCGAATTTTTAACAACAGTTATTTTTTCTTCAATATAGCCTTCACCAAAGGTAGCCACAGCAGAAGCAGCTTGTTGTTTAGAAAAAGCAAAGTCCTGATGCAAAATTTTTTCTGCTTGCGATGAGCAAATTTTCTGATCTAGCACTGGTTCAATGCTAAATTTAATCGCCACAGGCGTCCGACCTAATTTTTTTAGTATATATCCAACATATAAACCGCTATGTTGATTTACTTCTTTAATGGCAATATCAATAACACGTTTGCGAAAATCTTTAAAAACAGGATATTTTCCCTCATCAACCCCCATGAGCTTACGAAACAGCGTAATATCAAACCACGGTGTTTCATGAATATTTTGGTAACGGACACAATTTTCGTATAACACTAAACCATAACTAGAGTTAAATTGTGCTTGAACTTGCATATTTAAGCGACCATACATTTCCGGACGAAAAAGTAATTGCCGCATTTTTTGACTGTAAGAATAAGTACAGATAGAGCCCGAAATGCTAGCATCTGCAATAATCGCACTGGCATTCCATGTGCCAGCATTGTCTAAACGATCTTTATCAATTAAATTCCATTCAACAACTGTAGAAATTAAACTCACTAACGCTTTTTTAATAGCATTTAACTCATTGCTATTGTAACCAATTAATTCGCATAGTACGCGAATATGAATCTGATGCTCTTGTTTTTCAGATAATTCATGATAAGCATTGAATAATAGTGCATTAGCAATTTTACGTTGCACCAAGGATAATTTATTAGCTGAATGAATAGCAGCCACATGCTTCTTCAAATCAAAGTGTTTGTAAGGTAATGTTGCTATCATTTTTTTCCTGCATATGTCCCGAATGTGAGTCAGAAGCATCCTGATTACGTCCTAGATTTATCCTGTAAACGCCCCGCTTTCTTCCTATAAACGTCACTTATTGTCCTGCATCTGTCCCAGAAACTAAGAAATAAATGTTATTAATCAATTGCTTATGTATCTTAAACAATATAAACATATATAAAAATAAAACTGTTTGTTAATTTTTATATTTATTCAGGAAGATATCGTATCTTTTTCTTAACTTCAACTCAAGCCTATGTTACGCTTATTCATAAGTTATGTCATCAGGGCTAAATAATGGCAAAAATTCTCGTCTGTGCTACCAACAAAGGTGGAGAAGGAAAAACAACCACCAGTATTAATTTGGCTGAGTACGCTTCATTGATCTTAAAAAAAAGAGTATTACTAATTGATTTGGATCCACAAGCAAATTTATCTGGCCGATATATTGCAATGGATTATGATCCGGCTCATCAAAGTGGCAAAATTCCGCCATTACATCCTGATTACAATGGTGACGAGGATGATGATTGGGAGGGACGCAGCAGTATTGCAAATATTTTTTATGGCGAAGAAGCGGTTCCTTACCCAACTAATATCGACTTACTAGAGCTCTTGCCGTCTCATTCACAGAAACTACTCGAGGCCGAAGCAGTAACAAAAAACGAAGTGCTGGAAAAAGTGCATATCCAATTGAAATATTTTGTTGATTTGCCTGATTTACAGAAAAATTATGATTTAGTAATCATTGATACTCCTCCTTCCAAAGGCCCTTTAACGATTGCTGCGATTAAAGCTGCAACTCATTTAATTGTGCCTGCTCAAATGGAACAGTTTTCGATAGAAGGTATTTATGGTATGTTACAATTATGGAAACAAGAATCCTATAAGCGAACCAAAGAATCTCCGATTACTTTATTAGGAATTTTGCCGAATAAATACCGTGATATTAATTTACATCGTGAATTTCTCCAAGAGCTACGCAATATGCCAGGAATTGGTCAATATGTATTACCTAATCCGATTAAAGCTCGAGCAGTATATTCTGAAATTTTGGTTGAAAATGCTGAGCCGCGCAGTATTTTTGAATTAAAACCACATCATGTCGCACGTCAAGAATGCGAAGCAACATGTCGGGAAATTTTTGGCAAGGTATTTGTATAAATTTATACATCCATGAAGTCTGTATAACTCTGCTGTGGCCATTTCAAACTTCACAGTAGAGGTCGCACCAGAGAACGTATGACGTATATGTGCAATATATAACAGTTTAAGGACTATATTATTATGGCTAAACGCAAAGCTTTTTCTATTAATCCTTCTTTATCACGTAGTTTAGAAGAAACTATTCTTGCTGCGCAGGATTATTCTGGCCAGTTATTAGTAGAAGTAATATCTATTGATCGTTTAGAACTTGATCCTGATAACCCACGAGAGCTTCATTTAAGCTTTCAAGACGTGCGTGAAGGACTGCTGGAAGGTGATCCTTTAGTTGAACTGAAAAAAAATGAGTTAGCTAGTTTAGAATCTCTTTCTAAATCTATAGGCGCACAAGGTTTAATTAACCCCATAACGGTATATAAACATCAAGATAAATATCGTTTGATTGCTGGTGAACGGCGCACATTAGCTTCTATTTTAGCTGGTAAAACGCAAATTCAATGCCGAATTTTAGAAGATAAACCCAATGCTTTAAATCGTGTTATTTTGCAGTGGATGGAAAATAACGAACGTGAAGATTTAACGTTATGGGAGCGCTTGAATAATTTACGTGTCATTCTCAAAATTTATAGTGATGAACACGATAAAAATCCCGATCGTGTTACTGCCGCTGAACTAAGCGACTTAACCGGCATTTCCGTATCGCAAGCAGCACAATATCGGCTAGTTTTACAAGCTAATTCTAATTTATGGCAAGCGATTAAAGAAAATAAAATTAGCAATCTTGATAAAGCCGCATTTATTGTCAAAGCTGCCTTAAAAGATCAAGATGCATTAGTTGTGTTATGTCAACAGGGCGCGTCATTAAGAGAGCTCAAGGCTGCTACCGAAAAATTCTTTGTACAAAAATCTTCAAATCCCGTATCATCTTCACCTGTTTTTTCAGTAGCGCTCAAAAATGACAAAGTCATGCATTTGATTTTGCATGCTTTAAGTGAGCAAGGGCTAATTTCTAGTATGAAAAACCCAGCTGATTTAACTGGTAAAGCATTGGCGCGTTATTTACAGCAAGTTATTAATCAATTATGTTAAAAGTCAAAATTACATTTGTTGTTCCTGCCGCATTACAAGCGGAATTACGTGAGCGCGTAGCTCGCGAAGGCTACGGTTTACGTGGTAAAAGTATCTGGGTTTCAGAAGCTATTCAAACGTTACTTGGACTACCTGATTTTGTTAGCTTAGTTCAGTATAGTGAAGAAATGCATGGTTTTGAGAAAGTTGAAACAGTCGTCATTGAGTCAGAATTAAAAAAATTACTAGATGACGCTATTGTAGAAATACGCAAACAACACCCAACTTTGGAGGGTGTGCAAAGCTCTATTGTTAGAACTGCAATTATGCAGCGATTGTTACGAAGTTAAAATATCCTGTATGCGTCCCTGTCAAGGTAGGGGACTTAGCAAACCTCACTGTAATTAGCCCATTATACTAGATTCACCACTTTTAGCTGATTCGCTAGGATGTCAACGGCGTAACTGAAGGCATTATTTTCCATCATGGAATATGCAGAGCCTTTTTTTATCTCCCGTCATATATATTAGCCCATGTACTGTATCTGATAAAAAAAATTAGCCTATTGTAGGTTTACGCTGGCTGCTTAGCTTTAATTTGCTTTGTTTCCGGTCACCAGAAATATGCGCAACTAACGATCAATTTATGAGGTGACAATATTCCTGTAAATGTCCCTTAAAATGCTTTACATTATGTTTATTAATTTTCTAAGGAAAAAACATGTATTCATTAAAAGATAAAATTACATTCATCACCGGAGCATCTAGTGGAATTGGTGCCGCTTGCGCTGAACAATTTGCTCGTTTAGGTTGTCATCTGATTTTAAGCGCGCGTCGCAAAAATCGTTTAAATATACTCTGCCAACGTCTTATAGATGAGTATAATATTAAAGTGTTTGTTATGGAGCTAGATGTGCGTGACAAAGAGCAAGTTGTTACTGCTATCCAAGCCCTTCCTAGCGCATGGAAAAATATAGATGTGCTAGTGAATAATGCTGGCCTAGCTTTAGATAGCCTGCCTTTGCAACAAGGTAATATGGATCACTGGGATACGATGATTCAAACCAATATCAATGGCTTGCTTTATGTAACGCATAATATAGTGAACTTGATGCTGTTGCGCAAACAAGGTCATATAATTAATATTAGCTCAGCCGCTGGCCATGGTCATTATCCAACAGGTAATGTATATTCCGCAACGAAACATGCTGTTCGAGCTTTGAGCACGTCATTGCGACTTGATTTATTGGGAACAGGATTGCGCGTGACAGATGTCGCACCGGGAGCGGTTAATACAGAATTTAGTACGGTACGTTGGAAAGATAAGCAGAAGGCAGATAATTTTTATGCTGATTTTACACCGTTAACTGCAGAAGATATTGCTGATGCTGTGGTTTATTCTGCAACGCGACCCTTGCATGTTTCTATCGCTGAAATGTTGATTTATCCGACAGACCAGGCCTCAATGAACCACATTTATCGCGAAGGGCAGGCTAAGCCACAGGGAATGTTTGATTAAGGTTTTGTTTAAAAAAAGAGCTAATTTCTGGTCACCGGAAATAGTCGTAATTATTTATAAGAACGCAGTTTTGTGCTCTTGTTATTGCATTTATAATAAATAAGTGTCAGGCTGTGTCTTTGATACAGCAGATTTGGGACGAATACAGGAGAAAGTAATGATTAAAATTCAGAAAGTGTTCTACGTGAAACTATTTACCCAGAGTGTGCTAGCGATCGGTCTATTGTTTTCTGGTGAAAGTGCATTAGCAGATGCAGTTAACCATAAATCAGGCGCCAAACCTACCGTTATAAAAATGTACACAAGCGAAGGCATTATTGACATTACGCTTGATTCAAAAGCAGAGGAAACAAAAAGAAATTTTTTAAATTACGTAAAGTCAGGTTTTTATGATAACACCATTTTTCACCGAGTTATCGACGGTTTTATGATACAAGGCGGTGCTTTGTTATCTGATATGAGCGAAAAACCTGCTAGCTTTGCGCCGATTAAAAATGAAGGTGAAAAGTGTGCGGCAAACGTGCGTGGCTCAATTGCTATGGCAAGAACTGCCGATCCTCATTCCGCGACATCGCAGTTTTTTATTAATGTTGTCGACAATAATTTTTTGAATTTTGTGTCACCAAGCTTGGAAGGTTGGGGTTATTGTGCTTTTGGACATGTTACTCAGGGAATGGATGTCGTTGATAAAATAAAAAGAGTTGATACGACAACGCGTGATCACTATGAGAATGTGCCAGTGAATCCGGTTATTATCCAGCGGCTTGAAATTGTGCAGTAGTTTTTAACGGTGGACTCTAGATACCTGCTTATATTAGTGTAACGGCTCAAACATAAACGGTCATTATGCCTTACATGAAAACATATTTTCTATTTTTCTAGTTCTCCCCAGCGTTCATATGCTATCTCAAGTTCTTTTTCAATATTTTCTAATTTTTTAGTCACTTTATCGATGTCATTTGCAGATTTTTCATAAAACCCCGGTTCTGCCATCTGGGCAAATAATTCTTTTTGCTGCTTTTCAAGTTTTTCCACTTTATTTATTAATGCACTTAATTCTTTTCTATCTTGAAAATCGTTTTTTGATTTTTTTTCTGATATTTTTTTCTCCGTTATTTGTTTTGTGGTTATATTAGTAGTCGGAGATTGCGCTAGCCAATCTTGGTAGCCACCAATATATTGACCAATTTTGCCATCGCCTTCAAAAGCAAATATACGTGTTACAATATTATCTAAAAATGTACGATCATGGCTAACAAGTAATAATGTTCCGGTAAATTGTGATAGCAATTCTTCCAGTAGCTCTAGAGTTTCGATGTCCAAGTCATTTGTCGGTTCGTCCATCACCAGGACATTAGCTGGTAAGCTAAATAATTGTGCAAGCAGAAGACGATTACATTCTCCACCAGACAACGCTTTTACTGCCGTGCTTAAACGCTGTGGCGGAAACAAAAAATCAGACATATAACTGATGACATGACGCTCTTTGCCATTAATAGTCAGGCTAGTTCTCCCGCCGGCAACATTGTCTAAAATTGATTGCTCAGGATTAAGCGAAGCTCGTAATTGATCGAAGTAAGCGATTTCTAATTTTGTTCCTAGTTTAAGACTTCCTTTGTTTGGTGCTATTTTTCCTAACAAAATATTTAGTAAGGTTGTTTTTCCTGCTCCATTTGGACCCAATAAGCCAATACGGTCACCACGCATGATGCGAGTTGTGAAATTATTGATAATGAGTTTCCCGCCGAAATCATGGTTGATTTTCTCTGCTTCAATTACGCATTGTCCGGATTGTTTAGCGTCATTAATTTCAAGTGTTATTTTTCCCTGAATATCGCGACGTTGTTGTCGTTCTTCACGCATGGCTTTCAATGCACGCACGCGGCCTTCATTTCGCGTACGACGTGCTTGTATGCCTTGTCGAATCCAGCGTTCTTCCTCAGCTAATTTTTTATCGAATTCTCTATTAAGATGTGCTTCTGCTGATAGCATTTCTTGTTTGCGACGTAGAAAATTGTCATAATCACCTGGCCATGATGTCAATTGTCCGCGGTCTAATTCAATAATACGCGTCGCCAAACGTTGTAGTAAGGATCTGTCATGTGTAATAAATAAAATCCCACCGTGAAATTGTAGTAACTGATTTTCTAGCCATTGAATAGCTTCAATATCTAAGTGGTTAGTTGGTTCATCTAGTAATAGTAATTGTGGTTGTGTTACTAATGCTTTAGCTAAGTCAACTCGTCGTTTCCAGCCACCGGATAAATCCGCAATTTTCTGTGAGCCGCTTAGCTCTAAGCGTAATAGAATTTCTTGAATCTGGCGCTCTATTTGCCAAGTTTCACCGCTGTAATTAGCATATGCTTGTGTGAGCACATCTAAGACGGTAAGGTCGGCGTCTTGTGGTAATTCTTGCTCAAGCCGAGCGACGGTTAATCCGGTTGCACGGTGTATTTTTCCTGAGTCAGCGCTAACGCTTCCTTCAATGACCTTGAGAAATGTTGATTTTCCTGCGCCATTTCTACCAATTAAGCAGACGCGTTCTTTGGGGTGAATTTGAAAATCCACCTGATCAAGTAATGGCACATTTCCGTAGGATAAGTATATTTTTTCTAAACTAATAAGTGCAGACATGTTAAACCTAGTTTTTGGCAAAAATTGTACAATTTAATCAATACATTTCTAATCAAACCTCATCGCTTTTTAAGTAATAAACTTAAGTAAGCGGCGATTAATGTCAGTGCTGGAAAAAGACTTAAACCAAGAACAAAGCTATGATGATCGCTTATTCCAGCACTTTGTGCAGCGTGAATAATAACGGCAATTACAGGCTGCAATATTGGAGCCCCGATTAAAATGCTTAAGACGTTAACGATTCCCATGGCTGTCGCACCAACGCCAGGCGGCGCCATTTTTTTTGCGAGAGCAAAAGGAATAACGTAAACAGAAGATAGCATACCAATACTTATTAATAAAATATAGATAATGCTTAGGGGTGGTGTTGGTATCAAAATTAGTACAAGCAATAATATGGTCACTATGATAAATGACCATGTCATTAAACTAATGATATGGTGCTTACACTTGTCTGTAATAACTCCCATAAATGGTGTGCATATAGCTGCGCCGAAAAAAATACTAGCGCTAGCAACTGCGGCTTGACCTAAAGAAAGGTGGGCATTACTTTCTAAAAATGGAATACACCAAAAGCCAGCAAAAGCAGATAATATAGCAAAGGCGAGCCCGCTAATGAGACTGGCAATCCACAGGTCAGGGATGTTCATTAGTATCTTTAAATTTTCTTTAAAGCTGCCTTTGGCAATCAATGAATCAGAGGCAACTTGATAATATGTTGTTCGTTTAACAAATACTCTTTTTATGCTTGCCAATACATCAATTTTAACTTTTGGTTTACGCTCGCGTAAAAAACATAAGCCAAGTATGGCCGCAATAAATCCTATGGCGCTATAGATGAGGAATGTTGGTCGCCATCCTAGATGAATGACGCCTTGCGCTAAAACCGCTTGTCCTATTGCGGTGCCCAATACAGTGCACATTTCTGTCATGCCTACTAAAAATGAAAAATAGCGTTTAAAAAACCATTGATCAATCAAGTAAAAAGCACCGACTAAACCTGGGGCGGCAAAAACGCCCATACAAATACGAATGAATATGCTAGTGGTTAAGTTTTCAGCAAATGAAAAGCATAAGCAGCTCAGCGCTAATCCACACATCCCGAAAGTATAAATATAACGAATATTTCCCCTATCAACCAGTATGCCCGCTGGAATTTGTAAGGTTACATAAGTATAGAAGAAGGCGGATGACAGCAAACTAATGCCGAGTGGCGTTGTATGTAAATCATGTGATAACGGCTCAATCATCACACTCGGAGACGATTGTAAGAGCAGTTGGTAAAACATAAAAAATCCGCAAATAGCCCATAGAGCAAAAGGTTTAATATTAAATTTGACTTTTAGCGGTGGAAACACTTGTTTACCTTGGTTTTTTAGGAAATGAGCATTATAGCGCGTATATTGTACAGAAACATCTTTTTTTAACGGCCTCTTGTAGGATGGAAGTTTTATGGTACCATAAAATTTTAGTGACAATGTCCCGTTTAATATCCGGATGATGCCGCCCTAGTTTATTATTTAGTATAATAAATCAAAAGCATGATATAAGAGAAGTTATGTTAGCGTTCAGACATCAGCAAGAATATTATCAATATTTACTTGAAAAAAATGACGATAGTAAAATATCGCCAGAGAGGGTATTAAAATTCTCATGGCTAGCTACAATAGCGGGTCCTATGTTGGCTATCGCGGACGAAAAAAATTTACACTTATTAGAGTTTGTTGAACGGCGTGGGTTAGAGCAGGGAATTTCACGTTTACGTGCATGTTTATCTGCAGCAATGATCCCAGGAAAAACGGCGCCGATAGTATCAATAGAAGATGAATTAGCACTTTATTTTTCGGGGAAATTACGCGTATTTGAAACCCCTTTTATTTTGCGCGGTAGTGATTTTCAGATCTGTGTTTGGAGAGCTTTGTGTAATATTCCATATGGTCAAACAAAAAGTTATGCTGAGCAAGCAAAGATTATCAATAAACCCACGGCATATCGTGCTGTTGCAAATGCTAACGGCATGAACCAGCTGGCTATCATTGTACCATGTCATCGTATTATTCGTAGTTGTGGTGAGTTGGGTGGTTATGGCGGTGGTATTCTAAAAAAACAATGGTTATTAGAGCATGAGAAAAAATATGCAACATAGACAACGTTGTCATTGGGTGACAGAAGATCCGCTTTATATTACGTATCATGACACAGAATGGGGGGTTCCAGTGTATGATGATCAAAAGCTTTTTGCCATGCTGAATTTAGAAGGTCAACAGGCAGGGCTAAGTTGGATAACAGTGCTCAAGAAAAGGGATCATTATCATACGTGTTTTTTTAATTTCAATGCAAAAAAAATAATTTCAATTAAAGATAGCGATATTGAGAAATTCATGCAAGATCCAGGTTTAATTCGTCATCGTTTAAAATTAAATGGCATTGTTAAAAATGCCTACGCCTATCTAAATTTTAAAAAAACTAGCAAGAGTTTTTCAGATTTCTTGTGGTCCTTTGTTGAAAACAGGCCTATGTTCATAACAGAGAATAAAGAATTACAGGCGATTGCACTAGAGAAATCTATAGCTATGTCGAAAGCTTTAAAAAAACTTGGATTTACCTTTGTTGGAGCCACTATATGTTACGCTTTTATGCAAGCGACAGGGATGCTTAGCCAGCATGATATACATTGTCATTTTAATAAATCTGAACAATGGGGTTAAAGATGTTCATGCGAGCAAGATGAGAGAAATATAAATAGCTTGTCACGGAAAATTTAGATTATTTTAATTTTTTTAAGCCTTTAATATTTGAGTTGCAAGCTGTTGCTGGAGCTCATGGGCTTCTATATGCTCGCCATGACCGCAAAAAAGACCAACTATTGCACAACGCGCAGCGCTTATTGTGCCAGATTTTAATGATAGACTGTATCCTTTGTTTTTTATTAGAGTGAATTATTTAGTTTACCCTGCAGTTATTTTGCTCGATTTCTTCTGGCTCAGGATTCGATCCATGATCTTGTTGTGTCGTGTTTTTGACAAGAAAATCGCTAGGTTTTTTATTATTTTCGACAGCCTGTTTTATTTGATTAAAAAACATAGCGGGCCACGGGGAATGCATAACGTTATGATTGTTTGGCATTTTTAGAATGAGTCCATGCCGCATAAGCACATGGCAGTTCTCATATTTTGCAAGTTTTTCTTTTAAATAAGCAAGGGTGCTGGGATCGCTGCCCCGCTGCTCATCCTGTATTAATTTTTTGCATTCATGAATTTCTTTGTTTAGATAATTGAGAGGCTGCTTTTCTGGTCTGTCCCTAGGAAGTAAAGGATGGGCGCCAGCATCAAGAAGTATGTTGATTTGTGTAAACTTCTCATGATTAATAGCATAAAAAAGAGCACTACTTCCTGATGCTGTTGACATGTCAATTATAGAAATAAGTTGAGGATACTGTAATAAAAAACTGAGTATTTCTGGGTGATCATTTATGGCGGCCAAATGAATTACAGTGAGACCCAAATTATTTTGCAATGAAAAATCATAATTTAACTCTATTGCTCGTTGGATGAATGCAGGGATAAGATACTCTCTAGTTACTCTATTATTACCAAGAGAAATAACGCGATGTAATGGCGTATCGCCATAAGCATTTTTTTGTTGAAAATCGTCAAGAGTTGCTCGCGGCAATAATAACTCAAGTATTCGGGCTATACTGGTTGAGCCGCGTGTTGTTCCTAGTGTGGCCAAAAAGTGCAAAATAGTATCGTCATTTTCAAATTTTCGACTAAACAGGCTAGATGGGGATCTTTGAAGTTCTGCTTTCAAGTTGTCTTCAGTCATAAAAGTAAGCATGCTATAGTTCGCTACTATTTTTATATATTATACATGCGTAAATTTATAGCTTATAAACGAGTAAATATCTACTATTGTCCATAATATCGGCCGAATATTGGAAGTAACATTAATTCAATACAGTCAACCCGTTCTCCATCATTCTCATTGTATAATCTGGGTTGAAAACTCGGCATGCCTTTTCGTTCAAGGATGGAAAATTTGACCTATGTTTGCATGGTTGAATAGATAAGAACATAGAACTTTAACGCAAATACTATGTTAAAATACGATGATATATAGAATTGATGGGGTCCTGGCATATGCCTGAATTACCAGAAGTAGAAACCACTTTGCGAGGATTAAAGCGATATTTGGCTGGCAAGACTGTGCAAGCAGTTGATATACGTTGTCCACAATTGCGTTGGCCAATTCCATTGACTTTAATAACATCTTTAACAGCACAAACGCTGAATTTATTTTCTCGGCGTGGAAAATATTTGTTATTACATTTTGATCATGGAACACTAATTATTCATCTGGGGATGTCTGGGAGAGTATGTATTTTAACAGAGTCACAACCGCCTAATAGGCATGATCATGTCGACATAACTTTTGCTGAAAATTACATACTTCGCTATACTGATCCTAGACGCTTTGGCGCTATATTATGGACTGAAGATAATCTACAAGAGCATTTTTTACTAAAGCATCTAGGTATTGAGCCTTTAGATGAACTATTTACTGGTCAATGGTTGTTTGAGCGCACAAGGAAAAGCCAAAGTGCTATTAAGTTATTTATTATGAATGCCAATATTATAGTTGGTGTTGGTAATATTTACGCGGCAGAAGCTTTGTTTCTGTCTCGCATTCATCCGATGCAGATTGCTAAATCATTAACATTAGAGCAATGTTATGCTTTAGCTAATGCTATTAAACAAGTATTGAAGCAAGCAATACTGCGTGGCGGAACTACGTTAAAAGATTTTAAAAATAGTGAGGGAAAGCCTGGTTATTTTTCACAGCAACTGCAAGTTTATGGCCGGCAGCGATTGCCGTGTGTCGTGTGTAACTCTGAAATTCAATTAATCCGGTTAGCAAATAGAAGCACCACTTTTTGCCCGCGTTGTCAGTTATTACCGTCGGCCTAGGTTGAACGTCTTCTCCTGGATGTTGCATGGTGAGTGATTGGTCATGTTTTTAATTGACCTGCTTTATTCCTGGCGAGTCAATTAAAATAGAGAGGCAGCTCGCCGGAATATCAAAATTGGAATACAACTTTGTTTACTGCAAAGGAATATCCATATAATTATATTTTCCAGTGATTATTTTATCTTGATAGCTTTTGTCTAATATTTTATCTATTTTTAATGCATAAGGTGAAGCGGCCCAAGGTCTTTCGGGATAGACTCTATCATTGACCCAGAAGTTTGTTGTCCAACCTTTGGTTCCTTTAATACAATCAAAAACAAAACCATAGTCATTAGGAAATATCATATTATTTACATTTTTATTGGCAATTTTTGCTGCCTGTTCTATGCAGCCGCCGATAAAAAGATCAACGTAAGACTGAACCAGTGGATGATTTTCATCCGGATGGTAAATATCTTGTTTTTTGGTGACATAAATCCAATATTTTGCTGTTGGATTTAAGGTGAATTCTTTTGTATACGGCTGAAGTTGTTCGTATTTTACTTCTTTTCGGCAATAGACAGCTTCTCTTGCATCATTTTCTTCTATATTTTTAACCAAATAAGCAAGTCCATTGAGGAAACATTGTTTTTGTACAGAGTTACAAGGTGTGGCGCCAAGATATATTATTTTATAGCCAGGAGTGATTGCGCTCCAGTCACGCATAAAGCCTTGGATTTTGACGGGGATAAGCACGTCGACATCTGGGTTGGTTTTCGAGCGGCTTTCTGCATTCATCAAACTGCCATATCCGACTAAATAGTTTTCCTGAGTTTGGCTAATAGATGGATGGCAGTTATCTATAGATGTCTTTGCATAACTTATGTTGAGTAAGTTGATCAAAAAAAACAAACAGAGTATTTTTTTAATCATGATATTTTCCTTGTTTTTTTTTATCTTATTGAAAAGATGCTGAGGTTTCAACTATTCGAAGCAATTACTTTCTGTATTTTCTTTAGCTAGGGTCTTATTTCAGATTTTTCAGTTAAAACTTGTTGTGCAAAAATACTTGTTCGTATAGTGTAAAATTTACTGTGCGTCGATTTTACGCATTTTGCCTAGTATTTATGAGGTAAATTTAAGATAATAGCCTCTTGAATTTACAGGAGATACTAATGTTAATTATCCATACAACAATGGGGCCGATAAAAGTGGCGCTTGATACAGAAAATACGCCAATAACAGCGCAAAACTTTATCGATTATGCAAAAGAAGGCTTTTATGATGGCACCTTATTTCATCGCGTTATTAATGGTTTCATGATTCAAGGTGGTGGTTTGTTGCCGGGCATGGAGGATAAACGCTCTGGTAAAGCACCTATCAAAAATGAAGCTAATAAGGGAAAGCAAAATAAGCGTGGTACTTTGGCTATGGCACGTACATCTGATCCGCATTCAGCCACATCGCAGTTTTTTATTAATGTTGTTGATAATCCGTTTTTAGACTTTAAAGCGGAAGATATGCAAGGCTGGGGATATTGTGTTTTTGGTGAAGTGGTTGAGGGCATGGATATTGTTGATAAGATCAAGGTAGTGAAGACAACTAGCCGCCGAGGCCATCAAGACGTTCCGGTTGATGATGTATTAATTGAACGTGTAGAGATTCTGGACTAAATTAACTCGGAGCAGGCGTCAATAGTGCGCGCCTGCTCTTATTATTTTTTACCGTGATAAACGCTTTAAAGCTGGCACAAACATAGCCATTAAGATACTTACCCCTATAGTTACTATGCCTATTTTGATGAATAGAGCATTATAGATAGGTAATGATAATTCAGGATCTATAATGTTTTGCGGAACAGCGGCAAGGCTCGCCACATAACCAGCGATAATCCCGGCTATCGATGTGCATAAAAACCAAGCACCCATAGTAAATCCCATGAGTCGCTGTGGTACAAATCTGGACACCATCGCCAAACCAAGTGCGCTAACTAATAATTCTCCTGTGCCGATAAAGAAGTAGAATAAAACAAGCCACCATCCAGAAATGATGCCATTATGAGCGCAGGTAGTAATTCCTAGTACGAGTACCATAAAGCCAAGGCCAGTAAAAAATGTACCTAGAGCAAATTTCATTGGAATAGATAAATCACGGCCGTGGTAGGCTAATTGATTATAAATTACTGCTAAGACAGGGCTGAGTAACATAATCCAAAAAGGGTTAAATACTTGATAAGATGCGGCTTCGATAGGGATGCCCCATAAATGATGTTCAACGTTACGCAGGGCGAATAGATTTAATGATGTCGGCATTTGTAAATATAAAACGAAAAAGATAATTGCTTGTAAAATCAAGATTAAGCACAAAATTAATGCACGTTTTTCATTTTTTGGTGCTTTAAAAATCTCAGAAAGAAAAATGCAAACAATGATTAGACCGCCAAATAAAATCAACCAGCTTGAGATAGTATAATGCACTAGCAACCAAGTGCTGATAGCAATAAGCGCTACTGTCAAGCCAATCACTAGTACTAGCATGTTGAATTGCAATTTTTCAAAGTCAGGTTTTGAGCCATATGCACTGACGAGATGCTGTAAAATAAGATAAGTTATTAATGCTAAAAACATGCCGATGGCACATACGCCAAAGGCAACGTGCCAGCCCCATAGGCTAGCGAATATCGGCGTAACAGACATGGAAATAAAAGAACCGATATTCACCGCCATATAGTAAAGGGTAAAACCACCGTCCAATTTAGTCGTATCTTCATCATAAATTTTTGCTAATAAGCTTGCTGGATTTGCTTTAAATAAACCTACGCCCACCGCTATGACGGCTAAAGGTAAATAAATATGTTCGTTACCGGCAAAAGCCAGCAAAGTGTAGCCGATGATTAAAACTAGTGTGCCAAAAATCATGGTATTTTTTGTACCAAGAACGCGATCGCCAATATAGCCACCAAGACTTGGTAATAAATAAATCAGTGCTGCGAAAGCTGCGAATAAATGATCTGATTCTTCATCAGAAAAGCCTAAGGCTTTGACACAAAAAAGCACAAGTAGCGCCTGCATGCCGTAGTAGCCGAAACGCTCCCATAGTTCTATAAAAAATACCAAATAAAAAGGTTTGGGTTGTTTTAGTGCTTGTGGAAAAGCCATATGTTATACTCCTGATATGGGTGCTTTATAATCCTAGATTCAGCACATTAAGCTTGTTCGCTATGATTCTAATGGTGGAATCTATGATAATACTATAAACCATCGTAGCGGAAAAAGCGCTGGATGAAAAGCATGTTGTTCTGTTGTAATTTTGGTTTTGTCGCAAATAATTTTGAAAACCAATGAACTCATAAGGCAGATTTCTGCCAGATATAATTATCCCGCTAACGCATAAAACTGTTTAAAAATAGATTGATTGGCTGCATTAACATGCTGTCCTTTTCTCAACATGTGATGCAACTCAATACCTGCTAGTGTTGCTTTTGCCGAGTAAAAGGTTTTAAAACCTTT
>JAGKWX010000008.1 GCA_021151585.1 Alphaproteobacteria bacterium | reverse complement strand
CCATCGCTCATTGAAGATGCCAGCGATTTTGGTACGGTTTTAATAAATCTTAATCCTGCGCGATGCACAGCCGTCTGTGAGGCGATGCAGGCACAGCTTCCATCGCTCATTAAAGATGTCAAGGATTTTGATACGGTTTTGAGCAATCTTTATCCTGCGCAATGCACAGCCGTCTGTGAGGCGATGCAGGCACAGCTCCAATCGCCGATTAAAAATGCCAGCGATTTTAACGCTGTTTTAAGAAATCTTAATCCTGCGCAATGCAAAGCGGTCTATGAGGCGATGAAGGCACAGCTTCCATCGCTCATTGAAGATGCCAGCGATTTTGGTACGGTTTTAAGCAATCTTAGTTCTGCGCAATGCGAAGCGGTCTATAAAGCGGGTCGAAGCGCTTTTCTCGACCGTTTTAAAGCAGCGGTTCAAAAAGGAACGGTAGACTATATTAAATGGCAGCAATCAAAAAAATCAACTAAAGAAGGACTTCGAGGTCCTTATGGGTTATTTACAACAATGCGACATAGCGATAAGGGTATCACTCGAGCAGAAACGCTACAAGCGAATGTATCGAATGCGAAAACACCGGAAGAAGCACAAAAAGCTGTGTATGAATTTTTAAATAGCTATATTCGATTAGGAGGAAAATACAATACACACTCATGCGCTTCTTTTCTAATAGAAGAGTTGAACAAGATTGAATATTCTCCTTGGAAAGATTCAGAATGGAGCCGTCAAGTTAATTTCATCAGGCCCGCACCCTCGCTACCAGCCAGGGAGAGCGAAGAGGGCAAACGGGGCCCCGTCAACTTAATTTCGCTTACAAGATAAAATGACGAAGGTATCGAATGGAAATAAACTCCACTGATCAGGCTTTGTTTAAAAAGCAGGGGGAAGTGTAATTTTTAAGGTTGTTATTTCTCGCGATTGATGTGTACTAGCTCAAATCTGATCTGACACTTCCCTCCCCAGTATTGCGTGCAAGCTCTCTCGATATTGTCGATTTATGAACACCCACTGAATCCGCAATCGTGCCTTGTAAATTTCCTGCTTTTAAAAGTCCCGAAATGTGGTATCGTTGCTCTTGGGTTAATGGCGTATAATGTTTCATAAGCTTCTTCATTTTTAGTCATTTGAACGAGCTTACAGCATTTTGCCGTTAACTCAACCCTATGCCTTCAGGCAGTGAGTTGCATTTGTTAGTTGAATCCAGGTTCTCGGAAAATCTTGTTATAAACTGTGCGGACATAGATTGGCGCGCCCGGAAGGATTCGAACCTCCGACCCCCTAGTTCGTAGCCAGGTACTCTATCCAACTGAGCTACGGGCGCGCAATATTGACATGTTTATGGCGGAGAGAGAGGGATTCGAACCCTCGATGGAGCTTTTGACCCCATACTCCCTTAGCAGGGGAGCGCCTTCAGCCTCTCGGCCATCTCTCCGCGATCTTTCAATATATTTACTATCGAAAGAGGCCAACATTGTATACTGAATTTAGAATCAAAACAAACAAAATCATAAAAAAATCGGTGATAAGTTAAACGTTTTCACCAGACACCGCTGATTCAACACCATCTTTTTCATGTTGAATGCGCTGATAAATCTCTTCACGATGCACAGAAACTTCTTTTGGCGCATTAACACCAATGCGCACTTGGTTACCTTTCACGCCCAAGACAGTCACCGTTACATCATCTCCTATAATCAAACTTTCGCCAACACGACGGGTTAAAATTAACATCACTATTCTCCTTTTATCCTTTGTCTTTGCACATAATTATTATTTTTACTTCTTGTCTCCAGGGCAGAAGACGCACACTAGTATAGTTTCTGATTAAAAAAAAATCAAATAGTTTTTTAAGATGGCACTTTGAACATTTTAACCTGCGCTAGCTATGCCCGGGGCTTTTCCAAGAGTCATCCGTATTAACATGGGACGGTTAACTTGATTCACTAACTTCCTTTAAATGAAATAAATCATGCACTTCCTTGGTTATAGACAGCGCCACGTCTTCATCAACATAAAAACTAAAACGTGACTCGCTACTCGTCGCCAAACAAATAGGTAAGTTTTTCTTTGCTAGCCATTGGTGCACTTGACTAAAAACACGCTCTGAAGACTGCACGCCAACACCAACAATAGAAATTTGTGTTTGGCCACGACGGCAATTCATCTCTTGCAAATCATTGCCGAGCAAATTTTTAACAGCCTCCTCAAGCTTATCCATATTGGTTACCGGCAAAGCAAAAGATAGCATATTAAACTGATTGCAGTGACTGAAATGCACCGTTCCCATGAAAATTTTAAACTGATCCAATAAGGCCCATAGAGCATGATGATGCATATGGTCTCGCTGATAAACAAGATGGATTACCGCCTGCTGTTTTTGCATCGCTACCCCTGATATCGTCGATAGTTTTTTTACATGATGCGTTACCATCGTCCCCTCTCCTTCTACAAAAGTCGATAATACACGCAATTTTACGTGCATTTTACACGCCAACTCTACTGCACGATTATGCAATACTTGAGCACCAACACTCGCCAACTCTAACATGGCCAGATACGTAATCTCGGGCCAGTGAATGGCTGTGGGCACCATTCTTGGGTCGGCAGAATACACCCCATCAACATCTGTAAAAATTTGACACTCATCCGCATGCAGAGCTGCGGCAAGCGCAACCGCTGTTAAATCTGAACCACCGCGCCCAAGCGTAGTAATTTCACCATCGCAGACACCCTGGAAGCCTGCAACAATCGGAACCTCATGCCTTTTCCAACAAGCGTCAATAACACGGGTATCAATATGAACAATACGAGCATGAGCATGCTGTGATGTTGTTTGAATCTTTGCTTGCCAACCTGTTAATGATCGAGCACCGACGTGCCGCGATTTTAATGCCATGGATAATAGAGCAATGGTTTTCTGCTCACCAGTGGCTAACAACATGTCATATTCACGAGGATAGTGACGAGGATTTAAGCACTCAGCTTGCTCCAATAAAATATCAGTATCATCTCCCATAGCAGAAACAACAACCACGCAACGATGATGCTGCACAATGTTCGCAACACGACTAGCCACCGATTGAATCTTCTCAACTGTAGCTACGGAAGAGCCGCCGAATTTTAAGACAAAAACGCCCATAACAAAAAATTAACTCGCAATTATCAAACCATATTGTGGAAGAACTGCATTGTTAATGTTTTTTTCCACCAAATCAACACATCTATGAGGACAAAAAAACAAACAATCACTGCAATTACGATTTATTTAGGCCCTCTCTTTCACGAATGGCTCTACCATTGCTAGCATGTCAGCAATTTTTTCCGGCAACTTGCCACCAGCTTGCGCGATATCTGGACGACCGCCTCCTTTACCATCAATCGTTGGCGCAAGATACTTCACCAAATCACCCGCTTTCATTTTGTTATGTAACTCTACTGACACACCCACAACCACACAGGCTGAATCGTTATTTTTAGAAGCCAAGACAATAACGGCATGAGTCAATTTTGACTTTAATGATTCAACCATAGTAGCCAAGATTTTAGCCTCGACCTCGCCGACATGTGCAACTAACAAATTCACCGCATCGACTTTTTTCACGCGCGATAAAAAACCAACTGCTTGCTCAGTAGCTAATTTTACTTTTAATTGATCAATTGTTTTTTCTAACTCTTTATGCTTTATTGCTGCAAAATTTTTCTGCTGCTCAGCTTCATCTTGCTCATGATAAATCACTTGCCATGCGAGTGGACCAGCAACTGCTTCAATACGTCGAATACCTGAAGCAATACTACCTTCGCTAATGATTTTAAACGCACCGATATCGCCAGTTCTGGCAACATGAGTACCGCCGCATAATTCAAATGACGTCCCCATTTTAATCGTGCGCACAACGTCACCATACTTTTCGCCAAATAAAGCCATAGCACCAGCCTCTTTGGCAAGCTCAATCGCCATTTCCTTTACATGAACATCATTGTTATTGATGATTTCTGTGTTAACAAGCTCTTCAATCGAGCGTAACTGCCCCTGAGTAATCGGTTCAAAATGTGAAAAGTCAAAACGCAAACGATGAGGGGCAACTAAAGAACCTTTTTGCTGCACATGACTACCCAATATTTTTTTCAACGCTTCATGTAATAAATGTGTTGCAGAATGGTGACGCATGGTAGCTTTGCGAGCACTTATATCGATACGCGCAACAACTTCATCACCATCAGAAATATCGCCTTGCATGATTTTTCCATAATGCAAAATAGCATCGCCTTCTCGAACAGTAGTGTCAACACGAAAAATAAAGTTATCACCAATGATTTCACCAATATCACCGACTTGACCACCACCTTCGGGGTAAAATGGGGTTTTATCTAAGACAAGAATTGATTGAGCAGTATTACAATCTTCAAGGGGGCGAGCGACGCCAGCCCCTACATCAGACAATATTGCTTGTGATGGCAAACATAAAATAATCAGACCTGCTGTTTCAGTTGCCTCGCGTAAAAATTCTGATTTCTTGCCCGTCAACGCTTCTAGCAATTTTTCTTTAGCGTTATAATCAATATCGAATTTTCCAGCATTACGTGATAATTTTTTTTGCTCTTCCATGCATTTTTCAAAACCTACATGATCCATGTCGAAACCACGTTCACGCGCAACGTCTGCGGTTAGATCTACAGGGAACCCATAAGTATCGTATAATTTAAAAATTACATCGCCAGTGATTGTAGGGGTCGCTGGTTGATCACCTTCTTTCCTAGTAGATATCAATGCTTTCTCTAACAACCTCATTCCCTGATCAAGAGTGACTGCAAAGGCATCTTCTTCGCGTCGCAAAACAGCCTCAATATTATGTTCCGCTTTACGCAAATCAGGATAAGCATCACCCATAGTATCTACTAAACAAGAAACAAGGGATGAGAAAAAATGCTTGGGCATATTTAATTTATGCCCATGACGAAGTGCACGACGAATAATCCGTCGCAGGACATAGCCGCGGCCTTCGTTGGACGGCACAATACTATCTTTAATTAGAAAAGATGCAGAACGTATGTGATCGGCAATTACCCGCAGCGACGAGAGTTGTGCAGGAGTAATCTCTGCACAAAGCGCATGAGGAGCATCTGAATCAGATGTCAGCAAAGAAGTCGATTCCGTGAGGCGGCATTGTTGAGACGCGCTACCCCCAAGATCACCTTGATTAAACCGTAAATTGGCGAGTCGTGCAGCAGAAGAAATAATTCCAGTAAATAAATCTGTCTCATAATTATTATGCACCCCCTGCATAACAGCAGATAATCGCTCCAACCCCATGCCAGTATCAACAGACGGCTTCGGCAGTGGGTGCATCTGACCATCTGATGTGCGATTAAATTGCATGAATACCAAATTCCAAATTTCAATAAAGCGATCACCATCGGCATCAGCAGAACCTGGAGGCCCACCGGCAACATCTTCACCATGATCATAAAAAATTTCTGTACACGGACCACAAGGACCCGTATCGCCCATCGACCAAAAATTATCTTTGTCACCGCAACGAATAACCCGCTCTTTTGGAATGCCTACTTTAGTTATCCAAATATCTTCCGCCTCTTGATCTGAATAATGCACTGTAACAGTCAGCTTTTCTTTGGGGATGCCTAAGGTTTGTGTGATAAACATCCACGCCATTGTAATAGCTTCTTCTTTAAAATAATCACCAAAACTGAAATTTCCCAACATTTCAAAAAAGGTATGGTGACGTGCAGTATAACCTACGTTATCTAAATCATTATGTTTGCCACCAGCTCGCAAACAAGATTGTGCCGTTGTTGCGCGGGAATAATTACGTTTGTCTGTTCCTAAAAAAACATCCTTAAATTGTACCATGCCAGAGTTAACAAATAGCAACGTAGGATCATTGCCAGGGATTAATGAACTACTTTGTATAATTGCATGATTATTCGATTGAAAATAATCTAAAAATTTTTGACGTATTTCAGCGCTTTTCATTTATATTCCTTAAAAATCAGTAATAGCTTTGGATGTTCTTTCTCTTTTGATGAATAAATACGAGTATTTCTAACACGGCACTCCGTTGACGATAAATAATGACATATGAATATTCAGGCAAAACAAACTCACGCGACCTTAAAAATCTTCCTGGACGCCCAACACCAAGAGCTAGCCCAATTTTTTCAACAGCATTGACAACAAGTCAAACCAATTCGCAGGTGAGTGTTGGATGAATTCTCTGATAGTAATCCAATTCAACTTAACAGTAGTGAAGAGCTCTCTGAGTCCATACCACACTTACAGCTATTTTTTAAACACCTGACTAACCTCTTCTTGAGAAGCAAATTTTCCCCTATCGACTTATTCAGCGCCTCGCTCTATTGCTCGCAGCTGTCATTCTTTCAGCACGAGAGCTTCTTCAAGCCACCGCACTAACACATCGCTTTTTTCGATGTGTTTTTTCAAAAAATCGATCAAGTTATTCTTTCAAATCATAAGGAACACGAAAAAAAATCACCTTAGTCAGAGCTATTAAGCCACTCATAATTTTCTCCGAAGCTCTTAAAAAGTATACGAAAATTATTTTGTATACACAAGGCGCGCCACTGACTAAAAACCGCGATACCGCATGAACTGCTGCCTTTTTATTCTCTCTTGAAAATCACTGGACTGACCAGCGCCAAATTTCTTGTTATACACTTGTTGAGCAAGCGTAGACCAGTCTACGCCAGCATTTTGCATCGCGAAATGAACAACAGATTCTTTAACACCTTTGTGCTGTAATTCTAATTTAATACGCTCTGGGCCATAGCCCTTGGACGCTCGGGAATGTATATAAATTTCTGCAAAACGTTCATCTGATTGGAATTTTTCTTCAAGCAACCGGTCCAACACAATAATAATTTCTTGCCGTTCATAATTACGACGCAATAATTTTAGTTGCAATTCATAACGACTATGTTCCCGCATAGCCAATAGATAGAGCGCTTTATTATAAATTTCTTGGTTCATATTTTATCAAGAATAGAGGATAAGTTCGCATAGCAAAGCCGCAGAATGCATAGCGACAATCAAAAAAATTGCCGCCGCAAAAACCATCGTTATCGTCATGTTAACCAAGGAAGATCTAAGGCTAGCGCCACAATTTAGATCTCCTCTGCTTCACCCTGCATCGTTACCGCACCTACTTTGCTTGCCAAAAAGTGCTCGCGAATTTTACTTTCAATTTCCGCTGTTATTTCAGAATGCTCACGCAAATATTCTGCAGCATTTTCCTTGCCTTGACCAATGCGAGTGCCTTGATAGCTATACCAAGCGCCAGCTTTTTCGATAAATTCAGCCTGCACACCTAATGTAATAATTTCACCAATACGCGAAATGCCTTGATCATACATAATCTCAAACTCAGCCTGCTTGAATGGTGGCGCTACTTTGTTTTTCAACACCTTGACTCGTGTTTCACTACCAATAATTTCTTCACCCTTTTTCACCGCACCTGTACGACGAATGTCCAAGCGTACTGAAGCATAGAACTTTAATGCGTTACCACCTGTTGTAGTTTCAGGGCTACCAAACATGACTCCAATTTTCATGCGAATTTGATTAATAAACACAACCAAGCAATTCGTGCGCTTAATATTAGCAGTGAGTTTGCGCAAAGCTTGTGACATGAGGCGTGCTTGTAACCCCATGTGCGAATCACCCATTTCGCCTTCAATCTCAGCCTTCGGCGTTAACGCAGCAACTGAGTCAACAACAACCATATCTACACCACCTGAACGCACAAGCATATCTACAATTTCTAGGGCTTGCTCACCGGTATCGGGCTGTGAAACCAAAAGATCGTCAACATTTACACCTAATTTTCGCGCATAACTCAAATCCAAGGCGTGTTCTGCATCAACGAAAGCACAGGTACCACCTTTGCGTTGCGCTTCAGCAATTGTTTGTAGGGTTAATGTTGTTTTACCTGATGATTCTGGCCCATAAATTTCAACAATTCGCCCTTTCGGCAATCCGCCTATCCCAAGCGCTATGTCTAAACCCAATGAACCAGTTGAAATGGCCTCAATGTCGGGCTGCACAGGCTGATCACCCATGCGCATTACAGAACCTTTGCCAAATTGTTTTTCTATTTGACTTAACGCTGCCAACAGCGCTTTTTGTCGATTGTCGTCTGCCATTTTTCACTCCAACTGAAACACATGTATTTATAAAATGATTATTGCACAATAATTTAGGGAAGGAAATGATTTTTGTAACAAAAATTATATTTACACTGGATTCAGTCGACTACAACTTGCTCAACAAGCTTGCTGCGCTGAATCTAAGCAATTTCCTAAGCTATGATACACGCATTATACCAGAAACAATATAGCGTCTTCATTTGAATTTATGGCAGTGAGCATGGGATGAATTATGGAAATCGAAAACACACAACCGTAAGGCCTAGACCGAATATAACATGGGTAGATTGACTTGACTTTAACAGCCAATAATCCGCGACTCCAGTGATATGGCACTACCTCTTGTATCTTATATATCATCCTCTTGTCGTATTTCATCCTCCAGTCGCGGCTCACCACTACCTTTAGCAGCTTTTAAACCCAAGCCAGGCATAGGTGCGTGCACCGGGGCAAGCAAACCCTTTCTATCCGCAACTTTTTTACTTTTTGATACAGACTGCTCAACCGAATGTACGCGCAAACTATTGGCCATATCGGAAAAAGAACCACCGAACAGCACACCAAATTTGCTACTCATGTTACGAATCAGTTCATAATTAACATTTGTCGTCACCAAGCCTTCTTCTTGCAGATTCTGTAGCGCAATAACAATCTGATTGGCAACGCCGGCGCCTTCAGTATTATCCACTAAAGCATTTGGGGCAAAATGCTGAATAAAACACACTAGCGTCGACTGCGGTTTCAAAGAATTCGTCGGACACATATGCACCAACAACCAGCGAGCATGCTTAGGATCTACAATATGAGCTCGCGCAAAAGCATGAACCTTATACATGGTGGCGGCTGATAGCTCACCTGTATGCGATGGGTGGTCAGTGACTACCAAACAATACCCACTGTTCTCTGGCAAAAACTGCGCCGGAATATCTTTCGCTTGCTGTAGTTGTGAAAACAAAACATCACTATCTTGAATTTGCGTAATCACCGAAATATCTAACTTGGCATGAACACTATCAAATAAAGCCGTCACCAGATTCCCCTCATACATAAAATTAGTTGCTTATTATTCATAATCTACCACCAGACTCTGCCTAGAAAAGGCATTATTTTTGATTAATTGTAACGCGCTCCAATTAAGAGAGACTTAAAAGGCGGCACTCTAAGCAAAATAATTTCCATAATCATTACAGATAAGCCGCTCTATTTTTGACAAACAACGATTTTGATTGATATTGCAACTAAAAATGGCAATTTTATCTACATAATGGGCTTGCGCCTATATCAGCCGACAAACTATATAAATACACCCCTTAACCAGCCCACCTTGGTCAAATAATCTCAAAATCATATTCAACAATCACAGGCGCATGATCGGAAAAATGCTGCTCACGATAAACGCTTGCCTTAACCAAGCTTTGCGCAAGAGATGGCGTTGCAATTTGGTAATCAATTCTCCAACCAACATTCTTAGCTCGAGCCTGTTGGCGCATCGACCACCAAGTATATTCTTCAATAGCGTCAGGATGTAATGCTCTAAAGCAATCAACAAAACCCCTAGCACATAACCATTCATCCAGCCAAGCGCGCTCCTCAGGTAAAAAACCTGAAGTCTTCTGATTAGTTCGCCAATTTTTAAGATCTATCGCTTTATGCGCAATATTGATATCACCACAAAAAATCATACGTTTTTCTGCGATTTTTTCCGCATCCAAATAGGCAAAAAAACGTCGCAAAAAATCAAACTTAACTGCTTGCCGCACATCGCCAGATGCTCCAGAAGGAAAATAAACCGAAGCAATACTAATATCTGGAAAATCGACTTGGATATAACGCCCTTCATCATCAGCCTCTGGCCAACCTAAGCCAACTTTAATACGCGTTGGCTTATATTTAGTAAAAATAGCTACGCCGCTATATCCAGCTTTTTTAGCATCGTGAAAATATCGTTGATAACCAGGCAAACAATACATATCATCATTCAATTGATATTCTTGCGCTTTTGTTTCTTGAAAACAAATAAGATCGGCGTCTTGCGTGGATAACCACTCAAACAGCCCTTTTTTGGCCGCGGCACGAATGCCATTAGCATTTAATGTGATAATTTTTGTCATAGTAGCAGAAAAACGAGTGTAAAAGAGCGCGTATTAAATAGGGAAAAAATTATGATGTCAAAGATTAAAAAAATTATGTTCACTACTTGCATTAGCCTGGTATTACTTTTGCCCATTCTTGTTTATTGTGCAGAAAAAATACTTTCCACGCGCGTGACCAAAGATATTATGGTACAAAAAATACAAGAAGCAACAGGTTATAACGTTGAAATTACTGGCGATTTACTCTGGCATTATACTATAAAACCACAGCTAGATATCGAAAAAATAACCTTTAGCCAACAAGGAAAAACAATTATTCAACTCAGCAAAGTCAGTATAGGCATTGCTTTATTACCCCTATTACAACAAGGCATCGCTGTTTCAATTCATTTTCAACAGTGGCAACAAAACCAACTACTGTTCAGTAATGGATCGGCGCACCTTAGTTATGAAAACAACATATTAACTCTAACCAACTTCCATGCCGATTTTTATCAAGGACAAATTAAAGGAAACGCTCTAATAAACTTAGATGAAAAAATACCTAGATTTGATATTCATCTTAATACTATTCAAACTGACATATCCGACCTACTCGACGACCTTACAGATCATCAAAGTATCAGCGGAAAAATGGATATGCAAGCCAACTTAAGCAGCATTGGTACAAATACACAAGATTTTATAAAAAATCTTAATGGAAATGTTGACGCTATAATTAAAAATGGCAAATTAAACACTATCGACATAGGTAGCGTCATACCGTATATCGCCTCAGCAACCAATAAAAAACAGTATGACTTTTTTGACTCATTAGCCCTGAACAATGTTGTCACTGCAGGTATAGCCAATACTAAGATTGCCTTACTTGCAACAAGCTACCATGCCAATGGTAAAGGAAAAATAAACTTAAACACTCAACACATCAACATAAAACTTGATGCATATTACACGCAATCTCAAGAAACAAAAAATATCGCCATTCCAATCCATATTGACGGCATCTTAGCATCACCTAGTATTGGCATTGACTTAGCAACACCACTCAATCAGCTTCTGACTACTAATAAAAATCAAATCAACAAAAAACTCAATCAACTATTAAGCAACTTATGACACAAGCTATTTTCACAAAAAATCTTTTGGCTTGGTATAAAGTTCATGGTCGAAAAAATTTACCATGGCAAAGAAACCTAGATGCCTACAGTGTCTGGCTGTCAGAAATTATGCTGCAACAAACCCAAGTACAAACGGTTATTCCCTACTATTCACGTTTTTTAGAAAAATTTCCTAGCGTAACTGATTTAGCAAATGCGACACTCGACGAAGTGCTGCAACTCTGGGCGGGCTTGGGTTATTATACTCGTGCACGCAATCTACATAAAGCCGCCATCATAATTCGCGATGATTATCAGGGAGAATTTCCGAACTCCCTAGAAAGCATGATGCTACTACCTGGCGTTGGCCGATCAACAGCAAGCGCTATTCTTGCTTTTTCCCAGCGACAATCGCTACCAATACTAGACGGCAATGTAAAGCGCGTTTTGACTCGCCTACACGGTATTAGCGAATTTCCTGGCAAAGCGGATGTTGAAAAAAAATTATGGCAATTAGCAACCCACTACACGCCAGGAGAAAAAGATATTGTTCATTATACTCAAGCGATTATGGATTTAGGCGCTACTATATGCACACGCAGCCAACCAAAATGCAATGATTGCCCAGCAAAAAATCAATGCATCGCTTTTGCTAATAATGCGACATCATTATATCCCGTAAAGTCACCGAAAAAATCCTTACCTATAAAAAAAATATTTTTCATTGTACTAGTAAATGCTAAAGATGAAATTTTATTGGAACGCCGCCCAGAAATCGGAATTTGGGGAGGCTTATGGAGCTTGCCAGAATCAAAAACCAAAACAATTCCAAGCCAACTATTGAGTCGTTTCAAAATTGATACGGATTCAATAAAAATACTAACAGATATTCATCATGTATTTAGTCACTACAAACTTATCGCTACACCTGTACAATATCGCGTTATCAAATCAAGATCATTAGTGATGTCAGATAGCCATGAACTCTGGTACAATACAAAAACTAGTTTATCAAAAGGCGTACCGGCGCCAATAAAAAAGTGGTTAACATCTCTATGACTAAAATAATTTTCTGTAAAAAACTGAACACAAATGCCGAAGCGCTAGACAGACAACCTTATCCAGGCGAAATAGGCAAACGAATTGCAGATAATTTCTCGAAACCAGCGTGGCAACAATGGCTACATCATCAAACCATGCTGATCAATGAATATCGTTTAAATATGCTCGATGCCAAAGCTCGCGCTTTCCTCGCCACGGAAATGGAAAAGTTTTTTTTCGGTGATGGCAGCGAAAAACCAGCAGGATATGTTCCGAAATAAACAGCTAAAAACCACTAGACAAACTTAAAACGCCCTGTCACAATCTTCAATCTCTTCCTTCAATCCCGCAATCACCTGCGAATTCTTGTTCAATATTTAAAAATCCACTATACTTTCTAGGTGTAAAAATCATGACGAAAGAGAAAAAAATGCCGCGCTATCTTGACCCCAAAAGCGATATTGTTTTTAAAAAAATTTTTGGCAACCACCCTGACTTGCTGAAAAGTTTTTTAAATGCTCTATTGCCGCTACCAGAAGATTCGATAATCGAGTCACTTGAGTATCTTAGCTCAGAAAATGTGCCTGAAATTCCGGCGCTAAAAAGCACTATTGTTGATGTTCGCTGTACCGATCAACAAGGCCGACATTTTATTGTAGAGATGCAAATAGAGTGGGTGCCTGCTTTTATGCAACGTGTACTATTTAATACCAGCTCTGTCTATGTTAAACAAATACAGCGAGGCGAAAGATATTCGACTCTTTGTCCAGTATATGGACTAGCTTTATTGGCCCATAATTTTCGCGAAAATGATCCAAACTGGATACATCACTATAAAATGACTCATAATTCCGGCAAACATTCTTTAGATGATATGCATCTAGTCTTTGTCGAACTGCCAAAATTCAAACCTAGCACTATTGCAGATAGACGCCTCACCATACTATGGTTACGTTTCATGTCTGAAGTCGATGAAAAAACCGATATTATTGACCCAGAGCTGCTAACAGTCCCCGAAATAAAAGAGGCTGCTACTCTGGCACATATATCCGCCTTTTCTCGAGCAGAACTGAACGCTTATGATGCCTACTGGGATGTGGTCAGCACAAATGCAACCATTATGGAAGGAAAGTTTATTATGGGAGAAGCAAAAGGTCATGCGAAAGGCCATGCGGAAGGACTAGCAAAAGGACTAGCCGAAGGACATGCCGAAGGCATGCTCGAGGAGCGAAAAACAATAGCAAAAAAACTTTTAAGCACTGGCATGGATATAGACTTAATTATGCAAATAACGCAATTGCCAGCCGATCAAATCAAAGTTTTATGATTTGTTAGCGCTAAGCCAAACTTATGACGGCCATATTACTTGTTATTAATCTTAAGTTGATAGTTGAAGTCATAGCACATAAACTTATGTAGCGGATTTTAGCTGCCAAATCTAGGATTACCCCACCCTCTTATTCGTTCTAACACAAATAACCTCAAACTTTTTTTAAATTATCCATAAAAGGTGACTTTATGCTCTATTTATTTTTGTTTTCTTTATTACTGATCAACTCGCGCAAAACCAATTCATCACTGATAAGCTTTATAAATGCTAGCCCGCATAATAATTGGATTTTAAGAAGCACCGGCGACAGCATCGATTACATGATGATGCATTATCAAGAGTCTCTTGCACCTGGCGCTACAGAAGTAGTTGAACTTAGCAATAACACAGTAAAAAACTTTATCTATGAAGTATGCGACTCAAGCGGATCAGAAGCCATACTTTATATGAATGGACCAGGCTTAAAATGCGCCATTTATTCTGGAGCATTAATTAACCTTACTATTGCAAGCAACAATATTACAGCGCAATCGATTGGAAATAACGAAATCAAAAGATTAACCGTTACTGGAACAACATCACCCTACCTTATTAATGCAACAACCACGCCTCAAGTTGCATGCGAATTACCTTATGCCATGACATATAATGATAAAAAATTGCGCATTATAAATCTAGAAGGCGCAACACTTGATACTCCTCAAATTCCCGATGTCTGTGACTTACTTTATTTTGCAAACACCGGCGTGAATAGCGTTGCCTTACCATTTAAGTGGGATTATTTGCAAAACTTTTTAGGGCAGGATATTGCCATTAATTGGTCTAATGATGGGTATGGAGGGCAATTACTTTATTTAATAAAAACATGGACTGACAAAAATTACACTGTGATTTTTTCGATGTATGATCATATGCGTTATAGCTACTGCTCAATTGGCGCTTCAGATTGCTGGGTGAATGAAGAACGCTATGCGAATGCTTGGCAACAAATCGCCAAGCAACTTGCAAATAACTCTCGTGTTATTTTTGGCTTAATGAATAATCCTGATGTCTACGATTTAATCGAAGGACGAAATAACGGCACGAGAATAGTACTGAATAATCAAAACGCTGCAGCCAAAGCCATTCGTGAGGCAGGGGCAACAACACAATTGATTTTATACTCCGGCAATGGTGGATCAAATATTCAAAATTGGTTTGCCCCTTATGATGATATACCTAATGCAGAAATGTTTACACGAGATAATATTCACGACCACCATTATCAATTAGATATTGAAATGTTTTACGAAAACCCTAAAACATCACCAGAACAAGGTTGCCTAACATCTGCGCTAGAACATCCACAAGCTTGCATTGACAAGCAAAATCCTAATAATTTTACAGCATGGTTGGCTGAAACAGAATCATACGTAATCATAAAAAAAACTGGGGGCACCAACTCAAATGCCTGCATAATCTGTATTAATCAAGGTACTGCCTGGATGATGTTACAAGATAATATTCTCGGCATTGGCATGTGGGTCGGTGGCCATGCCTGGTTGACACGTAATGGCTCAACAAATTACGCTTTATATTTAGCTCCTATTCATAATATTGCGCAAAAACAAATGACACTTGGATTTCAAAATGTTAGCAATTCAAAAACCGGCGAACAGTTCCTCGTTTCACTCAACCCTAGCGTCATGCCAACCCCTATTCCTTCTATTAGAACGCCAGATAAATCAGCATTTGATTGGCAATTTTTCAGCATCACATTTGCTGTAGGCAGTGCTGTTCTAGCCTCTTTATACATGCTCTATCGACACTATAAAAAGCCCAATATATCCAATAAAAGAACACACTACTTCTTTGCTAAAGAAAAATCTTTATTAGGCGCCACATTGTTGAATAAGACGTGCAATATGAAAGAAATGACCAATGTAGTTTAACCCAGATAAGGCAATGAGGATGGTGGCGCAAGCTTGATATATTTAACCTAAAATCAGGCCCTAGTCTAGGATGACGCGGCCACCATCACATGTTCAGTAAATAAGCAAAAGTAAAAAACAAATTTATTAAAAAAATATGATCACGCTTTAAAACAATACCATTACACAAAAGTTTTGCCATACGGCAACTCTCGTAGATGTAAATGCCGCGCAATAGTCTGACCAACACTGGCAAAACTTTCACTAGCGCCAAGAGATTGTGTAGCTATGCCCGGGCCAAACATTAATATCGGCACATGTTCACGAGTATGGTCTGAACCAGGCCATGTTGGGTCACAACCATGATCAGCAGTGATAATAGCCAAATCACCTGGCTGCATAGCGTTAATGAATTGCGGTAATTGACGATCGAATTCTTCCAGCGCTTGCGCGTAACCAACTGGATTGCGTCGATGGCCAAACAAAGTGTCAAAATCATTAAAATTAGCAAACACAAAATCGCCAGATTGCGCCTCTTGCTGCACATCAATTAATGAAGCAAAACTTTCCGCATTATTTGAGCCTAGTAGTTTTTTGGTGATGCCTTTGCCAGAAAAAATATCATAAACCTTGCCGATAGCAAATACCTTATGACCACTTTCAATAACATGGTCTAATAAAGTCGGTGCAAAAGGTGGAATACCAACATCACGACGATTACCGGTACGCTTAAACGTTTGTGCTGTCTCACCTAAAAATGGTCGTGCAATCACTCGCGCAATACGATGGGAATCGACTAGCTTTCTAGCTATCTCACAGATTTCATATAAGCGTTCCAAACCAAAATAATCTTCATGTGCTGCAATCTGAAAAACACTATCTGCTGATGCATAGATAATTGGCTTACCCGTTCTAATATGCTCCTCACCTAGTTCAACTAAAATTTCTGTACCCGATGCATGGCAGTTGCCTAATATGCCTGGAATATTTGCTTGACGAATAAATGCTTGCAATAAGTCATCAGGAAAAGTATGTTGTGTTGAACGAAAATATCCCCAATCTTCTGTCACCGGCAAACCCGCCATTTCCCAATGGCCGCTAGGGGTATCTTTGCCAGCGCTTTGTTCAATCGCATAACCATAAGCACCTGAAATATTTTTTAGAACGGGCAAATTTTTTCCATATTGGCCACAGCTTAGCTTTAAAGCTTCGTTTAAACCTAATGAGCACAGATTAGGAATGCGCAGGGGATAACTCTCCGCAATATGCAATAAAGTATTTGAACCACGGTCTTCCGCAGAGGCATCAGCGGAAGATCCAATTCCAAAAGAATCTAAGACAATTAAAAATGCACGTTTTTTCATTTTAATCTTTCAAATGCTCATACTTAGACTTACACCCTGTTTCTTTGATACCTAAAGCAACAAAGAAGGATATAACAAAACTAATCGGCATGATTAACATTGCCGACATAAAATCTTCCTTAAGAAACAAGGGTTTGCCATCTAGCATTTGGTGGTCCCAGTGCATACCAATCAACCAACCCGTTAACGGCTGTACTACAACGCCACTAAACATAATCACAATGGAAACAATACTGACAGCACTTGCCGTTAGTTCTCTTGGATTTAATTCTGCAATAGCTGGATAACTAATAATTTGAGAACTGGTTAAAAATCCTAATAAAAACGACAACACCAATAACGCAGCAACAGATAGATGCGGCACATACAGCATAACTAAGACAACAACTAATGATGCAACTGCCCCCAATAACATTGGTTTGCGCCGTGATAAAATCTTATCAGAAAACCAACCAAATGCTGGCGAACCAAATACAACACCAACAAACAACATACTAATAACATAAGACGCTTGCGCATGGGTAATACCTTTTACTTGTTCAAGGTAGGTAATGCCCCACAACGCGCCTAAAATAAAAATGGGTAAATTCATCAGGGTTGTATATAAACCACCAAACCAATTATTTTTACTGCGCACAACAAATGACAAACTTTGCAATACACTATATTTTTTCAGATGTTTCTGCTCTTCTTTGACTTCTCGTACTTCTGTCATTGGCTGATCACGTACAATTAAAGCAATTAAAATAATAATGCAAACACCCAAGAGACCATTGATCAACATTGCATTACGCCAACCGATGTGTTCAGCGAGCATCGCCATTGGCGTTTGCGCAACCATGCCACCAATCATAGCCATGGTGACAATAATACCGGTTACAAAAGCCAAACGATTTGCAGAGAACCAACGAGAGGCCAAACGAATATTTGAGAGAAAACAAAATCCAGCACCCATACCAGCAAGAAAACGGCATAATTCTGCCACAAGTAACATATGCGTTTGTGAGAAAATAATCGTCCCACAAGTAGATACAGTCATTGCCGTCAATGCGATTTTTTTCGTAGAAAAACGGTCCAATAACATACCGGCAGGAATTACCATTAAAAAATTCCCATAAAAATACATTGAAGCTAAATAACCAACTGTTGTCGACGTCAAAGAAAAATCAATAAGAATATCTTGCGCAATAGAATCAAAAACATTCATTTGAACAAATTCATAAAAGAAAAATAAGCTCATGACTAGGCAAATAAGCCAAGCCCGTGGTGAATTAACCTCAGATTTTCTATTTATATCGCAGCAACCTATCGACATAGCTCCCCCATTGTTTGTTTACTTGTTAGTTACTTTCTTCTGCATCATCCTGAAAAGCACATCCTTCTTTAAAATGTTTTCGACAAACTGAGACATAATCATGCCCAATATGTACTTGCTCACCTTCAGAAACCACTTCGCCGTTTTCATCAATACGCAAATTCATACTTGCTTTGCGCCCACAATGGCAAACTGTTTTAATTTCTGACAGTTTATCGGCCCAGGCTAATAAATATTGGCTGCCTGAAAACAATTCGCCACGAAAATCTGTGCGAATACCGTAAGCCAAGACAGGAATATCTAAGTAGTCACAAATATCCGATAACTGCTGCACATGTTCTTTTGATAAAAAATGTGCTTCATCAACTAAAATACAGTTAACTGTATTTGAATCTGTCTCAGCTAAATAGTTTTCCATACATTCAAGAAAATTAAATTCTTCATCATAAACTACTGCGTCGGCTTGCAAACCAATACGCGAAGTAATTTTTCCAACGCCATATCGATCATCAAAACCCGCAGTAAATAACAAAGTCTCCATGCCGCGTTCACGATAATTATAATCCGATTGCAACAATGACGTGCTTTTCCCTGCATTCATTGCAGAGTAATAAAAGTAAAGTTTTGCCATATTTTCGTACCATTAAACAACAATTTATAGGCATTAACGCTATATCAAGCAATAGTTACCATGCTCTCAATAAGCCCGTACACATTCTATATTTTACGAACATACTCAACGATCAACTTCGTCATTCTATCCGCTGCTTTAGCACTTTCTTCTAAAGTATGTTCATGACTTAATTCGACTCCAGGATTCATACCCGCGCCTAAATTAACAATCAAAGATAAAACAGCGATCTTTAAACCACAATGCTTAGCAAACAAAACATCTGGGATTGTTGACATGCCAATAACATCACCGCCTAACATCTGGAACATACGAATTTCCGCTGGTGTCTCGAAATGAGGGCCGCCGACACCAACATAAACACCTTCGTGTAAATAAAAACCCTGTTGATGAGCAATCCCAGATAATATTCGTCGCATATCAATATCGTAAGTATTGGTCATCGACACAAAACGTGGCCCAACGGTGTCATCATTTTTCCCTGCTAAAGGGCTATCAAAAGAAAAATTGATGTGGTCATTAATAACGACCAACTCACCAGCGCCGACACCAGCGCGCAATGAACCAGAAACATTAGTAATAATAACAGAATCAGCGCCGAGGCCTTTGATTAGATTCATCAGGATCTGCATAGAGCGATAAGGCGCACCCTCGTAACGATGCAAACGCCCTTGCAAACAGACTACAGGAACCCCCTCCAAATATCCCATGACCAATTTGGAACCATGACCAGGAACGCTACCTGCAATCACGCCTGGAATTTCTTGATAAGGAATCACCACCGCGTTTTTCAATAACGTAGAAAAATCTGACAGAGCGGAGCTCGCTACCACACCTAATTTTGCACTGAATCCTGGTAATTTTGATTTAACATAGTCAATTGCTGCCTGAATCGTGACCTGCGACGACATATTAATCCTCCATCGTATGTTTATTAAAACTATGTGGTAATAAAACACCCATGGTCGTCGTATACACATCATGATTTTGTGCATGACAAATATGAACAAGGGTATCTTCTTGACTAAACTCTGACAAAATCTGACGACAGCCACCGCAAGGAAAACAAGGCTCTTTTGATGCAGAACAAACGACAATTTCAACGATTTCTCTTTCACCTGCTGAAATCATCTGGCCAACAGTTGCGCCTTCTGCACACAAACCTTGAGGGTAGGCTGAATTTTCCATATTGACGCCGGCGAAAATTTGCCCAGACTTGGTGCGCAACACACAAGATACGGGAAAATGCGAATAAGGCGAGTAAGAATTTTTCAAGATTTCTCTTGCTTTTGAACACAGTTGCTCAAGCTGACTCATATCACCGCCGGTGGAATGGATAACAAAAACATCATAACAAAGCTGCCCCAATTATGCTATGGTAAACACAGCTAAATTTACTCGACTCTTAGGGTATGTTGGTATTTTTAGATGAAATTTTGTTCTGTTTTGACCTATTCCCTAGACAAATAATAGCAATCACACCAACACACTATAGATAGGCAAAGGCAACTAAGAAATCGCCCTTGCTCACATGATAAATCCTATGAACCTGAGAGATGACCGTTTTCCAGCAGAAGGAGGGTTACACCGTTCTCCTCAGTCTTGCAGCAGCCAAAAAAGCGACTACTCTGAGCTGCATTCGATTGCCCCCTCTGGATCTCATCATAGACCCCCTGCCTTGCGCCACTATCTGCACCGGTAATTAAATCACTCCATTTTTTGTTGGCGAGATTTGATTGGACTAAATATTGATCACAGAATATGCGATCAATTCGCGCCAGCCCAAAACCATTAGTTAACCCAGAAATACTGGCAAGTATAATCGGAAACAGAACTTGCGCAACGTCATGAGGCAGCAACCAATCATCTAACCCCCCTTTCTTAACTTGCACCAAGGCTGTCGCCAAAAGATTGGCAGAACCAAAAATAGTCAACACCGCCAAGACCAACACCGTTAATAAACCGCCAGTTGACGCGCCAGGGAAGAAGTGAAGCTTACAGGTTCTATATGCTTGATCTGCAAGATTACTCAACGCATAAGTATAAAAAAGAATATTCGGTAGCGCCACAACATAGCTTAGTTGCCGCGAGCCTGGCGCAGCAGTTAACGCAGCAGCAGTAATATTATAAATCACAGGATAACATGCCAGCGCAAAAAAATAGCATAGCACTTTAAATACCTGTATGCTCTTACGAAAAATAATTTCTGAATAATCAGATGGCTTGGCTAGCAAGCCGACTTGTTTAATCCAGGTCACGACAGCTTCATATTGCCCCTGTCTCATGTGGTCTAAATATGCTTTCCTTGTTTTATCCGTAGCATTATACTCATACAGAGAACACTGATGCATGAAATTTAAGATAATTCTCTTATTCTTAATATCGCCAGGATTACTTACCAAGATAGACGGCAACCATTGATCAACATAAGTATACGGCCACCAGAGCCAAAGGTTCGCAAAGACTGACTCACAACCGACCATGCGCGTTGCAAACGTAGATAAAACAGCTGTAAATAACATAATAACATCAAGAGCGTAACCAAACCGTTCTAATGATGCCCCCCGCCCTTCAAACAATGATCGAAAAATAGTGAGGGAATCTATACTCAGCTTATAAGTAATCAATGAACATGAAGCAGAAAACAAAAATGACAAAACCGTTAATGGCGACAATAGCTTTAATGACTCAAACGCAACCTTGAACAGGTTTGTTACAAAAAAAAGCTCATAAAACCAGGTTAACCAAGTCCTGGAAGCAGTCGATGCCTTGCTAGGAAACAGCATTTCCAGCGTATCCGGCATGAAAACGCGAGAAATAGCAACATTATCCAAAAATGTACACACAACAAACAGCCAAACAACGATAGATTTACCATCTTGCCACGCTGCAGGACCATAGCAAGAAAAATCCCCCAAAGAACAATTGCCACCAAACATTAAACGATCTCCAGCATTCCAGGCATTAAGAGTCGGCTGAATTGCTGATATAATATACACAGGCCACAATGCCGAATAATTAAATTCGCGATTTTTGAGCGAACTATCAGACACCACCCCTGAGCTGACAGGACCACGTTCCAGATCAGGACCACGTTCCGGATCATGATCAGCGACTACTGATGTTAGCTGCTGCGAAGATGAAGAAGAGGTGAGCTGGATGGTCGCTTGACTGCCCGTTTTGCTAAGAGGGGCACTATACTGCGGTAGTGGTGTAGTACGGTCCGAGCCTTCTTTGCTCTCAGGGGCAGCATTATCCCTAACCGGGCTAAACATTGAGCGTGAGATATGGATTGGAGAATGGATTGGAGAAGATCCTTTAGAAGAGTGTGCTAGCATTATTATTCTTCTTATATTCATATTAAGATAAATCGACTATAAAACATAATTCTTAACGTTGGCTTAAAGACTTTCAATATGTCAATAATTTGCATTAAAAAAGCACTGATTAGGGATTTTTCGCTTGACACTCAATAATAAATGTGCAACAAAAAAACAAATTTAAGCAAAACACTATGATGTGGTGACAATAAATGATACTTTTGGTCTTGTTTTGGCAAATTTCAAACTAGGGATAATAAATCACTCTATATTCTACACTATGTATTTGCTAGATAAACATAAGACGCCGAAACCAGAGCAACAACTGCGCAACAGGCCTTACTTAAAAATTTCTTTCAATAAAAAGAAAAAAACAATACAAATCCCCGCTGTCGCCGGAATAGTAACAATCCAGGACGTAAAGATATTTCTAATAACTGTTAAATTTAAAGCACCAATCCCTCGCGCAAGCCCCACCCCTAATACTGCACCGACGAGAGTTTGAGTGGCTGATACGGGTATACCGGTACTGGTTGAAACAATCACTGTAGAAGCCGCAGCCAAGGTTGCACAAAAAGCACGACTGGGAGTTAACGCAGTAATGCCCGACCCCACCGTTTCAATAACTTTTCGACCATAAGTTAAAAAACCCAATACCACGCCAAACGCACCCAAAGCCACCATCCAGCTTGGAATCGGTGTCGAAGCACTTAATGTTTGACCGGCATTAATAACACCAAACACAGCTGTCATGGGCCCGACGGCAATCGCGACATCATTCGAGCCATGAGCAAAAACCATGGCACAAGCAGTCAAACCCATCAGCAATCCAAAAACCTTTTCGACATAAACCAGCTGCAAATGTAAAGCTGCATTTTTCTCAATATGAATACGCCGCAATAAAAAATACCCGACTATTAGGACCATAATAGTAGTAACAATATTCAAGAAACAATCTAACCAAAAAACCAAAGCGATACCAAAATGCTCCAAACCTTTTTGCACCACCATCGTAGACAATACGTAACCAATAATTAACAATAAAAATGGCAAAACTCGACGCATAGCTTGTTCCGGCTTACTGCGGCTCAAGACACGCTTTTGAATAAAAATAAATAGCAAATAAGAAACCAACCCTGAAATTAATGGCGAACACACCCAGCTCAAAGCTATATGACGCACAGTCTCCCAGTGAATAGTATCTACCCCCAAGACAACAGCACCAAAACCTACTAAACCGCCAACAATAGCATTAGTAATTGAAACCGGCATGCCAATAAAACTCGCAAGGGACATCCAGACACTACCCGCTAACAAAATAGCCAACATACCATAGATTAAATACACTTCAGGATGCACGAGATCAATCGTGATAATCCCAGTACGAATCGTACTCGTCACATGACCACTGCCAAAAAAAGCACCTGCGAATTCGAATAATACGGCAATAATAATAGCTTGTCGCGGCGTTACAGCTTTAGAACCCATAGTCGTACTCATGATGTTAGCCAAATCATTGGCGCCAACACCCCAAGTCATAATAAATCCAGCGATACAAGCTAGTGATAGAAATGTCATGTCTAAATACATCATTTTTGCTACTCTCAAAAAAACTAAGGATGTGTCATACAGAGGAACACGAAGGCATAGTCTTATGCATATTCTTTAGACCAGTCCAGTGTCACACGAATAATATTTTTAACTCGCTAACAACAGTTGCAAACGCGCGCCAACTTTTTGCGCCTGATCAGCCAAATCACCTACCCATTCAACGATACGGTATAAAAACATCATATCAACCGGGGACCATTCTTGTTCGAGCGCCTGCAAAGATCGTCGCAATTGAATTTGCAAAACATCAGTCTCATGCTCAATGACTTCTAATTGCGCAATCATATGCTCAACAATCCGAACTTCTTTGCCACTAAATCCCACTTCTTGCAATTCATCTAGCTCATTAATCGCTGTACGAGCCTGAAAAGTTGCATCAATAGACCGATCAACATATACCATAAACGAGGCTATAATATTACCTGGAAACACCATTTGTCGACCAAAAATAATGCCCGCAATATCTTTTGCACGATTTGCCAACAAATCTTGCTCTAAAAAAAGAGCTAATAAATCACCGCGGTCAATCGATGTAAACATTTTTTTTGGTAAATTAGAGCGAACATTACGCTTGATAATATCCGCCTCATGCTCCAACGCAGAAATTCGTTGCTGATATTTTTCTGCCTCAACCCAGTCTGCATCAAATACCGCTTTAAAAAAATGTGTTAACTCCTCAACACAACTAGCGACGACAGACATGTGCTCTTGAATAGGTTTAATCGGCGAACTACCAAACATATTGAAAATGGATGTCATTTTTTTTCCCAAGTATTTTTACATTCGCGACTGTCATTCCAGTGAAGGCTAGCATGACAGAATCGCCACCGTCATCAACAAAATTCTTTTGCTATTTTTGAATTATTTCGCATTCATTAAAGCAATCGTTGTATTCAACATACGATTTGAAAATCCCCATTCATTATCGTACCAAGAAAATACTTTTACTAAATTTCCAACGACTTTTGTTTGCGTTGCGTCAACAATCGAAGACGCAGGATTGTGATTAAAATCGCTTGAAACCAGAGGCAGATCGTTATAAACCAAGATATTTTTTAATTCATGCTCAGACGCAGCCTTTAATAAACGATTCACTTCATCAACCGTTGTCTCACGTTTTGCAGTAAATGTTAAATCAACCACAGAAACATTAATTGTTGGCACACGCATAGCCATGCCATCTAATCTACCATTTAATTCCGGCAGCACCAAACCTACAGCTGCAGCCGCACCAGTTTTTGTTGGAATCATATTCATCGACGCTGCGCGGGCGCGATGCAAATCGCTATGATAAACATCACTCAATACTTGGTCATTGGTATAAGAATGAATCGTTGTCATCAAACCATGCTGAATACCGACATGCTGATCTAACACTTTTGCTAAAGGCGCCAAACAATTCGTGGTGCAAGAGGCATTCGAAATCACTGTATCCGAAGCTGTCAACACATGTTCATTAACACCAAAAACTATCGTTGCATCAACATCCTTGCCACCTGGGGCGGAAATGATCACTTTTTTAGCGCCCGCCTGCAAATGTGCAGCGGCTTTTTCTTTCGTGGTAAATAAACCTGTGCATTCATGCACAACATCAACACCCAACTGCCCCCACAAACATTCAGCAGGATGTCGAATTTCAGTAACTTTAATCCTGTCACCATTGACTATTAAATCGCCCTTATCAACACTGACCTCACCAGGGAATTGACCATGCACCGTATCATACTTCGTTAAGTGGGCATGAATATTAACATCACCCAAACTATTAATCGCCACAATCTGGACATGCTGACGCATTCCGGACTCATAGACAGCGCGCAACACATTACGCCCAATACGGCCATAGCCATTAATCGCCACTTTGATGGTCATTTTTTGCTCCAAAATGTTAAATTTAGATAGCAGCAGTGTAATGAAAGCGCGCTCAGCTCGCAACTTATTCTGAAAGATTAGCTACAATAAATACTTATTAATAATAATTTGCTGTAGATGAAAACAACCAAAAAATCGCCATTGATTTAGAGTCTAAACATCCATACAAAGAAAAAGCGCTCGCAAAGCGCCTGACAGGTGGGAGAGCAAGGCTGCGGATACACACTCAACAGTTTATGGCACAAGTGCCTGAGTGACATGCGCCACAGCCGAGACAATAACGTTAGTTTCTAAGTTTATTCTTGCGAGCAATTTTTTTCGCTGATTCGATAATCAAGACAGAACATCCTTAGACCCTACTGTTTTCTCCAACATCTCTTCCGTTAAGCCAAAATATTCATACAACTCTTCCGCTGGTGCAGACAATCCAAAACGATCAATGCCTAAGATTTTCCCCTGCAAACCAACAAAGCGATACCACGTATCAGTCACTCCCGCTTCAATCGCAATACGATGCGTAATATCAGGTGGCAAAACTTGCGCTTGGTATTCTGTCGTTTGTTCTAAAAATTTTTCTACGCATGGCATAGAAACCACGCGAATATCTGAATATTTTTTCGCAACATTGATCGCGATTTCCACTTCTGACCCGGTGGCAATAATAATTGCTCGAATTGCTTGTTTTGCCTCAAATAAAATATAACCGCCACGAGCAATATGTTTCACTTGCTCATCACTATACGATTGAGCTGCAATATCTTGCCGCGTTAGCAACAAAGCGCTTGGGCCGGCATATTCAATAGCAGATTGCCACGCAACAGCCGTCTCAGTTAAATCACAAGGGCGCCATACATGCAAATGTGGCATCAAACGTAAACTTGCAGTATGTTCAATAGCTTGATGCGTTGGGCCATCCTCACCGAGACCAATAGAATCGTGCGTATAAACAAAAATAACTTTTTGTTTCATCAATGCAGCCATACGCACCGCGTTACGCGCGTAATCAGAAAACGTCAAAAATGTTCCGCCAAATGGAATAAATCCACCATATAAAGCAAGGCCATTCATAATTGCCGACATAGCAAATTCACGCACACCATAGTGGACATAATGACCAACAGGATTTGCAACTGAAAATGCTGTCGCTTCTTTCCACAACGTTCCATTCGATCCGGTTAAATCGGCAGAACCACCTATTAATTCTGGCAAAGCTGTAGCAATATCATGTAAACAAAATTGTGACGCTTTACGTGTCGCAACTTTGTTAGCACTATTTCGGGCTTTCGCAATAAGAGTTTCCATCACTGCCTGCCAATGATTTGGCAAAACTTGCATCTTGCGTCGACGCAATTCATCGGCAAGGGAGGGAAATTTTTCTTGATATTCAAGCCATAACGTATTCCATAGACGCTCTTGATCTTCACCTTGTGCACGCGCATCCCATGCAGCATAAATTTCATCAGTTATCACAAAGGGCTCATGCGGCCAGTTAAGATACTTTCTACTCAACTGCGTTTCGTCATCACCTAAAGGAGATCCATGAATATGCGCAGTACCCGCATGCGTTGGCGAACCAAAACCTATAGTCGTTTTACAACAAATGAGAGTGGGTCTATCTTGTTCTTTTTGAGCATTCTTAATAGCAGCGCGAATATCATCCGCATCATGACCATCAACTGCAGTAATAACATGCCAACCATAAGCACGAAAACGCTCAGGGGTGTTATCACCAAACCAGGCATCAACATTACCATCAATCGAAATGCCATTATCATCCCAAAAAGCAATGAGCTTATTTAAATGCCAGCTGCCCGCTAGTGACGCTGCTTCATGCGAAATCCCTTCCATCAGACATCCATCACCTAAAAAAACATAGGTGAAATGATCAATGATAGGGTAGTTTTCTTGATTAAATTCAGCCGCTAAAATTTTCTCTGCGAGCGCAATACCAACAGCGTTTGCAAAACCTTGACCCAGCGGACCAGTAGTTGTTTCAACACCAGGTGTTTCTGCAACTTCAGGGTGACCAGGAGTTTTGGAATGTAATTGACGAAAATTTTTTAGCTCTTCAAGGGGTAAATCATAGCCACTGAGATGCAAAAGAGCATATTGCAACATTGAACCATGGCCATTAGATAAAATAAAACGATCACGATTCCACCAACGAGGATCCGCAGGATTATGTCTTAGAAACTCTTGCCACAATACCGTGGCGATATCCGCCATCCCCATGGGCATACCGGGATGACCGGAGTTAGCTTGATTAACCGCGTCTATCGCCAAGACTCGCAAGGCATTGGAACATTGTTGAAACGATACTGACATAATATCACCCTCAAAATAATTGAGGGTGATTATAACATCAATCTTGTCATGACAAACTACTTATGACGACTTTAACGCGCAAAAGGAGAGATCGTGACATTCGCTCCCCTGGAGTCTTTATAAGATACCACATCACAACGGCAGCCAGGAACATGCTGGTGGCCATTATTCTGATGGCTATGATCGTGGCTAGCCACTTGACCTGGATTTCTGGTTGTCAGATTGTGACTCTGGACAGTCGATGGTCTTTGTGGAGAATGATCATGATCATGAGCATGATCGTGTCCATCAAAAAATGCCGAAGGAGATGTCACAACTGACGCTGGCGAAACCTGAGTTTGCTCAGAACCAACAGCAGCAGGTTGCTGAACTGAGTTTTTTGTATCTTTTATTTCATTCATACACACCTCGATTTATTATTGTTATTGCCTAACAATCATAATTATAGTCGGCTTTTGATCAAATACAATTCAAAATATTGGATTATTTACAAAATTCGTATTAGAATTCTTGCCTTTTTACACAATAGGCAACCAACCATGGCACGCGACTTTGTTTTTACCTCAGAATCAGTTTCTGAAGGACATCCCGATAAAATTGCTGACCAAATTTCTGATGCGGTCCTCGATGCGCTACTGAAAGAAGACCCCAAATCACGCGTCGCCTGCGAAACTTTTGTCAAAACCGGCATGGTTATGGTTGGCGGCGAAATTACAACCACGGGCTGGGTTGATGTAGAACAAATCGCGCGCGAAGTCGTTAAAGACATTGGTTACAACAGCTCAGACATGGGCTTTGACTGGGAATCTTGCGCCGTCTTGTCAGCGATAGGCAAGCAATCACCTGATATTGCCATGGGCGTTGATGAAACTAGTGCACACGCGCAAGGCGCTGGCGATCAAGGCTTAATGTTTGGTTACGCTAGCAATGAAACAGACGTTTATATGCCCGCCCCCATCACATACTCACACCGATTGGTTCGCCGCCAAGCTCTGTTACGAAAAAATGGCACTCTACCCTGGTTAAGGCCAGATGCAAAAAGCCAGGTAACCATGCATTATATCGACGGCAAACCCCATCACGTTGATACAGTTGTCTTATCAACACAACATGCGCCGGACATTAAGCAAGAAAATTTAGTTGAAGCTGTGATTGAAGAAATTATTAAACCAATTTTCCCCACCAACATGCTCAAAAATACGCGCTATTTGGTCAACCCAACCGGGCGTTTCGTTATCGGCGGCCCCCTAGGTGATTGCGGCTTAACTGGTCGAAAAATTATCGTAGACACTTATGGCGGCATGGCGCGTCACGGTGGCGGTTGTTTTTCTGGCAAAGACCCATCAAAAGTCGATCGCTCAGCAGCGTATGCAGGCCGTTATGTTGCAAAAAATATTGTTGCAGCCGGACTAGCTGATCGCTGTGAAATACAAATATCTTATGCTATCGGCGTCGCAGAACCCACTTCAATTTCCATTGAAACTTTTGGCACAAATAAAATCGATGAAACCGACATTATCAACCGTGTTTTACAACATTTTGACCTAACACCAAAAGGCATTATTCAACAATTAAATCTACTCCGACCTATTTACCGCGCGACGGCAAGCTATGGACATTTCGGACGTGATGATATCGACTTACCATGGGAAATGTTAGATAAAGTTGAAGCTTTGAAAAACTAACATTCGCAAGCACAAGTCATGTGATAAATCTAAAGTCAGTCGCTAAATCAAAAACTGTGCCACCTCCGTTGAAACTAAAGTGGCACAGCGCTTGTTAATTGCGCAACGCACACAGCTTAATTAAGCCATAGAGTTGCCTATCGACCCCGACACCGATCTCGAAGATGGGCCATTGTCCGTAGGAGTACCCCCATCAATCAATGGATTAGGTGTTGAGTCTGAAAGAGCATCCGATGTTGACGACCGATATTGAGCACACCAATGCCCCACACAGCTCTTCACCCGCCCCTGCAAACCACCAAGCCTATAAAACTCTGTTGTTTCCCCGATGTGACTATCAACTTTATCGAAAAAACTCTGGTACAAATTAACGCAGACCTTTGCCATATAACTATCTATCCCCGAAACATAACAACAAGCACCAAAAAATATCACAAAAGACAATCCTAGCACCCCCGACCAAACACTAGGCACTACTAAATCAGCATGACTATGATTATCTATAAAAAGAACTTCAACCAACCTAAGCGTCATATACATGACAATATTAGACAACAGCAGTAAGCGCAAAGATAACCGCGCACAAAAATTATCATGTATAGCATTCACAATTAACGAAGTTGACATCAATGCCATAAAAGATAGCACGCCAAAAATCAACGAACCGAGCGTGGACATGAAAGAAAAACAGCTAAAATCTTGAAAATTCACATCAGATTGTCGAACCAAACAATACATGCCATAGCCAACAATATCTGCCAAGATAGCCACAGCCGTTACAATACTACTAACTACCAGACCACCAACAAAATTCACAACCAACGTTGGCGTAATAATCCACGGCTTGCCATAATCGACCCCACTTGGCAATACATGCGAAAGAGAAGCGACAGGCGACATCATTTCACCACCGGCAAAATTATAATCACCATGAACAACATCATTAGATCTGGCCATTAAACACCCTTGTTATTATTTTGAACAAAATTATGCATGAAAAACAAAAAAAATCTACTTTAATTTTATGCGAATTTCGCGAACAAAGCGAATCACCGTATCAACATCATGCGCTGTTGTAAACCGCCCAAATGAAAAGCGCAAAGAACTATGTGCCAAGGCATCAGCAACCCCCATCGCCTGCAGCACATGTGACGGCTCAATACTTAATGAAGTACATGCTGACCCAGAAGAAATCGCTAAGCCGGGCAAAGACGAGATGAATACATCACTATCAATCCCTGCGAATTGCACATTCAAAATATGACATGCGGATTGTAAATAATCGCCATTCACAACAACCCCAGGAAGACTTGTTATTGCTTGCCAAAATCGATGTTTCAATTGCTGAATATATTCAACTTCTTGCGACATATTCGCTGTTAAAATAGCACACGCCTCGCCCATGCCAACAATTTGATGCGTGGCTAAGGTGCCAGAACGTAAGCCTTGCTCATGCCCACCACCATGAATCAATGCCTGCAAACGCACTGCGGGCTTATGCCGAACAAACAAAGCACCGACACCTTTAGGCCCATAAATTTTATGCGCGGTGAATGACATCAAATCAACCGGCAAAGCTGCCAAATCTATAGGCAACTTTCCTAATGCCTGCACCGCATCGACGTGAAAAAAACTACCGTTTGACTTAACCATAGTCGCAATATCTTTGATAGGCTGAATAACGCCGGTTTCATTGTTCACAAACATAATAGAAACTAATAACGTATCCGGCCGTAAAGCATGTTGTAAATGCTCAAGATCCAGCAAACCATCATGTTTCGGTGACAAATACGTGACCTCAAAACCCTGCTTTTCCAAAAACTTACACACATCCAAAACCGCCTTATGCTCGGTTTTCATAGTAATGATATGTTTTTTACTATGGCCAGAATAAAAATTCGCCACCCCCTTAATCGCGAGATTAATCGCTTCAGTAGCGCCACTTGTCCAGATAATTTCACGAGCATCCGCCCCGATCAAGGCTGCAACCTGCTCACGCGCCACAGCAACTTTTTGCCCAGCTTGTTGACCATAAATATGAGCTGAAGCAGGATTGCCAAAACAATCATCACACCCAAGACAGGCCGTCATGGCTGCAATCACTCGAGAGTCAACTGGAGTCGTAGCTGCATAATCAAGGTAGATTGGTTTCATACATTTCTGCTATGATAAAATTAATATAAGCAACGAGGTAATTTATGCGCGCCATCTTTAGACTTACTGCCTTTCTCAGTATCGGCTTATTAAGCGCATGTCAACATTTTGACCCTATGGACATCGCGCGTCAAGATAAAACCCTAAATCTTGCCATTATTAATAGCGAAACCTATGCGCTGATCCCAAACGCGCACTGCACGATTATAACGGACACTCAAGACAATATAGAAACACACCTAAATCCTGATGCAATCTTATTACAAGCAAATTATCAATCCCTCGCCATTGAATGTCGTGCACAGGGATACACACAAACGGCCATTGCAATTACTAACACTATCAACCAGTGGTCAGCAAGTGATGTGTTTATGCTGCCTCCTGGCGACATAGTTGACACAACTAGCAGTTTGTTACCCTACTATCCATCGCATATTTTGGTATTAATGAATAAAAAACCATTGGTAACAGAAAAGACAGTAGAACATCTCTACCATAATGCCACAGTGGAAAATCAGCTTTACCAAGGCACCGTTGCATAACCGGGAACTACCAACTGCACTCCTAGATTTTACTATTAAAACTCTAGCGAACACGCTAGAGATACTGAATCCAGGGTAAGTATTATGCCATGTGTAAATGTCGAGCAATCAGCGCAAGATCTACTTCATGAGATACAAACGCTGTTCCCAACTTCTCGAGCAAGATCAACTTAATGTTACCGCCCTCATTTTTTTTATCTTTACCCATAAAAGATAATAATTGATTAGCTGTTATCGCTTCCGGTAGAGAAAAAAATAACCCGCAGCTTTGCAATAATTGCACCACAGACGCCACATCATCCCCAGAGATATATCCAAGATGCCGCGACAAATAACAGGCCTGCAACATTCCCCATGCTACCGCCTCGCCATGTAATAGCGCATAGTGTGAAGCACTTTCTAAAGCATGACCAAAAGTATGACCAAAATTCAACAAAGCTCGCTTGCCTTTTATATCCAGCTCATCTTGATCAACATAAAAATTTTTAATACGACAACAGATATCAACAATATAGGACAAGGCTGACATATCGCGTCTTAGAATGTTATCTATATTTTGACACAAATAATCAAAGAAAAGTTTATCGTGGATCAATGCATATTTAATAACTTCAGCCAAACCCGCACGAAATTCGCGCTCTGGCAAAGTAGACAAAAACGCAGTATCAATCACGATAATCTTAGGCTGATAAAACGCGCCTATCAAATTTTTTACACCTGCGTAATTAACTCCAGTTTTCCCACCGATCGAGGCATCAACTTGAGCCAACAAAGTGGTGGGTACCTGAATAAAATCGACACCCCGCTGATAAGATGAGGCAGCAAATCCAGCAATATCACCGACGACACCACCACCTAATGCAATCAATGTTGTCGTGCGATAATGACCATCATTAATTAAAACATTAAGAATACTTAACCAACTCTCCACTGTTTTATGCTGTTCGCCATCTTGTAAAATAACCGTACTACAAAAATAACCTGAAAAATTAGCAAGAAATTTTTCCAAATACAAAGCGGCTATCGGGACATTAGTCACAACGCAAAGTTGCTTGCCGGAAATAAGCGACTGCCAAAAAGATGTATCTACTAAAGTATCATGCCTAATTATTATATTAGAGACGATATTCATTCGTATCCAAGAAATCAATAATATCTCTTACAACACGATGGACACTTTTATCATCCGTTTCAAAGACCGCATCAGCAATATCACGGTATAAAGCATCACGAGTATCAAACAGATCTTTTAAAGCTTCTTTAGGATTATCAGAAGCAACCACGGGTCGCTTAGTATCCTTATAAATTCGCTCATATTGTTGGGACACCGTCGCGTGCAAATAAATAACAACACCGCGCGCAGCCAAAAAGGTCCGACTTTCTGAGTCAACGATTGTGCCGCCACCGGTTGAAAGAATAATGCCCTGACGTTCTACTAGCTCTTTTACAACTTCACGCTCACGCTTACGAAAGCCTTCTTCGCCTTCGACGTCAAAAATCCAAGGGATATCGACACCTGTACGCCGCTCGATTTCTTGATCAGTATCAACAAATTGCAAACCAAGCTCTTTGGATAAAAGCTTACCGATACTTGTTTTGCCAGCGCCCATTGGGCCGATCAAAAAGATGTTATTTACTTTTTTCATAATTTTTTTGGTCAAATAAACGTCATAGTGAGAAAAATATTCTCCAAAACAGGAGAAAATACAATAGATCATACCTTTTTTAAGAGGGCTTTGGCAAGTATTCTCTGGCAACAGCCGGCGAAAACCAATATTAACCACCACCCTGTTTCAGCGTCACAGTAGGCTGGATTTTGCAGCTAAAACCCAACATACAAGGCTTAGCGGGCTAATCATAGAACAAAAACTCACGACGATGATTATGCTTATTTCGAAAAATTATAGTAGTCACATTAATATCGACAACCTCCCAATCACCGCCTTGCCAAGCCAGTCCAATGCCAAAATATTCCGATTGATCCTTAGTCTCTAAAAACACACCCAAGCGCCGCCCAAGGCGCCTCACTTCACCAACACAATGCCAATCATGCGTGAGTAAATTTTGCATGCTTGTTACCTGAGGGGCAAACGAAGCTCGAACAAAAAACGGGGATTGCACATCACGCAAATTGATAGTTGTTGGCATCACTAATACGGGCGGCTTATAAGGCCTGAGACTTGCTTGCAAACGCTCCTGCAAAGACTGGGGGTGTTTTATGAACCTCTGTTTCGATTGCGCTTGCAAATGCGTAGAAATATTGGCTGTCACATCTATTGCAAAAGATTGTTTTTGCAAAGAAAATCTAACGACGTGAAATGCATTAGGATATCTTGCCAAACCCCCAAGAAAAATTAAAAAATCACGATAATCACCTCGCATATCTATATGAACTTCTTGAGCAACACCACTATTATTTATTTTTATGGAACTATCAGAAAAATGACTTGAATCTAAGGCTTGTTGCAAAAAAGATAGGCTGGCATTGTTACGCAGACTGGCTTGCAACGTTTTTAAGTTATTGGAACTATTTTTTATCGCTGCATCAATTTTACTGGATTCTTGACGCAACGCCATCAGCGTCAAGACGCTCTGCCTTAGAGCATTATGTTGCCCTAATGCTGGAAAAACAATAAACCAGAGCATGACAAAAGCCAAGATAGGAATAAAAAGCAAAGAAAATAGCGCTATTTTTTTGGGCATCATGTTATGCATCCCCGCTAATCGCTATCTCAAATTCATTGCCATGATGGTCAATGTTTTTAAGCGATCTTACATTAACACTGAGATCAAGATTTTTTAATCTCTCTATATACAAAGAAAAAGATTTTTCAATCGGTGAACGACCATAAACTAATAATTCATTATCTTGAAACATAATTTTATCTACAACCAATTCTGCAGGCCGCAGCTCATCTATCCAAATTAATTTTTTCTCCAGACCTAATTGAATCCTGGCATTATTAATGCCGAAGCGCCACTCTTGCAATAATTGCTGATAAGCGTGATTTATTTTTTCAAGCTCTGACAAAGCCTTCTGTTGTTGCTCTATTTTCTGACCGATATCACGATTTTTTTTGTTATCATGGATTGCGCGCGAGATAAAAATGACGGAAACAATAAAAAAAATGACAAAAGCCAGTCCATAAAATAGAAATATTTTTTTACACAATTGCTTGTAACGCTTATTTTTCTCAACTTGACGCCAGGGGAGCAAGTTCAAGGCTACAGACTTATCCTTGATAAAAAACAAACCCAATATTGATAAAGATAATGCTTCTAACATAACAAATAAACGAGAAAAATAACGACAACTACAAGCGACAATTACAAGGTGTTGATGTTCCTGGTCGAGAGAAGAAACCATAAAATCAACATATATTTCTTGCTCAAGCATGGGAAATAATTTTGCCTGCTCAATATGAATAAACTGCAAAATATCTTCTTCATTAAATGTGACAGGAATAGTCGCTTGCGAAACCACAACATGCTGATCCTGGAGAAATATTTTAACCGCTAACGCTGAGCCAACGGTTGCACGCAGCAAACGTTCTAGCTCAGGCACATCATCATAACGAGAAAAAAACTCTTTACCCGCAGAAACAATACGCAAGCGCTGATCGTTTTGATAATGAATTTGAATAAAATCTGGACAAGACATACTCCCTCCTATAAAAACCGGTTCAAACGTGTTAAATGAAAGGGAGAGATAGGAATTGTGCCTGTTTTTTTTCCAAAATCAATAGCAATAATGTATACTCGCTTGATAAATACTAACCATATATCACATGATCACTTTAAGACGCCTTGTTGCTTTGACTGGAAAATGGCTAGCAGGTCTTGTACTTGCCATCTTTCTTTTGCTAGCCCTCTTGTTTGCTTATGTATCACTTAGCTTGCCATCGATTGACTCGCTAAAAAATGTCAAATTACAAGCACCCCTAGCGATCTTTTCTCGCGACGGCGAACTGATTGCAGAATTTGGCGATATTCGTCGCGTACCCGTTGCGTATAAAGATATTCCACAAGACCTCATCAATGCAGTGCTCGCAACCGAAGACCAGCACTTCTATCAGCACCCTGGCGTTGACTTTTTTGGATTAATGCGTGCAGCGGTTGTTCTCATAACCACGGGCCATAAAAGTCAAGGTGGCAGCACGATCACCATGCAAGTTGCGCGTAACTTTTTTCTTTCTAATAAAAAAACATTCGGGCGGAAATTTAATGAAATCTTGTTGGCACTGAAGATTGATCATGACGTTGGAAAGCAAGCGATTTTAGAATTGTATTTCAATAAAGTATTTTTAGGCGAACATGCTTATGGCTTTGGCGCAGCAGCGCAAGTATATTATGGTAAAACTCTAAGTGAATTAACACTAGCAGAATATGCAATGCTCGCAGGGCTACCTCAAGCTCCATCAGCAGCCAACCCAATTGTTAACCCTAAAAAAGCAAAAGAAAGACGTCACCACGTTTTGTTGCGGATGTTGGAAGCTGGCTACATTAGTCAAGCACAATTCGATACAGCAGATCGGGCACCACTAACCGAACAATACCATGGCCTAAGCACGTCACTAAAAGCACCTTATGTTGCTGAAACTATTCGTAATCAATTATATGAAAAATACGGCGAAGCTATTTATAATCAAGGCTTAAACGTTTACACAACGATTGATAGTCATTTGCAACGCCATGCCAACCAGGCATTGCGCGATGGTCTAATCGCCTATGAACAACGCCACCACCGCATTCCAGCCGATGCCAACCTTGACAATTACACGCCAGCAGTTGAAGGCGCATTGATCGCGCTTGATCCGAATACAGGTGCTATTTTAGCAATGACCGGCGGCGTTGATTACAATAAAAGCCACTTTAATCGCGCCACACAAGCTCGTCGCCAAGTGGGCTCAAGCATTAAACCTTTTGTTTATGCTGCAGCCATTGCTAAAGGCATGACGCTGGCTAGCATAGAAAATGATGCGCCGATTGTCATCGATGATGGCAGCGGTCAAATTTGGCGACCAGAAAATGATGATCATAAATTCCATGGCTCTGTACGAATGAGAGAAAGCCTAGTGGATTCGTTAAATCTTGCATCAATACGCATCCTGCAACAAACCAGCATTCCCTACACAATACAATTCTTAAAAAAATTCGGCTTTAACCCTGAACAATTGCCGGAAGGTTTATCTCTAGCGCTAGGAACACCTGATATCACCCCTTTGCAAATGGCGAATAGTTTTTCACGTTTTGCTAATGGTGGTTTTAAACTTGACGTACATTTAATTCAAAAAATTACTGATAATTACAACGAAATTTTATATCAAACTAAAAAAATTAAATTATGCTTCAGTAATGAAGATGTATTAGATCAAAATATCGAACAATACCAATGCGCACAACAAACCGTTGATCCAAAAATTGTCTATTTATTAAATTCAGCCATGCAGGATGTTGTCGGGCGCGGAACAGGTAAACAAGCACGTATTTTAAATCGCCAAGATATCGCTGGCAAAACTGGCACCAGCAGCGACCAAAATGATGCCTGGTTTTCTGGCTTTAATCAAAATATCGTTACCGTTGTCTGGGTAGGTTATGATACACCCAAATCACTTCATGAATTCGGGGCACAAGCCGCCCTACCGATTTGGATTGATTTTATGCGCGAAGCTTTAAAAGGCCAACCTGAAACATCTTTACCACGACCGGAAGGCATAGTTTCGGTACGCATAGATCCAGAAACGGGGCTGCGCGTACCAGCGACACACTCACCCTCTATATTCGAATTATTTATTGCTGGCACAGAACCGCCCATGGAAAACGGTGAAAACAACCAGACCAACCACGAGAATACAGAGAAAAACCAGGAATCGAATTTAAACGATGTATATTAAGGTATCTTAGTTTCTCGTGATGAAACCTTGATCGAATTTCACCTAGTCGCCGTACAGACAATAGCGACTAGGCAGCGAACAGACTAAGGAAGAAGATAAGCTCATCAGAGAATATCAACAAAACCCAAACTATTTTGCCAAAAATCCTAACCATACCCATAGCACAAACCAATGATGGTTTAAAAATGCCTGGAAGCATTTCTCTGGCTCACGATCCTTAATTAATCGCTGCTGATAAATAAAAAACCCTAATGAAGAAAAACTCATCATATGATAACACCAAGAATAGTGTTGAAAAAAACCGAAAAATAACAACCCCACCCACACAAGTAACTGCAACAACAGCACAATTTTTTTATCTTGGTCGCCAAATAAAATGGCTGTTGATTTAATGCCAATTTTTATATCATCACGTTTATCTGTCATCGCATATAATGTGTCATAAGCAATGCTTAATAACACCACTAAAACGTATAAATACCAACATTGCCATGATAATTGGTTTTCAATTGCTGCATATGCCATAGGAATAGCCCAAGCAAAAGAACAACCCAAAACCAACTGCGGCGCATCTATCCAACGCTTGGTGAATGGATATAAAATCGCTAAACCTGCACCAACACATGCCAACAGCATAGTAAATTTATTTAAAAACAAAGTAAGCACAAAAGATAATGTCAAACATATAGCAAAAACACACCATGCCTCTCTAAGAGAAACCTGCCCAGACGTTAATGGACGCTGCGCAGTACGTTTAACGTATTTATCAAAGTCTCTATCCGCAATATCATTAATAACACAACCGGCTGCTCGCATAAATATCGTTCCGAGAACAAAAATCACTAAAATTTTTATTGATGGAAAGCCGATCGAAGCCGACCACACGCCCCATAACGTTGGCCATAACAATAGCGCAATACCAATCGGTTTATGAAAACGCATCAATTGCAAGTAATATTTATAACGTTGCCACATAAGAAAAAAAAACCTCACTTAAAAGAAATGAACCCCACTCCGAATGAAATAGTGAACGCCGCGCCCAAAACATTTGCTCCCGCACTGCCTCAGGTACCTGTTGCCACAATAAATGCTCATGGTTAATTTGAGCAAATTCGATATTACCGCGCTGAAATATATGGCTGCCATCAGAAAAAATAGTTTTACCCAGCGGTTGCTTACCCAAGCTTGCAAGCTCTGGAAATTTATCAATAAGGTTTTTAGGGAATATAGTACGAGCGAACATAACAGGGCGATGCGTTGTCAAAACGACTTCACGGACCCAACTATCATATGCATGTATTTGCGGAGAGAGCTCGGTCATTTTGTCCAGAGCAGGAGCGCCCGCGACAAAATCACGATCCTTGTTCGCAGACATCATCAATATTTCTAATTCATCACTCCACGGCTGAGCCCATCCTTCTTGCTGCACCGCAACACGGCATGCTACTCCTGAAGCTTGCTCCAATGCCTGCGTCATCGAGCCAGCATGACTCACCCAAGGCAACCACATGCGAGGCACAAGTATTTCAGGGTTTTTTTTCCAATCTATCATCGTCAAAAGTACTATTAATTGATAAATTGCAATATACTGGCTTCACTGTTTTTTTAAAAGATTATTTTATGACTAAACCAATTATTATTATTGGTAGCGGCCTTGCCGGATACAATTTAGCGCGTGAAATTCGACAGCGTGACAAACAAACGCCTATGCTCATGATTACACGCGATGCTGGCGACTTTTATTCCAAACCCATGCTATCTACCGCGCTCTCTATGGGCAAAACGCCAGATGCTTTATTAAGCATGAGTGCTGAAAAAATGTCAGCACAATACAACATGGACATCTTGACCCACACAGCTGTTGATAAAATTATTCCTAAGGAAAATACCTTAATCATTCGACCACTTGCCAAAACAACAGACCTGATAGAGCACGAACCAGAGCAATCTCAAGATTCAAGCCTAGAATATCATAGCCTCATTCTTTGCCTGGGCGCTGACACACAGGTACCACTACTGGAAGGCGATGCTCTCAACGATGTTTTACAAGTCAATGACGCTTACCAATATAAAAGCTTTCACGAAAAAATCACCAACAAACAATCGATCACCCTGTTAGGCGCCGGATTAGTTGGGTGCGAATTCGCCAATGATTTAACTCAAGCTGGCTATAAAGTCCATATTGTTGAATCAGCCCATTTCCCTATAGCCTCATTATTGCCAGAAAAAATTGGATGTGAATTAACACTAGCCTTAGAAAAGCAAGGCGCGCGCTGGCATCTTGGCCGCCGAGCCAAATCTATTAACCACCACAATCATCAATATGTCATCACCTTAGATAACAATGAACAAATTATCAGTGATGTGGTTTTTTCCGCGATTGGCTTAAAACCTCGGATTGATCTAGCTAAACAAGCAGGAATTCATACGCGACACGGGGTTGTTGTCGATACATACTTACGCACAAATATGTCGAATATTTATGCTATCGGCGATTGCTCGGAAATCAATGGATGGTCACTCCCTTATATCGCACCGATTATGCAATGCGCGAAAACACTTGCGTCAATATTAACCAACAATCCTAATCCACTTTCCTTGCCCGCGATGCCCGTCATTATCAAAACGAGCTGTTATCCAATCTCTGTCTGTCGACCTCCTTTTGTCACAAAACCAGAATGGCAATTCGAGGAAGTGGATGGTATAACGCGCGCCTATCTTAAAGATCAGGAACATGGCTTGCTTGGATTTATTTTAACGAAAGACGCAATAAAAGAGCGAATGACACTAGCGCAATCGTTAAAGCATTGGTTATAGTAGGCATAATCTAGGTTTGGCAATTAACATCGTCGTCAATAAACTTGTACAGCGAATTGTAATTGTAAAATCTAGAATGATCTTATTTTTTTCAGAGAGAATGTACATGAATATTTATGCAGAAGCACTGATGTTATGGTTGGTCATGGATTCCGTAGGGAACATACCTGTTTTCGCCGCCATTTTAAGTCATATCCCACATGAAAGACGAAAAAAAATTATTCTACGCGAATCTTTTTTTGCTCTGTTGATTTTATTCATCTTCTTTTTTTGTGGCAGCTATATTTTAGATGGCATGCAACTTTCCCGAGCAGCCCTGACTATCTCCGGCGCGATTATTCTATTTTTGATCGCGATCAAAATGATTTTTCCTAGCGAAAAACAAAATGATCAACGCTTTATCCAAGAGCCGTTTATTGTTCCACTTGCCATGCCGCTAACTGTTGGGCCGGCGTGCATCGCTATGGTGATGTTATTACGCTCAAAATATCCTGACCACCTGCTAGAAAGCTGTATCACTATTTTTGTTGCATGGTTTTTCACCGCATTATGCTTGTATACTGGTACGTTTCTAACTAAATTTTTAGGCGACCGCGGCATAACAGCAATTGAACGGCTGATGGGGATGTTGTTAACAACATTGGCAGTACAAATGTTGCTGAATGGCATCTCGCAATATATTGGAAAATAAGCAGCTGCGGTGCCACCCCTCCACTTAGTGGAGAGGTGGCTAATTCGAGATTTCATAGTGAAACCGCAAAACATATATTAATCGGCGTTAAACAGACTTAGCAACTAAATCCACAGATTGAGTCACTTGATGTAACACTGGCGCATACAGTGCACTTGACCCCACGGCTGCAAAACGATAATTTACACCCTCTGCCCCTTGCGCCATCGCCACAAGCATACCATTGTTCTCAGACAAACTCTCACTCCATGGCACAAGACCTAATCGACCCCGCAATTCATTAACCGCTCTAAGCAAAAATCCATACCCACCTTCACCCATGAAAGCTTGATTTGTTGTCATGCTAGCACTATGAAAAAGCAGCGGGATAGCGACAAGCTGCTCGATACAACTAATCATATTATCCGGAGCATGTTCTTGCACTAATCGATTAAATTCTTGCGCATCCCGATGATCAAGACGAATAAATTGCTCTAATACATCAACCGTTTTGTTGAAATACATATCATCATGATCAAACATAAATGATGTAGCCACTATTTTTGCAGCAAGTTCATAAAAACATAGAGGCGGCTTACTTCGCCCTTCTCCTCCTATAAAATCAATCACTCCACGTCTTGGCTGACAATATTCTACATAGACCTGATTGAGTTTCACTGCAAGCGTGTTGCGCGCACGAGTCAAACGGCTCTGGCGAGAATTTATACCTGCCCCATGATCCCATTTATAAAAAAACAACGCAGGCACAAGCACAAGCACAGCTGCTCCGATAACACAATAAACTCCTTTGTTTATATCTTGCTCCTTCCCAGGCTGAAGATAGTAGGCTGCTGAGTATATAAAATACACAAAAAAGCTCAGCGGCAATCCTACCAGCAATAGAGTGAACAATCTAGGATAAGAAAAACTCTGGTCAGCATCGATGCGACGCGGAAGCAGGTCTAAAATTTGATTCGCCTTTGCACTATAATCACGATCGGCAATACCTAAGCCAGTATATGGGTGAATCCTAGGTGCGATATATTCTAGGAATTGAATGAGCTTACTGTTGATGTGATGTATAGTCTCGTCAAGCACAATCTCTTCTTCATCCAAATTCTTTATTATGCTTACGATCTCTTGTATACGCTGTATAATATTTTCTCCGCACAATCGTAAGGCACGATGCTCATTGATATAGCGAGTTATCGCATCAAAGTTAGTCTCGGGATTTGCCTGGTTTTCTTCGATATCATCGCTAATAGAAACAACAAAAAAATTATGTAAAGTTGATTGCATTATTATTATTCTCCAAAATCTTGGAAAATGTATCGCACTATTATTAAGATTATCTTAAGGTATAAAGAGATTTTGCCATTAGAGAGTAAACAAAATCTCACTAGATCTCAATTAAACCACTTAACCCAAACCAAGGACACTGCTTGCGCTTGATTTACTCACATCAACCTCGCCCTGGAAAAAGCGCTGATTAGCTGCAGAAAACTGCTTTTCCATGCCATGATATTCTTGAAAACGACTAGAATGTCCAGCATTATTTGAATTAAATAAGAGCGACACTTCTTTGGTGCTCTTTTCTGTGCCTGGATAAAAATGAGTGCGTATCAATGTGTTTCCATCTTGAGTATCCGTGGAGTAAATATGTAGCCGAATATCCTTTGCCTGAGCGTAACATAATACACTCTGAAGGCCGATAAAAACATTATAATAAAGTATACCCTTGATGTAGTGATAACAGATATCCTTATTTTGACATTTCTTGATCAGTTCCGAGCGTAAAGCTTCGGCTTGCTCAGCTGCGCCTGAAGTACGGGCGTAGATATAATCAGCACACAAACCATGCAATTCACCTTTCGCCTCGATCATATTCACAAGAAAACCATCTTCAAGAATCGCTTCTAAAATCTCATGAGACAGGGCTTCCAGAAAAAAATCCTTGTCTGAATTTTCTAATAATGTATTAACAAAACTTTCACAGTTAGCAATACCTAGCACTTGTAAACAAGAGTTTGTATCTTGAGCAATTTGAGAATAAGAAATATTACCAAACCGCGGCGCATTCTCAACTTGAGCGAGTGGTTTATCTTTATCTGTCTGCGCTGGCAATCGATAATCTAGGGCCGAAAAATATTTTTCTAGCCGCTTCTCTGCAGCCTTAACATCAGCTGATGTTACATCAACAGACACTCTCTCTGAGTAAGTATCGGACTCTTCACGATCAAGACGACAACCGCATATAAATTCTCGAAATTGATGCGGATCCATATGAGCTACATCTTCGAGTGTCAACACACGATTTCGAATTACGTTAATACATCGAACATTACTGAATAATAGCTGTAGCTGATAGCCTTCCAATAAATGCAGATCATTAAAAGTAAAGACATTTTCTACAACAAGAGCGTTAATAACGGGGCTCGTTAATATCATCAACCTTTCGAAATTTGCTTCCATGATTTCAGTGAGTGTTAACGCACCTTGTTGTATAGCCATAAAACAATAAGGACCCAGCACTTGCATAAGTTCATGGCTGTCCATAGTTGGCCATCTAGCTTTATCAGTAGTATCAACCAGTATGGATTTTGAATTTGTAAACACATCGCCCTGCTGAGCTAGCAACAACTGGAGTATTATTTCGTCTTGTTTTAAGCACAGTTGTTCGTTGCTTAGGTTTTCTAAACGCTCCACGTTAACTAAAGAAGCAAAGAATACCCGGATTTGATCTTGCATAAATTGATGCTTCAATGACCAGATTTTGATTAAAAATGAAATTGCATTAGCTTCGCATAAAGCAGGATGGTTTTCAGGATTATAGGATATAGACAACGCAGCCTGCATGCTCGCGTTTTGCACATTTTTATCTTCATCAGCCAATAGAGCACGATAAAAACAGAGGGCGCCTGCATCGCGCATAACAACATGAAGCTCGCGAGTAAGTGCGGCACGATGAAGTATTTTAATCGCTGATAATTTGACTCTTAAATTAGAGTTCAGTATAAAATAGTAAACAAATTTAAAAATATTAGTTTTACAAGATAAGGGAATATCATAGCCTGCCAAAAAGTCCAAGACCTTAAAAGCGCCTGCTGCATTAATATTGTAGCATTTATAATTTTGGATTAGCTCTTGAATCACAATACTCACAGTATCAGGCATACGCGCATGAGTAATAATATTCTCCAGTATTAGTTTTGATGCTGGTCCTCGATTATACGAGCTTAATATAAAACTCAGAGCATCCTTTTGGTTTAATAAACAACCAAGATAAGGGGGTTTGGAAGGAAGTGAAAATGCTGAAAACAACTGCAAAACGGTAGATCGTTCAAGCTTTTTGTTTTTACACAAATCTAACACTAATGGAATCAAATTTTTGGATCGATTTATTAGCTTTCTTGCTGGCTCAAACATCAACATTACACCTAAAGCATAGATCATGCCTTTCAACAATGAAAAATCAGTATCATCCTGTGAAAAAGTTGTATTATAGTTATTTAGGGTATGCATGAGTTTCACAAAAAACAAACTGTCATTTATGCATCGCTCGTTTTTCGGATATTTTACAAGATACATAATCATAGCAAGAAAAATGCTTTTTTTCGTTTTGTACTGATCTTTTATAAAAAAAGATAATAACCAAGCAGTAACGTCGTCTTGAAAGTTGCTTAGAAAAAAATTGTTGCTATTTTTTAACAATTCCCAGGTAATACTTTCTGCATATGCTGACAGATAATCACGTGAGTCAACTATTAATACCAAGATTGGCGTAACCACTTTATACTTAAAAAATAATTCATGGCAGCGACTATTCTTCGCCATGTTATTTAACGCAATCATTGCGCTTGCCCCAACCGATTCCGACAGACGCAGCGATTTATGCAAAACTCCTATTGCCTTAGCGCTAACTAACGCTTGATGGTTATCTTTACTAGCTGAAATAGTGGCTAGCGCTCGCGCGACAAGCTCTTTGTCTTTAACATCGATACTGTTATCCTCATCTTGTAGAAAATTTACCAACTGCTCAGTCGCACCTTGTTGAACCAAAACGGAGTAATGTCGCTCATCTTCGAGCAGTTTTAGCAAACGAGATTTACCTGATGCTCTATTTTTTTTAAAATTATTTAAAATATAGGCGATTTCTTTTGTAATATCCGATGCGCTGCTGTTTGGATTATTAACTATCTTTTCTGGCGAAGAAATCTTACTATTAGTCTCGACTAACTCTTGTTCTACCGCGTTAGCACTACTTGTCGATAAAGTTGACACCGCTTCACCATGATGAGCCACATCAAGCGAAGTATGGATGCGCCAAGCTTGTTCAAAGGCTTGATAACGCTGATCTTCTGTAAGATTCTGATATAAATGTTGAATAACATACCGGCGAATTTGTTCAATATCCGGCGCATCCGCAGAACGCAAGTCCAAAAGACGCTCCAACCAATCTGATTCAGTTGCCTGATCATCAGTAACGGATAGATTCTCTTGTTCAACAGGCAGTGCAGCATGAGCAGTGAAATATGGCTTCCATTCGTCAAGAATATGAGTATTCCAGTCTTTTTTATATTGAATTACCGTAACATCATCTATAAAACGCGTGAGCATCATGTACAGCTCTTGCAAAGAACGACTAAAACGAGTGTCAATTATTTGTGTAGCATGCTTGACGCTGTGAGGAACTGAGTCATGTTTATGTTTATTCGGTAGCTGAGTATTAATATCCACATAAGGGTTGTTCTCGCGCTTTTGTTTCAAGGGATGATATAACACACCCGCCGAAAATTCATTCCCTGGAATCTCATGAGGATAAAAAACAAGATAGCCTGGAAAGAGTTCGCTGACTAATTCTTTGGATTCAAGGCATAAAATGGCAATCTCAGTTTTTTTGTAACTTGATACTTTGCTAAGCACTTTCTCAATTGCCTCACGATTTTCTTCATCATTTTTTACCAAGAAAATCTCTGCTTTGCCTTGTAAACCATCGGCAGAAATATCGGTTTGTTCTGGACTGATGCCCGCCAAACGATCACGCATTTCTAAAATAGAGTGAGCAACGCGCCTGATTGCAGGCAAGCAACGAAATGAGCGAGATAAACGATACAATGGTATTGCTTTGCGATGATATGCTGGAATATTGCTATTACAGATAATTTGCAATAAATTCTTTTTCAACAACAAACTAGATTTCGGCGCAGTTGTGTTTTGATTATCATCCGTCAACAAACAAATATTATCAGCTTGTTTGGCAAAGTATGCCACAGCATTTAAGGTGATATTTTGTGCTTCGTCTAAAATCAGATAAAAATAGCGTTTTTCTCCGTTTTCGCTTAGCGATATACCTGGATCATATCGCTTATTATCAATCAAATATTGACGATAATTTTTTAACAATGCTTCTATTTTTTTAGTAGCGCCAGGGAAATCCTTTAATTTAAAATAAGAATTTTTTTCCGATACATGCTCTTCATCTGAACTAGGTGGGTAAGCATTCCACGGCGCTAATAAGCACAATTCTTGGTACAAGGCATTTAAAACATAGTTTGACAATGATTTTTTTCCAGGTCGAATATCCTCGGGTATTTTACAAGCTTGACTGTACTCGTTAATATCCTTGCTGATGAACATCATATATTCCTTGAAATATTCATCGCCTACAAACGTATCAAAGTCAAAGCCCGCTTGAGAATATAACTCTTGGGTGGTGTTAAATATCACCTCCACTTTTTCGCGTTGCGCATTTGTAAAAGATGCGCGCAGCATATTATTCACATCCTGCCTCATTTGTGTGACTAAACGTGGAGTTTGTGCGGCGTAAACAATAGTGCGCTTTTCGCCGTCTTCTGTTGGTTGTAAAATACGGATTAATTGTTCGATTAAAAAAGCTGAAACAGATGATTTTCCAGCGCCAGGTTGTCCATATAAAATAAATGATCCTGCATCTTGTAAAGGCGCCTGTTGCTCCCCTGTTAATTGAAACAAGGTTCGACCAAGCAAACGAACACCTTCGATTTGACAGGGCAGCAAATCAAGATCAGCGTCATCGATATCTGCAGTTGTTGAGCTCATGTCAACACCGAATTCGTAAGGATGAAAGCCTGCCATATCGCCCGTGTCAAGTTGTTGTTTTAGTTTTCTCACAACCTCTAAAGGCAACTTATACTTATGATTCTCCATAATATGGAGCAAATAAAGATGACAGAGCCCCGAACTATTAGGCCTCAGCGCGATAAATAAACGCAACTTATTATTCAAACGCACTTTATATAAACCCGGCTTTAGCTGATCCAAACTTGCAGATTTTGTCTGACCCTCAAGTAACTGTCGAATAACTTTTTGCACTCTGGCTTGATGACTCGACAGAATGTCAGAATCTATACAAGTAAAAATTTTTTGTTGTTGTGAAACGAAATGAAACATAAAATACCCATTTTAATATAATGCAAAAGACTATGTTGTTAAAAACTTAACGCGGGCTTAAAAAATAAAACTAATGCCAATAAATTTTTTCTAATTCACAAACAAGAGCATCGATAATCTTACCCTCGAAGCATGCTCAGATGATGTGGTCCATCATCTCTTCATGCAAACAACTAGACTCAAGGTTGAGGATGTTGTGTTAAAGAAATATGTAACGACCCTTTCTTACGTTGGAACATATTACAACATGGATTTTTAAAACAATACACAATAGGGTCGTAAATCATTCCCGCTAAAAATGTCAACGTAACTGACCATAAGAAAGCACTGACTCTACCTATACAATGGGAAGATAAATAACCTAAAATCGCACCTGCCGCCGGCCCATATGCTTCGCCAACTTTCTCCCCAGTATCCGGATCAGTTGGCAAAATAGCCTTACCTATAGGTATAAACATAGCTTTACCAGCGATACTAGCAGTAGCAATACACAAAACAGCAAGCATCGCGGCATTACCTTGTTCATCTAAAAATTTTGTTGATATTCCATAATAATATCGAAAACGGTTAAATTTATTCGCAAGTTCATAAGCTTTGCTTGCTACAGCCTGCAATAAGGCAAATGCAAGACTGAATGGTGTAATAACTGGTATAGCCACAGCCGTGCCTATAGCACAACCTGCTGCGCTTAGTAATTGCGAACACAGATAACTTCCACCAACAACACCTTGACTATCCATAATGCGACCTAAAATGGCGCCCAAAGAACCTCCTGTGATAGAGCCCACTCCACTAACAACCAATTTACCCTGCCCCGCAATATAACTCATATTTTCTTTATGATGGTCCTGAATTCTACTAAAAAACTGAAAAGACATAGATATGCTCCGATACGATAAGTGAAAATAACAAGACTTGTAATAAATATTACTCAACGAAACTTAAGAAGTTATTAACAGGATAAATAAAAATGATTAGATCAATAATAAATATAAGAACGCAGTGAATTTTTTTTATTCTAGATTACCCGACATGGATTGTAGCGAACAAACTCAATGTACTGCATCCAGGTTGAACTATTCGCCGTACAGACAACCAGCGACTGCGTCAACAGACCACATGAGGGGCTGTTGACAACAAAAAATCTATCTATAACTATGACGCAAGAAAATTAAAAGCTCAACCCGACGAGATCGGCAAGTTGCTGCACTTCCAATTTAGAAAGATATTCCCAGCGCCCGCGATGCATATCACGCGGCAAAGAAATATTACCAAAACGTACGCGCGTTAAACGCGAGACTTGAATACCTTCTTCTGACTCCCATAAACGACGTACTTCACGATTTCGGCCTTCTTTCAACGTCACGTGATACCAATAATTTGTACCCTCTCCTCCAACAGGAGTGACGGTATCAAAATGAGCCATGCCATCTTCCAATGGCACTCCAGTGCGTAATCGCGTCAACATAGAGTTCGTGACGTGACCACGGACACGTACAGCATACTCTCGCTCAATTTCATATTTCGGATGCATTAAACGATTGGCCAACTCACCGTTAGTCGTAAATAATAGCAAACCCATGGTATTAATATCCAAACGCCCTATCATAATCCAACGTTTTCCACGCAATCGTGGCAAAGATTGAAAAACGGTCTTACGGCCTTCCGGATCATCTTGAGTACAGATTTCGCCTTCTGGCTTATAGTATAACAGCACTTTAGGAAAAAGCTCCGCATCACGAGGCACAGATGATCGGAATAATTTGCCATCAATAGAAATCTTAGAAGCCGCTGAAACTTTTTGGCCCAATGTCGCAACCTGGCCGTCAACTTTTATGCGTCCCTCTGCAATCCATAATTCAATTTCTCGGCGCGAAGCAATACCCTGAGTAGCAAGGTATTTTTGCAAACGCTCTTCCTTATTAAGACCACCTTTTACAGGGCCCGCTGAAAAAGATTTCTCTAGTCCTGGGCGGCGACTATGGTTCTTCTCGCTCAACTTCTTCGACGCGGCCAGCGGACTCACATTCTTCGATGTGTTCGACATCTTCAGGCCTTTCGATTCGTTCAATCTGTTCGATTTCTGCGGCATCGGTTTCATGCAATAACATCTCCAATTGTTCGCCCGCTTCATCTAAATTTGTAAAATCTTCCAAGGGCGGTAAATCACGTAAATTCTTTAATCCAAAATAATCTAAAAACGCGCGCGTTGTAGCAAATAACGCCGGCTTTCCAGGCACATCCTTATGGCCAACTACCTTAATCCAATCTCGATCTAGCAAGATACGCAAAATATGTGAACTCACCGCCACACCACGCACTTCTTCAATTTCAGCGCGCGTCACCGGTTGTCGATAAATAATCAGCGCCAAAGTTTCTAATAATGCACGACCATAACGCTGTGGCCGTTCTTCGGTCAATCGTGCTAACCATGGCGCAAAAACTGACTTGACTCGGTACTGATAACCAGAAGCAACTTCCACCAACTCAAGCGCCCGATCTTCAGAAACTGCTTGTAACTTCTCCAAAACTTCTTTCAAAACAGCACGTTCAATAGCATGACCTTCTTCTTCAAAAAGCTGCTCTAACCGGATTAAAGAAATTGGATCTTGTGAAGCAAAAATCAACGCCTCAACTATGGGCAAATAATGATCAACAGTATTCTCAACTAATTCGTTCATATGCTTTCTTGTAAATAAAACTACATTCGTTATTGTCACATAAATAGTTGCCTATTTATAGACTATATTTAGCTCTTAAGCTAATCTTAAGCTATAATTGGCCTGGGTAATTAACAAGAGACGCCTCGATGTACGCAAAGACACTTTCTGACCTATTAAAAAAACATTTTACATTTATGTGCTTTCTCAGCATGTGCTTATTATTGCCAGCGCTGTCTTATGCGCAAACATTCACGGGAACACCACTAAACGACACTCAAAGCGGTAAACTATTTACCCCTTCGAGCTCAGATCAATCAATGATCTATCTATCCGAACTATTTGGCAGTGTACCGCCGATTTTATCGGGAACAGGCTCCTCAATCATGGGGCAGTTATTTAAAATATTAAATACTGTTGCCCTGACTTTGGGCACGATTATTGCAGGATATACCACTTTCGTCGGTATTATGAATACAGCCGGCGAAGGCGAAATGCTCGGCAAAAACTGGAACTCGATCTGGGTGCCCATGCGAACTGTTGCCGGCGTTGCCTTGCTAGTCCCAACAGCATCAGGCTACTGTATTTGCCAGATTTTTATGATGTGGTTGGTGGTGCAGGGTGTTGGTGCCGCGGATAGTTTGACCAATAAAGTCGTTGATTACCTCTACTCCGGCCAAAAAATTTATGTCGCCGGCGACACAGAACAATCCGATGGTGACCAAAAGTATTCAGATTACGACATCATGGTAACTAACATTTTCCAAGGCTTAAGCTGCATGCAAGCCTATCAAAAAGAATTTCCTGATGTAAATCCTCAGTTCATTTCCCTACCAACGCCGACGATGACTCGCGACAGTAACAACAACCCAACATCGCTTGTTTATACCTTTAACGCAAACGCAGATTCACCAAGCACAGATCCTATTACTGGGGTAGTCACCCACAACCCAGTGACACGCACTTGCGGTTCAATAGTCGTTAATGGTATTAATTCCAAGAATTTTCAACAAATTGAAGACGGCTATGCAGCGATTATGCCAAGTTTAAATGCTGCCGCCTATTACATGGTGAATAGCACAGCAGGATCGACCACCAACTCTAACGGCACAGCAAGTGATCCTGTAGAAGATGCTGTCATGCAAGACACGTTTGAATTTGTTGGCGCAGATTTTCTTTCTGAAGTTGAAAAAACTTATCAATCTTACGTGACGCAAGCAAACAATCAAGCACTAGACAACCCCGACCCAGATAATCCTACAAATTCTAACGCTGGAGAAGATACAGGCGATGGCAATCAAGCCTATGATGATGTTAAAGCCTATGGCTGGGCCAGCTTAGGCAGTATTTACTGGAATATTGCTAAATCTTCTGGCGACAGCGGCGCAACAGGCTTTAACAATGGCTGGAGCACAGATTCTCAATACGCACCCTATATTGGCGCCTCAGCTAATCCAGACAAATACTATGACCAAACAGTGTGGAAATACGCAAGCGGCGACTCAGCACCCGACGGCTGGGCGACGCAATTTATGAACGACTTAATTAAAACACGTAAAGATGGTGGCAGTAATAGCAACAGCCTGCATAAAGACTTTGATTCAGGTAAATTTTCTGCAACAGGCGTTGTCGCCGCTCTATCTTTGGACGTATTAGAATCAATGACTAATCACTTTCAAAAAAACAAAAACCCCATGGTCGCAGCTCAAGAATTGGGGCACCATATTACTTATAGTATTGAAGTAGTGTTTACTACGTTGCAAGCGCTTATGGGCGCTACAGGCTTAGGATTAATGGCGATGGGTTTCAGCGGAGCCTTAGGTAGCTTTTTCACCGCGCCATCTACCTTAGCGATTATGACTGGGATAATTGCTGCTCTTGCCTTAATTTTCACGACTGTTTTTCCTGGCTTGTTTGCCTTTATGGCAGCCATGTTAACCCTCGGCGGAACATTAGCGGTGGTTATTCCCTTTATTCCCGTATTAGCTTATTCCCTAGCCGTAATCGCCTGGCTCATTGCCACACTGGAAACCATCGTTGCCGCACCTATTGTAGCGATTGGTGTCTTACACCCGGATGGGCAACATCCCGTCCTTGGTAAAGCAGAACCTGCCATTATGCTGATGGTCAATATGTTTTTACGCCCTGGCTTAATCGTACTTGGCTTTATTGCTGGCATTATCTTGAGCTGGATTTCTATTCAATTCATTAATTTTGGCTTTGAAACAGCGGTCGTCAATTTACTTTCCAATAACTCGGCCACACAGTATGCCGGTATAAGCGATGGACATCATACCGTTAGCGGCATTGAAGCCATGCTATTTGTCACCACTTATGTTGGCCTTATCATGGCTTGCGTGAATAAATCTTTTTCTGTAATAGAAGCCATCCCTAACTCACTCATGCGTTGGATTGGTCATGATGCTCGCTTTGAAGCTGGCAATGATGCAATGCAAAAAATCCAAGGCTCGCAAGAAAGTGCTGCGCAAAAATCAGCGGATACGGCATCACATTCTGCTGATGCGTCTACCAGAGAACCTGAGAAAGGCGCTCAAGCAGGTAAGCAGGCATATAAAGATAGGCTTGAGACCAGTGAAGATGACAAGAAACTCAAAAGCCTACGTGAAGCGGGTGGCGGGAAATAAAACGTTATTAAGTATCGTCTATGCTCTGCCGTAACGTAGTGACTCTATAAGTTAACTCACACCGCCTGCACATAGATGGGGCTTAGAGACTCTGCCTGGACACATCCTATCGCTGAGTTTCTAAGCAACTCCAATGCCACCAGAAAACTCAGCGCAATGCACAATAAAGCAAAACGAGAATCTAAGGTGTTTTGAGATTTTTTATTAACATCACATTCTGCTGAAGAAGATCACCCACTTTGAAAAAAAGGGGGTGATTTTTGTCGCTATTGCCATCGGTAATCTGCAAGCATGTTTAAAAAATCGTCCGGCACAACGGAAACAGGCCTAAACTACCAACGTCCGCAAATAAATCGGGCTCAACGGTTCCGCTTGCACTATTTCAATCGCTGAGTTTCTGAGCAACTCCAAGACTGCCAGGAAACTCACCACAACACCGGCTCGCCCTTCGGCAACAGTAAATAAGCGATGAAATTCTATTAACTCCTGACCGAGTATTTGCAAAATATCACTCATACGCTCACGCACTGACAAAGGTTCCATGCGCACTAAATGCTTTTTCACCAAGGTTGCACGTTGCAATACATCCTGGAAAGCCAATAGTAATTCTTTTAATTCTACAGTTGGCAATGGGCGTGTTTGTGATAACTCCGGCAAATCTACATAAGCTCTTACAGTATCACGCTCCATGCGTGGCAAATTATCAATCTTTTCTGCAGCCTTTTTGTAACGTTCATATTCTTGCAAGCGCCTAACCAACTCCGCACGCGGATCCTCCACCTCATCACCATCAACAGCTGGCGGGCGCGGTAATAACATACGCGATTTAATTTCAGCAAGACTTGCAGCCATCACTAAATACTCTGCAGCTAATTCAAAACGTAATCCTTCCATTAATGCAATATATTCTAAATATTGCTCAGTAATACGTGCAATCGGAATATCTAAAATATCCAGATTTTGCTTTTTAATTAAATAAAGTAAAAAATCCAACGGCCCTTCGAACGCGTCTAAAAAAACCTCTAAAGCATCCGGCGGAATATACAAGTCTTGGGGCAATTCCAACCACTGTTTGCCTAACACAGTAGCCATAGGTGACATATTATTTGGACTTGCGAGAACGTCTTCTGGTACCATCTTATCTACACAATTTAAAAAGATTAACCTAGTTTACTATGCGCCCACTAATTCGCCAATCCCAAATTGATACAGCTGTTGAATACTTGAAAAAAGGCGAGCTCGTCGTCATGCCAACAGAAACGGTATATGGCTTGGCGGGTGATGCCTCGAATGAAATCGCAGTGCGTAAAATTTTTACAGTCAAAGGCCGGCCAGAAAATCATCCATTAATTGTACACATTGCGGATATTGATCATCTGTCGAAGTGGGCGCGTGAGATTCCTGAATACGCATTGACCTTAGCCAAGCATTTTTGGCCAGGCCCCATGACCTTGATCTTAAAAAAACAAGCACATGTTTTGGATGCCGTGACCGGCGGACAAGATAGTGTTGGTATTCGCATTCCAAACGATCCTGTCGCACAACAATTATTGAAAACCTTTGGCGGTGGACTGGCAGCACCTTCTGCGAATAGTTTTGGTTATATAAGCCCAACCACTGCAGAACATGTGCGCCAAGATTTAGGTGAAAAAATCGATATTATTTTGGATGGTGGACATTGCGGGATTGGGATTGAATCGACGATTATTGATTGCACGACGGATAGTCCGCGAATTTTACGGCCGGGGATGATCAGTCGTGAAATGATAGAAATAAGACTGGGCCCCAGCCTTCGCTGGGGTGATACAGTAGAGGGGGCATCGCTTATGTCAGAAGAAGCGGCATTGCGTGTTTCTGGTGCATTACCCTCACATTACGCCCCCCACACCAAAACAAAACTACTCTCAGCAGAACAAATCGATCAAGCATTAGAAAACAAAAATATCGTCATTTTAAGCACACGCAAGCCGAAGCAACATCGTGTAAAAATATATGATTCGCGTATTCCACATCGCAGCACCATACCCAATCATGACATCAGTCATTGGATCGTCATGCCATCAGATTCACAAGGTTACGCACATCGTTTGTATGAGCAATTGCATTTTGCGGATCAATTGCAGTGTGATGAAATTTGGATTGAAGATGTGCCGCATACCGTGGAGTGGAGTGGAATCGTAAACAGGATAACGAAAGCCAGCAGTTAGTGAAATAATCTTCTAGCAAATAATGTGTTCCTATCTCTTCGCATATCACAAATCAAGTAAAGGAAACGCTGATAATTGCAATAAAGTGAATTAGTTTCGATCTGATCTGACAAATCTCTTGCAAAAGAGAGAGTTTCCGGTTTTGATGTAAGTGCAAACTTTAAATCAAACCAATATAAGGAAA
>JAGKWX010000044.1 GCA_021151585.1 Alphaproteobacteria bacterium | reverse complement strand
CAATATGTGTTTATCGATGACGTATCATAACACGGGTTTTTAAATCAAAATTTTACGCGTTTAAATGCGTTTTGAGCGATTTTAAAAAAATGATCATGAGGGTGGTGGCGCAAAAAAATAAAAACAGCATAATGGGCATATTTACCTGTTTAACTCAACAAAAAAAGCCAATTCTATGTCGGAAATAAAAATCCAAAAAAATAGAAAAAAGCGTGTCAAGTGTTTTTTTCACTTTTTTGAAAAAACTTTAATGCTTTAAAGTTAAAAATTTATATCTGATAAATGGACTTAGAAAATATAAAAAAAATGCTAAGGAGTTGAATAATTACTTTTTTTTTACATAATGGGCTAACATCTTGTAATCTTTTTTCACTAATAGCTTGATATAGTTCATTGTTTTCGAGGAAAAGCTCATCTTCAAGCTCAATCAAATCATTACCAGGAGTAAGAATAGTTCTATATTTTATTTTTCCGTCTTCAATAATGAGATATATTTTATGATAATCTAGCTGGTTCTCAACCATATCAGATATGAAATGAAGTTTGAAATCGAATTGTTTATACTTGGCTTCTATAGACTGAATTAAATAAAATAACAAATTTATATTCTGGCTTATAACATCTAAAGCATTGTCGGGATTGTCAATTTTAATTTCTGACAAACGCATAGTATCTATTTCTTCATTTGAGACATCTAAAAACGATGGAAATAAATTCATTAAGAAATCATACATATTTTCTTCTGAATAAACAGGATGATAAGCCATGTATCTATTGCGCTCGTTAACAGAAAATAGCTTCTCGTTAATCTTAAAATATCGCAAATTTCCTGAATCTACGGGCTTGAATTGAGAAGAAATTTGTAGCCACGACAACGGATCGCTATCTAAAGCAAAGGGGTGAGATATAGATCCATCGGCATCATTTTCTGTTCTTGTTTTTAACATACTAAGAATAACTTGTCTTGCAAGAAAGATAACATCGTATGCCGTAATAGAAAATTTTATTCCTGTGTTAGTAATTCCAGATAGCATGGTATATAAACTTGGTACATGGCTTGCTTTTTCTGAGACAAGAATTTCATTTTTTTTCATATTTAATTCTAAAATACTAAATATATTACATTAATAGTGAATTATTTTCCTTTTCTAGAAAAGCTCAATAAATCCAAAGTTGGATTGGCATAATACTCTACGGGGCATAATAAGCATTCACCGGATCATTGCCGCTATCTACTGAAGAAGATGCAAGCATTCCTGATTTTGATTTTGGCAAGTAAGGTTCTCCAAAAAAAGCATCTGCGGTACGTGATAAACACTTTGAAATATCCGTCTCTTCATACCCTGTAGCCGTTTTCGTCAAATGCGGATCTCTATGATCTCTGACGAGACGCTCATTTACTGCAGCATGCCCCGGCATTAAGTTTTTTGAACGTTTATTTATTAATGGTAATATTTCTTTTACATCAGCTATTAAGCTACTTGCGACATGCTGTGTTATCCCTCCGGCTTTTTTTTTTCGGTGCGTATTCTGCGTATAAGTTTTGGTAATTTTTTCTTAATTTCAGGACGTTTAGCTACAGCGGGGCTTTCATCGTCAGAAGAAGCTATTGCATCTGCAAAATCACATGTAGCTTTCATTTCAGCAGCCTCATTTGCTGTTGATATAAGAGTATTCAATTTATTCACCAGCGCAGCTCTAATGGCACTAATTGCGATGTTATGTGCTATTTGAATATTTGTAGCTGCTGGAGTCGCATAATTTCCACCTATTGCTAAAAAACTTTCTTGTACACTTGTTAATATTTTTCCAGAAGTACTCAGACGATTAAGCCGTGTGGCGATTCTTTGCTTTGGAGCAACTTGTGCTTGGTTGTTAGGCGCGCCTGTCGCACTAAAAACTGCTTTCCCTGATGACATATCGACAGACATGTCTAAATGTCCTCGTTCATCATATTCAAATCTTGCTGTTTCAGATCTAAATTTTCCAAAAAATTGTCCCGGCAATAGCGGCTTATTAGAAACATCGTCACCTCGTATCAAACAAGCTAACGGGCCATCTACATTGGCTTCAATGATAGTTTCAATATAAATACCAGTCTTTTGATCCGTTGAAGCACATGAATGAAGTCCGCAAACTTGGCCATCTAAATCAAAATAAGGGCTTCCAGAAAAACAAGCGCCCGTACCCTGGTAACCCACTATTCTTAATTGATCAAGATTTCCCAAGTTAAAGTCAGGATTTGTACTAAATTGTAAAATGGCTTCTTGATTGTAACCGACAAATAACAACGAAGTAGAGGAGTTTCCTGTATTTAAAATTAAAGGCTTTATATTAACAGCCGGGGTAGATAGTTTTAAAATCACATAATCTAATCCAAATTTTCTGCCTCCTTCAATAGCGCCAGATACAGCTATTGCGATACTTTCATCAAAATCCTCATCCCCAAACATTACGGTTAAGTTTTCTGGCTTGCTGTAATTTACGGAGTGTCTTGCTGTAATAACCCAATCATCCTTGATTAAGAATAGGGTGCTGACGAAGCTACCAGCGTCAAACAATTTGCCTATAGCCGGTTTATTTTTTATAAGGATTGCGCAAATATCTACGTCACCTTCTTGAGCGGGGTATTGAACTATGGGCTCAGCTAGAAATTCTGATACAGTTCGCAGCTCTTTATCTTCAAATGAAAATTTACGATATGCAGAAAGCGTTGCTGCCCCAGCGTTGCCAAGAGATAGGCTATCAAAACCAGGAATTATTGACTCTGCAGCCCTTAGCTGAGCAGCGTTAGAAACCTCTCTCCCTAGTTTGCCGCCGGCGTTTACAATCATGCCCCTTCGACGGGAATAATCACGAACTGCCACAGACATACAGTCACACGCATCAAGAATCGTCTTGCCCTCAAGATTAAGAGCATTGATATCACGATCTGCGTCAATAAAATCGGCAAGTTTCTTCGCAAACTCCTCTGTATCCACCGCAGTCGCTAAAAAAAAGCATAGGTCTTGATAGTCTCGTTTTTTTTCTACAGCAAATTCTTCGAGTTTTTCTTTACTATTACTAGATCTTTGGTACATAACGTTGCTTTCAATTTTTTAACTTTAAAAATAAAGTTGAGTTGCTGCATGATACTCTCAAAAATCATAGTTGAAAACAGCTGTTGAAGTCTTTAATGGAAGTATGATTTTTAAAAAAATACAAACATATCCTTATTTTTCAATAAGATATATATTAATCAATAACAGTATTGATTAATATAAAGCTAAATCAGCCTTGAATTCAAGTCGTAAATGCAACTTTTGACCAATAAATAACCAGTGAGAATGTTTATAATCCCGCCGGTTATAAAAGTAAGGAGTTGTACGATGGCATACAAGCATTTAGATTACTTGAAGCGTTGTGAAATTGGCGCTTTGTGGAAAGCAGGTTATAAGCAAGAAGATATTGCGAAAGAAGTGGGTGTTCACAAATCCACAATCAGTCGAGAATTAAATAAGAATATTACCTTTGTTCGAACAGCGTTAGGCTCCTGGCAATATAAAGCGAATTATGCTCAGACATACGCCGAAGATCGACGCAAGAAAATCCCTAAAGGGGTGTGCTGACATAAAAAGAGAAAAGTTTACTTCACGTAGTTTACAGTAATTTTGATTAAATTAATAACAAACTATGCTTAATATAAGTCCATAATGAATTGCTGAATACGACATAGTATTTTTATTTCATTATCATTTTTATGCTTCTGAAAAATAAATCAACAAATATTGTCTCAAAAATATTCTAATTTTCCTCTAGGAAACTTTTCTCTTTTTATGTCCGCACACCCAATTTTATTGGTTGGCGTTCTCAATCGAATTAATTCTTTTTCTAACACCTGATCAATCGCAAAACAAAGTGCACGTATTTCCACAGAAAGGGCGGGGGGTAATCAAACGCTTGTTGCTCCTCTGCGGTTAATATGCTCAAATTAGACATGACTAATATTTCCTTTTTTTGCCTTTCAATGTGGCTGAAGTCGCTAATGATAATTGTCGTGTTTCTTCGTGTCTATCGTTTTGCGCTACATGGCGATAATGCATGGTGGTGCTGATATCACTGTGACCGGCGTTTTCTTGCGCGACTTTGATAGAGGCGCCAGTATCCAACAAATAAGTCACATAACTGTGGCGCAGCCAGTGAGCGCTAGCGGCGCGCAGCTTAGACGCTTTGCGGGGTTGGTCATGCTCAAAGAGGGCGGCGCCTAATGAAAAAGCCCATTTTAATATTTGATCAATACGGCGTGGACTGATCGGCTGTTTTAAATTCTCCATCGGAATTAGTGGCGTTTTTTCGCGGAACTTAGGTTCTGCTGAATCAAGCCCAATTTGTTTTCTAAATTGTGCTAGAGCTTTTAATAAAGCATCTGGCATAGGGATATCACGTTGCTTTTTACCTTTTCCTTTGACACGCAAATACCAATCGCCTTCGCGCTTGAAAATATTACCCATGGTGTGTTGCGCAGCTTCTGTGATTCGCAATCCAGTATAGAAAAGCAATAGAATAATATAACTTGCTCTGCGTACTTGAAAAATATGCTTATTGTCGCGTGTTGCGTAATCTTCCAGTGCATCTAACGTTGCGTGGATTTCATCACGTTCTAAATAACGATCAATAATCTGTGGTTTGGTTTTTTGTCGTTTTTTGCGACGTTTATCGATAGCTAGGGGATTGCCCATTAGATAACGCGTCTGTACCAAATAATTAAAAAATGAATCTAAGATCGTTAAGGTTTTGCTGATCGTGCTTGGCGAAAGCCCATGATAAAAAGGGCGCCAGCGAGGATTCAAACTGCCATCTGAAAGTTGTCGAGAGACTTTAGGCCCGCACCACAGGGCTTGTGGTTCAGGGTCTTTTAAAAACGCTTGGTATTCAATTAAATGATCACGTCGAAGACTTGAAATATTAAGTTTAACCACATGAATACACCACAACAGCAAGCGCTCAATTTCTTTGGCATAGGATTGTAAGGTTAAAGGAGAATCCACAAACTCGCGTAGGAAAGAAGAAATCGTTTGCGCGTCATCTTTTGCGTCAATCAACGCACTTCCAATCATTTTATTATAATCGTCACGGGCGAATTTAATAATATCTTTGCCTATGGTTGAAAGGTCTTCAAACGGCAGAAATAAAGGTTTAATGGCGTCAACCAATTTAGCTTTCTTGGATTTCATAATAAAAAAGCCTATTTCTTACTCGCAGGCTTTTCTTCAGTCCACGGTGCAAAACCGATAGGATTTTTCTTTTTAGGTGTTGGTGGTTCCATTAGTTGATGAATGGCATCAAAGACGATCTTAAACTGCTTATCGTATTTTTTCTCTAAGGTTTCAATCTGCGCTTTTAGTTGTTTGTGCGAACCGAGTAGTTGACGAAGTCTTACAAAGGCACGCATAATCTCGATATTGACTTGAACGGCTTGAGGGCTGCGTAATACACTGGATAGCATTGCAACCCCTTGCTCGGTGAACGCGTAAGGAGCGTAGCGGCGGCCACCCCAACTTGAGGTCACAAATTGTGACCTCAAGTGTTCGAATTCTTGCTCATTGAGTTGGAACATAAAATCAATGGGAAAGCGGTCTTGGTTACGCTTAACGGCTTGTAGCAGCACCTTGGTTTCAACACCATATAAAGCGGCTAAAGTTGAATCAAGAATAACGCGCTCGCCACGCAAGGTGAAAATATGGTTATCAATGGTGCTGACAACTTCGTTTTGGCGTGACATGAGCGTTTTTCCTTAAATTCTAAAAGGAATGCAGTATACTCTGCCCTACTCCACATGTACATACTGAGTATAATAATACTATGAAATTATCACGCTCTTTATAGAGCAATATAAAATGTTTAGTAAAAAATTAAGTAAGTATTCAGCTCAATTCATTTGAATGCTGAAGATTTCAGGCAATTTTCCATCGAACAGAGTTTTCAATGCATCCGTTGCCGTGATGCCATGCTTGT
>JAGKWX010000043.1 GCA_021151585.1 Alphaproteobacteria bacterium | reverse complement strand
AGCAGCCCCGATAATGCCGGTCAGGGGGGTTTTAATATCATGGCTCATATTCGCAAGAAATTCCGTTTTGGCGCGATTCGCTGCTTCGGCTTCTTCCTTCGCAAGAAGCGCTTCTTGCTCAGCAAGCTTGCGTTTAGTAATATCGAGTGATACGCCAAGAACGCCAATTACCTCGCCTTTTTTATCGTGCAACGGGAGTTTTCTCGTAAAATACACTGCCGACTTACCATTTTCATCAAACGCATGTTGTTCAGAGACGATTTCCTTGTCATGTTTAATAACTTCCGCATCTATTTCAGAAACTTTGGACGCAATTCTTTGATCAAGAAGCAATTCATTGATTGTTTTCCCAACGATTTCTTCAGCGGAATTGAGTTTTAGGATCTTGGCCACATTCTCATTACATCCCAGATATACTCCGTGATTATCAGTCCAATAAACATTTCCGGGCATGTAAAAAATAATCTCTTGCAAACTAATCTGGCTCCAAGTGCTAGTCATCATTTTCCCTTATTCATACTTTCGATAGCACAAGTATTCAACACAACAACTCTTGCTTAGTCAAGGACTCTCGCCGCCTAGGCTGCCGACAAACAATTAGGATTGCTGTAAACGTCCTCTTGTGAGAGAATGGAGAGAGTCTATTATGGATATTTTTGACTATGCACGGAGCGCAGTTTTTTTATCATTTGCAGTCACGAATCATAGGTGACGGAGGTATTTTTCATGCCAGTAGATATTGTAGAATTCAGAGATGAGAATAAAGGCGATAGCCTTAGAGGTGCGACCAAATCTTCTATTTGTATCCTACCTATTAGTGTCGGTCAAAAGTACCATGAACAAGATGCTTGGGATCAAACTGTTCAGTTAATTAATGAGAATTTTGCAGCCTGCATTATTGTCGTCGTCGATAGTCTTCATCGTTTTACAGAAGAAATGAAGATGCCTATTCAACAAGAAGAAACCAATAACTCTGAAACAAAATCTTTAAAGCAGACACGAGCCCTAGAGCGTGCTTTAGAAGATGGGGTGAATTGGATTAATGCTGTTCAAGCAAGGTGGCGTGGAGAAGGTGTTAGCGAAAAAGCCGCTCGTCATATTCCCAAGTTTACTATTCCAGTGAGTTTTACACGCTGGGATGATTGGACCTCGCATGAGACTTACTCTTTGAAAAAAGAATACATCGATAGAATGTACCGCGCCGAAGGCACAACCCCTATTAGCGAAGATGAGTACAAGGAAAAATACCGGGCTCCAAAAATAAGAAAATTTCACGATCTTGTTGATCACACTGTCGGAACCTTTGTGCAAGGTTTTATTCAAAGAGCAGCTAAAATAGAATCTGAAGACAACGATGATGACCGGATTGAGTTTGATATTGTAATGGCTACTCAGTTAAGCAAAGCGTATGTCCTTGAAGAGCTGGCTATGGTTGAAATGTGTCGCTCTCACGCAATACCTCGAAATGCTTTGCTACCTGAAATTAATCAGCTAATCACTCCTGAAAGACATGTTTATCTTGCTTATTTTTTTGGTCAAAATTCAACAAATAAAAAGGTATTGGAATGCTTTAACAGCTTTCAATCAGATGATTTTCATTTTTTGACTTTAGCAGATTCGCAAAAGAAGCGTGCACAACAACAACGCAAGAGTGAACCACAAGACACTCCAGAACAAAACCATGTTTTAAAACAAAAATCGAGCAAGAAAAAAATTTTTCTTTCAGAAAAAGATATCAATAGTCATGTTGCTCAACTGAGTGGGGCAACAGAAGAGCGTATCACTACTCTTACCGACAAAAAACAGACTCAGGATGATGAGCAACGTCTTACATCTGTCCTCGGTTTACAGTCCCCGGATACGTCTAGCGGATTATCTTCACAAGAAGAGCCGGAAAGCCCGAAAAGAGCAAGCCCTCTATTTTTTGATAGAAATAACACCTTGCTTCTCCAGGAGCAGCAAACCCCAACCCCTGTTGCCAATGCTAGACCTAGTTAAAATAAGGCTTTGTGGAATCATAGCCTTGCCCTAAAAACTTATATTCTTGAAATACGCTTGATAGGAGCGTATTTCAGAATTAAGTCTACAGCAACACTGTTTATCCTAACAACGGTCGCTTATTTTCTTCGCTACTTTGCCAGCCTCTATAACACCAAGAAAAACAAGATGAAATCGAAGGCGATTTTAGAGACTGCTCAGAAAAATCTATCTCTATCTCTTGATCTTGGGTCAAGCGCGGTTTAAGGCGATAACAATCTCCCTGTAAAGCATTCATACCTTCAAAAAAGGTCATAATTTCACGCTTTACGCCCGATTCCAGATACAACGCATAATAGGTCATTAGCATTTGCTGATAATCTAACGGAGCATAGATGCCAATAATCGTAATGCCTATTTGGGCAATAATGTACAATAATAATAAGGCTTGCTGAGAGGCTTGATTAGAAAACGCGTAATGAATCATCTCCATCGCTGCCGCCGCCGAGAATATTGAAAGAAATACATTGCACGATATGCATATTATGGCAGTCGTTGGATACAATTTGAAAATAGGTGTTGTAAAAAACACAGGGGGATTGGTAGGGTCTTGCTTGAAAAATCGATAAAAATATTGCGCGTTTAATTTGATGTCAGACCACAATCTTTGGCCCATGGTATCACCAAAGTAAGTAAATAAAACGCCTAAAAAAAACGTTGGAGTGAGCGTGATCAGCGCAGCTTGCCATGCAGCAAAACCAAGCTCCTGGTTAAACACAAGGTATGGATTTGCTAAATAACCAATACAAGAAGTGATCACTAAAAATACTCCAAGTATTCGCGTCACTTGTTTCTCTTGGGGTGTTAGTGAAGATGTGCTTGGTAAGGAAAAAGAAGCATTTGTTATAAAGTCATCATAATCATAAGCTTTTATCTTGCTTAAATTGGTTTCAGCATTTGGAAGATCGTTCATCAGTGCTGCAAAATGAGAATTTAATGCTCCTATTAATTGAGAAATTTCGCTCTGTGCCTGTTGATCTAGAGCTGCTTTTTTCTGTTCGCTCAATCCTAAGCAATCCCATAGTTGTTTTTTGATATAACGTGGAATGGCGCCATAAAGAGGGTCGTCTAAAATAAGCTTAATTGGCAAGAAATGTAAAAAAGTATTGGCTAGAAATATATAACCTAAAAAAGGGTAAAACAAATAATTTGGTAAAGAAGCGTAAGACATATACGCCAAAGTAACAAAAGGTACCGCAGATAAAGCAGCAGCTGTTCCTAGAATCACATTTTTGCGCAAATATTCTGCCTCAGTAAAAGGCGCTTCAATAGCATCAATTAATTCTTTGGGTACCTGTTGAGGCTTAACATGGAATCGATAGAAAAAGATTGTTGCTGCGCACAAAACAATAAACGCAGAATAACAGGTGCTCATTGCATTTAAGATGGCTTGTGTATTTTTATCAATCCCAACCTTTTCATGTTCAGAAAAATCTGCCGCCGGCTTAAAATAAAGAAAACCAGCTGCAGCAATAAGCATTAAAGCGCACTGGCCTAACCCAACAGAAAATCCGGATGGCAGATGATTTTCTTTAATATGATACTTTAACAATAACGCTAATGAGGACTTGTTCGAAGAAGTAAGCTGGGACATAATGATTTTTGTATGTACTGGAGAATAAACGTTTTTTACATCATTTTCAGCAAAAAGAAAAGCTTAAAATGAATTCTTTACCACGCTGCTCTGGTTCAATGCCAGCACAGCTCTGCTTGTTTTGGTGCTGGCGCATTAATATAACATAAACCACCTAAAAATTTAGGCAACGCTTTTCTAAGCTCTAGATTATCATGATACTGATAAGCTGTTTAATTTCAGGAGCAAAGACCATATCGACAAGCTCGGTTGTCATTGAAAGCATTTCTAGCGCGCCCTGCTCACTATCAACAATAGCCACATGTCCCGAAAATCTAGCACCTCAAGACCTGACGAGACATAGGTGCAGTTGTTGCTTCAAGTGATGATGAATTTTATCAGAGCGCTTTCTTTGATTACCTTCGTATTAACGGATCTAGTTCGCCCACAGCGTAACGTTGAAACATTTGTTCTAAGGATAATACTTTAATCTTATCTGCGTGACCCGCAGTACCGAATTGGTTGTAGCGATCAATACAAATTTGTTTCATTGCATCTTTAGAAACACCTAGATATTTGCGTGGATCAAATTCTGCTGGTTTGTCGACAAGAAATTTTCGAATGGCGCCGGTGCACGCCATGCGTAAATCGGTATCAATATTGATTTTACGGACGCCGTTTTTAATACCTTCTTGAATTTCTTGTATGGGTACGCCGTAGGTTTCGCCCATAGCACCACCGTTTTCATTAATTATTTTCAGCCAATCTTGCGGCACTGATGATGACCCGTGCATCACTAAGTGGGTGTTAGGAATGCGATTATGAATAGCTTTAATTCTGTCAATGGCTAGAATATCGCCTGTTGGTGGTCGAGTAAATTTATATGCGCCGTGGCTGGTGCCAATGGCAATTGCCAAAGCATCTACTTTGGTGTGTTGCACGAAATCGGCCGCTTGTTCTGGATTTGTTAATAATTGATCGTGAGATAATACGCCTTCCGCGCCAGAGCCATCTTCTTCGCCAGCGATACCGGTTTCGAGTGACCCTAAACAACCTAATTCACCCTCGACAGAAACACCGCAAGCATGCGCCATGGCGACGACTTGCTGTGTTACTTCAACATTGTATTCATAGCTTGACGGAGTTTTCATATCTTCTTTGAGTGAACCATCCATCATGACAGATGAAAAACCTAATTGAATTGAGCGTTGGCAAACATCAGGTGATGTGCCATGATCTTGATGCATGCAGACGGGAATATGGGGGTATTCTTCAATTGCTGCTAAAATTAAGTGCCGTAAAAACGGTGCGCCCGCATATTTTCTTGCGCCAGCTGAGGCCTGTACGATTACCGGGCTGTTTGTCTCATCTGCGGCTTCCATGATGGCGCGCATTTGTTCTAGATTATTTACATTGAATGCTGGGACGCCGTATTGATATTCAGCCGCGTGGTCGAGTAATTGGCGAAGTGAAATAAGTGCCATGACAGATTCCTATAAGTTTGGATGATTAATGGTACTGAAGCTGCGGGTGACAATCAAGTTTTGATGATTAAGCAGGTTTAGAGAAAAATCGTCGCTTAGTCGAAAAATTGATTTCGATAGTCCGGCGAGCCCGCAGATGCGACATAGAGGGTAATTTTCAGTCTCTATTGATCGTAACGGTGTCGCAATTCTGTTAATGTGCCAAGGATGCGATCTTCTGGTTTTAATAATCGCATAGGAAAGGCGGCTAGATCGGGGTTCATGGGTTTTAAGTAACGACGTTCGCCATCAATTAAAATTTGGCGAAACACCTGGGTTTGCGTGTCTTCTAGGCTGGCTAGGACGAAATCACGATCGCGTGGCGCTCGGCCATGATCTAAGATAAGTACGGCGTTTTGCGGCACGTATGGCTCCATGGAAGAGTCATTCATGTTGATGACAAAAGTGTTATTTGACGGTTCGCCTTCAACGGTTAAGCAGCCAGTGACTAAGTTTTTATCTCGCGTTTCTAGATATTTTTCAACGTTAACCTGGTCCAGGCGCGGTGCTTGGTGCATGTTTTGTGGTTTGACCAATGGTAGCGCAACAACTGCTTGATCTTCGGGAAGCGGTTCTTTGCCCGTCAGTTGGTTGATAGAAACAGAAAAGTATTCTGCTAATGCACCTAATGTTTTTTGATGGGGGTTGGGCGATAAGCCCGCCACAATTCGTTGCAATGTTTGCTGTGGAATATCTGCTTCGCGAGCAACTTGGGTGACGCGCTTGTCTTGCTTAAACATCAGTATTTTTAAGATTTGATCTATCACGGGGCCGCCTTGCTTATTTTTGGGGTAAAACACCCAAATAGACATAAGTCTATGATTTAAATAGATAATAATCAATTTTTCCATTTTTTAAAAG
>JAGKWX010000024.1 GCA_021151585.1 Alphaproteobacteria bacterium | reverse complement strand
TCATCACGCAACCGTCATTAATATCACAGGGGAAAGTTATCGTATGAAAGGAAAAAATAAGAAGGAAAATTTAGCAACTTAAGTCGGCAAAGCTAGTTGTCGTCACCAGCAAAGTTAGTTGACATTTGATATTTACCCAAAACCAAAATACAATTATTGCGAGGTGAGCATGGCAGAAATAAGCAAGTATTGGTGCCGCTCAGTAAGAACGTAGAAAACTTTCTGCAAGAGAACGAGAATTTAAAATTCACTAAAAATTGATTTACTTAGGATGATAGATGCAATCGTGACCAATTCGATGTTAGAGCGTTTACAAGGTGCTATTGAGCGCATTACTTTTTGTACTCAAATTGGGCAAGTTATATACCAGTCAATACTGGTTTTTCTTTCCGGAAATTTCCGGAAATTTCCGGAAAACTATTTCACAAGATGCCACATTGTGGCGCGCCCCTGCCCCGCCCGTGCAATGTGACCTAACTTTTCTAATTGAGCAAGATCACTTCTCAGTGTGCGATCAGTGGGGGGATTATCTAAAGTTTGCAATATGTGATTAATCGAGCATATCTCCGTTTTAGCCAGAATAGCTAAAATTTGTTGCTGGCGTGGAGTGATCTCGTGATGCTCTTTACGTTTTCGTTGATTTTTATAGAATATAACAACAAATGTTGAGCCACGCTCAAGATATTCAGGTTCCGGCGCACCAATGGCAGCGCATTCTGACAGTATTTCTTGAGTTCCCGTGCCAATAGATTCAATAATACCAGTCTTATATAAAACTTTAGCTATGTTGGCATTTCTTGGAAAAGATTCATGTGTTTGTTTTAAATCACTCAATGTAATGCCACGAGGCAAGGTGCCGTAATTCGTAATTTCTAGCCTATCTGTGTAGAGCATAAAACTAATAGAGCCGCTATCATCACGATAATTTCTGTGAGATAAAGCATTTACCATGGCCTCTCTTACCGCGCGTGTTGAATATTCGGGATGGTCTTTTCTCGCTAATTTACCTGGGATAAATTCACTTGCAATCGACATATGACGCATCAAAAAATTTTCTGCCTCATCTAATAAATGAAAAATATTGCCGTGAATTATTCTGCTATCTAATAACTCACTTTTCGATGAACCTTTAAATTTTGCCAAACGTAATATACTTTGTGGAAAATAGCTTTCAATATCTTTACAAAACAATATACCCGCTGCGTTAGTTAATTTACCGTTTTTTAATAGCGCAAATGTTTGTAGTGCACTTTTTGCATCGTTAGTGGCAAGAGTTGCTTTAACGCGACCACTCGCAATACTTTTATTTAATGCCATTAGAATTTGATTTTCATCAAGATTCTCTATGCTTAGATGCTCAGCTATCTCTGCGTCCCAAGGATGCATGACATTAGCCCTATCAAGCAAAAGATTTTGATAATGTTGTTGTGGCATTAATCGGGTAGAGGTACCTAAACGCCAGAATGGTTTTGCAGAAAATACATATGGCATGGAAGACGGAGTAGGGGTAACAGATAAGGCAATAACATATCTGTTTTTTTCAACAAGAACAGCATTAACATCAACTTGTATCGGAGGCTCTATTTTGGTTATCATGTTGGCGATATCAAGATGCGTTTGATCAGTTACCTCTTGACCAACGATGCGCCCATCATCTTTTACACCGAACAGCACGGTTCCGCCACTTTTGTTTAAAAACGCACACAGAGTTTCAAAGGCAGGTTTTAATTGGCCTGTTGATGCTTTGAATTCTAAGTTATCCGATTCTCCTTCGGAGATTAATGTCTTAATTTGTTCAATATTCATTGATGTCTCGTTAAATATTTTTTAGTCGCTACTCTAGTGATATGCTTCAATGCTGAATTATAGGCATGAGACAGAAAGAGAATACGTCAAATAATGAACATATTATCACGAAATATAATAAGTTTCATTTTTAACTATTTTGTCGTTGTGCTCATATCCCTTTTGTAAAGCTTATATTGCCCACATTAAAAGTATTTTTTTCTTTGTCAAAATACATATACCAAGTCGCAACAGGTTCTTTGTCCAAGCAGCCTAAAGTAGTTTTCTCATTTAAATAATGCTCGATGCTGCTATCTAAAACATCTTTCAAAATGCTATAAAAACCTATTCCTCGATTTAGAAGCAAATTAAATTCGTCCCACAAGATTATTCGCTGATTACTATATCTATTTCCAAACGAAATTCCTTTTTCTATAACAACATAATCAGCATGAGCAAAACCATTTCTCATATCGGGGTCGTAAGCTGATTCTAAACAAGGGATTAATGCGTTAATCCCTAATTGATTCGCTAATCCAGCTAAACTTTTAAATATTTTATTAGCATTAGGTAAAATTAATTTCCCGCTAGTACAGTTTTTTGATACAAATTTACTAAAAGGTAAGATATTGTAACGCTCGCCATTAACAATGCATAGCATATTTTTTATGATTTCCCAATAACAGCTCGCTTCAGATAAATGACAGTAAAATGACAATGCAATTCTTGGTCTTAATTCTGGATAATCTTTTTTTTGTAAAAAGCTAATGTAATCTTCAAAAGCAATGTCTGTTCCTATAGAGTTTGCGTAATTATATGGATTAAACTCTCCTTGCAATGCAAAGGCATAGTGTAGCTCGTTTTTCTTTTTTGCTAACTCAAATAGCTCAGTAAATGCTTGGTGAGTATCTGCGAAAAATTGCTCATTATTTAGTGATGTAATCATTCTGTTTCCTAATTATTAGATTGCCGATTTTTTTGCCAATCAATGTATATTTTATGTATTCTCATCATAAAATACCCTTGTCTATAACGTATGTCATCTTCTCTAATATTCCCATTTTCCATCAAAATATTGCTGGCCATAAACATGCGTTTTTCAGGAATAATTTCATTAATACAAGAAAGACCGAGTGTTTTTAAATGATCTAAAAATTTTTGAGCCTGATTTTCATTGTCAAAAATAGGAAATGGCGCACCTTTTTCAGATTTTGGCCCTTGAAATACATTTGCCTTATGGCCGTGTAAAAAATTAAGGAATATCTCTTCGTAAGAACCGCTAATGTAGTAGTAAATAATCAATTTTTCTTCTGCAAACACAACCTGCATATTCGGCCAAGGAAGAAGTAGCGTTTGGTTCGCACAATATACAGCCCATAATTCAATTAATGTCGTTGCATAATAATTAAATTTTATTTTTGTTTTATAACAGTCGCTATCTACATAAAAATAGAAAAAAGGATGGTCAGCTACAGTTTCTGTAGACCCTATTTTAATTTTGAATTCAGGAAAAATTCCATGATAAATTGGAAATTCATCATGAGAAGAAAATTTATTTTCTTGATAATCAATTATACTAGCATAATTACTACGTTTCCAATCGCTCGGACTATTTAATAATTTTTTGTATCTTTCTATCGCTGGAGCATCAAGAGAAAAACGTTGCCTAAACATTTTTTCAAGTTGATTTATATCAGCACTTTTATCTATATCAGTATTTTTATCGCCTGTCCTTGTATAAATATGATTTGCACGAACTTCTCTGTACTGATCCTGTAGGTAATAAGGTTTTTTGGTGCTGTCATTGAAAATCACTAAAACATCAACTTGCACTTCATTAATAATAAGATGGTGTAATTCAAATTCAGGTCTAATGCCACAAGAAAATTTTATTTTACTGATCCAATCTAACAAGTTAGCTTGTGTTTCTGTGTCTTTTTCAACGCCTTTAACTTCATAAGTTTTATCTTTTATGCCGTAAATTATAAATTTATTTCCATTATGACTGCTATTTGCCAAGCAAATTATATCATGCAGTAATTTTCCTTTTTCTGAATGATGAATTTCTTTAAAATCCCAATATTCGCCCTCTCGATTAGTCTCGATTAAAAGTCTTACTTCTTTGAGTAATTCGTTTTTGTCTACAAAATTATTCATATTTTTAGCTCAGTATAATTTTATGTGTAGAATATATTAATGTGGATAATAACTCTATAAATTTAATTGCGTCAACTGTCCATAAAGCTGCGCCTTTTCTTGTGCTAATACCAACTTTTCATGCGCGAGCACTTGATTTTGATTACGTATTTCTTTCAGTTCTTTTTGCAGTTGTAAAATTTGTTGCGATAACACGGCTTCTTTCGTTTGCAGGCCAATAATAACAGCACTGTTACTGTTTTGTTTTTCTTGTAGGTTAAATAACTGTTTTTGCGCTGTTTCGAGATCTTGCAATTTTTTGGCGAGCTCTATCTGTGTATGATTTAACTCTTTTGCTTGTGTCTGGTATTGCGATTCCATCTTTTCAAGCTGTTCTTTCAATGTATCATTCTCAAAAGAGATCATTCCAAGTTTTTTTTGAAGTTCCGCATTTTCATTTTTAAGCGCTACGTTTTCGGTATTAATATTTTGAACTGTATAGTTAAGTTGGTTAATCTGCTGCTCATAACGTCGCTGATCTTCTTGACGTTGCGCAAGCAAGGCTTTACGGTAATGTTCGAGATTGGCTTGAACTTGTTGGTGTTGTCGTTGCAGTTCTTCGATGCGTTCTTTCTTTTCTTGGTTTTGAGTTTCGTGACTCGCCAATTTTCCCGTTAAAGCAGCTAGTTCTACTTTTGCGCCATTTAAAAAATGATTTAGCGCAGACTTGTCTTGAGCCAAGCCATCGCGCTCTTGTTTTAATTGATGTTGCTGTTGTTGTAAAAGATTATTCGCTTGTTGCGATTGCAACAGCTCTTGTTTGATTGTCTCAATTGCTTTTTGTGATTCATCTTCTACTTTGTTAATGCGGTGATTGGATTGCTCAATCACTTGATCCCAAACGGACTTAAGCGCGACTACGAGAGTTTCAGGAATTTTTTCTTTTTCCACAATGTTTGCGGTACCTTCTTCGGTCGCACGCCAGGTACTTAAGTGTTTGACAAGCGTGCTATTGCTCCCGGTACCCAAAATTCGCCGAACGGCTTCAAGGGTAGGGCGCTTATTTTTCGAGGTGAGCTCATTCGCTGCTGCCGCAACTTGTTCCTAGGTGACTCCGATTTTGGCCATTTTTTATCCTTGTGATTTTTTTATCGTAGTATATGTAGTATGTATTACTCGATATGTTACACGAGTTTATTGGATTTTTATAGGACTTTATTTTAATGCTGATAAGAAATAATTATCGAAATTTAAATTAATGTAAGAAATATCGCACAAGAAAATCAGTTCAGTAAAGCAAGATTTCATAAGGAAATGTTAATGTAGAGAAATATATACTTCTTTGTTTGTTACAACATTTTTCTTATGCAGTATAGCGAATCCGTAAAAATCACGAAGCTGTATCTCTACGGCAGCGATGACTCAAATCAATATCGGTGCGATGGTAAAACACGCTTGCCGGTAAGTTATTCTTTGAATTTACAAGATTTTATGACCAACGGTGGTGGTAGATTTGCTATAGGCCGACAATTTGACCTAATCAACAGTTTTTTTACTGTAGATGCCAGTCAACTTCCTGAGGGGAGCTACACTAAATCAGAAATAGCCAAGCTTCTTGGATATTCACGTTATGACTGGGTAATGAATGAGTATGATTTTCAAGATGATAACGATGATTATTTTGAGCGTATTTATATTTTTAATACTATTTCTTTTCAAATAGTTGACGATGCTCTCTTTGTCGTCAACAGTAGTGGAGAGCGTCAGGTTCAGAATTTTGCGGTTATCCCGCGTACGGATTTAAAAATACCAGAAAATTTTGATTTTGTTGGAGGAAATGCGTTTACTACGCTCCTAAATATTGTTTTAGAAAGAAGTATTGATCCGAATAAAATAGGTAAAAAAGTCAACATTGAATTTGTTGGAGATGTGCAGAGAAGTCTTTATGACGGAGGTAGCTATTTCGCAGATTTATTAAAAAAGACAACCTGGGGTGGTATTTCACTTGATAAGATGTATGACGATTACAAGGCCGCATTGGCTTTCTTTTATAGTTATAGTGTTATTGGCCCTTTGCCTGTTTTTCAATGCTTAATTAATGCAATCACTTGGGGCGACCCACACTTGGTCACGTTCAAAGGAATAGCCTATAATTTTCAAGTACCAGGAGAGTTTTTATTAGTAGGCTCAAGTAAAAACGATTTTCAAATACAAGTCAGGCAAGAGCTTTTAAAAAATTCTAAAGCGATTTCTATCAATACTGCTGTTGCAACGCGTTTCAATCAAACCAATATTGGTCTTTATACGACGCCCGTCATTCCTGGCAATTTACAAGGAACACCGCAGGATGACATTTTAACTTGCGCTGTGGATACTCTGACTGTTTTTGGTTCAGAAGATGAAGGGATAGCAGAATATCAAACTGCGAGTGATATTGTTTTTTTGGAATCTAATGCCGCATATAGAAATACCTTCGGTTACTATCTTGCTGATCAATCAGGGCATCCTGTTAGTGGAAAGATAATTTGGGCAGATGCAAGATCAGTTGTAAGAGGCACGGCTGTTAATTATGATTTTAATGTTTCCAAAGTCAATCTTGGCTTTTTTATTATCGCTGATGGGGCCAGTCATAATGCAGGGCTCTCTAATGGAGATGTATTAACTTTCTCACAAATAAATGGACAGTGGACGCCGATTAAAAATTCTGTTGCACTTAGAAGTGCCTATTCGAATGCGCCTGCCTTTTATAGCAACGTTAATTTAAATTCAGATCATGTACAACACCAATTATTTAGGGATAATACGCAATATTGGGAAGATGAATATGGTGGGGGAGATAGAAATTACCTTAATCTAATTTTTCAGACGACCATTCAGTCAACTTTAACAATAACAGGTGGTGATTTGCTTATTGCCTCATCTGGAATTGAGAACTTTGGCTATGTGATAGACGTGGATGGTGTTGATACAATAAGAAATTTTGATCCGTCACAAGATAGAATTACTTTTTATTCCAATAAAAATAAAAACATTAGTTTTATCGATGTCGATCAAGGTGTTTTTATTAAAACGAATGAAAATGCTGCAAGCTTAAAGGGAATATTATTAGAGAACTTAAAAAGTGTGAATGTCAGCGACAGGATTAATTTTGATCATTCGACGCGCATTCAACGAGGACATTTATTTATCAATGGTACCGCTAATGAATTAAGTTCTGGCCAACTTATTTTTGTTGATGGCGGAATAGTATTTCGTAATGGCAGGCAGTATATGCTTATCTCACCTTCGGGTGATGGTTTCTACGCGACATTGTATTCAGATCGCATAGATGTGCAAGTGTTTTTGTATGGTGGACGTGAATTAAACTCGATTTTTGGCTTATTAGGGCCAAACAATCATGATTCAGATCTAAGTTTACAACTCAGAGATGGGACCTCTCTTGGGCTTGAAATTCCTGACGATATTTTTTATTCATTATACGCAGAAAGTTGGCGAATAAAAGAAAATAAAAGCTTATTTCTTTATTTTAACAACCAAAACTTTAGTACTTTTCAAAAAACCCTTTTCTTAAAAAAGCAAATAACGTATCGAGATTTTTCCAGTGACGAAATTAATCGAGCAAAAGTGTTAGCAAGTAACGCGGGTTATGATGAGTCGCAGTTTTACTATGAAGATATATTATTAGAAATTCTTGCGGGTGGAGCTAATATCACAGAGCTTGAACCCTTTTATAATCCTAATAAAACGGTATTCGGTGTACTGACACTGTCAAACGATACATATTGCTTAAATAAACATGAAGGTTATTTGACGTATAAATGTAAAGCAAATAACACGAGCAACAGTGTTATGTTTTTAATTGTAATCTGTGCCTCCGCTGGCGCCGTGGTCTGTTTATGTATCTCAGCACTAATATGTTTTTTATCAAAAAGACAAAGATCAGAAGTTGCTAGCGAAAATATTCAACCAGATACAAGAAATAATAATTCGCATCTTTCAAGAAACAGCAATGCGTATTTTGGTTCTAGGTATGAGTTGGTAAACAAAGGTAGTGAAATAGAATTACAAATTTGATTTTAGTGAAAAATTAGCTATTGAGAGAAAAATACAAATGCTTAATCAATTATACATCATTGACGATATTAGCAATATTTCGTCCAGAGATTTAGATAATATAAAAAAAGCCGGTCTATTTTATGTTAAAATGCAAGACAATTATGATTGTTTACAAGATCTTAGAACTAAGGGCCTAGAGTTTTTTAGATCTGATACTTCTAAAAAGATGACCTATTCTCCAATCTCTGGTGATTCTGATTGGATGAAAAAAAATAAATCGTTTGGGTACAACAACAGAAGATCAAGTTTTGAGCACCTTGAAACATTTCGTCAGCTTGTTGATGAAGGCACTGTAGTATCTTGCTTTGATCAAAATAAAGTTCATTCACTAAAATGTGGATTGGTTGATAGGCTTGGACTTGATTTAGTTAAAAAAGTTTTACAATCTTTTTCTCGTGGTGGAGAAAATAGCGGTCAAATCGATGAAATGATCAATAATGTTAGAATTATTTTTTCATTTGTATATTATCCAACTCGAAATTTTTTTGAAAATTTAAATAGTGGATCCAGATTAAATCCACACAAAGATACTGACTTAATTACGATTATCGTGATAGATAAACCGGGATTGCAATATTGGGCAGATGGAAAGTGGGTAGATATTTACCCTAAGCGTGGCTATGCTTTAGCGATGTTTGGATATGATTTAGAGTTAATAACTAAAGGAAGAGTGCGGTCTTCTTTACATCGTGTAAGAACATTAAATAATGAAGAGCGTATGTCTACCGTGTTTTTTGTATCGATGAAAAAATTAATCCCATTCCAGTCAACTGATGGAGAGATATTATGTGATGAAAGCGCATTGCCAGACTATAAAAACAGGTATCAAAAACATAATATTTTAGACAGGGTAGAGGTTAGAAAAGCTTTTGATTATACGGTTAAAAAAATAAACATTGGAAGTTGCATAATATTTAACGCATTTCTTGCAAGTTTTTTTAAAGTAGAACCAAAAACCAGTTTACATCTTAATATTGCTAATTTCGCAATATTAAATGCATTTATATATCTTTTTAAAGCAACATATTTTGAAAGAATGTCAATGGACTATCTCCAGTATCCGGAATGTCCTGCCTACGCAGATCACTCTCAAGTCGAAGCTTACAACTTGGGTAAGTCGACTTTTTCATTTTTTGGATTAGTCAATACTTTTTCAAATAAAGCTGCAATTGTAAACAAAAGTTTCTGGAATGCCGGCGCGATTCGATCATTTATAGGAAAATAATTACTTATGTTAGGTAACTTTAGTGAAATCCCATTATTAGAAAATATTGAAAATATTTCTAGATCTACAATTGAGCAAATAAAGAGAGCCGGGATTTTTTATGTAAAAATTCCTGTAAAATCTCTTACTGAAGATTTAACTATCTGTAGAGGAAAAGCGCTTGAACTCTTTCAAAGTAAAGAAGAAAACAAGATAAACTATTCAAAAACAAATGGAAAAAGGGGAATCTTTGAGGAAGGATATCATGATCGAAGATCTGATTACGAATATTTAGAAACATTTCGTCAATTTTCAGATAAAGCGCCAATTCCGCCGTTTGATCAATGTGCAAATTCAATAATTTCATTAAACAAAGAAATTATGAATGAAGTAGTAGCAAAGATATTATTGAAAGCCTTTGACGTTTCTGGAGTGAAAGACAACAACTTTAGGCAGTCAGACAGAAATTTTACGTATCATTTAACATCAATTTTTACGTTTAATTACTACCCAATTAAAAATTCATTGGCGAATAATGATGAAAAAACAAGATTTAATCCTCATAAAGATACAGATGTAATGACAATTATTTTTCTAGATAAACCGGGTCTTGAGTTTTGGGCAGATGGAAGCTGGGTTAGTGTATCACCTAAAAATGGTTATGCAGTAGGTTTATTTGGATATGCGGCTGAGGTTCTTTCACATGGAAAGATCAAAGCTTGTTTACACGCGGTCAAGATGGAGAAAAGCGAAGAGCGGCTCTCAATAGTTATTTTTTTTGGAATAAAGCCTTTTTCATTATTAACCGGCATAAGCATTATCGATGATTACTGCAATCATCTTGAACATATTAAGCAATACGCTGAGCAAACTGCTCGCAAAAAAATGCATATTAATATAGCTATGGAAAATATTAAAAGAAAAATTAGCATTTTATTTCTTTTAATCATAAATTTTTTTATTATAGCAAAAAGCAAAAGTTTTAATATAAATGAAATTTTATCGCTTAAGAGAATATTTATCTTGGCTTTTACTAATTTTTTTGCATACAATATAAATAATAGAATGATTGATCTTTTTGAGAAAAGATATGTTTCTAGATTATATATCGATTATTTACAGTATCCTAACTGTCCCGAACAAGCAAATCAAAAACAAAGAAATGCTTACAGTCTTGGAAGATCCGCCTTGAGTTTTTATGGATTAGTTAAGTCTATTTCCAACCCATCATTGATCTGTTCATATACTAGCTTTTGGAATGCCGGGTTAATGAAAGAGATAATTGACAGAAGTGATAATATAAATTTTAAAAAGAGTCGTTAAATTTAAAAAATAGGAGCTAAAGATGTTTTCCATGCGTGAAAGTCATATACCCGTCGTTGAAGATTTGGTGAAAATCAACCGAGAGGATTTAGAAAACATAATGGAAACAGGTGTTTTTTACATTAAATTAAAACACGATAATCATTTCCTTAATGATTATGATGTTTTAAGAAAAAGAGCATTAGAGCTTTTTAGGTCTGATGATGAAGAAAAAGGTTTGTTCAGTGTTTATCCAGCGAATACCGCCTCAACCAAAAAAAATATTTTAGATAATGGCTATCACGATCGCCGGAGAGAATTCGAACATTTAGAGACTTTTCGACAATTCCTTTGGGAGAAAATCCTTCCCCCGTTTGACAGTGATATAAACTCGATAAACAATGCTAAAAAATTTCTCGTTGATGATCTTGCGGTAGATGTTTTAAAAAAATTCTTATCAGAATTTTCAATGAATAAAGCAGAGGCAGAAAAAATTAACCAAATGCTAGAAAAACATTTGCGTTCTATTTTATCCTTTACATATTATTCTCAAAGAAGTTTTATTGAAAGAATGACGAGGCATACAAGGTTTAATCCGCATAAAGATATAAATTTGTTAACTATTTTGCTTATTGAAAAACCAGGCCTTCAGTTCTGGGGTGATGGGCATTGGATTGATGTTCATCCAAAAGATGGATATGCACTTGCTATGTTTGGATATGATACAGAGCTTATTACAAATGGCGGTATACGTTCAAGTCTTCATACAGTCAAAACTCATGGTAATGAAGAAAGGCTTTCGACTATATTTTTTGTCTCTGTAAAAGAATTTATTCCTTTTTTATCAAATAAAGGTGATGTTATATGTGACCAAAATAGTTTACCAATGTATCGAGATAGATATAAAAAACACAACTTTTCTGACAAAACCTTGCCAAAATCAGAATTTGCTAAAGCACAGCTGAAATTTAACGTTATTTTTTTCGCTTTATTAAATTTATTTTTATCAACAAAATATCAAAATAGCATTTTGCGCTTTGAAAATATGTATTCTATGGTGCTTTTTAATATAATAGGTTTTGCTATTCTCAACGCAAGTATTTATTTATTTAAACAAACTCATTTTGAAAGGATGTTCATGGATTATCTTCAGTATACGGATAAGCCAGAATATGTTTCTCTCTCGAAAAAAAATGCATATGATTTAGGCAAAGCAAGTTTAAGCATGCTCGGAATGTTTAAAAGTTTTATTGAGCCTGATGCTTATTCACATAGTAGTCATTGGAATGCTGGATTTATGCGCTCTTTTATAAAAAAGTAATAAAGTGAAATAAGTTTATTAAAATAGGTTGGTGTTTTTTCATGAGTAATTATGAGCAGCTAATCCATCTTGTTGCAACTCAAAAATTATCGATTTATTTTATTCTTTCTTTGCCAAGATCGCGGTCCCAAGTTTTTCAAATTGCATTGACTGAATCTAGTGGTATTGATGGACAAATAAATTGTCCATTTTTTAATTACAACAATATCCCTCTTTCTTGGGATGTTTATGAAAACACTAAGACTTACCGAGATTTTGATCAAGGATGTAAAAATATATTAGATAGAGCGTTAGATTTGCGTCGTCAATTCGTCGTAACTGAACGTCCTGTTAATTTGATAGTGCATGAGCATGTTAACAATTTAACATTGTCAGATATTGAATTAATTTCTCATTTATCTCAAAACTTTATTTTTTTATTTAGAGAGCCATCTCAACAAATTGCTTCGTATTTTTATTGCGCCTTAAGTGATAGTCTGTCAGTTCCTTTTTCCGGATTATTGTCACCAGAAAGAGCCATGAAAATCATTAAGATTTTAGAAGATACTCCATTTTTAGATAGAGAAGAGTTATTAAGTTATGTTGATCTTCCACAAATTGAACGCTTATTAAATAGAAAGGTTTGCATGGATAGCCTTTTTGAGGATTGTAAAGAGGCCATTAAAAAATCTGTTAATGAAATAAACTTTTATATATATTCAATGTGGGAAAACTTTTACTGCTATTTAAGATTCTTTATAAAAGAATCAAAAGAGAAAAAGATTAATGTTTTACTAGTTGATGCGGAAATATTTTTTCAAAATCCTGAAAAAACTTTGTTGAAAATATCTGAGAGTTTTGATCAAATAAGTTATTCCTCTTCGATGTCAAATCAATGGAATAAAGCTGTTGGAGGGAACTTTTTTTGTTGCGCGTTTAATGATTATACTAATAATGCGTGGGTATCCACTTCAAGAGAAAGCAAGAAAATAACAGGCAAAAGCCACAGAGCTGATATAAATAAGCTTCCACGATTAATTATTGAAACATCAAAATATGTTGATTCATTCTATTCTAGAATATATGATTTTAATGCAGTAGTTAATAATGACTTATTAAATATTGATGTGATGAGTTTCATCAGAAGAAGGCTGGGAGAGGTTGAAAATCTTTCTTCTTTAGAACCTGATTTCCCTTCAGTTTGCTTAGAGAATTACTCTGAATATTCTGTTGAGGTTAATCTTGATTCGATCAATAACTTTATAGATGAAGATTTCTTTGAAGAATCAGTATCTTGCCTTTTTGTTTCTATATTTAATATCATTATTTCTAAATATTTCAATTCTAATGGTGTAAAGCTTGGTTTTTGTTTTTCTAAAGTATCTCCTATTTTTGCAAAAATTGACGAAGACCGGAGTTTTATTGATTTTTTTGAGGAAATAAAAAAAGAGCTGAGGAGATATAAGAATTTAAGTTTTATCCATGAAGATCTTGCAAGAAATCGATTGAAAAACACCAGTTATAATCAACATGTCGGTATTTATTCAATAGTATTAAATTGCTTCTCTACTATTCCAAGTATTGCTTTAGAAGAAAAATATTCGCCAGGGTTAGTATTAAATTTATCAAAAACAAATTCCCAAGTAATTGTTGCTTCAAGATACAATGCTCATTTTGTAAAAGAATCGACAATTATACGAATTATATCTCATTTTACCCAACTTTTATCAAGCATCATTAAAAATCCTTTGCAGAGGGTAGGAGAATTGTCTTTTGTTACGAACAGTGAAATTGCTGCTATTGGATATAAACCAGAAGAAGAATATGCTGATTACATTCCGGTGATAACTTTGTTTGAAAGGCAGGTAGAAAAAACGCCCAATGTTGTTGCCTTAACTTATGAGGGTGAGGTGCTTACATATCTTGATTTAAATAAACGCGCTAATCAAGTGGCTGATTTTTTGAGAAAACAAGGAATCATTCAGGATAAAAATTTTTTAATTGGCCTAGGAGTTGAGCGATCATTTGAAATGATCATTGGAATAATAGCTATTTTAAAAGTGGGCGGCGCATACGTGCCACTTGATCCTGAACATCCTGATGAGCGTCTTCATTATATCATTCAGGATGCCAATATAAAATTTATTTTAACACAATCTAAGTTAATGTCGCGTTGGAATGATCTTTTAATTACAGAACAATCTTTTGCTGTTTTTTGTTTAGATATTGATCTCGATCGAACAGAATATTCTAGCTCAAATTATAATTTTTTTGCAGAGAAAAGTAATTTGGCCTACGTTATATATACATCAGGCACAACAGGTTGGCCCAAAGGGGTTATGATCGAAAATCAAGGTTTTAGTAATGTATGTCAATACATGGGTGAGCTCCTTAATATTCGTCCTGGTATGTACATTGCACAATTTGCTTCAATTAACTTTGATGCAATGGTTATTCAATGGTCTACTGCATTAACTCGAGGGGCAGTGTTATGCTTGTTATCGACTCGCCACTCTCTTTTAGATTCTCTGCATGATGTTTTTTCAATGTATCCAATTCAAATTTTGGACATCACCCCAAGTGCCTTAATACATCTTACAGTTGATTCTTGTCAAAGCTTAGAAACCCTTGTTGTAGCAGGTGAAAGTTTACCTCAATATTTACTAGAAACTTGGAAAAAACATTGTAGAGTTATTAATGCATATGGGCCAACAGAAGCAACGATATGTGTCTCAGCACACATTAATAATAGCGTAACTTCAAGTTACTCTCGTTGTATTGGTGCCCCGATAGAGAATGTACGTTTTTATGTGCTAGATAAGAGACGTAATTTAGTTCCTATTGGTGCGCTAGGAGAACTTTATATCAGTGGTGTTTGTCTCGCGCGAGGATATCTAAATCAGCCTGAATTAACAAATGAGCGCTTCATACTACATTCCTTCAATAATACAGTTGAGCCTATTAGATTATATCGTACTGGAGATTTGGTTCGATGGAACGCTGATCTTGAATTAGAATATTTCAATCGAGTAGATAATCAAATTAAATTGCGTGGTTTGCGTGTTGAGCTCGGAGAGATTGAAACACATCTTTTGAAACTAGAAAGTATATTATCTGCAGCAGTTCTGTTGAGAAAAATTTTCGCAGATTACCAGATAGTAGCTTATATTTGCGTTTTTGATGCAGACAAAATGAATTCTCAAGAAAAACTTTCTTATTCTTCTGAAACTCAAAAATTATTAGGTAAATTTTTACCAAATCATATGATACCATCTTATATTGTTATTTTGGATAGAATGCCGCTCAATATAAATGGAAAGATAGATCATCATAAATTATTGTCGATAGAAATCGAATTACCAGCGCATAATATTTATTCAATGCCGGTCACTGAAACAGAAAAAATTTTAACCTCATTGTGGTCTGAGATTTTACACGTGCCAACTGAACATATTGGCCTAAACGATAGCTTTTTTAGGTTAGGTGGTCATTCACTATTACTTATGTTCTTATTAAATAAAATTAAAGAGATATTAAGAGTAGAAGTTAGATTAAAGGATCTTTTTGAAGCTACTACATTAGTAAAAATGGGAAAAGTAATAGATTTGTATAACAATCAATTTTCTAGTATTCCAGAATTAACCACTCAGGTCAGGCCAGAAAATATTATTATGTCATTTAGTCAACAGCGTTTGTGGTTTTTAGATCGCCTATTATCTAATAAAGTACTTTATCATGTTCCATTAGTGTTACGGTTGTCGGGTGAGTGGAAAATTGAGTCTTTAAAGAAAGCTTATAAGGCCATGATTGTTCGCCATGAAAGCTTGCGTACCCGTTTTGATTTTAAAGATGACCTCCCTGTTCAAATAATTGATTCTCTCGAGGAAAATATTGAAGACTTGATTGTTATACCAATCGCTGATTTTTCTCAAAGTTTTGAATTAGGCTTGAGAGACCAGATGATGCAAGCATTTGACCTTAAGCGAGGACCATTGATTCGTGGAAAAATTATTATTGTTAATGAAAATGAGTTAATTTTATTGATCACAATGCATCATATTATTACAGATGGCGTATCAATGAATATTTATTTGAAAGATTATATGACTTATTATGATCATTATGTGTATGACTCATTACCTCCAAAACCATTAGAAATTCAATATGTAGATTATACATTATGGCAGCAAAATTTTTTATCTGAAAATAAATTGAAGTCACAACTAGACTATTGGAAGCAGCAGCTGATCGATATCCCTGAAGTGCATTCATTACCTACTGATTATTTACGTCCCGAAGAATTGAGCTATCAAGGTGGGCGATTAAGATTTCAACTGAATAGTCATATAGGAAGAAAGATCGAATCATTCGCGCAAGCACAGAATGTTACTATTTTTATGATTATCTTGGCGGCATTTCAAAGTATTTTATATCGTTATAGCGGTCAAAAAACGATTATTGTTGGCAGCCCTACAGCTAACAGACGAATAAAAAATACAGAGTCATTAATTGGGTTCTTCGTAAATACATTAGTGTTAAAAACAAAATTTGAATTTAACATGACGTTTCATGATTTGTTAAAACAAATTCGTCAGACCTTGCTAGAAGCTTATGATAATCAAGATATTCCATTTGAGCAGTTGGTTAGCTCATTTGGTGTAAAACGGCAGATTAATGTAAATCCGTTATTTCAGATTATGTTAGCCTATCATGAAGAAACAACAGAAGAAAGACTCGATAAAGATTTGACTGTATCTTGTTTTGAACATATTGATTATCCGATATCTAAATTCGATCTAACTTTATCTGTTACAAAAAAAAATAATAACTATTGTTTTCAATTTGAATACTCAAGAGATTTGTTTCAAGAAGAAACAGTAGACCGATTTTTTAGTCATCTATATATCTTGCTAGATGAGATGACTTCTTATCCGCATAAAACCGTAAAACAAGTTAAAATATTAAATAAACAAGATGTCTATCAACAACTAGTAGCATGGAATCAGGCTCAGTCAGTTTTCCCTCAGACGACAATACATGAGCTATTTGAACAGCAAGTTGAACGTTCGCCAGATGCAGTAGCCTTGTTATTTGAGGGTCGTCAATTAACTTATCGAGAATTAAATCAAAAATCTAATCAAATTTCACATTATTTACGAGAACTAGGAATTGGAATACAACCAGATATGTTAGTGGGATTAGGAGCTGAGCGATCGATTGAGATGATTGTTGGTATTTTAGCGGTATTGAAAGCCGGTGGTGCGTACGTGCCTATGGATTTAATGAATCCTGATGAACGCTTAACTTATATACTTGAAGATTCTCAAATAAAATTTGTACTAACACAATCTCACTTAGTTGAACGTTGGAGGCGTTTATTCGGTCAAAATAGGTCTTTTGTTGCTGTAGCTTTAGACAAACCTGAGGATTACGAGTCGTTTTCGACAGACAACCTATCTTCTATGACAAAGCCTAATGATCTAGCGTACCTTATTTATACTTCTGGATCTACTGGTCAGCCTAAAGGGGTCGCTATAGAGCACGTTTCTCTGACAAATCATATGTTATGGTTGGAAAAAGAATATAGAATTTCTCATTCCGATATTGTTCTTCAAAAAACAAATATTTCATTTGATGCTTCTGTTTGGGAAATATTTTCTATATTATTTGGGTGTAAAATCCACCTTGCCTCACCATTAATTACAAAAGATCCTTCGTTAATAATTGACGAAGTTTTCTCTTCAGGTGCAACAATATTGCAACTTGTTCCGTCAGTGTTATCTTCACTTTTGCCGTATGTAGAATTTTCAAAATGTAAAACCCTGCGTTACGTTTTTCTTGGAGGCGAAGTACTGACAACAAAATTGGCGGATAAGCTATTAACCTTGTTACCAGAAGTAAAAATTATAAATTTATATGGGCCAACGGAATCAACCATTGATGTTTGTCATTTTAAGTATGCACCTGGAATTAAAAGAACAATGGTTCCTATTGGTAAACCAATCGAGAATGTTAAACTATATATTTTAAATGAAGAATTTCAATTACTTCCGGTAGGCTCTGTAGGTGAATTATATATTGGTGGTGGCGGACTTGCGCGAGGCTATTTAAATAGACCTGAATTGACATCGGATAGATTTATTTTGCACAAGTTAAGTGACGAAAGCAAACCCGTTCGATTATATAAAACAGGTGATTTAGTTCGCTATTTATCCGATGGAAATATCGAATATGTTGGCAGAACAGATTATCAAGTTAAGCTTCGAGGTTATCGCATTGAATTAAGTGAAATTGAATCACACTTGTTAAAACAACCGGAAATTAATCATGCGGTAGTATTGCTTCGAGAAAATGGTGAAACTAGACAGTTAGTATCCTATTTGGTAGTTAGCAGTAGACTACAAAGATCAGCGGAAGAGCAATCAATTTTTTTCGAAAAGCTCAAGGTGTCTCTTTCTGATTTTTTGCCCGATTATATGATTCCTTCGCATTTCCAAATATTAGAAGCGATGCCTTTGAATGTAAATGGTAAAATAGATCGTCAAGCATTATCAGCAATCGAAATAAAGTTTAGGTCTAATAATTATATTACTCCCGTAACAAAAGTAGAAGAAAAATTGGCATTACTATGGTCTGAAGTATTGCGTGTTCCAACTGAGAAAATAGGACGCGCATCAAATTTCTTTCATTTAGGAGGTCACTCATTATTAATGATGAATCTGCTGGCAAAAATTCATCAGACATGGTTTATAGAAGTTACGTTAAAATCAATATTTACTAATGCCACTTTGGAAGGGATGGGCCAAGTGATAAATGGTTTATTTGGTAAAGCTTCATCGCTACCGTTATTAGAGAAACGCCTTAGGCCAGTAAATATACCATTATCATTTAGTCAACAACGTTTGTGGTTTTTAGAAAAATTATTACCTGATAAGATACTTTATCAAGTACCATTTGCTATACGTTTACATGGGAGTTATAACATTAATGCGCTTAAATTAGCTTATCGTGCCATGGTTGAGCGCCATGAAATTTTACGAACACACTTTGAGCTAATTGATGGAATACCATATCAAGTAATTAGTGATTCTGCGAGTTTTCCTGATTTAGAAGTAATCCTGCTCGATGATATTTTAGTTAATATTAATGCGCATTTGAAATCTTGTATTTGCATACCGTTTAATTTGAATACTGGCCCACTAATTAGAGGGCAAGTGATTTTGATCGGCAAAAAGGAAATAATTTTGTTTGTTAATATGCATCATATTATTACAGATGCTGCCTCAACTCGGATATATTTTAATGAATTATCATCTCTTTATGCGCATTATAGTGAGGGAAAAGAATGCCCGGCTGCATTACCGTTACAGTATGTAGATTATACTCTATGGCAACGTTCTTGGTTACAATCAGACAAATTAAAGACACAGATAGATTATTGGAAACATGAGTTATCTAATATTTCAGATGTGCTAGAACTACCAATGGATTTTTCTCGTCCTCAAGAGTTGTCATATTTAGGAGGCAGTTTAAGCGTTGAATTATCGTCATGTTTACTTAAAGATTTACAAAAATTTGCTACTGCTCATCAAACTACAATGTATATGCTATTATTGAGTGCATTTCAGATTTTTTTATATCGTTATACAGGTCAAAAGGTGATTGTTGTTGGCAGTCCTATTGCAAATCGACGAGACGCAGCAACACAAGGTATTTTAGGTTTTTTTGCTAACACATTAGCGCTTAAGAGTGATTTTAGTAATCCCTTGACAGTGACACAGTTTTTAGAACAAATGAAAGAAACTACAGTTAATGCATACGAAAATCAAGATTTACCGTTTGAGCAGTTAGTAACACACTTAAATATTTCTCGTAAAACAAATATCAACCCTCTATTTCAAGTAATGTTAGCATATCAGGAAAATCATGCAGGTTATGATAACTTTGGTGATTTAATTGTGACAGAGGAGAAGGAAGGGTTGAGTTACTCGGTAGCTAAATTTGATTTAACATTAAATGTGCTTTATCAGTCCAATTTTTTATTGCTGAGTTTTGAGTATTCTTTGGATTTGTTCAGAAAAGAAACGATAGAGCGTTTTATGAACCATATAATAACGATTTTAAATGGCATGGTTAAGTATCCGACTATCGACGTTAGACATTTACCAATACTCAGCGATGCAGAAGTTCAACAGCAGTTAGTAATATGGAATCAGACAAAAAAATCATATATACCAACAACGTTGCATAAATTGTTTGAAGAACAAGTTAACCAAACGCCAAATAATGTCGCTGTAATATTTGAAGAACAAGAAGTTACCTATCAAGAATTAAATCAAAGAGCCAATAAAATCGCACGTTATTTGCGAGAACAAGGAGTTGGAAAGCAATCAGGTATGTTGGTTGGCTTGGGGACTGAACGCTCAATCGAAATGATTATTGGTATTTTAGCGATATTAAAGTCTGGAAGTGCTTACGTGCCGATAGACTCTGCTAATCCAGATGAGCGTTTGTGCTATATTTTAGGTGAAACGCAAGTTCAGTTTATATTAACTCAGGCTCACTTAATTGAACGATGGGAGAGACTATCTAACAAAAAAAAATTCATTCGAGCTATAGCTCTTGATGTACATTCTATGTATCAATCGTTTTCATCAGACAATCTAGATGATATTAGGCAACCTCATGATTTAGCCTATATAATTTATACTTCGGGTACGACCGGACAACCTAAAGGGGTGATGGTTTCTCATAATTCTATTTCTAATTATCTTATGTCGCTTTTTCATTTGTTCCCCTTGAGTAGTGAAGAGAGTGTTTTGCAGAGAGCATCATTTTCATTCGATGTTTCTTTGCACGAAATATTTCTTCCACTAATTTCGGGCGCTAAAACGATTCTATGTGCAAAAGATCAAGAAAAAGATATTTTAGAAATTATATATTTGATCAAACGTTATAAAATAAGTTTGTTTGACTTTACCCCATCGCTACTTAGAGTATTTCTAATGCAAGTAGCCAGTGAAAAAATTACTTCTCTTAAAAAAGTTTTTGTAGGTGGGGAAAATTTAAATAAAGATTTGGCTAAATTATTTTATCAAAAATTCCCAAGTGTATATTTATATAATAGTTATGGGCCCACAGAAGCTACAGTCGCAGTCACATATCATTTAATAGAAAAAGAAAGTCAAATCTCCATTGGGCGGCCAATGCATAATGTGACATTTTATATTTTAGATGAACAAAGAGAATTAGTTCCCTTGGGAGTTACAGGTGAGCTATATATTGGAGGTGTCTGCCTCGCTCGAGGCTACTTAAATCGTCCAGACTTAACTAATGAAAAATTTATATGGCACAAATTTGGTGAAGATAGTGAACTTGTTAGATTATATAAAACGGGAGATTTAGTTCGTTATTTATCAGATGGAAATATTGAGTATATTGGAAGAACAGATCATCAAGTAAAGTTGCGAGGATATCGTATAGAGTTAGAAGAAATAGAATCTCAATTATTGAAAGAAACTGACATTGATGATGCTGTAGTATTACTTCGAGAAGAAAATAGTAATAAACAATTGGTTGCTTATCTTGTTTCTTCTTCAATGATTGATTCTACTTTAGAAGAAAAGCAAAACTTTATTGAAAGATTAAGAAAATTACTCCATCAATATTTGCCAGATTATATGGTGCCGGTATATTTTCAATTGCTAAATTTAATGCCATTAAATAAAAATGGCAAAGTAGATAAGGCAGCTTTGATTAATATGCCATTAAGAATGAGCGTTGCTGATACTTCTGTGTTGCCTAGAACGGCACTCGAGCAATCGATATTGCATGTTTGGCAATCTGTTTTACAATTAGAGCACATAAGTGTTTATGATGATTTTTTTAGGTTAGGTGGCGATTCTATTCAATTGATTCAAGTGACAGCTCGTTTACAGCAGGCTGGATATTTCTGTCGCTTGAAAGATTTATATACACATAAAACTATTTCAGATTTGGCAGTCTATTTGAAATCTACGAAATCAACCACAGCAGAACAGGGCGTTTTAGACGGAGATTTTGAATTATTACCCATTCAACAATGGTTTTTCAATGAAAATTTTAAAAAACCTAATCATTGGAATCAATCATTTTTAGTTAAAGTACCTCAATTATCGTTAAATCGTTTGCAGGATTGTCTGAAATTATTGATTAATCATCATGATGCTTTACGTTTAAGATTTTCTATGTCTGGCAAACAATCTTATGTAGATAAAATCGAATACTCTAAAATTCAAGTGCTTGATATTTCTGAAATTAATGCATCTGAGGTTGAAGAAATATTGACAACTTGGCAGTCAAACTTTGATATAGAAATAGGCCCATTATGGAAAATTGGGTATCTGCAAGGGTATTCTGATGGCAGCGCACGTTTATACTTTGCACTACATCATTTAATTGTTGATTCCGTATCCTGGCGTATATTAATCGATGATATAAAGCGCTTATATTATGGCGAACATTTAGGATTAAAAACCAGCAGTTATCGTCAATGGGTAAATCTAGTTAAAGGTTATACTAGTCTATATCCAGAAGAAATTGAGTATTGGAAATTACAGAGTTTTTCTCGAAATGCATTCGAGCTGTTAGGTTCTGCAAGTTACAGCAAGTTGATTGTATTTGATGAGATATTCACGAAAACTCTGATAGAGAAAGCCCATAATGCTTATCGTACGGAAATTAATGATATTTTATTAACGGCACTCAGTTATGCTTTATTAAATCATTTAGATATGAGTGAGCAATTCATTGGTTTAGAAGGGCATGGTAGAGAATTAATCGATGATACTACAGATATTTCTCAAACTGTGGGTTGGTTTACTATTCAATATCCTGTGAAATTAAGTACTAAAGAAAGTATCGGTGAAAGCATTCAATACATTAAAGAAATGCTACGTTGCATACCTAATAAAGGCATTGGTTTTGGTTGTTTTTTTCCCGAAATGTCACTTCCACTGATTACATTCAATTATTTAGGTCAGTTTGATAATAATAGATCTGATTGGCAACTGGCTCCTGAATTTTCTGGTAAAAGTATAGCTGTTGAAAATATAAAGCCTTGTTACTTGAATATGAATGGATTAATAGTTGAGGGTAAGCTTCAGTTTAACTTAGAGAGTTTTACGTCAGCAGAAGAAATTGATGAGTTAAGTCGACTATTTCAAAGGCATTTAAAAGCAATTGTTGAGCATTGTATTGAGCAGAAGCATACGCATTATACTGTCAGTGATTTTAATACAGCAAAATTAAGTCAATCTCAATTAAATCAATTGCAATTAGGAGACCCATATATACAAGCTATTTATCCAGCAAATAGCTTACAGCGAGGATTTATTTACCATGCTCTGAGTCAACCTGAGGATGATGCTTATCGTGTTCAGGTCTTATTAGATTATGAAGGAGCGATCAATATCACAATTTACCAGCAGGCTTGGTTATTAACGATAGACACACATCCTGTTTTAAGAACTTATTTTAACTGGGATGAAGAAGTTCTTCAGATTGCATCAAAAAATGGCCGTCTTGAATTTTATTTTCATGATATTCGTGACAGTAAGGATAAAGAAGCGGCGCTTTATAAAATTCAACAAGACGATAGGAGACAAGAATTTGATTTACGAAAACCAACCTTGTTACGCCTGCATTTGATTCAACGAGAAGAGGCTGCGTTTACGTTGTTAGAATCGGAACATCATAGCATAGCAGATGGTTGGAGCGGTCGAGTTATTCTAAAGTATGTGCATGATTATTACTTTAAGTTATTACGAGGAATTGAATTCATTGTTGTAGAAGATAAAACTTATCTCCATGCACAAGATTATATTGCGCGCCATCGGATGCACTCGCAAAAAGTTTGGGAGGCGCAATTATCTAGGGTGGAGGCCGCAAATGATATTAATCCATTATTAAGTCGTCCAATACTTTTAGAGACAACGCGAGTTGTGACGAATTCTGACGTAGTGACGTTGATACTTGATGAAGTATTGTATGATAGATTAAGGCGGTTTTCACGTACTGAAGGAATTACTTTACACGAAATAAGTCAATTTGTTTGGCATGAACTTTTGCAGGCATATACACGAGATCAGCAGACGATTGTGGGAACAACTGTCTCAGGAAGAGCGTTGCCTATAATTGGAATAGAGAATAGTGTTGGGTTATATATTAACACACTACCTTTGGTAGTCGAATGGACACAAGATAAGACAGTTTTGGAATATTTATTGCAAATTAAGCATAAAATGCAATTCATAAATGAACATAGTTTTGTTGATTTATCTAGTTTGCAGCAAGGTAAAAAGAAATTGTTCTACAGTATATTAATTTTTGAAAATTATCCTAAACAAGAAGTTAGTCAAGAAAAAGAGTTATTGCAAGTTATCTTTCGTGAAGGCGTAGAAAAAGTAGAGTATTTGTTATGCTTAACGATTTATGAGACCAATGAAAGGCTACAAATTCGTTTGCATTACGATACTCTGCATTTAGACATGATAAAAGCAAAGAAGCTGTTATCCCAATTTCAGCTTATTTTAGAGCAAATTTCTGAAAAGTCTATGTGTTTACCAACGGATATTGTATTAATAAGCCAAGAAGAGGTTCACGAGCAGCTCGTTGAATGGAATCAAACGGAGAGACCGTATCCGCAGTTGACATTGCATGAGCTGTTTGAGCAGCAGGCTGAACGAACGCCGGATAATGTTGCGATTATATTT
>JAGKWX010000023.1 GCA_021151585.1 Alphaproteobacteria bacterium | reverse complement strand
CAAGAATTATCGGTAAATACACAACAAGTAATCGCGGCCATTGCTTTATTAGATGAGGGCGCAACCGTGCCATTTATTGCGCGCTATCGCAAAGAAGTGACTGGTGGTTTGGATGATACGCAGCTGCGTGCTTTAGAAGAGCGCTTAATTTACTTGCGCGAATTAGTTGATCGACGAGATGTGATTTTAACAAGCATAGAAGGTCAGGGGAAGTTAACGGATGAGTTAAAGCAACAGCTAATGGAAGCAGATGCCAAGTCCCGCTTGGAAGACTTATATGCTCCTTACAAGCCTAAGCGTGTAACAAAAGCTCAGATTGCGCGTGAGGCAGGTTTGGAGCCATTAGCAGACGCATTGTTGCAAAATCCACAATTGGTTCCTTTGGTTGAGGCGGAAAAATATCTCAATCCAGAAAAGGAAGTCGCTGAACCTGCCAAGGCTTTAGAGGGGGCTCGGTTTATTTTAATTGAGCGATTCACCGAAAATGCTGATTTAATACACCATTTGCGAGAATATTGTTGGCAGCATGGTGCGTTAAAAAGCGAAGTCAACAAAGGTAAAGAAGAATCTGGTGTTAAATTTAAAGATTACTATCAATATCAAGAGGCCTTAGAGAAAATACCTTCGCATCGTGCTTTAGCTGTATTTCGTGGTGCTCAAGAAGAGGTGTTAAGCTATAAAATTATTTTTCAACATGATGCTGATGAGGCGTTCTGTTTGCAAAAAATAGCGGAAACATTTGATATTGTTCAGCAAAATCGTGCTGCTGATTCTTGGTTATGGCAGGCTTTAGAGTTGGCGTGGCAAGCAAGATTGCGGTTAAAAATAGAAGCAGATTTGATTTTACAATTGCGCGAACGTGCCGAGGATCAGGCTATTCGTGTTTTTGGTGATAATTTAAAAAACTTATTAATGGTAGCGCCGGCTGGTAAAAAAAACACCTTAGGCTTAGATCCTGGTTTGCGTACAGGTGTTAAAGTCGTTGTTGTTGATGACACGGGTAAGCTATTAACGCACACGGTAATTTATCCTCATGCGCCACAAAATCAATGGGATGTTTCTCTAGAGAAATTGCGTGCTTTGTGTGAGGCGTTTCATATTGATTTGGTGAGCATTGGTAACGGTACTGCATCGCGCGAAACGGAGCGTCTAGTAAAAGAGTTAAGTCAAAAATATCCATCGCTGAACATTACCCCTGTTGTCGTTTCCGAGGCGGGTGCGTCTGTTTATTCTGCGTCAGAATTGGCGGCGAAAGAATTTCCAGAATTAGATGTGTCATATCGAGGTGCTGTTTCGATTGCGCGTCGTTTGCAAGATCCTTTGGCTGAGTTGGTGAAGATTGATCCTAAATCCATCGGGGTAGGGCAGTATCAGCATGATGTGAATGCCTCAAAATTGTCACGCAATTTAAATGCAGTGGTTGAGGATTGTGTTAATGCGGTTGGTGTTGATATTAATACAGCCTCAGTGCCGTTATTAAAAAGCATTGCGGGGTTAAATGAATCAATTGCAAAAAATATTGTTAGCTATCGTGAAGCTCATGGGCGATTTAAGCGTCGCGACGATATAAAAAACGTACCTCGTTTGGGAGATAAGATTTACCAGCAGGCGGTAGGTTTTTTGCGGATCATAGGCGGTGAACATCCGTTGGATGCTTCGGCAGTGCATCCAGAATCTTACCCGGTCGTTGAGAAAATTTTAGAGCAAGTCCAGATTCCTATTCAGGCTTTGATTGGTGATGTGCACACTATTAATACACTGCGAAGCAAAGATTTTATTAGCGATACCGCAGGTGAGATGACTGTAAATGATATTTTGATGGAGTTAAAGAAGCCGGGACGCGACCCGCGCCCTGAATTTAAAACCGTGCAGTTTAAAGAGGGGGTTGAAACTTTAGCTGACTTAAAAATAGGTATGTTGCTTGATGGTGTTGTGACAAATGTGGCAAATTTTGGTGCGTTTGTTGATATTGGCGTGCATCAAGATGGCTTGGTTCATATTTCTCAGCTAGCCAATGCTTTTGTTGATGATCCGCATAAGGTTGTTAAGGTTGGGCAGATCGTAAAAGTAAAAGTGTTAGAGGTCGATATGGCGAGAAAGCGTATTCAGCTGACTATGAAGCTGGATGCGGGCGCGCCAAAAGAGGTCTTTTTGGTTAAAAAAACAGCGCAACAAGCGCCCCAGAAAAAAATTGAAGGTGGATTTGCTGATTTATTAAATAAGGCATTGAAAGCTAATTAATTTTTCGATAATATAGGGAGTTCTTATCGGGGTATAGCGCAGTCTGGTAGCGCGTCTGCTTTGGGAGCAGAATGTCGGGGGTTCAAATCCCTCTACCCCGACCAATTATGAAGGTAGTTAGAGCCCGAAGGCTTATTGTTGTGCGCCCGTAGCTCATTTGGATAGAGCACCGGCCTTCTAAGCCGGGGGTAACAGGTTCGAGTCCTGTCGGGCGTGCCAAGTTAGTATTGAACGCTAAGTAAATGTAGTGTAAACATACAGACTTGAACCTGTTGCTTACAAGTAAGTAACGTAAAGAATTTTGGTGGCCGTAGCTCAGTTGGTAGAGCCCCGGATTGTGATTCCGGTTGTCGTGGGTTCGAGCCCCATCGGTCACCCCATGTGTTAGAGTGATGAACTCAAAGATGTTGTTTTGCGGTTAAGAGTCTGTTGGTTAGGTAAGTGAAGTGCAAATAAAAGTGCACAAATTAATTAAGCTGGCTCAAAATAAACTTGCAGAGTAGACGTCTAAGAGTACAGTGTGCGAAAGTGGCGGAATTGGTAGACGCACTGGATTTAGGTTCCAGCGGGGCGACCCGTGAGAGTTCGAGTCTCTCCTTTCGTAGTTTTAAATAAAATCATATCATCATCCGCTTTTAGGCGGATTTTGTTTTTTTGCAGGGTGAATACAATGGCAGTATCTATTGAGAATTTAGGTGGTATTAAACGTAAAGTGTCATTAACGGTTTCTGCTGAAGCTATCCATCAAGAAATGCAAAAGCGGTTAAAAGATTTGGCGGCCAAAGTACGTATCGATGGTTTTCGTCGCGGTAAAGTTCCAGTAAAAGTAATTCAAGATCGTTATGGTGATTCAGTCTACGCAGATGCTTTAAATGAGTTAATTAATCAGGTCTATTCCGCTGCTTTAAAAGAAGCAAATATTATTCCAGCTGGTGCGCCAACAGTAACCCCGGCTGATGAAAAAATAGCAAAAGATCAGCCTTTTGTCTTTACTGCGGAATTTGATGTTTTTCCTGAGATCACTGTAAAAGAATTTTCAACCTTAACTATCAATAAGCCAGTTGCATCATTGCAAGATGCTGATGTTGACCAAGCGATTGAACGTGTCCGTGAACAACGTGCGATAAAAACAGAAAGTGGTGAAAAACAACTTCCTGAACTAACTGAAGAATTTATTGCAAGTTTAGGTGTGCAAGGTGGTGTAGAAGAGTTGAAGCAAGAAGTTCGTAAAAATCTTGACCGTGAATTGAAATATACTTTGAAAAATAAAGTAAAAGCTAACGTCATTGAACAATTGCTTGCAGCCCATGAATTTGATATTCCTGAAGCCCTAGTAACACAAGAAGCTGAAAGGCTGCGTGAAGATAGTAAACGTTATTTTAGACAGATGGGTTCTAAAATGAAGTTGCCTGAAATTCCATTAGATATATTTAAAGAAGCTGCGCTTAAAAATGTGCGCACCGGCTTGCTGTTCTCAGAAATTTTAGAAAAATTAAATGTAGAAGCTACACAAGATAAAATTGATGAGCGTATTCGTGATATGGCAACAATGTATGATAATGCGGGTCAAGCAATTGAGTGGTTGAGTAACGATAAACAGCAACTTAGCAATATTCGCGCTCAAGTCCGTGAAGATGCACTCATTGATAAAGTGTTAGAACAAGCACAGATAGTCGAGCAACAGGTCAGCTATCACGAGTTGATGGAACAGCCTAAGCATGCTAATTGATTAGAGCCATGTCATGCTGCCGGCCTCTGCTGTCATGACATGATACATAACTAAAGGATATAACAATGAATTCAGAGCTACACCAACAAATTATATCAGCCTTAGTCCCTATGGTCATTGAGCAAACCTCACGTGGTGAGCGTTCATTTGATATTTTCTCGCGCATGTTAAAAGAGCGGGTGATTTTTTGTGTCGGTCAGGTTGAAGATCATATGGCAAATTTAATTGTCGCACAGCTCTTGTTTTTAGAGTCAGAAAATCCTGAAAAAGAAATTCATCTTTACATTAACTCACCGGGTGGTGTGGTTACTGCTGGCTTGGCGATTTACGATACTATGCAATTTATTACAGCCCCTGTATCAACTGTTTGTTTAGGGCAGGCAGCAAGTATGGGTGCAGTTTTGTTGGCCGGAGGTGAACATGGTAAACGTTTTTGTTTGCCAAATTCGCGCGTTATGATTCATCAACCATTAGGTGGTTTTCAGGGCCAGGCATCAGATATTATGATCCATGCTGAGGAAACGCAAAAAGTAAAAAGAACGTTGAATGAAATTTTAGCTAAACATACTAAACAGCCTTATGAAAAAGTCGTTCAGGATACTGATCGTGATTATTTCTTGAGCGCGCAACAAGCTGTTGAATATGGTCTAGTTGACCGTATATTTGAGAAACGCACAATCTAGTCGCGAGGAGCAGATAATGGCCAGTGGAAAAGATGAACATCTACAGTGTTCCTTTTGTGGAAAACCGAAAGACCAAGTTAAAAAATTAATTGCCGGCCCGAAAGTTACTATCTGTAATGAATGTGTAAAAACTTGCGAAGGTGTTTTACTTGCTGAGCTATCTGCTGAGGCATTAGAGCCTTCTGAAAAATTACCAACTCCTATTGAAATCCATAAAGCTCTTGATGAGTATGTTATTGGGCAAGAGCAAGCAAAGAAAGTTCTTTCAGTTTCGGTCTATAATCATTACAAACGTTTGCGGGCAAACAAAGCGGCAAAACAGGCGCTTAATCCGGAAAAAGACGGTGTTGAATTATCCAAAACTAACATTTTGTTGATTGGGCCGACTGGTTCAGGAAAAACATTATTGGCTGAGACTTTAGCGCGTACGTTAAAAGTACCTTTTGCTATTGCAGATGCGACAACGTTAACTGAAGCTGGTTATGTCGGTGAAGATGTTGAAAACGTAGTTCATAAATTGTTACAAAAAGCGAATCATGATATAGAGCAAGCTCAAATGGGTATCATTTATATCGATGAGATTGATAAAATTTCTCGTAAATCAGAAAATCCTTCTATCACTCGTGATGTCTCTGGTGAGGGCGTGCAACAAGCTTTATTGAAATTAATAGAAGGAACTATGGCATCTGTTGCCCCTAAGGGAGGAAGAAAGCATCCTCAACAAGAATTGATTCAAGTGGATACTTCTAATATTTTATTTATTTGCGGCGGCGCATTTGATGGTGTAGAGAACATTGTATTACAGCGTACTCAAGAAGCGGCCATGGGTTTTGGTGCAAATATTAAGAGCAAAACCAAACAAGAGTCTCGCAATGAGTTAGTTAAAAAAGTCGAGCCATCTGACTTGGTAAAGTTTGGTTTAATTCCTGAATTTGTAGGCCGCTTACCTTTAATTGCCACTTTGGAAGAACTGGATGAAGCAAGTTTAGTTCGTGTTTTGACGGAGCCAAAAAATGCTTTATTAAAACAGTATCAAGAATTATTCTCCATGGAAAACGTTGGTTTGGAGTTTACTCCTGAAGCATTGGTTGCTGTGGCCAAGAAGAGTCTTGAGCGAAGAACTGGTGCTCGAGGCTTGCGTTCTATTATGGAAAATGTCTTATTAGATAGCATGTATCAAATTCCGTCAGCTGAAAACGTAGAAAAAGTGATTGTTAACGAACAGGCGGTTATTGATAATCAACATCCGGAATTTGTTTTTAATGATGCAAAGTAAATAGCTTTGCAAGCAGGATAACAAGCATGAAAAAATTTGTTCCTTCAAATATTGATATAGATTCACAATTGTATCCGGTAGTCGCTTTGCGCGATGTTGTCATTTTTCCTTTTATGGTTATTCCTTTGTTTGTTGGTCGTGGTGCTTCAATTCGAGCAATTGAAGAAGCGCAAACGCATAATAAACCCTTATTTTTAGTAACTCAAAAAGATGCCGCGGTTGAATCCCCTGAGCAACATGATTTGTATTCACACGGTATTTTAGCCAATATTTTGCAGCTGCTAAGGTTGCCAGATGGCACAATTAAGGTTTTAATTGAGGGTGAAAGACGTGCCAAAATTATTACACTGCATAAAGATAATGACTGTTATTTTGCTGAAGTTGAGCAGGTAACATCCGAATTTACTCGCAACCCTGCGGAAATTGAAGTCTTGATGCGTACAGTCAAGTCTGAATTTGAAGAATTCGTCAAATTAAATAAACGAATTCCTGTGGAAATTTTATCCCCAGTTGAAGCGATTCACGAAGTTGAAAAGCTAGTCGATGTCATCGCTTCGCATCTTCCTATGAGTATTGAGAAGAAACAAGCGCTGCTTGAAATAACAGATGTTGGACAACGCTTAGAAAAACTTATTCTAGCAATTCAAGAAGAAATTGATTTGGTGAATATAGAAAAAAGACTCAAAGGGCGTGTTAAGCGTCAAATGGAAAAAAGTCAGCGTGAATATTATTTGAACGAGCAAATTAAGGCAATTCAAAATGAGCTCGGTGAATTACAAGATAATCCAAATGAACACGAAAACCTAGAGAAAAAAATTCAACAATCTGGCATGACTAAAGAAGCATTAGATAAGTGCATGGTCGAAATGCGAAAGTTGAAAATGATGCCTCCGATGTCGGCAGAAGCCACTGTTTCGCGAAACTATTTAGATGTTATGTTAGACGTGCCTTGGGCAAAGAAATCAAAGTTGAAACATGATTTATCTAAAGCACAGGCCTTACTTGATCAAGAGCATTATGGTCTCGAGCGTGTTAAAGATCGTATTCTTGAGTATTTAGCTGTGCAAGAGCGAGTTAAAAAATTAAAAGGGCCCATTTTGTGCTTGGTCGGTCCTCCTGGAGTTGGTAAAACATCGCTAGGGCGGTCGATTGCTAATGCCACTGGTCGTGAATACATTCGCCTATCCTTGGGTGGTGTTCGTGACGAAGCTGAGATTCGTGGCCACCGTCGTACCTATATAGGTGCTTTGCCTGGAAAAATCATTCAAAAGCTATCTAAGGTGGGTGTGAAAAATGCTTTCTTCTTGCTAGATGAAATTGATAAAATGGCAATGGATATGCGAGGCGATCCTGCTTCGGCTTTATTAGAGGTTTTGGATCCTGAGCAAAACGCTACTTTCAATGATCATTACCTTGAGGTTGACTATGATCTGTCGGAAGTGATGTTTGTTGCCACAGCCAATTCTTTAAATATCCCATCTGCCTTAAAAGACCGTATGGAAATTATTCGTCTTTCGGGATACACAGAAGATGAAAAATTAAATATAGCGATGCAGCATTTGTATGCGAAACAGGTGGAGCAAAATGGTTTGAAACAAACCGAGCTTGAAATCGAACGCTCTGCGATGTTAGATATTATTCGTTATTATACGCAAGAAGCTGGCGTAAGAAGTTTAGAGCGAGAAATATCTAAAATTTGCCGTAAAGTGGTAAAAGAATTATTGCTTACACAGGTCAAAAAGCGCAAAAAAATTATTATTACTCCTGATTGTTTGGAAAAATATTTAGGCGTTAAGCGTTATCGTTTTGGTTCTGCTGATCAGTATGATCAAATTGGTCAGCTTAGTGGTTTGGCTTGGACCGAAGTTGGTGGCGTTTTGTTGCGTATTGAGGCTGCGGTGATCCCTGGCAAGGGTAAATTACAGTATACCGGTAGTTTAGGTAAAGTTATGCAAGAATCAATTAATGCTGCGATGACGGTTGTGCGTAGTCGTTTAATGTTATTTGATTTGCAGCCAGACTTTTTTGATAAGAACGATATTCATATTCACGTTCCAGAAGGTGCTACACCGAAAGATGGTCCAAGTGCTGGCATAGGCATGTGCACAGCCATAATTTCAGTTATTGCGGGTCTGCCTATTAGAGCGGATGTTGCTATGACAGGTGAAATCACTTTGCGAGGAGAGGTTTTGGCGATCGGCGGCGTCAAAGAAAAATTACTAGCTGCTCATCGCGCTAATATTCGCACCGTCATCATTCCTGAGCAAAATCGTCAAGATTTGCAGGAGCTTCCTGAAAATATTCGACAACAGTTATCCATTCATCCGGTGAAATGGATAGACGAAGTATTGAATATTGCGTTAGTAGGGTACGAGCAGCGAGTTACTATGGTGTCGTCAGCTAAGTCGCCTAAAAAGAAATTGCCCGCGCTAAGCGCTTCAGTGTTAAAGAAATCGAAGGTAGGCAGGCAAAAAAGATCGAGAGCCCATTAACATTTATTGATAATTGCGCTGTTGAATTCAGTGTATTAAGCTCGTGTCGTAACTTTTAATCGCATAATCTATTTCGCAAGTGTGGTGTTGTTATTTGAAGGTTTTTTTGTGCAGGTTACAAACATAAAGCATTGGCTGGCCTCAAAATTTGATAAATTATGAAATAAAAGTTAGAAAATGCATAAAAAGAATTGCTTAGTGAATTTTTTTGGGTTAGGATACGTATCCTTTTTAGCGAAGGTGATTGGATGAATAAAACAGAATTAATCAACCACGTTGTTGATAATGTAGAAGGACTTACTAAAGTACTTGGTACCAAAGTTGTCAACGCTGTTTTTGATGCTATCAAGCAGGGCTTGAAGAACGATAAAGAAGTTGCTATCGTTGGTCATGGATCCTATGTTGTTGTTGAGCGTAGTGCCCGTGATGGCAGAAATCCACAGACTGGAGAAATAATGAGGATTCCTTCAACAAAGGCCGTTAGGTTTAAAGTTGGTAAAGATTTGAAGGATGAAGTGAATAAGTAGTTGTTAGTATTGATTTAGGTAGATAAATTATTAATTAATATGGTCGAAACTAAATTAATATAAATTCGTTAATGCGTTTTTTGATTTGAACGCAAGAGCGGGTGCTTAGCTCAGCTGGTAGAGCATCGCCCTTACAAGGCGAGGGTCACAGGTTCGATCCCTGTAGCACCCACCATTTTTTGGTGTTAATAGAAGTTTGTTGCGGAGTGGTAGTTCAGTTGGTTAGAATACCGGCCTGTCACGCCGGGGGTCGCGGGTTCGAGTCCCGTCCACTCCGCCATTATTTATTAGTAAGCTGAATTTGACCGATTCTGGATGGGAGAAGTTGTGTTTCTTCAGAACATGCGCGAAAAAACTCAGAGTTGGGTTGCATATATCATTGTTAGTTTACTAATTCTTTCTTTTGCGCTGTGGGGCATTAGTAGCTACTTTAGTGCAGGCCAAGAAAAAGGTCCAATCGCAACTGTCGGTAGTGAAGACATATCTTATGCTAATTTTTCTTCCGCTTACCGTACCTTTTTACAAGGTTCACAATTAGATTCTGCTCATTTGACTCCTGATCAAAGCAAATATGCTCAAAACATGGTACTTAAAGGTTTAATTGAGCGTCTATCTATTCAGCAATATATTACAAAAATTGGTTTTGCTGTTAATCAACACCAGATTGATGCTGCATTAATGTCCGTGCCTTTATTTTCAGATAACGGTGAATTTTCTCCCGCTTTATTTAAACGCTTCTTGATGGCTAATAATATTACTGCTCAACAATTTTTAGCTGATTTTGCTACAAGAATGACGATGGCGCAGTGGGGCGAGGGTATTAAAATTACTAGCTTTTCTACTCCTGAAGAATTATCTAATATCATTAGCCTATTAAAACAAAAGCGCACCATAGTGTACGGTATTGTTAAATCAAATCCGAATGATGTTTCTGGTGTCACAGTTGATGATATGAAAAAATATTATGAAAACCATGAACAAGATTACATGACTCCTGAGCAAGTAAAAATTTCATATGTTGTTATTAATTTTACTGATGTGCTAAAGAGCATACATCCTGTAGAAAAAGATTTAATCAATTATTATACACAAAATGAATCGCGTTATGATCAGCCAGAACAATGGCAGGTTAATGTTATTACCGTAGATTCTCCAGATTCAGCAGCTGCTGTTTCTGAACAAGTGGCAAAGGCCGTGAAACAAAAATCTGGTTTATCTTCCCTGTCAGGTGCTGATGTTGCTCAACAAGCTATATGGTTAAAGGTTGGTAATATCGGTGCAGATGTTAAAGCCGCTCTTGAAAAAACTATCCCAGGCGCAACCACTAATGCATTTAGAGTTAGCCCTAACCACTACGTTGTCTATCAATTATTACAACATCAATCGGCAGTAAATAAGCAGTATTATGAGGTAAAATCATCTGTAAAACATGCTTATATTAATGATCAGGCTAATAAAAAGTGGGCACAAATGCTTGAAGATATGGCTGACCTGTCTTATGAGCACCCTGATACATTAAATCCTTTGGCACAACATTTTGATGTCAAGATGCATGCGACAGATTTTTTTCCTCAAAATTATGACGGCGGTCGTGGTATTCAATCCAATGCTGAAGTTGTTGCTGCAGCATTTAGTGACGATGTTTTGGCTGCAGGGAACAATAGTGACGTCATTAAATTAAATCACGGGAAAACAGCATTAGTATTAAGAGTTGCCGACAGTATTCAAGCGCATGAAAAGACATTCGAAGAAGTTTCGAATGCCATTAAGTCATCAATTATCAAAGAGCGTGCAATGCAGCGTGCTAAACAAAGTGCTGAAAAAATCAAACTAGCCCTAGAAGGCGGCATGTCACTTGAAAAAATCCAACAAGATTTTGGCATTATTTTTACTAAAGTATCGATTGGTCGATTTAGTCAATCTGTTCCTGATGAAATTTTGCAACAGGCTTTTGTTTTGCCTGTTAAGAAAGCTAATATTGCTAAAATTAAAGACGCTGACTTTTCTGTTGTTCAGCTATTATCAGTAACTCCAGGAAATGCGTCGGTAGTGTCTGAAAAAGATAAAGCCATGTATAATAGTGTTATTGTTAATGAGTGGGCGCAAGCGGAATTGCTATCATATGCTCAATCGATAGTTGCAAACACAAAAGTTAAAATCCACAATGACGCATTGACATCGAATTCATAATGCTGACTAGTGATGTTTATCATAAGCGCATTCGTGACTATGCATTAAAAAATGATTCAAATCAACTTGTTATTCTGCAATCATTTGATGATCTAAATTCATTATGTCATCGCCGTTTATCTTCTGGTTTTCATAAAATTCTGCACGTGCTAAATACATTCTTTGTTCGTCCTTTCGGGTTTACGCCAGGCTGCAGTTTGCCAGGGCAGGGTATTTATCTTTGGGGGAGCGTTGGCGTTGGAAAAACATTGTTGATGGATTGTTTTTTTGATTCCTTGCCTACATCAAAAAAACGCCGTATCCATTTTCATCAGTTTATGCAAGAAGTCCACGCTAAGCTGCAGCAATATTCTGGTCATGTTAATCCTCTGCGGCTTCTTGTGAAAAACTTGCACTCTGAAATTGAAGTATTATGCTTAGATGAATTTTTTGTTTCAGATATTGTAGATGCAATGTTACTAGCTGGTCTATTAGAGGCTATGTTCAAAGAGGGTATTATTTTTGTTACAACTTCCAATGTGCCCCCGGAAGGTTTATATAAACATGGACTAAGGCGGGATAATTTTTTGCCAGCGATTGCTTTATTGCAAAAAAATTTAGAAGTTCTTCATCTTAATTCTGGTATTGATTATCGTTTTCAGCATTTAAAAACAGCAGGTGTCTATTATTCGCCGCTAAATGACTATTCCGAACGACAAATGCATGCAGCCTTTGAATTGTATGCAAATCAACATATATCTGTTGAGCCTTTACTACTTTTAGGCAGAAAAGTTGCTATTATAAAATCTTGCGAGCAAGTTGTTTGGTTTGATTTTGAGGTTTTATGTGGGCCACTGCGCTGTAAACAAGACTATTTGGCATTAATAGAGCAGTTTTCAGTGATATTTCTGAGTCGTATACCAATACTTAATCATAGGCAGTTAAATGAAATTACCTGCTTTATTCAGTTGGTTGATATTCTTTATGACGCAAAAATCAAATTGGTTGCTTCTGCTCAAGCTTTGCCTACTCAGCTATATACAGAAGGAAAGCTATTTTTTGAATTTCAGCGTACCATTTCTCGTTTGACTGAGATGCAATCAGCGGAATATTTTTCTGTTTAACGTGCAATCCTCAGCTGGCATTGCTTTGGCCTTCTTAAGCTAGCATTTCTCTTGCGTGTTGTAAGGCATGTTCTGTGATCGATAATCCACCTAGCATTCTCGCAATTTCTTCTACCCGCTGTTCAGCAATTAATTCAGATACGGTCACAGTTGTTTTATTTTTTAGATCTTTTTTTGTAACGTTAAAATGTTGTTTGGCACTAGCCGCAATTTGTGCTTGATGTGTAATGCAAATCACTTGATGTGTTTCTCCTAGTGCTCGTAATTGCTCTCCAATCATAGCGGCCACTTTTCCGCCAACGCCGACATCGATTTCATCTAAAATTAATGTCGGTATTTGAATATATGATGCCAGTGTTGCTTGCAGTGCTAATGAAACTCGTGCTAGCTCGCCACCAGAGACTGATTTTTTTAAAGTAGTAGCAGGATGGCCTGAGTTGGCTTTGAGTAAAAATTCTGCTTGCTCTGCGCCTTCTTTGGAGATGTTTGTCGGTGTTCGTTTATTTAGTGCTATAGAAAATTCTGCTGTTGGCATGCCGAGTGAGTGAATAATTTGCGTGATTTTCTTTGCTAATGTTTCTATAGATTTGGCGCGTTTGTTTGTTAGTTGTTCTGCTAGTTGCATATACTCTTGCGCAACGTCTTGTTGTTGTTGTTTTAGTGTGATTATTTTCTTATCGCTGGCGCGTATATTTTCAATTTCGTTATCAATTTTTTCTAATAAAGCAGGTAATTCTTCAGGGGTTATATGATGTTTGCGTGCTAATTGATGTAGTTCTGACATGCGCGCTTCTATCTCTTGTAATTTTTCGGGATATATTTCAATTTTATTGAGGTTATATTGTGTTGTATCGCGCAGCTCTTCTAATTGAATAATAGCGTTGTTTAGTAAAGAGCTAAGTTCATTATTTGCGGATAATTTTTCTGCTGTAGCAATAGGTTGGCGTAAGCGATGTAGCATGTCCACTATGCCAATTGAATCATTGGGTGAAAATGAACTTAAGATATTTTCATAACATTCAATAATTTCGCGCGATGAAATTAATAATTTATGTTGCTTTGGCAGGTCAATAATTTCTTCTAAGTTAAGATGTGCATTTGCCAGCTCTTGTTGTTGATAACTGAGATAATCTAGGCGTTGATTTTTATCTCCTGCTTGCTCACTTAAATTTTTAATTTCACTATCGATTTTTTTCCATTGCCCAACGGTTTTCTCAATGTTTTTTAACAATATTTCATTTCCGGCGTAGGCATCTACTAATTCAGTTTGTCCTTGTGAACTTAATAACAATTGATTTTCATGTTGTGTGTGTAATGTTAGTAATAATTCACCGCATTCCTTTAGTGTAGTTATATTGCTAGGGCGGCCATTAATGAAGTTGCGTGTCTTGCCATCTTGGTAAATGACGCGACGAATAATACATGTATCCTCACTGTCGTTTAGGGCGTGTGCTTCAAGAAAATTTTTAGCCCTTTGGTTATTGCTAACATCAAAACTTAAAACAATTTCAGCTTCATGTTCACCGTATTTGATTTTATCAGCCAGATTTCGCTGTTGGCCAAGAGCAGCATCTATTGCTCCTAGAATAATTGATTTTCCGGCGCCAGTTTCACCCGTAATCATGATGACGCCTTTTGTCAAGGCTAACTCTAATGTATCAATAAAAACAAAATTTTTTATATATATATGATTTAACATGATTTATTCTGTCACTCCTTATCTGCCTGAAGGCGCCTTCTCTATTATTGAGAGAAGGGTGAAATAGTTCAGATCAATTTTGACCCCCAATGCAACTTGCTGCGCAAGCTTTTAAAATAATTATAACTCATCGGATGGATCAGTGTGATTTTTTCTTTTTTCTTTTTGATGTGAATTTCTGATTCGTTATTGACATTAATAAACGTTTGACTATCGCAGCCTAATTGAATTTTTGTATTAAGATTGTTTTGAATACGCAATAGAATTTGGCTGTCTCCACTGACTACAATAGGACGCATGCTTAGTGTATGTGGAAACATGGGTACTAACGTCAGTGCATTTAGGTCAGGATGTAAAATTGGTCCGCCACCTGAAAGTGAATACGCAGTAGATCCTGTTGGCGTTGCGATAATCAAGCCGTCTGCGCGTTGTCTGCACAAAAAAGACTTATCAACATAAATTTCATATTCAATCAAATGATGGGCCCCTTGGGCGGATAAAACAATTTCATTTAGCCCATAGCACTTTACGCCCTCAACGCTGGCTTCTAGCAAAAAGCGTTGTTCGGTTGTATATTTTTCATCTAAAATTTCTTCTAGCTTTTGTTCCACTTCTGCAGGTTTGATGTCGGTTAAAAATCCTAAGCTACCACGGTTAATGCCGACTAAGGGTACATCGTGATCGACCATGCTTCGTGCCGTGCTTAATAGGGCGCCATCACCACCAATAACAAGGGCTATATCAATGCGTGTACCGATAACATCTATATCAGATATGTCAGCCTCTGTCTTTCCTAGGGCCTTAGCTAAGCTTGATTCTAAGATAATTTTGCGGTTATTTTTCTCTAGAAATGCGCAAATAGTTGAAATCGTTTCGCGTATGTCCTGTGAACGCATGTGGCCGAATATTCCTATAGTTTTAAATTTCATAGACAATCTGTCGCCTGAGTATTGATATGATTTTATCTATTATGGCCAATAATTGTAGAGTGCTCAATGCTTTTAGACTCTTGAAATTCTCAAAACAATCCCAACATAAGTTTTATAGTTATTATCGGAGGCGCGCGTGAGTACTGAAAACGAAAAAAAATGGGAATATCTCGATAAAAGCGAGCAAGAAGAACAGGCTCTTAAGGCTGAGCAGGCTGCAAAGTCAGATGTTGAAATTCAGTTTGATGAAGAAGAGGCTCAACCATATTTGGTTATGGATAAAGCCGCTTTAATTAAAGAAATTTTAAAATTAAAGAAAGAGAAGCAAGAGCACTGGGATCAATTTGTGCGCGCTAAAGCTGAAACAAACAATATTATCAGCTCAACTGAAAAGGAAAAGCAAAACATTAGAAATTATGCCTTGAAGTCATTTGTCCAATCATTGATCAGCGTTGTTGATAATTTCGAGCGAAGTGTCAGTGGTTTGACGGCAGAACAAATCAATATTGCTTCAATTAAAGAGGGTATTGAATTAACTCATAAAGACTTTTTATCTACTTTGGAGAAATTTGGCGTAGAAATGCTCAATCCAGTCGGTGAAAAATTTAATCCAGAGTTTCATGAAGCAATTTCTATGCAACCTAGCCCAGGTACAGCAGCAAATGTTGTTATGCAGGTGTTGCAAAAGGGTTGTACTTTGAATGGCCGTTTGGTCAGGCCGGCCATGGTAGTTGTTTCAAGTACTTGAAAAACAAAAATCTATCCCAATATATACAATTAAAGAACATATAAAAATTCGATTAGGAGATAAAACATGGCTGATGCGAGAACTTCTGAAGTAATTATCGGTATTGACTTAGGAACTACCAATTCCTGCGTTGCAATTATGGAAGCCGGTAAACCTAAAGTTATTGAAAATTCTGAAGGGGCGCGCACAACTCCTTCCATTGTTGCTTACGTTAGCAATGGTGAGATTTTGGTAGGGCAATCTGCAAAACGTCAAGCGGTAACTAACGCTAAAAACACGGTGTATGCTGCAAAGCGTTTGATTGGTCATCAATATGACGAAGTTTCTGCTGAAAAGAAAATGGTGCCGTTTGATATTGTTAAAGCCGATAATGGTGATGCTTGGGTTCAGGTAGATCATGATGGTAAAAAAGAAAAGTTAGCGCCGCCACAAATTTCTGCGCAAGTTTTGATGAAAATGAAAAAAACTGCAGAAGATTATTTAGGTCATGCGGTGTCAAAAGCGGTTATCACGGTTCCTGCTTATTTTAATGACGCACAACGTCAAGCGACTAAAGACGCTGGTCGAATTGCTGGCTTGGAAGTCATGCGTATTATTAACGAGCCCACAGCTGCCGCTTTAGCTTATGGTATGGACAAAAAGGGTGGCGATAAGAAAATCGCTGTGTATGACTTAGGTGGTGGTACATTTGACGTATCTATTATTGAAATTGCTGAGGTTGATGGCGAGCATCAATTTGAAGTATTGTCTACTAATGGTGACACACACTTAGGTGGTGAAGATTTCGATCAACGTGTTATCGATTATCTCGTTGCTGAATTCAAAAAAGATTCTGGCATGGATATCAGTAAAGATGCTTTAGCATTACAACGTTTAAAAGAAGCTGCTGAAAAAGCTAAGATTGAATTATCTTCTTCACAACAAACTGAAGTTAATTTGCCTTATGTCACAGCCGATGCAACGGGCCCAAAGCATTTAAATGTAAAAATTACCCGTGCCAAATTAGAATCTTTAGTTGAAGATCTTATTAGCAAAAGTATTGAGCCGTGCAAGATCGCATTAAAAGATGCAGGTGTATCAGCAAGCGATATTTCTGACGTGATTTTGGTTGGTGGTCAAACACGTATGCCGAAAGTACAAGAAGCTGTGAAAGAATTTTTTGGTAAAGATGCTCGCCATGATGTCAATCCTGATGAAGCCGTTGCTATCGGTGCCGCAATTCAAGGTGGCGTATTATCTGGTGGAGTCAAAGACGTTTTATTATTAGACGTAACACCATTATCGTTGGGTATCGAAACAATGGGTGGCGTTATGACTAAACTCATTCAAAAAAATACGACTATCCCAACTAAAGCATCACAAACTTTCTCAACTGCAGAAGATAATCAGTCTGCTGTGACTATTCATGTGTTGCAAGGCGAGCGTGAACGTGCGAGTGCAAATAAATCGTTAGGTCGATTTGACTTGACAGATATTCCGCCAGGCGCGCGCGGCACACCACAAATTGAAGTAACATTTGACATTGATGCCAATGGTATTATGCACGTTTCTGCGAAGAATAAAGCAACTGGTAAAGAGCAGTCTATCGTTATTAAGGCATCAAGCGGTTTGTCAGATGAAGAAATTGAAAAAATGGTTCGCGACGCTGAGGCTAATGCTGAGGAAGATAAAAAATTCCATGAATTAGTTAATGCCCGTAATCAAGCTGATGCGTCGATTCATGCTACTGAAAAAGCCATGAAAGATGCCGGTGATAAATTGCCAGCAGATGAGAAGTCGCGTATCCAGTCGTCTATTGATGCATTGAAAGATGCGATGAAGACAGATAACAAGGATGATATTGAAGCGAAGACCAAAGAATTGACCGATGCAGCGACTAAATTGGCTGAATTTATGCAGGCGGGCGCAGGTCAAGCGGCGGGTGCTGAACAAGCGCAATCTTCAGCCCAATCACAAGGTGATGATGACGTTGTTGATGCTGAGTTTGAAGAAGTTAAGGATGATGAGAAGAAGTAAGCTTCTCGATGTTTTATATCTGACTTTGATCTAACTACTGTCACCCCAGCTTACGCTGGGGTTCAGTCAGAGAGTCTATTGAATAAAAATCAAACTGGGCGCTGACTTGTTTTGGCATGACATAGTAGTAAAAACAAAGTAAAATAAACGTGAAATTTTTGTAGATTAAGAGAATTGAACAGCATGTCGAAACGTGATTTATACGAAATCTTAGGCGTTGCGAAAAACGCAGCAGAAGCAGATATTAAAAAAGCGTATAAACGCTTAGCAATGAAATATCATCCTGACAAGAACCAAGGCAATAAAGAAGCTGAGGAAAAATTCAAGGAAATTAACAACGCTTACTCCATTTTGTCTGATGCACAAAAGCGTTCCGCTTATGATCAATTTGGTCATGCCGCAGTTGATGGTTCGGCTGGCGCTGGTCCAGGAGGCGGATTTGGTGGGTTTGATTTCGGTGATGCTTTCGGCGATATGTTTGGCGATTTCTTTGGTGGCGGTCGTGGTAGCAAACGCGGCGGTGCGCAGCGTGGTGCTGATTTATTGCATAAAGTTGAGTTAACTTTAGAGCAAGCCGTCAAGGGTGATAAGATTACTTTGCGTGTGCCAACGCTAGTTGGTTGCGATACCTGCGATGGTAAGGGTACATCAGATGGTTCTAAGCCTGAATCCTGTATACATTGTCATGGCACAGGTCAAGTGCACATACGTCAAGGTTTTATGGCAATTCAGCAAACCTGTCCACATTGTCGCGGAGCTGGAACCGTTATCAAAAATCCATGTCGCACCTGTCATGGGTCAGGCCGTAAGCGTGATCATAAGACACTGTCCGTAACAATTCCTCCTGGTGTTGATACGGGCGATAGAGTTCGCCTAAGTGGTGAAGGTGAAATCGGTGAAAGAGGTGGTCCTTCAGGTGATTTATATATTGAAATACATTTAAAAGATCATTCAATTTTCAAGCGTCAAGATAATCATTTATACTGTGAAGTGCCAATCAGTTTTGTTACTGCGGCTCTTGGCGGTGAAATTGAAGTGCCGACGCTTAGCGGTAAATTAAAATTAAAAATCGATGCGGGCACACAGACTGGTAAAGTATATCGCTTGCGTAATCAAGGGGTGAAGCCCGCTCGTGGTGGTTCAACCGGTGATTTGTTATGCAAGGTTAATGTTGAAACGCCAGTGAATTTGACTGCGGATCAAAAAAAACTGTTAAATGACTTTGATCTTTTGATTATGGAAAATAAAGATAAACATACTCCGAAGTCGATGTCGTGGTTAAATAGTTTGAAGGGTTTTTTTGAGAAATTGAAATAGTTGATGATGTTTATTTGTTGACATAAATTAAACTTTTTAGCTTGTGGTTTGCATTACTATTGATAATGATGTTATGCCACCAAAGCCTAGTGCTCAGTCTGCGAAATTTTGATGTTAACTTTAAATAAAAATCTCGTTATTCAAAATACAGTAAGTGTTAAATTAGAAAACTATAAGATTCGGTGTCAGGCTTCGCTAGCGTGGTACAGTCTTTTTTGTAATGGAGAGAATGATGTCAACTAAAGTCCCCATGACAGCGCATGGCGCCAAATTACTAGAACAAGAGTTGCATGATTTGAAATTCAACATCAGGCCACAAATTATTCAGGCGATATCTACCGCGCGCGCCCACGGTGATTTAAAGGAAAATGCTGAATATCATGCGGCTAAAGAGCAGCAAAGTTTTGCTGAAGGGCGTATAAAAGAATTAGAAATTAAATTATCTAATGCTCAAATTATTGATGTCACCGTTTTGGAAAATAATGGTAAAGTTATCTTTGGCTCAACCGTCACATTACTTAATTTAAATAATGATGTGCAAGTCACTTACCATATTGTTGGTGATGATGAAGCAGATTTTAAGGTTAATAAAATCTCTTATAATACCCCTATCGCTAAAGCAATGATTGGCAAAGAAGAGGGTGATGTTGTTGAAGTGAGTACGCCAAGTGGCGTGACCGAGTATGAGCTTCTAGGCGTTCAATATATCTAAGCCTGTTGCGCACATTGTTTAAAAAATAAAAAAACAAGCCTAGATTCACTGCGCAAACCTTGTGTCAGGTTGAAACTGCTGAATCTAGTTTAGCCTATGACTAATGAATGTGATTGCATGCCTAGTTGTTTTTTGTTGACTTCCGGTAAAAAACCAACACTCGTCCAATATGCGCGATATATTCAGCAGTAAGTTCTGTAGCGATTTCCTGAGCAAATTGTTCGCGCAACTCTTTGTCGCCTTGTTGCACGCGAATTTTCATGAGTTCGTGGTGTTCCAACGCAATATCAATTTCTTGCAATAAAGCAGGGGTAATGCCTTTTTGACCGATTAAAATCACGGCATTTAAGTGATGGGCTTGAGCTTTAAGAGCTTTTTTTGTTGAAGATGATAATGACATGGCGATTCGTTTAATAAATAATTTTACAATAGTGTAACACATAAACCAGCATGTCAAGGCAAAGTTAACATACCCGGCTGAAAAAAATTTAATCATAGCTTGGTGTGTGCTTGGATGTGCGTCGCTTTGCTTGTGCGTGATACTCGATGGTCTGAGCATGCTAGCTACGTTCTTAATTTTAAAAGCGGAGGTTACGACTTTGCTCCTACAAACTGGCCAAAACATAATGACAAAGGGATATAACAGTGATACATTCAAAAAGGTGATATATCCTGTTTATGCTCATAACAGCAGGGGTTAAAAATTGCCATCAAGTATAGAAAAGTATACCAAAATTAGACCATATCCCTTATGAAGCGCAGTATTAGCAGCCATCGTTGGCTCCAAGAACATCATAATGATCATTACGTAAAACTCGCAAAAAAAGAGGGAGTGCGTTCGCGCGCAGCATTTAAGCTCAAGGAGTTACAGGAAAAATACCGTCTTGTGAGTAAAGGCGATGTCGTCGTCGACTTAGGGGCGGCACCTGGGAGTTGGTCGCAGCAGCTTATTGAATGGGTTGGTGACAAGGGTAAAGTGTTTGCCCTCGATTTGTTGCCCATGGATGCTTTGCCCGGTGTTGAGTTTATTCAGGGTGATTTTTCTAATGATCATGTGCTTAGTCAATTATTAGGACGCTTAGAAGGAAATAGCGTCGATCTTGTTTTTTCTGATATTGCCCCCAATATGTCAGGTATAAAGAGTGCTGATCAAGCGCGCGCAATGTACTTGAGTGAGTTGGTGTTAGATTTTGCACAACATTATTTGGCTAAAAACGGTAGTATGTTAATCAAAGTATTTCAAGGTGAAGGGTTTGATCAGTATTTAGTTGCAGTGAGAAAAATGTTCAACAAGGTTATTGTACATAAACCAGATGCATCACGCGACCGTTCAAGAGAAGTGTATATTTTAGGCATAAACAAAATTGAAGGTTGATCGCGGGGTAGATTACAGGCTATCATCTCTTTACTAAGCACGAAGGACAAAATAAAGTGAATAATACTGTTAAAAATTTATTTTTATGGCTAGTGATTGCCATTATTCTTATTACAGTCTTTAATAGTTTCGGTCCGAAACAGTCAGCGCATAGGCAAGTTAGTTATTCCAAGTTTTTATCTGCAGTTACTAGTGGCGATGTGAGTTCTGTTACTATAGCGGATAATAATATCAGTGGAAAAATGAAAGGCGATGAGTCTTTTTCGACCTATGTACCAAATGTTAATTTTTCTTTGATTAGCGAGTTGACTAAAAATAATGTTGAGATTGTAGGCAAGCCTCCGGAAGAGCGTGGTTTTTTTGCTGAATTATTTATTTCTTGGTTTCCAATGTTTTTATTTTTCGGCATTTGGATTTTTCTTGTGCGCCAACAGATGGGCGGCCGAGGTGGTCCTATGGGCTTTGGACGAAGTCGAGCTCGGTTACTTGGTGAAAACCAGGTTAAAATTACTTTCAAAGATGTTGCTGGTGTTGAAGAAGCCAAAGAAGAAGTCCAAGAGTTAGTAGAGTATTTAAAAGAGCCGCAAAAATTTCAAAAACTTGGCGGTAAAATCCCGCGTGGTGTTTTACTTGTTGGTCCTCCAGGAACAGGAAAAACTTTATTAGCCAAAGCGGTTGCCGGTGAAGCAAAAGTTCCATTTTTTACTATCTCAGGTTCTGATTTTGTTGAGATGTTTGTAGGTGTTGGCGCCTCACGAGTGCGTGATATGTTTGAGCAAGCAAAAAAACATGCGCCATGTATTATCTTTATTGATGAAATCGATGCTGTAGGGCGTAACCGTGGTGCCGGCCTGGGCGGTGGGCATGATGAGCGCGAACAAACTCTGAATCAGTTATTAGTTGAAATGGATGGCTTTTCAGGTAACGAAGGTGTAATTATTGTTGCAGCAACTAATCGTCCCGATGTCTTAGATCCTGCTTTATTGCGCCCCGGTCGTTTTGATCGTCAGGTTATTGTCGGTTTGCCGGATATCAATGGGCGAACACAGATTTTATTAGTACATATGTCCAAAGTGCCTGTCGATAATAATGTTGATGCGTCTGTCATTGCGCGAGGTACTCCAGGGTTTTCTGGCGCTGATTTAGCGAATTTGGTCAATGAAGCGGCACTATTTGCTGCTCGAAAAAATCAAACTGTTGTGACCATGAAAGATTTTGAACAAGCAAAAGATAAAATATTAATGGGCGCAGAGCGCCATTCTATGGTAATGAATGAAGCTGAAAAACGTTTAACTGCTTATCATGAAGCTGGGCATGCCATTGTCGGTTTATGTGTGCCTGATCATGATCCAGTGCACAAAGTGACTATCATTCCGCGCGGTCGTGCACTAGGTGTAACTATGTTTTTGCCGACCGAAGATCGTTATAGCTATAGCCGACAACGTTTAGAAAGCCAGTTATCCAGCGTCTTTGGTGGTCGTATTGCTGAAGGATTGATTTTTGGTGAAGACAAAGTGACAACTGGCGCCTCAAATGATATCAAAAAAGCGACTGAAATCGCTCGTGGTATGGTAATGAAGTGGGGATTGTCAAGTTTGGGTCCCATATCTTATGCCGATGATGGTGGTGAAGTTTTCCTGGGTAATAGTATGGTTAAACCAGCTAAAGAATACTCTGAATATACTGCAGAAGAAATTGATAAAGAAGTTAATCGTATTATTGATCGCAATTATAAGCGTGCTCAGCAAATTTTAGAAACTCATATGGATAAATTGCATGCGATGGCCGCTGCTTTGATTAAAGATGAAACCATTGATCAAGAGCAAATTAATTTGATTATGGCTGGTTCTAGTGTGGCTGTGGAAACTTCTTCAAAATAGACACGAGAAAGATAGATAAGCAAGGGGTTTAACATATTTAATTAAAGGAAAGGCCGTTACGCAGGCATTACTTTCCTCTAGATTTGATCAGTGATTTATGAGTAATAATAAAATAAGACGCTACTTTGGTACTGATGGCATACGAGGTGAAGTTGGTCAGCATCCAATCACGCCTGAATTTGTATTAAAGTTAGGCTGGGCGATAGGAAAAGTGTTGAGTCATGGCTCAAACAGTAAAGTACTCATAGGTAAAGATACTCGTATTTCTGGCTATATGTTTGAATCTGCATTAGAAGCTGGTTTGGCTGCTGCAGGTGTCAATATTCATTTATTGGGCCCAATGCCAACGCCAGCGATCGCCTATTTAACAAAAACTCAGCGCGCAGCCGCTGGCATAGTCATAAGTGCATCTCATAATCTCTACCAAGATAATGGAATAAAAATTTTTTCTGCTAATGGCTACAAATTGGATGATGCTATCGAGCAGAAAATTGAAGATATGCTTGACCAGCCTATGGAAACGGTGAAATCAGATCAATTAGGCAGGGCCATGCGTATTGATGATGCTCCTGGACGCTATATAGAGTATTGCAAAAGCACGGTATCATCACATATTAATTTTGAAGGTGTGAAGATCGTTATTGATTCAGCGAATGGTGCAACTTACCATATTGCGACTAACGTGCTTCGTGAATTAGGTGCGACGGTGATTGCGATTGCTTGTGAGCCGAATGGTTATAACATTAATTTAAATTGTGGTTCAACAAAGCCAGAGCTACTGCAGCAAAAAGTGTTAGAGGAACAAGCAGATTTAGGTATTGCGCTCGATGGTGATGGTGATCGCTTGTTAATGGTTGATCAGTATGGAGAAATTCTTGATGGTGATGAATTGCTTTATATGATTGTTAAATTTCGTGAAGATACAGAAAAACTTCAGGGTGGCGTTGTTGGCACTCTGATGTCAAATTTAGGTTTAGAAAAAGCGTTTCAAGAAAAAAACATTCCTTTTGAACGTGCGGCGGTTGGTGATCGTTATGTGTTGGAAATTTTATTGAAAAATAATTGGCGTTTGGGCGGCGAACAATCTGGCCATATTATTTGTTTAGATCATGCAACTACAGGTGATGGCATTATTTCTGCCTTGCAGATTTTATCTGCGATGAACCATTTTGGAAAATCATTGCACGAATTGAAACAAGGTTTTTCAAAATTCCCACAAAAATTGGTTAATATTCGATTCAATAAAGATAATGATCCTTTGCAACATCCTCATGTGCAAAAACATATTGATGAAGTAAAAAAATCTTTAGGCAACCGAGGTAGGGTCTTGGTGCGAAAATCAGGCACTGAGCCATTAATACGTATCATGGTTGAAGCGGATGATGAGGTCTTGATGCATCACTTGACTGAGAAATTGTTGACTGCAATTTCAGAGTATGTAGCTTGAGTCAAGGCTAATTTTTAAAAACACAGCGTTAACTCAAAGTCAATGTCGCGCATTACTTGTTCTTCTGATATTAAATGTCGTGCCTCATTGAAACGTACGTTAATACGATGCTTGCCCGCGCTAATACTTGGATAAGCGTGATCGCTGTCTGCTAATGAGATTTGAATCAATTTTGGCGGGTTTTTGCTATCTAACAGTTCATTATAAAAGCCACCGATAGCTACTACTTTTTTTGAGCGTGTTTTATTGCGGGTTAATTTTAGTAATAAAGCAACAGGTTCTATGATGTCACTAAATTCGTTGAACCAACTATGTAGCATCGATAATTTCTCTGAACGTTCTGTATTTAGCCAGCAATAATAAGCAGGTAATTCAAAATCAGCTTCGCCACCAGGGTATAGTAAATGTTGTCGAATGTTATTTAGAAAAAAATTTTCGCGAAGATTTAAACCTATTTTTCCTGGTTTAGAAAAATAATCAAAATGAACTTTTAATGTTCCAATCGTATGTTTTAGTTCGCCAAGATCTAGTCCCTGGTGGTTGGTTAAAGTATTTAATTGATTAATTTGTGCCGATATTTCCCGGGCATATTTGCTTTTTAAGTCGGGGCGATCAAGAATATGGGATATATTAACGATGGATTCGATGCAGGCTCGTTCTGACCATAAATTATCTTGATGAATATGATGGTAAAAATTATTTATCAGAAATTCTAATCGCAGGCTAAAGCGCGTCAGCTCATCCAAGGGGTGTTCAAAAAGTAGCATATGAGTATCTTCGCTTTTATTGGCTTAATCTAAGATATTTATTATGTAACGCTTTTACTTCAAGCTCAAGTCTGTTTATATCTCCATGATTAATGATGATATCATGAGCAATATTGTTCCTTGTTTGGCGTGATGCTTGCTGAGACATAATGCTGCCTGATTCTTGGTAAGTTAGGCCTGAGCGTTGTTTTGCTCGATATTGTTGCGTTTCTTCATCGCAATCTACTACCAATATACGATCTAGCCAAGTATAACTTGCTTGATTTTCTGCCAGTAATGGAATTTCTATGACAGCATAAGCAGAACGTAGCGTTTGGCGTTGTTGCCATAACGATTGTCTGATGAGAGGATGGAGAAGGTTCTCTAGCCAGCGTTTCTCTTCAGGGAAATTAAATATTAAACTAGCCAATATTTTGCGATTAATTTCACGGTGACTATCCATAATGTTTTCACCAAAATGCTCAATAATACTAAAGTAGGCTGATTCGCCGCGGCGAATGAGTTGGTGTGCTGCAGAGTCTGCGCTTAATATATCAATACCGAGCTGTTGGAACATATGCAGTACCGTAGTTTTTCCGGAAGCCAGGCCCCCTGTTAACCCAACGGTGAAATAGTTCATTAAGACTTACCTTATTAAGAGAGCGCCCATGACATCTCCCCATAATAAAGTGATCCAGGCTGCAAATGCAAGAAAAGGGCCAAAAGCCGCCGCAGCACTGACGGGTCTATGCCAGAAGAGTTTGCGTAATATGATAAAAATTATCGATGATAATGCAGCAATTAATAAGACCAAGGGAAGATTAAACACACCTACCCAAGCAGCAAGAGCAGAAAATAGTTTTATATCACCTTGCCCGAGCCCCTCTTTTTTTCTTAACCATGTAAACAGATGTGCAGCTAGCCACAGTGCTACATAAGCGATAACGCTGCTCATGATTGCCATGCCGCTATCAATATATATATTCCACTTGCTCAATAATAAACCTAGCCATAACACGGTATATGTTATTTCGTCTGGTAATATGTGATGTTCAAAATCAATATAACTAGTGGCGAGTAACAGCCAGGTGAAGATTAGGGCGCTAATTCGGGCGATATCGTTCGAAAAATGATATAAAATGATAAAAGAGCTGCTAAATAATAAAATATCCAATGTTAATAAAGGTAAATAACACAAAGGAAGATAAGTTCTCCATGGTGTATTTTTATAAGGTTGAATAAGCGGGTTAATAGGGTGGTTGATGCTTGTTAGGTATTGTTGGCATTCTGTATTCCATCTACGGTAGAGAAACGCAGGTAAATTCAGTACGGTAAAGTGGGTAAAAACACCAATCATGAATAAAGTTATTATAAAAATTATTAGCATTAATATAATCCGCCTATTTGGAACATGGGTAAATAAATAGCAATCACAACACAGCCTATAATACTGCCTAATATGATAATGATAAAGGGTTCAATGAGTTTTCCAAGGTTATCTGAAAAAACACTCAGTTCTTGAGAGTATCTAGTGCTCAATGCTTTAAAAGCATTATCTACCTGTCCGGTATGTTCTGCAGATTGCAGGGTTTGAATAGCCGAGGCTGGCAAGAGGGTGCTTTTTTTTAACGATTCAGAGAGATTTTTTCCTGATATTAATTGTTTAAGTGCTGAGTAAAGACCTTGTTGTGAATAAGGAAGGTTAATAGATTGGATGCTGGTATAAAATGCCTTATCAATAGTAATGCCAGCGCTGAGTAAGGAATACATAGTGTAACAAAAATTGATACGATTATTCAACTTAATAAGTTTTCCTAATGCAGGAATTGATAACATGAATTTTTCTTGTTGCGCTATGCTAATTTTATGATATTTTTTTAAAAAAAATATCATTGAGACAAATGTCA
>JAGKWX010000042.1 GCA_021151585.1 Alphaproteobacteria bacterium | reverse complement strand
CTGATCCCATGTCGAACTCAGTAGTGAAACGGCTCAGCGCCGATGGTAGTGTGGCGAAAGCCATGTGAGAGTAGGACATCGCCAGACATTTATTTTTATTTGATCAATATCTATTTTGATCATATTTGGGGTAAACTAGGTTTTATCCTTTAGTATACGCAATCAACCTATGGTTGTAAGGTAAGGGTGACATATCTGTTGCCCTGCTAAATCTACGGTCAATAGTGATCGTTGTCATCTTGCTGGCATAGCTCAGTTGGTAGAGCATCTGATTTGTAATCAGGCGGTCGGGAGTTCGAGTCTCTCTGCCAGCACCATATTAATACCTTATTTTTACTGAATTTATTTGCTAATTTTTTCTATTTCATAGAAGATATCTCTCTTAAGCTTAAAATTAAGTGTCCATATGCTATACAGATTAATTCTCGCCTCTTCTTCCTCTTCCCGTAAGATGATTTTAAATAAGTTGGCGATTGATTATGAAGCTATTTCTCCTGATATAGATGAATCACTATTGCCAGGTGAAACAGCTGGAAATCATGTTTTACGTTTAGCGCAAGAAAAGGCGCTCAAAATTGCAAATCAATTGCCAAAAGAAAAGTTGCCAGCTTTAATAATTGGCTGTGATTCTGTATGTTTGTTAAATAATGAAATTGTGAGTAAGCCTGAAACTCATGAAAACGCGGTCCAGCAATTACGTGCAGCTTCAGGCAAAGTGATCTATTTTTATTCCGGTTTGGCGCTTTACAATACATTTACCCAAAATTTGCAGCAAGAGGTTGTGCGCACAGAGGTTCATTTTAAAAAATTATCAGATGAGTTGATAGAATCTTACTTAAAACGCGATAGGCCTTATCATTGCGCTGGGAGTATCCAGGCTGAAGGTTTAGGTATTATTTTGGTAGATAAAATGATTGCCGATGATCCAAATAGTTTAATTGGCTTGCCGCTGATCTCTTTAATTAGCATGCTTGAAAATGAACAATTTCCCCTATAGTTTATAATTTGCATGTTGATGACTAAGTTTTTGCAGGGCCATAACTATGGCTGTGGCTATACTTGGGATTATATTGTTGCAATTAGCGACTAATTTGACATAAGTGATTAAAATTTAACAAAATATAAGCCCTAGAAGGGCTCAATACTATGGCCAGCCTATAAATTTATACTTACTGGCTATAAATCTCAAGAGTTTTTTTTAGATAATATAAAAAGAAATATTTTAGGATCACTTGTTATATTGCAATTACGATATATAATTTGTGAGCAATTAACTAAAAAATAAGAAGCAATGACTCAAGCGAAGGGTAATATACATTCTCGTTTAGATGAAATAAAGAGTACATCTGCTCATCTTGCTATAGCGCATGCTCTAATTCTCTACTATGCGATTTACGGCGGATTCAATCAGGAAATTTATTCCACTCAAAAAGATGTTTTAAATCAAGGAGAACAACAAACATTTTTAACGAATTTTAAAGCCATTATATTAAATTTATTGTCAGAGAACTCTGCGGCAGCAGTTGTTAGTGCTCATTTCACCCCGGATACTTATTACCAAACAACTCATAATAGCTGGTTTATTGGTAAAGAAAAATATTTTGATCATGATGATAGAATTTGCTTAAGTCGCAAGGGTGTTGATGAGCTGCGTAAGTTTTTAAATGACTTAAAAATTAATAATGAGGATGATCAGCGCTGCTTGAATGAATTTGTTCCTAAAAAGTCACGTGCCTTGAGCTTTCGCAGAGCCGCACTTGCTAGCTCGGCCTTGAGCGCTTTTAATACTTTTCTTATGTTTTCATTTCTTTATCCTGTTGAAGGGGACGCGCTTTTGTTTAATCAACAGCTTCAGTTTGATAATGAGGCTGTTGCTGAGGACATGGTACCTGGCTTCCTTAAAGTTGTTTTAGTTTATCTTCTATCTAGCATGTTACTTAAATCGTATAGTCGCAACCGTAGTTATGATGTTTTGAGTCAGTATAGACGTACGAGCATTAAGGCATTAGAGCGTATTATAGGTTCTCTGGTTGGTAAGGATAAGAGCGCTGTTTGCAACGAGATAAATATTCAGTTTAATATTTTAATTTTTAAGTCAGCTATTTCCGCTGAAAATAATCGTCAAAATGCCAACAAAACAGCGGTGCCTGCCCTGATTATTAGCACGATTTTTGCTTTTTTGGATGGTTTTTCATTAGGCGCAACGTTGGCCATTCGTTTTGCTATAGCTGCTGTTTATTCATTTTTATTATTTTTAACTCGCTATTTATCCAGGGTGCAGCAAAGTAAAACAAAATTATGGGCTAAACAACACCGGTCTATAATTTACGCGACTTTCCGAGAGCAGTTAATTGCTGAGTTAAGTATTTATGGTTTGGATCCAGTTAACAAGGATGCCAATCTTTCTGTAAGCGATGTTGATGTTCGTCGAACAGTGCAAGATGATGTTGAAAAATTTATGAGTACATACATTAAGCCGTTAAGTATTTGTATATCACGTGGAGAACAAAAAGAGGTCCGTAGTATTACTCTGACTTTACCCAATCAGAAGCAGCTTGTTTTTCAATCTAAGGAAGAATTTTTGCTAAAAATGACTAGCTATGTCCGCTCAATTATTAGCGCAACTATCGAGAACGATGAGCTTGAAAAAATTCTGAAAAAGTATAAAAAGCATGACAAATATTTTATTAAAGAATGTATGTGGCAGATCCGTACAGATTGCCTTGGCGAGAGTGCGTGCGTGGTTGATGGCGAGCGCCAAGAAGTTTTTTGTCAGTATATAGCAGATTATTTTTCTGCTCAGGATGGGAAAGGTATTCAGCGTTTACATCAGTATACTGTGCTGAATAACGTAAAGTCTGCGAGAAAAAAAGATAATCAAATCGATAATACTGCTACAAGATCTGGCCAGTCTGGTGCTTTGCCTTGCCCGCGACAGAAATGGGAAAGCGAAGATGACATGACGCCTTTATTATCTGATCAAAGCACGACAACTACTGAGACTTGTGATACAGAGGCTGGTGCCACTGATGATATTGATCAAGTGCAACCCGGTTCCGCTGAGTATCGCGATCCTAGGCGCGAGTATTTTGCAAAGACATGGAATTACACCTATTATTCGCTCTCTTGTGGCGTGATGCCGTGGCAGAATAACGACCAAGTGCTTGATCGTTATTGTGAAAAAATGGGAGCGACCGATGATTGTTTGGCAGAAAATCTGCCAAGCCAAGAGGAAGTGTTGAAGCGCATGCACGATGACTTAAGTTGGAATCCTTTGGTGCTGATGACGCGAACAGAAAATCAGGTGAATCAAGATACTGTTAAGCGCGATTTGTCATGGACGCTGAGCTACGCGCGTTATGCTGGGCGTCATGGCATGAGGCCTTGGGAAAATGATGACGCTGTGCTCAATGCTTACTATGTTAAAAGATTGCAGAGCGCAGAGCGTAAAATTTTTCGCTCGACTCAGGGGCGGGATTCTTTGTTTAATCAGTCTTCATCAGAGTTATTTGATAAATTACTAGCGTCAGGAGAGTCCTCTGGCGAACAAAATAAGCTAGCTGCAGAAAATAGAAGAAATAGAGCCGGCTTGTTTGGTTCATGCTTAATTGGGATTATTCCTTCGACTATAATTAGCGGGTTATACCCTGTATTTGCATATATGCCCTCGGGGTTGGTCGGGTCATCTGCTGCTTGTTTTCTCAGCTTTGGCCTTTCTTTTCTGGCTAGGTATCAAGGACAAGTGTTTCGCGACAATGCTGTGCAAGAAGCTAGGCTGGCTCCGAAGCAGTAATGGCTGGTTGGCACAAGTGTGATGATATCGGTTTGCATATGACGTACCTAGAGTTGAGGTTGGAGCACCTAGATATATATGGTGGTTTTCGCTGATGGACTCACTGTCGCTCGCCTCAGTCAGTCTTGTTTCATTAACAAAAAGAAGGCGTTTGTGCTCTCTATGTAAGATAAATTGCATCAAGTCTTTTATCTGGCAGGAAGAAGAAAATCAAATTTTAGATTTATGCCGCCCTTTCAGGAAAATATCATGCCATTAAGCAAAGAAAGCAAAGATTTGTTGTCGTTGAAATTAACTGAGTTGTTCACTGACAGTCCTGGCAATACCGAAACCGATGGATCTAATGCTTTTGACCAATTTTTAACAGAATTGAGGCGGTTAGAGGCAACAGATCCTGATTTTATTATTTTTTTATTACAGCAAACGAACAACGATGGTTGGACTATTGGGCATGTGATCGCCTGCCATCAAACAGATCCAAAGCTTATTCAATATTATATTGAGCTGCTAAATAGCTTGAGGAAAAGGAGTCCTCTGGCGGTGCTGTTCATATTACAGCAGCAGGATAACGATGGCTGGACTGTTGGCCATGCGATTGCCTACTACCGAAAAGAATCTATCATGGCTTACCTGCAGATGTTACAAGATTCGGTATCTTTTCAACCTGAACAGGTTTTTATATTGCTTATGAGCCGGTTATCCGACTCAGGAGATATAGGATTGAAAGCAAAAATAACAAAAATGCAAGGGCTTACTTTGGAAGGGATGCTAACAAACAAAGATCAGGTCCAGCTTTATAGGAAGTTATTGCTCGCTACATTTGATGCCATATTTACTTCTCAAGAAGTAGTCAGTTTATTAGAACGCCTGAGCAATAGAAGAACGGTTTTGCGCGTCATAGCTGACTCTCTAATATACCCACAAGTTGCTCGGGCTTATCTGGCGGCTCTGAATAACTTGAAAAAAAATCAACCCAAAAATGTGATCGGATTCTTAGGATATCAAGTTGATTATGGCTGGGCTGCCGGGCATGTAATCGCGCGCCTTCAGTCAAGCCCGAAGATTATTCAACGCTACGTGGCGTTGTTGAGTAGTTTGGCGGAAAAACGGCCCATAGATGTTATCGGTCTATTGCGGCGGCAGACAGTTGAAGGTTGGACTTTTGGTCATACTGCTGCACGTTATCAAGCAAGTCCAGAGGTTGTTTTAACCTATGTGGCTTTGATGAAGAGCTTAATCAAAATTGACCCCATGCGAGCAATCCCTTTGTTGCGGCAGCAGACTGAGGGTGGTTCGACTGTTGGGCATATAATAGCGCGTTATCAAACGAGTTCAAGGAGTGTTCAGGCCTATCTGTTGCTTCTGAAGAGTGTGGCCATAAGTCACCCCAGAGAAGTGTTTGATTTACTACAACAACAGAATAATAATCATTGGCTTGTTGGGTCTTTGATCGTTCGTTATCAAGAAGAATCGATAATGACGTACCTAGGTGTTTTGCAAAACCTGGTATTTTTTCAGCCTGCGCAGGTTTTGGAGTTGTTGATAAGCCAGCTATTTATGCCTTGTCTAGACGATCCAGGACACCGAGAACAAGCGCCAGTTCCTTTAAGGAGTGCGCTAACAAAAAAAGATCATATTCTAGCTTACAACAAGTTATTTTGTGATGCATTGGTTGCCACATTTGATGCTCCTATAACGTCTCGGCAAATAAAAGACTACTTGAAGTATAGGGACTGGCTAACCGAAGCTTTATTGTCTATTTCAGCTGATGATCCAGGGGTTATTGATTTGCTGAGGCGGTGTGTAAATAAAAATGATGTCTTAGGGAAGTATTGGCATATTGGAACTACTGTAGAAATGCTAGGGTTCTTTGCACATACAACAAAGGCAGTGAAAAGAGTATGGGATCGCATTCAAGAGATGGACAAGATAAAACAAGCTGAGCAGCCATCGGCAGGCGATGTGGCTAATATATGTTCTGCAGTAGAAGCCGAAAGCCTGGAGCCAATAGTGGGCATAGAAACACATTCTTCAGCTGGTACGCAGATAAGTGAGGAGGGAGAGGCGAGGCAAAGTGTGCCGAGCTGGCTGGGTTTTGCTGGAAGAGGGTAGCGTCGAAAGGTTATGAATTCTTTTGGCTGCGTAGTAAACACTCAAGCAGATCAAGAAGCGGTAGATGACAGGAGCGGGCGCAATGATAGTCGCGTTAATCCAGCTTAGTATATTTTTTTAATTATTTAGTTTAGCTCTCGCGAGAGGGGGGTGAATAGGTTAAACAGGGTCCGGTTGTGTTGATAAATGTTAAGGATAATAATTTTTTTAAAAAAAACAGAGAGTTTTCTGTATTCAAGCTTGACAACAGGATCAATCTCGTGGAAAATTTCATGCTCATTTTGGAGGGATACCCGAGCGGTCAAAGGGAGCAGACTGTAAATCTGCCGGCTCAGCCTTCGAAGGTTCGAATCCTTCTCCCTCCAATTTACCATTACCATAATAATGGTTGATTTTTGTGGGTGTGCGGGTGTAGTTCAATGGTAGAACTTCAGCCTTCCAAGCTGATAGCGTGGGTTCGATTCCCATCACCCGCTCCAAATGTTAATTGCAGAGTTTGTCGGTGAAACGCTCAAAAGATTTTGTTCTGTAGCTTAATAAGTAACAGAGCCGTTGATGGTCGAGTTTGCTAAATACATAAAAAACTAAGCAAAAGCAATCAAGGCACTAGGGTTTACTTAAAGCGTAAATAAGAATCACGGGTGCATTATTAATAGCAACTCGTTTTTTAGCAAGCTCACGGCCCACATGGCTCAGTGGTAGAGCACTCCCTTGGTAAGGGAGAGGTCACCGGTTCAATCCCGGTTGTGGGCACCAGATTTTGAATGTGATTTTTAAATAGGGGATATCAACATGGCAGAAAAACAATCGTTTCAAAGAACGAAACCACACATGAACGTGGGCACCATAGGTCACGTAGATCATGGTAAGACGACATTAACAGCGGCTTTA
>JAGKWX010000007.1 GCA_021151585.1 Alphaproteobacteria bacterium | reverse complement strand
AGCGAAAAGAGGCAGAGGAGGCAGCGCTTAAGGCTAAAGAGGCTGCCGAAGCAGCACATCAAGCGAAAACTGAATTTCTTGCTAGCATGAGTCACGACGTTAAGACGCCGTTAAGCGGCATTATTGCAGTTGCAGAATTATTGGCTTCGCGTTCGAAGAATGCTGATGATAAAAAAATGTTGGAAGATGTTGAGCGTTGCGGTAAGAAGCTAATGTCTTTTTTTGAAAACTGCATTGAGCTTTCCAAAATGGATATGGCGGAGTTGCAGGTTATAGAAAAAGTATTTTCTATTAAAAAAATCACAGGCGCTATTCATGATTTATTTGTCCCCCGAGCGACGGCGAAAAAGCTTTTGTTTTCTGTGCATGTAGACTCTAAGCTGCCTGATATACTGATTGGTAATCAAAATAATATTTATCGTGTGATTTTAAATTTGATTGGCAATGCGATGAAGTTTACTGAAAAAGGTTCGGTAGATTTATCAGTTAAATTACACGATCAGGTAGATGATGAAAATATTATTATTAAAATTATTGTCAAAGATACTGGGGTCGGCATTCCACAAGATAAGCAGAAAATCATTTTTGAAAAATTACAACGTTTAACGCCATCTTATTATAACAAGCAAGAAGGGCATGGCATTGGGTTGTACATTGTTGACGAATATGTCAAAGCAATGCATGGTACTGTTGAGGTGGATAGCGAGGTTGGTATAGGCAGTGTGTTTACAGTCACTTTGCCATTAAAAGTATCAAAGGATAAGCCGGATAGCTTAGCCGAGCTTCCAAAGTTAACCACTAATGACGTGCCATCTGCTGCTGTTATTAAGCCATATTCTGAGAGAGTCATAAAAAAACCTGCATTACCAGAGAATGCGCCGCGTGTTTTGTTGGTTGAAGACAATCTTATGATTCAGGCTGTGACAAAAGAGATTATTTATGCTGCGGGTGCGGTAGTAGATGTTGCTAATGATGGTAAAGAGGCTCTGAGTGCATTTGTTCCTGGCAAGTATGCGGTGATTTATATGGATATTGGTTTGCCGGATATGGACGGTTACGAGGTCAGTCAGCGTATACGCGCACATGAGAAGGAGCAGCAAGCATCGCAAACACCGATTATTGCGTTAAGCGCACATATTTCTGAAGATATGTCTATGCCGTGTGCAAACGCAGGCATGCAGGCTATGATGAATAAGCCTTTATCATCAATGCAGACACAGCAAGTGTTAGATTAACCAGAAATTAGCAAGGCATATGAGTCAAAAGATGATGTTGCGCTACGCAAAGCGATTCATAAATTTCTGGGGAGTGTTTGCTATATTGGTGCGCCAGCATTGAAGCAAGCGACGCTGAATTTTCAACAGGCGGTTAAAGACAATGCTTCTAGTCGAGATTTTGCTTTTGATGATTTTTTGCATCATGTAGGCCTGTTTGAAAAAGCAGTGAGTGCTTTAAAGATAGATTGATTTTTTACGAAAACTATATCGAAGTGCTGAGTTTATGAATGATCGAATAAAATTTTGTAACTATGCCTTATAGAGTTAGCTTAAATAAGCTTAAGTGAAGTATTGTGTCTAAACTTTTTGATCAAAATTATTTGAAAAAAATTCTTGCAATTACCGCTGGCAATATATACTGGCTAGATAGGCAGGGCCTTTATCAAGGCTGTAATAATAATGCCCTGAGTTTTTTTGGGTTAAGTTCTACAGATGACGTTGTTGGTAGAACGGACTTAGAGCTAGTCAGCTCTGAAAATCTAGAGGCTGCCGCATCGTTTCGTCGAGATGATTTTGAGGTTATGCAAACAGGGAGAGGTAAATATGATGTTGAAGAGCCGCCTTACGTTGATAAAAATGGCAATGTAGTTCATTTTTTAACAACACGGGTCCCGATTATTGACGATAACGGGGAAGTTATTGGTATAGTAGGAACTTCTATCGACATAACATCAAGAAAAAAAACAGAACAAGAATTGCGGTACGCTAAAGAACAAGCTGAACAATATAGTCTATTGGCGCGTCAAATCGCGCATGATATTCGCTCTCCTTTGGCGGCCATTAGTATGTTGGCAGAAAGTTGTAAAGAAATCCCTGAGGCAGAGAGGGTTTGTTTGCGTGAGGCGGTAAGCCGGGCGCAAGATATCGCAAATGAATTTTTAGCTAAGCATAAAAATGTTGAAAGCGGCGTTGATGAATCAGTAGCTCCGGTGTTGGTGTCAAGTGCTGTTTTATCGTTGCTATCTAGTAAGCGAGTAGAGTATCAACATACAGACGTTAAGCTGATTTTTGAAGCAGATGCAGAGGCGTATTTTGTTTTTATTTGGATAAATATAGTTGAATTTAAGCGAGTTCTTTCTAATCTCATCAATAATGCTGTGGAGGCTATGCAGGGGGTAGAAGGAAAAGTTGTTATTCGAATCAAGAAGTTAGAATCTGGCGTTGTTATTAGCGTTTCGGATACAGGATGCGGTATTCCGCAAGAAAAAATTAATAAAATATTGCAAGATACTAGAGTAGAGACCACTAAGAAACAGGGATATGGTTTAGGGTTGTCGTATACTAAGGCGATTTTGGAAAAATATGACGCTGATTTAACCATGTCTTCATGTCTTGGCCAAGGCACAACAGTTTTTTTAAATTTTAAACGTATTACCTCTCCTGCGTGGGCAATTAATCAAATAAAAATCCATCAGGACAATATAGTTGTTATATTAGATGATGATGAATCTATTCATAGCGCTTGGGATAAAATTTTCTCTTCAATATCCGGAAATCATCATGTAATTAAGATTATGCATTTTACCGCTGGGCAATCCTGTATTGATTTTCTTTCTGAGCAGGCTAATAAAGAAAATATTGTCCTATTGACAGATTACGAATTGCTTGGCCAGTTAGTTAATGGATTAGATGTGATTGAAAGATCAAATATAGTGAATGCTATTCTTGTGACGAGTCACTATGAAAATCAGGAGGTTATTGACCGAGCGATCTCTTTGAAAACAAGAATTCTTCCCAAAATGTTGGCATCATACATTGATATTATTTTTGTAGAAAAACAGGGAAGTCAGCCTGCTGATCAAGAAAAGGTCGACCTTGTTGTGGTGGATGATCAAGAGTGCTTTACAATGGCTTTGGAAATGATTTTCAAGGAAAAGGGTAGGGCGGCAAAAATTTTCAGACATCCTGAAGAGTTATTAGCAGCTTTACCAACGTTGCCCAAAGAGGTGAAAATTTGCACGGATTATGATTTTGGCGCTAAGATGACTGGTATTGATTTAGCGGCGGTTTTGTACCAGCAAGGCTATACTCATCTTTATCTTGCGACTGGACATGAGTTAAGTCAGGAGAATGTGCCAGCTTACGTAACCGTTGTCAGTAACAAGGCGATGATCGCTGACCTTTGAAGTTATTATACTAGGGTTTATTTGTCGCGATTTTTGTTGCGGAACCTTGGTGTGCAAAACAGTATAAATCTATATGGCGAGAATTCAAGGTTGCGCCGACGACCAAAAGCCTTTATAATCGCCGCACTTTTTTAAGTACATTCAGGTGCTTGTGTGACGAAGTTGGTAGTAAGACCGCTCAAGCAGTTGGCGAATAAAATTGTACTGGCGCAATGTGCCATAACTTGCTTGCTAATGATAATTTTTAGTGCAATTAGTGGCTTGAGTTCAGGTTTAGCTGCGTTTGTTGGCGGTTTGGTTTACATCCTGCCCGGTTATTTATATGCAGCGCGCTTGTTTTCAAATGTGTCGCCTCGCGCAATTGTGCGCATTATGTGTGTTTTTTATATCGGTGAAGTGCTGAAATTTATGGTGAGTATTGTGTTATTCATCGTTTTATTGAAATTTTTTGCATTTCCTTTGTTGCCGTACTTTGTGGGTTATATCGTTGCTGCGTTAGCTTTTTGCGTTGTATCGATGTTTTTAATGAATAAATCAATGGTTAATACTGTATGAGTCATGTAATAACAACTGCGCAATACATTGAGCATCATTTGACGCATTTGGCGTACAATGTTAAAACTGGCCACTGGCATGATGACGGCAGTTTTTGGGTGCTAAATGTTGACTCGCTAGCCGTCGCTTGGATAGTCGGTTTTGCTTTTCTATTTTTATTTCGTTATGTCGCGAAGCGAGTAACATCGGGCGTACCAGGCAAATGCCAAAATTTTGTTGAGACAATGTTAGATTTTGTTTCAGGTATGGTCAGAGAATCGTTTCATGGCGAATGTGCGTTGATGGCGCCTCTAGCTCTAACCATTTTTTGCTGGGTGTTTTTAATGAATTTTATGGATCTCCTGCCAGTTGACTTGGTTCCGAGATTGCTAGATTTATTTGGCATTGCACATTTTAAGATCGTGCCCACGGCTGATCCAAATATTACTTTTGGGCTATCTATTAGTATATTTTTACTTATTATATTCTATAACTTTAAAATCAAAGGTGGTTTGGGTGTTCTAAAAGAATCATTAACTTTTCCTTTTGGTCCATGGTTATTTCCGATTAACTTAGCGTTTCGTTGTGTAGAAGAATTGGTTAAGCCTTTTTCGTTATCTTTGCGATTATTTGGTAATATGTTTGCTGGAGAGCTGATTTTTGTACTAGTTGCTGCTATGTTGCCATGGTGGTCTCAATGGATGCCTGCTGGAGTTTGGGCTATTTTTCATATTTTGATTATTACGATTCAAGCGTTTATTTTTATGATGCTCACTATTGTGTATCTAACCATGGCGCATGAGAAACACTAGATGTTTTTCCGCGAACTTATAGCGGGATGGCATTACGATAGATTTTTTTTATTACTATTAGGAGAAATATAAATGATGATGATTGCTCAATTAATTGCACAAGTTCAAGGTTTAACTGCGATCGCTGCCGGCTTGTTTATTGGTCTGGCTTCTTTAGGAACTGCAGTTGGTTTCGGGTTGTTGGGCGGAAAATATTTGGAAGCGATTGGTCGTCAGCCAGAATTAACGCCGATGTTGACTATGCGTATGTTTTTGATGGCGGGCTTGCTTGACGCTTTTGCGGCGATTTCTATTGTTATGGGTTTTATCGTTATGTTTGCAGACAACCCATTCTTGAAAGCGGTAAGAGAAGTTGCTGCTGCACAAACAGGTGCAAATTAATATTTATGTAAGATTAAGCCTCTGTGCTTAATCTGGTGTTAGGGCAATCACAGCTGATTGCCCCTACAAGAAATAGGTAAAAATATGAATCTTAATCTGACATTACTCGGCCAAATGATTACCTTTGCGGTATTTATTTGGTTTACGATGAAATACGTCTGGCCGCCGATGACAAAGGCTTTGGCTGAACGTCAAAAGAAAATCGCCGATGGTATTGCTGCTGCAGAGCAAAGTCAGCGTGATCTTGAATTGGCAGAGCGAACAGTGATGGAAATGTTACGTGAATCACGTGAACAGGCATCACAAATTATTGAAGCAGCAAATAAGCGCGCAGAAATTATTCTTGAAGAAGCAAAAGAAGCAGCTCGTCTCGACGCTCAACGTATTGTTGTTCACGCTGAGTCTCAAGTACAACAGGCTGTGATTAAAGCCAAAGAAGAACTGCGTTCACAAGTAGGCCACCTAGTTGTAATGACTGCAGAGAAAGTATTGCGTGGTTCAATTGATGCTTCCAAGCATCAAGCCTTGATTGCGCAAGCAGTTGAAGAGATTTAAATAATGACGGAACTTAAAACATTAGCTCGCCCTTATGCAGTTGCTGCATATGAATTTGCTAAGCAGCGTAATCAAGTAAATGCATGGGCTAACATGTTAGCCAACATTCGCGCTTTGGTGCTAACAGAGTCGATGCACAACGTTTTGAATGCGCCAACTTTGGACGCTACAACATTTTTAAGTTTGCTAGAACCGTTTGCTAAGCAAGCACTTGATGCTCACGGTTTTAATTTCTTGAAACTATTAATTGTGCACCATCGTTTAGCCTTGGCGCCAATGATTTATGATTTGTTTGAGGCGCTTCAGGCGCAAGCTGAAAATATAGTCAATGTTGATATTACAACGGCTATTTCTTTAAATGATGACCAGCAACGTGTTTTAGCAGAAAAAATTGTTCAACATTTGCAACAAAAAATCGCTCCAACATTTTACGTTGATGCTGCCATTATTGCAGGCGCGGTGGTCCGTGTCGGTGATGAATACGTGCTAGATGGTTCAATTAAAACGCAATTAGAGCGTTTAAAAACACAATTTTAAATATATTTAGCGGTAGGCTATAAATCTACCCACATTAAACAAGAGGTGGCTCTATGCAACAACTTAATCCAGCTGAAATCAGTTCCTTAATCCAAGAAGGTATAGCTAATTTTAACTTTAGCACAGAAAAACGCAGCGAAGGTACTATTATCAGTGTACGTGATGGTATTTTGCGATTGCACGGTTTGCGCGATGTGATGCAGGGCGAAATGATTGAGTGCCCAGGAAATGTTTTTGCAATGGCGTTAAATCTTGAGCAAGATTCTGTTGGCGCGGTTGTTTTAGGCGAATATCAGCATTTAAGTGAGGGTGATGTTGTTAAATGTACTGGCCGTATTTTAGAAGTTCCGGTTGGTAGCGCTTTGTTAGGCCGAGTTGTTGATGCTTTAGGCCGCCCTATAGATGGAAAGGGTGCGATTGCAGCAGAAGCTTCTTCACCAATTGAAAAAGTAGCTCCAGGTGTATTGTGGCGACAATCAGTTGATCAACCTTTACAAACTGGCTTGAAATGTATTGACGCGATGACTCCAGTTGGCCGAGGCCAGCGTGAATTGATTATTGGTGATAGGCAAACTGGTAAAACAGCCGTTGCTATCGATACAATTATTAATCAAAAAAATACTGGCGTAAAATGTATTTATGTGGCTATTGGCCAAAAAGCTTCTTCTATAGCAGCGGTTGTGCGTAAATTAGAAGAGCACGGTGCTCTTGCTCACACGATTATTGTTGCTGCCTCTGCATCTGAATCTGCTGCTATGCAATTTGTGGCACCTTATGCAGGTTGTGCCATGGGTGAATTTTTCCGTGATCAGGGTGAAGATGCGCTGATTGTTTATGATGATTTAACAAAACAAGCATGGGCGTATCGACAAATTTCTTTATTATTGCGTCGTCCACCAGGTCGTGAAGCGTATCCAGGCGATGTTTTCTATTTACATTCACGTTTATTAGAGCGTGCTGCTCGTGTCAGTGCTGAGTTTGTTGAAAAAGCAACCAATGGCCGTGTGACAGGTAAAACAGGCTCATTGACTGCTTTGCCTATTATTGAAACGCAAGCGGGAGACGTTTCTGCTTTCGTTCCAACAAACGTTATTTCGATTACTGATGGACAAATTTTCTTGGAAACTGATTTGTTTAATTCGGGTATGCGACCAGCGATTAATGCTGGGCTTTCAGTTTCGCGTGTAGGTGGGGCTGCTCAAACTAAGTTGATCAAGAAATTGGCGGGTAATGTGCGTTTATCATTGGCTCAATATCGCGAATTAGCTGCGTTTTCGCAATTCGCTTCCGATCTAGATGACGCTACACGTAAACAATTAGAGCGTGGTCAGCGAACTTCAGAAATTATGAAGCAAAAGCAATATAGCCCATTATCTGTTGCTGAGATGGGATTGGTTTTGTATGCGGTGCAAAAAGGTTATTTTGATGATGTTGCTTTAGTGGAAGTAGTACGTTTTGAGCGCTCTCTCTTAGCTTATTTCCGTAGTGCGCACACTGAGTTGATGGATCGTATTAATGATACCTGCAATTACAATGATGAAATCGTTGCAGGCATGGATTTGGTGATTCAGCAGTTTAAAGCAACACAGACTTGGTGATATGCAACTGTTGATTTAATGATGGCATGTTGTAAAGGCTAGCGCCGCTCGCCTTTACCAACAGTCGTGACGAGATTAAGTGAATTTAAAAAAGTGATTAATTATGGCAACAGCAAAAGAAATTCGCGGAAAAATTAGCAGCGTTAAAAGCACGCAAAAAATTACGCGTGCCATGGAGCTTGTTGCTGCAAGCAAGTTACGCAAGTGTCAGCAGCGCATGAGTCTATCCAAACCTTATGCAACTAAAATTCGTCAAATCATTCAGCATTTGGCAGAAAGTTCGCCGGAATATAGACATCCATTTTTGAATAAAACGGAAAAGTTGCAGCGTGTGGGTTATATTGTTATTAGCTCTGATCGTGGATTATGTGGTCCTCTAAACTCTGCCTTATTTCGCTCTGTATTATCTGATATGCGAGATAAAGAACAGCAAGGTGTTGAAATAGAAGTATGCCCGATTGGTACAAAGGCCGTTCAACTATTTAAGCGTGTTAATGCTCGTATTAAAGCGCAAGCAAGTCACTTAGGCGAGAAGCCATTAATGAGTGAATTGATTGGGGTCGTTAAGACTTTCTTAGACGAATTTGCTGAAGGAAAGTTAGATGCTGTATATATATGCGCTAATGATTTTGTGAACACGATGAAGCAGCAGCCCTATATTTCGACTTTATTGCCGATAGTCGCAGAAGAAAATAGTGGTGACAAGCACCATTGGGATTATATTTATGAGCCTGATGCAAAAACATTATTAGATTACTTGTTGCGTCGCTATATTGAATCTCAAGTGTATCAATCTGTGATTGAAAATGTTGCTTGTGAACAAGCTGCTCGTATGGTTGCGATGAAAAGCGCAACAGATAATGCTGGTGAAATTATCAATGACTTGCAACTTGTATATAACAAGGCTCGTCAAGCAGCGATTACCCAGGAAATATCCGAAATAGTTTCAGGTGCAGCAGCAGTTTAGAAGATGCGACCTTGCTCTCTAAACATCTCCAGTAAGCGAGTTGGGGAATTAGATTGGTAAGGCGTTAAGAGTGGATGTAGATAAATATGATTTATGGCATTGCTTCTCTTTTGACATCTTTTCCCCTTGTGGGAGAGATTGAGTCGTGCTCGACTCGAGAGAGTGGTGATATGAGAAGAATTAGGTAGAGAGGAAAACAAAATGGCAGTAGTCGGAACAATTCAAGCAATCATCGGCGCCGTGGTGGATGTCAGCTTTCCACGTGGCCACGTGCCGAAAGTATATAGTGCGCTGAAAGTGGAAAATACTAACATCACATTAGAAACACAGCAGCAAATTGGTGATGGCGTTGTTAGAACAATTGCTATGGGAACGACGGATGGATTAAAGCGCGGATTAAATGTTATTGATACAGGCAAACCAATTACAGTGCCAGTAGGTAAAAAAACATTGGGACGGATTATGGATGTTTTAGGTCAGCCCATTGATGAACAAGGTCCTATTGGAGAAGAAGAGACAGAGCGTTTGCCAATTCACCGCCAACCACCAAGTTATGCAGAGCAAGCTGCGGCAGAAGAATTATTGGAAACTGGTATTAAAGTTATTGACTTACTTTGCCCATTTGCAAAAGGTGGTAAAGTTGGTTTGTTCGGTGGTGCTGGTGTAGGTAAAACTGTTAACATGATGGAATTGATTCGTAACATCGCTGTTGAGCACAGTGGTTATTCAGTGTTTGCTGGCGTGGGTGAGCGAACACGTGAAGGTAACGACTTTTATCATGAAATGAAAGACTCTAATGTCTTGGACAAAGTTTCATTGGTTTATGGTCAAATGAACGAGCCACCTGGAAATCGTTTGCGTGTTGCTTTGACCGGCTTAACAATTGCAGAAAATTTCCGTGATGAAGGCCGTGATGTTTTGATGTTCGTTGATAATATTTATCGTTACACTTTGGCGGGTACAGAGGTATCTGCATTGCTAGGTCGTATGCCATCAGCGGTAGGTTATCAGCCAACACTTGCGGAAGAAATGGGGATGTTGCAAGAACGTATTACATCAACCAAAACCGGCTCCATTACTTCTGTGCAAGCTGTTTATGTTCCAGCGGATGACTTAACTGATCCATCGCCTGCAACGACATTTGCCCATTTAGATGCCACCGTCGTATTGTCGCGTCAAATCGCAGAATTAGGTATTTATCCTGCGGTAGATCCATTAGATTCTACTAGCCGCCAATTAGATCCGCTGTTAGTTGGCCAAGAACATTATGACGTCGCGCGATCAGTTCAGGGCGTGTTGCAGCGTTATAAAGAATTGAAAGATATTATTGCGATTTTGGGTATGGATGAATTGTCAGCAGAAGATAAATTGACGGTGTCTCGTGCACGTAAAATTCAGAAATTTTTATCACAGCCATTTTTCGTTGCCGAAGTATTTACTGGTAGCCCAGGAAAATATGTACCGCTGAGTGAAACCATACGAAGTTTTAAAGGCATTGTGAATGGCGACTATGATCATTTGCCTGAACAAGCATTTTATATGGTCGGGTCGATTGATGAAGCGATCGCTAAGGCGAAAGAATTGTAATTGGTCGCCTTTGTGCATCTATTGTTTACGCTACAGCAGTAGTGATCGGGTCCTTCTCCCATGTGGAGAAGGTGCTCGCTAGGTTGGATTAGGGTTGATTGAGATAAGTCGTATATTTTGAAGCGCCTTTGCCCCTTGCTTCAGCTGAGAGTGCCTTAGTCAACATGATATCGCAGTGAAAATTTGAGAGAACAACATGGCAACAACGTTAACCTTAGACATCGTCAGCGCAGAACAGACTATTTTTAGTGGTCAGGTCGCTCTTTTAATTGTGACGGGCAGCATGGGCGAATTGGGTATTATGCCTGGCCATAGTCCGCTATTAACCACAGTTAAGCCTGGCAAGATTCGTTATAAAACAGTCGATGGTGAAGAATCTTTATTTTATATCTCTGGCGGTATTTTAGAGGTGCAGCCGACGGTAGTTACCATTATGGCGGACACAGTCATTCGTGCTGAAGATTTAGATGATGCAGCAGCTAGTGAATCACAGCAAAAAGCACGTGATACTTTAGCCGGTATTGATAAATCAGCGACTGTATCTAGCAAAGAGGCCTTGTTGGTTGAAATCGAAGAAGCGACAGCAATGCGACGCGTGATTCAAGAGCTGCAAGATCTTAGGCGCTAATGTCTATAACATAACTTTATTGTTAATTATGAGCGAAATGTATATTCATGCCTCAAAGTATCCGTATTGCTACCCGTAAAAGCCCGCTGGCTATTTGGCAAGCAGAGTTTGTTAAAACTGCCTTGCTGCGTCATTACCCTGATTTCAATATTGAGCTTATTCCTATTGTCACCCAAGGCGATAAAATTTTGGATCGTTCTCTTGCTAAAGTCGGCGGCAAAGGATTGTTTGTCAAAGAGCTTGAAAACGCTCTTCTAAATAATGAAGCTGATATTGCAGTCCATTCCATGAAAGATGTGCCGATGGAGGTGCCAGAAGGTTTAGAGATCTCCGCAATATTACAACGTGGTAGTGTCGAAGATGCTTTTGTGAGTGAGAAATATTCTTCTTTAGACGATATGCCCGCCGACTCACGTATAGGGACGTCTAGTGCGCGTCGTAAAACAATTTTGCAACGTAATTTTCCGCATTTACGCTGTGTTGATGTGCGAGGAAATGTGCAGACGCGATTACAAAAATGCGTTGAAGGAAGTTTCGATGCACTTATTCTTGCCAGTGCCGGCTTAGAGCGGCTAAATTTATCACATCATATCACGCAACGTTTATCTATAGAACAATGGCTTCCTGCTCCTGGACAAGGCGCAATTGGCATTGAATCGCGAGTCACCGATGCCCATCTTAAGCAATGTTTACAAGCGATTCATCATGTTGATACTAGCGACTGTGTTGTTGCTGAACGTGCAGTAAGTCGTACGTTAAACGGTGGTTGCGGTGTTCCTTTGGCCGCGTATGCCGTTTTAGAAGGCGATGATTTGTTGTTACGTGCTTGGATTTGTCGCGAACAGTATATTTCTACTAACATGCGCGGCTCGCGTCGATATGCTGAAAATTTGGGTGCAACAGTGGCGGCCGAGCTATATCGCCGCGGAATCTAGGTTGCAACGGCATGAATAATATGTTTCTTGCAAATCAACATATTCTGGTAACGCGCCCTTCACCGCAAGGTGAAGATTTGTGTAGAATTTTAGAAAGTCACGGGGCTTATGGCCACCATGTACCAACTTTGGATATTCAATCACATCGTGTAAATTTAAAATTTTTTCAGCCTGATATTGCTATTTTTATTAGCGTGAATGCGGTTAAATATTATCCCTTGTCTACTTTTTCACCTAACATAAAATATTTTTCCGTTGGTGCAGCGACATCGTTGGCATTAATGCAGCGTGGCGTTATTTCACAGCATGCTGAAGAAATGAATAGTGAGGGCTTATTGGCTTTGCCGGATTTACAACATGTTCAAAATAAGCAAGTAGCCATTTTCTGCGGTGTCGGTGGGCGAGATTTGCTACTAACTACTTTGCGGGAAAGAGGGGCACTGTGCCAACGCTATGAAGTTTATCAACGTCATTGTGCAATGCAGCAAGCAACAAAACTGCAAGAGCTAATTAAGGCAATAGGCTTTACCGCGGTAATTTGTACAAGCGTTGATAATTTGTTATGTTTAGAAAAGTTAGCCGGTTGCTATGTTCCAATTTTGCATACAATTCCGTTGCTAGTTGTGAGTTCTCGTATTGCGGCAGTTGCTAAAAAACAAGGGTTTTTGCAAGTAATAGAAATTAATGGCGCTTTTGATAACTCTGCGATCGTTAATCGATTAATAGACTGGGGAAAAGAACATGCCGTCTGAGTTAATAACACAAGAAAATAACACAATTATTCAATCGCGCTCTTGGTTGTGGCTGAATATTTGCTTAATAGTATTGATATTATTACTGGTAGGTGCGGCTGTTGGTTTTTATTATGCAAAACATCGCGAGATTACCCAGATTGTCAACGAGTTATCTCTTAAAACAGAAAGCGCACAACGTAGTTATTCCGAAACTAATGCAAAATTAAGTACTGTGCAACAGCAAGTGAACCAGCAGGCCTTAGATTTGCACCAGCAGCAACAAGCGCTGCAGCAATTGACGCTATTTACTCAGCAAAAACAGTGGCGTCTAGAAGAAATTGGTTATTTGCTAAATCTTGCCGATAATAGTTTACGCCTTGGCTATGACATACCCATGAGCCAAAGTTTACTTGAGCAGGTTTGCGCGATTATTCACGATATCAATGACCCCAGCTTAGAGAAGTTATCTCAAGCAGTTCATAGTGACATACATGTGCTTGCGAATATAGATGTACAAACGTCTACGTCGATATTGCTAGATATCTCAGCGCTTGAGCAACAAGTAGATGCTATGCCTTTGTTAGGTTCAAGTTTTGTGACAGGCGAGGCCGATTCACCAGAAGATATATCAGTTGTGGAGCTAGGCTGGCGCTTTCATCTTAAAAATGCCTGGCATCATATGAAAGATTTTATTGTTGTGCGGAAAACACCGAATTCTTTATTGCCATTGATCGCCCAGACTCAGGGGGAGTATATTAATCAATACATACACATGCAACTGAGCCAAGCGCAATGGGCTGCATTACACCATGAAAATAATATTTATCAAACGAGTTTAGAACAGGTTGATTTATGGATTAATCGTTATTATGTTGCGCTCAATCCGGCAACGCAGGATGTGTTACATGCTGTTGCCATTCTGCGTGAAAAGAGTGTCGCTGTTCCTAGGTTAAGCTTGATTAAAACTTTAGATGAATATAACAAATTAATGCGCGCTTAAAGAGGTGATTTTTATGAAATGGTTGTTTTTTATAGTGCTTTTTATTGCCGCAGTATTTTTTGGTGTTGAGATTATGAAAGATCCGGGCTATGCATTATTTGTTTATCATGGTTGGTCGGTACAAATGCCCTTATGGTTAGCCTTGTTATTATTTTTATTTTTATTTTTTTGCGTTTACGTTTGTGCTCGACTTTTTTGTCGCTTAATGTTGTGGAAATATTCATTGAAATTTTGGTGGTTCAAACGTTCATTCCAGCAAAAGCATATGCAAAATCAAAAAACAACTTAAGTTAGATAGACTTGCCCTAGCTATAATCACAAAAATTTTGGTTGTATGGGTGTCAGCTATGCGTTTCGAAAATCCTGTATGAAATATCCGAGTGATGCTTCTATGCAACTTGAAAAGCGAAAAATATCAGGAGACCTTAGCTTTTTTTATAAATAAGCTTGTGTATTTTATAAAACATTTAATACAATACAATTTCCAATTAAAGGAGAAATTTATTATATGAAAGCGAAAATTGAAAAATTACAAGCTGCTCTTGCAAAAGCAAAAGAAGCAATCAAAGCCCTTAAAGACCAGATTCGTGCTCTTAAGGAAAAACATAAAGCTGATTTAAAGGCAGCTAAAGCAGCTAAAGCAGGTAAAGCAGCTAAGCCAAAAAAATCTGTAAAGCCAGCTGCGAAAAAAACCACAGCTAAAAAAGTAGCTGTTAAAAAAGCAGCTAAGCCAGCAGCTAAAAAAGCAGCTAAACCAGCAGCTAAAAAAGTAGCTGTTAAAAAAGCGGCAAAAAAAGCTCCTCGTGCTAAGAAAGTAGTCAAAGCGCCTGAAACACCAGCGGCGGCTTAATCTTTAAAGAGGGCGCTCGATGAGTTGCCCTCTGTTATATTAGGTAAATAGTTTCCTTAATTTCTGGAAATATTTCATGTATTTTATCTTCAACTTGAGTCGGAAATAATAATTTCAAATTAGGTCCCGCATCTTGGGTGAAATAAACTGGAATGCCAGATTTTCGTAAAGCCCATATTTTCTCGCGATAAGCAATCGTTCGTTCTGTGCAGTAATTTGTACTTGGAGTACTATCGAACATTGTTTTATGCATTGCCAGTGCATTACGTTCTGCAATTTCGGCCATGCCGACAAAATTGTTGTCTGCAATAGCCTGTTTTATTTCTTGTAAATCATGCATGACTTGCTGTGGCCACTGTGTATAAGAAGGCGAGGTTTTTACGGTGTTTAACATGGCTTCGCGAGAGCTAATAATTTTTTTATCTTGTTCAAAGATTAACAAGCCAATACAAAATTGAGTTAGGAAATGATCGATATGATCTTGAGCTCGCATAAACTTGCTCTCTATATTTAGAGGATGAGCGTAACTATCTAAACCATCTTCGCGGCTGCCTTGCTCCCATTCGACTAAGCCGGTCCATAAGGAACGACAGGCGCTGCCGCTGCCCAGGCGTGCCAGAATAGAGAGTTGCGATTTTTCAAGTTTCCAATCAAACAGTTGATCAAATGCTAAAGTTACTGCGGCAAAACCAGAGGCTGAAGAGGCCAATCCTGCTGCGGTTGGAATATTGTTTTCTGTATGGATATCAAAGTGATAATTTTCTTCAAAGCGAAAGAGGTCGCAAAACTTATGTAAACGTCTAGCAAATTCACTGTCCATATCAACAAGTTGATTATTTAAATAATACGTATCACGATGTCGCGTATTTAGTTGAATATGGGTTGTTGTTCCTTTGTTCGGTAAAGCAACAGACAGACTATTTGTTATCGGGAGATTTAACGCCGTATTTCGTTTACCCCAATATTTAATGAGCGCAATGTTAACAGGCGCAAAAGCGGTGGCAGAACTTGTTTTAGGCTGTATGTGACGATCTTGAAGTAAACAACTTATGCTGTTATGAGCTTGCACTGATAACCTCCTGGCTTGATAAGTGCGCATTAATGAGTGGAAATGTCGTGTTGTGCCATCGAAATTCAGCGGTTGTTAATGCAATCACGCAGTCGCCCAGTCCAGAGCCGGAAATTTTGCATCCGATGACATGTTTATCTTGTTCTAGCAAGGCTAATAATTCAGAGGTTGTAGCATCACAAACACCGAGTTCTATTTGTGCCAGTTGATGTTGTTGCATGATTTTTCCTAATTTGAGCCAGTTTTTTTGTTGAATGCTTATCCAAGCTTGTTTGCTATAATGATTCATGTCTTCAAAGATATGGGCATATTTTTCTGGATTCGATGTTATTTTTTCATCAACAATGCGTATGACTTCGGGTGTTGGAGTTTTATATCCAGTGTAGATGAGAGCAATATCGAAAATATGGTCTGATTTTTCAATAAAACATGGTTCAATGCGATATGCAATAATTCCGCCATAAACACTCGCTGCGACATCAGCGCCCGATCCACGGCCTTGTACTAGTTGAATAACGGCTCGCGCATCTAAAAATAGTTGACGTAGATCTGTGGCATGAGTCTCAGTGTAGGAGCGAGTTGTATTTGTGCCGTTAATCCACTGCTGTATACAAGATAATGTCGCAACCACCACCGCTGCTGAAGAACCCAAGCCGACGGTGCTTGAAAATTCTGAATGAATATCTAATCGAAAACCATTGGCTATTTTTTCCTGATAATATTTTATCGCAGCGATAACAAAACGAAACGTTGACGAATCTTCAAGTTGATGTAAGTGCGCATGATATTCACCTAGCTCAGAATAAATTTCTATGTGACCGTTTTCTTGCGGCGTTAATGTTACCGTGATGCGTTTATCGACCGCGGCAACCAAGGCTAATTTATTTCGTAAAACGGCATGTTCGCCCATAATCATGATGGAGCCGGGGGCGGAGGATTCGAATCGGCGTTGGAATTGCTGCTGCTTCGTCATAAATTCGTCCCAACCCTGTTTATCGATTATGCATGTTTAAATACCTAGTTATGAGTTGGATTTTAAGTGAGATAAAAAGAAACTACAATCCATTACATGGCTTGTATACAAGCCCCGCAGTGATTAGCGGTTAATAACTCTATTTCTGGCCGTTCAACATTAGTTGTCATTAAAATCATGCCTGCATTATTGCCGCGAATACTGCCGGCGCCGCAGATTTTGGCGGCCCCACCTTGAGATTCGATATCCGCAATTATGCTTTGAATCTGTGTTGGTACAACACCGATATGGCATAATAAACGATGATTTTTCTTGATGGCCTCTAGCAATCTCTGGTGATGGTTGTTTTTTAAGGCATCGATAAATGCGAGTGTGGTTGTTTCAAATTCTTGCCATAGCGATGTTGAAAAATTTTGTTGTTTAACATGTGCAACACATTCACCAGTGCTGCTTTCTGGCTTGCCAGAATTGACGTATTGCAAAGGTAATGATGATGCTATGGCAATCGATTGTAATGGTTGGTTTTTTCGAAAGACATGCATGCCGCCTGTCAGACTTAATTTAACATCCAATCCACTAGAATAACCGTGCTGTAAATTTTCCGCTGTTAGCGCTAATGCAAATATTTTTTCTTGTGCTAACTGTAAATTAAACAATGCGTTGATGCCGAGAATTACATTCACAATTAATGCGGCTGATGAGCCCATGCCGCAGCCTAACGGAATATTTGAACTTAACCTTAGATTGAAGCCCTGCAGGGGGTGAGCGACGTTAGCCTCTGCAAGTGTTTGTGCAATTGCAAACCAGCATAATTCAATCGGATGTCGGGTTACTTGGTGAATAGCAAGATGGCCCTGTTTAAAGTCATCATAGCGCTTCGATACTTCGTCATGCAGTTGATATATATCGAATAATGACAGAGAGACATCCATGTTTAGATCAGTGTTGTGAATCGTTACAATGTTATCATCGCGAGTTTGATAGTGACCTTCTATGGTTTTATTGACAGCCAATGCACACGCCGGCGCGCCATAAACCACGGCGTGCTCACCTGAGAGAATCAGTTTGCCGGGAGAGTTAATTGTAATAGTGTTCATGAACTTGTAAAGCGCGTTGAAAGAAGTGACATTATTTTTCAAGTCTACTGTAAAAATTAGACTGTGCGAAGGGCGGTTTTGGTTAAAAAGAAGAAAAATAATGATTTTCAGAGTTTAAAACTCTAAAAATATAGTAACAAGGCTTGAACGGCTTGTTCTTGCCTTGTGTTCGTGATCAGCTATATCAGCATACCTTGGTTATTCTATTAAACCTTAAAAGTGCTCATTGAATCAGGCGCTTCGGATTTCGGTTGCTTTTCGGCTGCTCGCACCCTATTTAACAAGCTTTTAAAAGCTGTGGCACTAATTAGAATAGATTTTTCTTTGGCATCTGTAGAAACAAATTTCTTTGGCTCTGCCAATATATCATCACCTAATCCGAGCATAATTGCAGCATCGATATGATGTGGATCCCCTGCTGTTAAAGCATCATCAAGAAGGTCATCAGTTATGTTGTCATATTCTTCTGAGTTTTTTTCAAGGTTTTGTAGCGATAGAGTATATGTTCCGAATAAATTTTCTCTGGCTAGGTTAAAGTTAGGATTGTGTCGAGAGATTGCTTTAAGCATTTTTTTGCTTAAGTCATAATTTTTATAGTCTACAATCAGAGCCGTATTGAATTTTTTGACTAGGTTCCATGTTAAAAAAAACCGCCGATTCTTTTCGTTTTCTTCTAAAAATGCAAATATTTCATCCGTATCAGTCTGGTTTTCTAGCGCTTTTGCATAATATAGTGCGGCGAACAGTATTTCAGCTGATTCAGAATAAGCAGTTAATTCTTTGCAAAGATCATATATTTTATTATCTAACGTAATCCTTGTGTCTCGGCAGTGCTTATCAAGCTCAATCTCAGATGTTGGATCGATAGTTTTTTTAGCTTGACGAGTCATTGAATATGTATAAATCGCATATTGTAGTGATAAATGAAAGGCAATTTGAGTGCCTAAGCCATAAAATTGTTGATATTTAAAAATCATATCCTTTGCATCGCTAAATTTATCTTCAGGCTGTCGACTGAGCAGAGGGATGTACGGTAATGCGCGATCGATTAATGTTGGCTCTAATGCACGATCGATTAATATTGATGGATGCCCGGCAAAAAACAATAGGTGTGCATAAGCCTCATCGTCGATATCTTCGATCGATCGGAAGAGATCTATGTAATTTTTGAGAGATTCGCTACCCTGCTCTGTTGCTTCGGTATCGATCCAGTGTTGATTGGATATTATTGTTTCAGACCATGCTGGGATATTAATCGCAGTAGTTAGCCTATTATGTAGTTGGGCGCTGGGCTCGTTAGGTTCAGGCTTTACCTGTACGGTTACTGTGCGCTTATTAGGGTCGGTTTTTTCTATGCTAAGGGTCGAGAAAGCGGCCATGGGGTGAAGCTTCACATCTAAAAAAATACAACTAGATAGACCCTTGGGGTGCTTAAGCAGCATCCATTTTTGATTATCGCGGTTTAACATATGGTTCTCCTGTTTATCTAAATAAGATTAAATGTGTTGGTAAACTCGCTTATGATTCTCAATGCCGGCGAGACGGAACGGGCCTTTTTGTTGTGTTGGTAACTTCAGCGTGCTGCCATCGATGGGCAAATTTTTTTTGTAATAGTCTACATATTCTGCATGAGTCAATGCTTGTCTGTCTTTAATCATCTCTTGATGTGCTGAAGTGCACAGGTGTTGTTGATAATCATGCGTAAACACCCCGCTAAAATATTCAGCAACGCATCCTGAGCCATAAGAGAAGAATCCAACACGTTGGCCACTCAAATTTTCTGCTGTATTATCCATTAAAGAATTCAGTGCAACATATAGTGATGCGGTATAACTATTGCCGATAGTGCGGCCGTATTTTAAGCTGTTATATAATTTTTCTTCTGCTGCTGTATCATTAATAGGAGTGCCGTTGATTTTGCACAATAATTTATGTGCTTTTTCGGCCAGTTTAGCGACTGGGGTGTGATAGCAAAATTGTGTGTAGTCAGAAAAAGCACGTTGCGCTTTTGTCTGGTAAGTATTCCAGCATTTTTCTAGGCATTGTAAATACATACGACTAGAGTATAAGCCTTCAACCAGGGCTTCATCACGATAATTAGGTCGCCAAAAATCCATAATATCTTGTGTATAATATCCGGATTCTGATGACAGTGTTACAATCTTTGGGTCCGCAGATAATAACAGTGCAACGGCGCCACAGCCTTGTGATGACTCGCCTTCTGTGCCTAAACCATAGCGCGCAATATCTGAGGCCAAGACTAAAATTTTTTGTGATGGGTCACGGGCAATTAGCGCTAAGGCCAGTTGAAGGCCAGCGGTCGCACCATAACAGGCTTGTTTTATTTCAATGGCCCGGCAAGTATCCGGTAAATTTAATAAGCGATGAATATAAGTAGCCGCTGATTTAGATTGATCTACCCCAGATTCAGTGGCAAAAAATATATTGCTAATGGCATGACGATTATCATCATTCACGATTCTTGCCGCTGCATTGGCGGCGAGCGTGACGATGTCTTCATCGACGGCAGGAACCGCCATGTGATATTGACCTAGCGTAGTATAAAACTTATCAGCAGGTAGATGCCGCTGTTCCGCGATGGTCGCCAAATCTACATACATGCTGGATGTGAAAAAACTGATTGCCTCAATACCTAGTTGCATGTTATTAACCTCTTTCAATCGCTATATGACTGTGCATTAATTCGCCTGGATTTGCTATTGCGCCTAATAATGATAATTCACCGCATAATACTGTTGCTGCGGCAATTAGGGCGAGTTTACGAGCATTTGTGCCTGGTTCTGTATGTTCTGTTAAGCCCATGGCATGGAGATTATTGCGAACAAAATCCAAGCCTTTTCCGTTGCCAATCGTGCCAACGATAATGTTCGGAATGGTCACTGAAAAATACATGTCGTCATGTTGCATTTCACAGTGCACAATGGCTTGTGATCCTTCAACAATATTGGCCGCATCTTGGCCGGTGGCTAAATAAAAAGCGAGTAGCATATTGGCAGCATGTGCATTGGCGCTGCGCAAACTTCCGGCGGCAATTGAGCCAAGTAGATTTTTTTTAATATGAGTGTCTACAATGGTTTCAGGAGAAACTTTTAAAAAACGCTGACAAATTTTCCGAGGAACAAGGGCTTCAGCGATGACAGACTTGCCCCTGCCTAAAATGCCATTAATGGCAGACACTTTTTTATCAGTACACATATTTCCGGAAATGGCCACATAGCGCAGTTCCGGATGTTTTTTTAAAATATGATTTTGGATATGTTCGCTTGCGAATGTTGCCATATTGTGACCGGAAGCATCGCCTGTCGTAAATTCTAAACGTAAATAAATAAGATTGCCGATTTGTTCTGGATGAATGTGGATAAGTTTTGCAAATCGACTGGATTGCGCAACGGCTTCGTGTAATTCATGTTGTTGTTGTAAAATATCATGCAATGCTTGTTGTGCTATCAATGCATTGTTAGCCTGAAGAGTGATAGAGCGAGCCATACGTTCATTGGTGATAATAGCACGAATACCGTTTTCACAATAGGTAAAGATGCGTGCGCCGCGATTAACTGACGCCCATAATGGTGTTTCATAGGTTGCTAGGGGCGCATAAATTTTTGCGTTCAATTCTGGGCCAGATATAGTTATCGGGCCGACGGTTTGCATAGGGATAAGGGCGTGTTGCATATAATCTCGCACTTTATTTTATAGTGCTGAGGATACTATATTTAATGCTTGTTGTAACCACGGTGTGAACTGATCTGGCTTTTTTGTTATTGCCTCGTTTAATTCTTGAGTGCTCATCCAGCGATAGTCTTGAATCTCTTCGGGGTGTGGCGTTATTTTTTCATTATGCATGGTCCCGATAAAGACGTGATCAATTTCATTTTCTGTCAAGCCATTATCGAATGTTGCAATATAATGAAAGGCGCCAATTTCTTTTAATTGAGATCGAATACCCATTTCCTCAAATAGTCTTCTGGTCGCGGCGGCTAGTGTTGTTTCGCCTGGGCGTGGATGTCCGCAACAGGTATTTGTCCATAGGTTGCCGCAATGGTATTTTTCTTGATGACGTTGTTGCAATAGAATTTCTACGTTTTTTTGCTCATTCACACGATACATAAACACTGAAAATGCACGATGACATTGTGCGAGCTCATGTGCTTTCAGTTTTTCTTGCTGACCGATTTCCTGATCATATTGATCGACGAGGATGACTTGTTCTGACATTTGATAATAATTATGCGAAAATAAAAGTATTATACACGAGGCTTTTGTGATGAACAAATCTTATACGACAGATATTATTATTGTGGGCGCAGGCATTGCAGGTTTAACATTGGCATGTTTGTTAGAAAAAAACACCTCTTATCGTGTGATTATCGTTGATGATGGCAAGGCGCAGCGCCACCGCTGTAGTGCGGTTAACTCGTTGAGTGTAAAATTATGGCAGCACATCGATGTGTGGAAGCCTGATATATTGCAGGCGAGTCCTTATTATCATATGGACATATGGGATCATTGTGGTGGAAAAATACACTTTGATGCGCCGTATATTGCTGATGATCCTTTGGGTTTTATAGTTCAAGACCAGTTGTTACACGATGCTTTATTAGTGCGAGTCAAACAAAGCACGCAGTTACGTTTGTTAGCTCAGGAGTTATGTCAAGAAGTCTATGAGGATCATACTCAAGTCTGTTTGCAAACGGAAACGTCGGTCATATACGCTCAATATCTGATTGCCTGTGATGGTGGGCGATCTTGGGTGCGAGAAAAGATGCAATTTTCCATGCGCTCAGCTCCCTATAATCATACTGCAATTACGGCGCAAGTGGTAACAGAAACATCGCATAGACAAACAGCATATCAAAAGTTTACTGAAGAAGGGCCGCTGGCCTTACTGCCATTCCGCGAAATTCATCATGCTTCTATAGTGTGGTCGGTGCCGCCAGAGCGCGCTGACAATTTGCTGGCATTGGACGACGCAGATTTCACAAAAGAATTAAATGTTGCCTTTGAGTCGCGCTTGGGCAGCATCTCTCAGATTGGACAAAGATATGCATTTCCATTAACTATGCGTCATGTAACGCAATATGTTAAAAATCGAGTGATACTTTGTGCGGATGCCGCACATACTATTCATCCTATGGCAGGACAAGGTTTAAATCTTGCGATACAAGATGTTATTGTATTAGCCGATGCATTTATCGCTATCGAGCAGGCTGGCGCAGCTACGCGCAATTTGCGATATTACGAGCGGTTTCGCAAGGCGGAAAATGAACAAATGATCGTCGTGTTGTCAGCAATTAAGCGTTTATACGAGATCAAGTCGCCTGAGGCTCGGCTATGTATTAGTAGCGGCATGAGTTTTGTGAACAAAATTGATTCGCTCAAATCATTAATGTCGGAAATTGCTAGTGCTGTGCATCATTCTCCGGTCTGGATGACTTGAATATGAAAAAAACTTATTTTAGGATGAGGTCAGTAGATACATGTTAATATGGAGGTTGTTATGCAAGTAGGGACCGTTAAATGGTTTAATAATGTCAAAGGCTTTGGTTTTATTACCCCGGATGAGGGTAGTCAAGACCTGTTTGTACATTATTCAGATATTCACATGGAAGGTTACCGTCGTTTAGAACCAGGGCAGCGGGTCAGCTATTTGTATAGTGAGGGCCCTAAAGGTCCTGCTGCTAGCCAGGTGGTAGCATTAGCAACGGTTGATATGAGTGAAAGGCATCAAGCAAGCTTACAAGCCGTGCCGGCTTAATAAAACTTACCCACACTCATCAGATTATCCCAGATTCAACGCAGTGCGATGGTTGGCTGATATGTTTACTGCGGAGTCTAGTGTTATTGTTTATTTGTTTTAGTTTTTTAGACTGAACGCGGAGTCGACGATGAAATACGGTCTTGTTTGTTTACTAGCATTTGTTACAACGTTTGCATGGGCATCGACATCAATAAATGCTTCAGAGACAGCGTATATTATGCAACAGATTAATGCATATCGGGCTTCTTTTGGTTTAAAACCTGTGCAAACCAGCGATGAAACCTGTCGTTTTGCGGCTATTCGTGCTAAAGAAATTGCCAGTCATTTTAGTCATGATGGTTTTAACCAGCGATATCAAAACCATACATTACCTTACAAACCTTGGTCAGAAGTGAATGAAAATATCGCCATGACTTCTGATTATAAAAAAGTCGTAGATATGTGGGCGCATTCGCCCGGACATGCTAAAAACATGCGAGCTAATACCCCCTATGTTTGTGTTGCGCGTTACGGTGATTATTTTGCGTATTTGGGCATGAGGCCAAAATCTTAGAAGTAAATCAATTTGAGTCATTCTCGTGTTAATCAATGATTACACCGTTAGTTATTGTTTTTTTGTCGTAGCAACTAAGTCATAACTTCGGTAGAATGATCCTTTTCGCAAGAGATATTTCATGCGCACAGCTCTTTACGATCAACATATTGCACTAGGTGGCAAAGTCGTTGATTTTCATGGTTGGGACTTGCCTTTAAATTACGGCTCACAAATTGATGAGCATCATGCTGTGCGTAACAATGTGGGCATGTTTGATGTATCGCATATGACGGTCGTTGATTTACGCGGCGAACACGTGATTCCTTATCTACGAAAAATTTTAGCCAACGATGTTGCAAAAATAGTGCCGGGTCAGGCGATGTATAGTTGTATGCTGCGTGATCATGGTGGCGTGATTGATGATTTGATTGCCTATAAAATTGATGATCATTATTTTCGTTTAGTGGTTAATTCTGCAACGCATGATAAAGATTTGGCGTGGTTTGAAACATGGGCACAAGAATTTGAGGTGTCTGTTGTAGAGATGGTTGAGAAATGTATCATTGCAATACAAGGGCCACAAGCCTTAACGTTGGTTTCTGCTGTAGTTGAAATCGTTAACACCTTACAACCATTTCATTGTGCGGTGGTTGATGATTATTTTGTTGCGCGAACCGGTTATACCGGCGAACAAGGTGTTGAAATCATTGCATCGGTAGCAGAGGGTGTTGCATTATGGAAAAAATTTATTGAGATTGGTGTGCAACCCTGTGGTCTGGGTGCGCGCGATACGCTGCGTTTAGAAGCTGGTTTAAATTTATACGGCAATGATATGGATGAAACGACGTCGCCGTTAACATCGAATTTAGCATGGACTATTGTTTTTGATGAACAACGAGACTTTATTGGTAAAAAAGCGTTAGAATCCGAAAAATCGCTGGGCGCCAATGCGGCGTTGGTTGGGTTGATATTACAAGACAGAGGCGTGTTACGATCTGGGCAAAAAGTTGTCTTGGAAGATGGTCGTGAAGGCGTTATTACTAGCGGCGGTTTTTCACCGACTTTGGAGAAAGGTATTGCCTTAGCCCGTATTCCGTTGCCTTTGATGTCTGCGAAAGTTGATATTCGTGGTACATTAAAAGCGGTTGATGTAGTGAAGCCCAATTTTGTGCGTAATGGCAAGTCAATTGTTAAAAAAATATAAAAAATTGTTGGGGTGAGTTTCATTCGCCCCTGTTCATATTTTAAGATGAAGAGGATAGAAAATGAGTACAGTGCCTGAAGAATTACGTTTTACCCCGAGCCATGAATGGGTGCGTATTGAAGATGATTTTGCCATTGTAGGCATTACTGATTATGCGCAGACTTTATTGGGTGAATTGGTCTATGTTGAATTACCTGATGTCGGTGATGTAATTGATCAGGATGAAGATTGCGCGGTTGTTGAATCTGTTAAGGCGGCATCTGATGTTTATTGCCCTGTAGGTGGTGAAATTATTGAAATTAATGAAGCCTTGGCTGATGAGCCTAATTTGGTTAATGATGACCCTTATGGTAATGGTTGGTTATTTAAAATTCAGATTGATAAACCAGAGCAAGTTGAAGCCTTAATGACGGCTGAAGAATATCAAAAACAAGTTGCTGAGGAAGCGCATTAACCTGTGAATGTAAGGGCTGCGCCTTGTGCCTGTCCTGAGGATAAGAGAAAAGCCATGCCATTTATTCCACATACAAAAAATGATGTTGCAGACATGTTGAAGGCGATAAATATTGCTGATATTGCACAATTATTTGATGAAATCCCTCAGCATATTCCTGAGGCGCATTTAGATAACCTTCCAGAAGGTATGAATGAATTAAGTACGGCGCAACATGTAGAAGCGCTTGCCAATCAACATCCAAAAACAAAAAATTTTATTGGTGCTGGCGCTTATGAGCATCATATTCCAGCGGCAGTGTGGGATTTAGTGAGTCGTGGCGAATTTATGACGGCATATACGCCGTATCAAGCGGAAGCGAGTCAAGGCAGCTTACAATTGATTTATGAATTTCAATCTATGATGACGGCGCTCACAAACATGGATGTTTCCAATGCATCGATGTACGATGGCGCGACGGCGTTGGCCGAAGCGGTTTTGATGGCGGTGCGTTCACAAAAAAAAGCGGTGAAACGTATTGTAATGCCAAAAACCGTGCATCCACATTACCGCGATGCGGTTCAATCTATTGTGCGACAACAAGATATTGTGCTGAGTGAATGTGAGTTTGATATTACGACAGGGTTGATTGATCAAGATGCATTAGAAGCCAATGCGAGTACAGCATTTGATGCTTTAGTGATTCCATTTCCGAATTTTTTTGGTAATTTGGAGGATATCGATGTCTTAACCGATTGGGCGCATGCGAAAAATGCGTTAGTGATTGCGGTTGTTAATCCAATGGCGTTGGGTTTATTAAAGGCGCCGGGTGATTGGGGGCAAACGGGCGCTGATATAGTTTGTGGTGAATTGCAACCGTTTGGTATGCCGCTCGCATCCGGCGGTCCCTACGCAGGTTTTATGTGTTGTAAACAACAGCTCGTCCGACAAATGCCTGGTAGGATCGTTGGTCAAACCATTGATCAAGAGGGCAAGCGCGGATTTGTATTGACATTGCAAGCGCGTGAGCAACATATTCGTCGCTCAAAGGCGACATCGAATATTTGTACTAATCAAGGTTTGTTGGTTACTGCGGCAACAATTTATATGAGTTTAATGGGCGCGAAAGGCATTCATGCAACGGCGTTGAAAAGTCATCAAAATCTAAAAACATTATTAGCTTTATTAAAGCAAGACAATATTTTCTCTGTATTTACTTCTTCTTATTTTCATGAGAATGTGATTCGTATTCCGCATGCAAAACAAGTGATGGCGCGTTGTGCTGAACAAGGTGTTTTGATCGGTTTATGTTTAGAAGATTATTATCCTGATCACGCTGATCTGACAGATTGTGTTTTGGTATGTGTAACTGAAACAAAGACTGTTGATGATTTAAAAAATTATAATGAAAGGCTGAAATAATCATGCAATTAATTTACGAACACTCTGTCAAAGGCCGCAATGCCCATGCGCAATGCCCTGTTTTAGATAGTGACTTTTGCGATATTCCGAAACAATATTTGCGCGCTGAACCAGCATTTTTGCCTGAAGTGTCTGAATTAGAAGCGGTTAGGCACTTTACGAATTTATCTAAACGAAATTTTGCTATTGATTCGCATTTCTATCCGCTTGGTTCATGCACGATGAAATATAATCCGCGTGGTGTGCATAAATTAGCGATGCTGCCAGAGTTTTTACGAGCGCATCCGTTGGCGCCAGAAACGCATACACAAGGATTTTTGCAATCTATGTTTGAATTGCAAAATATGCTCGCTGATATTACTGGCATGACTGGCGTCTCTTTATCTCCCATGGCTGGTGCGCAGGGTGAATTTGCAGGCGTCTCTATGATCGCAGCTTATCACCGTGCGCGTCACGACCATCAACGTACTGAGATGCTAGTGCCTGATGCAGCGCATGGGACTAATCCTGCAACAGCAGCTCAGTGCGGATTTACCGTCAAAGAAATTCCAACGAATAGTGATGGTGATGTCGATTTAGAAGCATTACAACAAGCTGTTGGTCCACAAACAGCAGGTATCATGTTGACGAATCCATCGACGTTGGGAGTATTTGAACGACAAATTACAAACATCGCGAAGATTGTTCATGAGGCCGGTGGTTTGTTGTATTACGATGGTGCAAATCTCAATGCAATTTTAGGCAAAGTGCGCCCTGGTGATATGGGTTTTGATGTTATGCATATGAACTTACATAAAACGTTTGCAACGCCCCATGGTGGTGGCGGTCCGGGTGCAGGCCCTGTTGCATGTAATGATAAATTAAAACCATTTTTGCCTATTCCGTATATCCATAAACAAGATAATCGTTATCTGCTAGTTAATAAAAAACATGCGCCACAGAGTATTGGTCGATTGTCAGCATTTTTAGGTAATGCTGGTATTTTGTTGCGTGCCTACATTTATATTCGTATGTTGGGTCGTGATGGTTTAATTCGCGTTGGTGAACATGCCACGTTGAATGCAAATTATTTAATGGCAAAATTACGTGACGCTGGTTTTGAATGCGCGTTTACAAGACGACGCGCAACGCATGAATTTATTATTACTTTAAAGAATGAGGCAAAAAGCTGTGGCGTAACGGCGCTTGATTTTGCAAAACGTTTATTAGACTATGGCTTTCATGCGCCGACCATGTATTTCCCCTTATTGGTGCCAGAATGTTTATTGATTGAGCCAACGGAAACAGAAAGTAAACAAACGCTAGATAAATTTGTTGATGCTATGATTGCGATTCGTCATGAGGCCGAAACGCAACCGCACTTGCTGAAATTTGCGCCGCACACCATGTCTGTAAAACGATTAGACGATGTGCGTGCAGCGAAAGAGTTGAATGTTCGTTATTTAGGATAGAAAAATCAACGACTATTTTTTAACAGGTTGGTGATTCAGGACAACTGGCCACGTTATAACATTGGCAAGGTACATTTGAGTAAGTTGAGTTACAACAGGGGGGGGTATCCACCTTTGCTTCCACTTTTGTGCTGAAAGAAAGTAGTAGCAATAGAGAAATTGAGGATAAAAATATCATAATATTGGTGAAATATGGCTTTTTATTTAACATTTAAGATGCCTATTTTTTTAAAATGTTTATAGATAATTGATAGAGCCAGATTATCTGAAAAATAATTTAAAGTAAACTTTTTAAATAACACCCGAAAAAAGCTCTAAGATGTCGTCTGCATGTCGTTACATTGTGACGGTGTTTTATTTGCATAAGGGTTGTCGGCCGATCCTTTGGTCAGGGTGATTTTAAGTTGTTGTGAATCTTGTGAATAAGTCGCAGTGGATTCATGATACTGCAGCGCATTTTTAAGAGAGTTGGCCAGCTTAGTTGCCATGGTTTGCCCTTTGGCAAGATTGGCGACAATATTATTCCAGGTTAGTGAGTAAGTAGGAAAATAGTAAACGTCATAGAATGTCGTTTGTGCGCTGGTCCATATATGGCTTCCGCATGAGGAGTTTGTGTATTGATCGCCCGGTGTGTATGACTGTGCACAAGTAAACGGATATAGCGATGAAGGAGTTTGATCTGTTGTTGCTTGCGGAACAATGTCGCTACAACTGTTGTATGTTGCCATCAGCTTAACGGATTGTCCGGTTGCCGTATCCGTTGCCATGCATGATGTTGTGCTGATGCTGCCTCCATTATTATAACAAATAGTCCCGGTGTAGGTGTTTGTAGCGCCAGCGGCGATACTACTTAACCCGGCTGCGCAGTCGTTGCCTGATATTTGTAAGGTGTGTGGCGTGCTGTTTTTAATACTCATTGTCCAAACAAATGCGCTGCCATTGCCGTCTGGTGCGATAGAGGCTATACAGGTTGCAGTTGTCACATGTTGAACGGCGAATAGGCTCATTAAGCATACAAGCTTGTTCATACTTTCTCTCCCTAGAAAATCTTCAAGGCGCTTTATTCCATACAACATTTTTTATATTTTTTACCACTACCACAGGGGCAAGCATCGTTTCTGCCGATTTTTGTTTCAGCAACATAAGGCTCGTGAGTGTGATGATGGTCATGCTCGTGATCATGGTGATGATGACTGTGCGAGCTGCATTGATGAATATGCCCGGCGTAGAGCCATTTTCCCTCATGTTGAATGAAGTGACTGTTTTCGTGGATGCGTTGTTGTTTACCGTCATACATAAAATATGCGGCGAATTCAACGTTGCCTTCTGTCGCGTAAGATGATACTGGCGGTGCATCAATGATTTCAAGCTTGATCCAAGAATTTACTTCTTCAACAAAATCTTGCAAATCTTGGTGATCATTATTTTCTTGTAACTCAGGCGTCATGCTGTCGAATAAATAATCGGCATTTTTTTCTGTAAAGGCTGTGTAGCGTGAGCGCATCAAAGCCTCTGGTGTTGCGGCGTTTTTTTCGCCACTTAAGATTGGGCCACAACAATCTGTATAATTTTTTTTAGTACCGCAGGGACAAAGCATAATTTAAAACTCTACTTGAAAAAATGTTGAATCAAAGCACTAACAATAAACAAGCCAACACCCCACATAATCTAAGATATCACAATGTTGTGCGACGGCGGCCATATTATATTTTTCTTAATTGAGCATCATGATTATAGCACAGGCTTCGCTAATTCTTCCATAATTGTGTGCAATAATCGAATTGCTTCACCGCCCGTCACTAGTCGATGATCAACGGTAATCGAAATCGGTAAAATACGGCGAACGGCTGGTAAACCTTGATGCGCAACAACAGTTTCACGCGCGCTACCAATGCCGACAATTGCCACCATAGGTGGAACAATAATCGGATTAGCGTAGCGACCTGCAATCGTTCCGAAATTAGAAAGCATGATGGTTGCGCCTTTGAGATCTTGCGATGGAATGGCTTTATCACGCGCTTGTTGCTTAAAGCGATTAATATCTGCTCGCAACGCTTCATTCGATTTGTTAGCCACATCTTTTAATACTGGAACAAATAATCCATGCGGGGTATCTACGGCAATGCCGATATTGATTTGTTTATGCAATTGATAGACCATTTGTTGGCCATCAAAGTAAGCATTAATGATCGGCACCGCTTCACAACCTTGTTGTACTGCACGCAATAATCTTACAGTCGTATCTTGTTTGCCTTGCCAATCGTGGATATCGGCATCATCTGAAATAGAGACGGGTACGATGTGTTGATGCGATTGCGTCATGCTCATTACCATCGCGCGTCGTGTCGGTGATAATGATTCTACTGCATCAGTAAATTGTACATTAAGTGGCGGCACAACATTTTGTTGAAATAAATTTGCTGCACGTTTTACATCTTCAGCGGTTATTATTTCGCCAGAGTAATTGACTTCTTCTAAGCTAACGCCGAGTTGTTGAGCAAGCATGCGTACCGCCGGTGTTGCCTTAAAGCTGGCATGTTGTTTTTGTACGTTGATGCCTGCGGCATTTTCTTGCAAAATTTTATCGGAAGATTCGATATTGCCGACGACTGTGCCGGCGTCATCGGTTCCCTCGACGCCAATAAGTGGTTCGCCTGTTTTAATGGTATCACCAGTATCTCCAAATAATTTTTCAATTTTTCCAGCAAAAGGTGAAGGAACATCTACGAGTGCTTTGGCAGTTTCCATGGCAACAATGGTTTGGTCGATTTGTACTTCATCCCCAACTTGTACATACCATTCGCGAATAATCGCTTCTGGTAGACCTTCACCTAAATCAGGCAATCGAAATGTTTTCATGCAAACTCCAAGACTTGTTGTACGGTTGAGATAATTTTATTGCTACTTGGCAAATAATATTTTTCCATTTTGTAATAAGGCATGACAGTGTCATAGCCAGTCACGCGTTTGATTGGCGCGCGTAAAAAGAAAATACCGTGTTCGGCAATCGTTGCGGCAATTTCAGCGCCAACACCGCAATGACGTGCGGCTTCGTGAATAATCACGCAGCGGCCTGTTTTTTCTATGGAATGTAAAATTGTTTCATAATCGATGGGCTTTAGCGTTGCTACGTCAATGATTTCAGCGCTAATACCTTGTTCAGCTAATTTTTCTGCTGCTTCTAATGTTTCCTTGATCATCGCGCCCCATGTAATGAGGGTGATGTCAGAGCCTTCGCGCAAAACAAAACATTTATCGAGTGGCAATGCTGTGCCATCGTCTGGTACTTCTTGTTTAACCCAGCGATAAATACGTTTTGGCTCCAAAAATACAACCGGATCAGGGTTGCGAATGGCAGCAAGTAACAATCCGTACGCGCGGGCAGGTGATGATGGAATCACAACTCGCAAGCCAGGAATATGCGCGAAAATTGTTTCGGTGCTTTCGGAGTGATGTTCTGGCGCGTGAATACCGCCGCCATAAGGCGCACGAAATACGATAGGGCATGTTAATCTTCCGCGTGTACGATTACGCATGCGTGATGCTTGATTCAGAATGTGATCAATCGCAGGATAAATGAAGCCCATGAATTGGAATTCAGCGACAGGTTTTAAGCCTTGGGCTGACATGCCAATTGCCATGCCGCCGATCATCGATTCGGCCAGGGGGGTATCTAGTACGCGCTTGGGTCCAAATTTCTCTAATAATCCCGCGGTTGTGCGAAACACGCCGCCATTTTTTGCGACATCTTCACCAAACACGACAACATTTTTATCGTGTTCCATTTCATACATCAACGCTTGGTTGACAGCTTCGACTAATGTGATATTTGCCATTTTTTTATTTGTTACCTTACTAGTGTGTCACGCCCGCGAAGGCTGGCGCCCAGTTTTAATTTTTACTATTTAACCATGCTCATTAATCAATTCTTCTCTTTGAAATTGAAGCTGCGACGGTAAAGTTTCATATAAATAATCAAACATATCCGTTATTTCGGCTTTGGGTCGCTGCAAAAATGCATTAACGATTTGTTCTAATTCTTGGGTTAATTCTGCAAGCATATTTTTTTCTTTTTCTTCATTCCATTGCGCATGTTGTTCTAAATATTTACGTAAGCGTTTTAGTGGCTCAAATTCAAACGCTGCTTGAAACTCCGCGGGTGGAATATAACGTTTTGCATCATCGGCTGTTGTGTGATCGCAAATACGGTATGTCATCGCTTCGATCAGTGTTGCGCCGCCACCATCACGTGCTTTATCAAGCGCATATTTCATAGCTTGGGCCACAGCCACTACATCATTGCCATCGACTTGAATGCCTTCAAATCCAGCGGCGATCGCTTTCTGAGCAATAGTTTTGCAAGCGGTTTGTTCTTGGATGTGAGTGGAGATTGCCCATTGATTATTATTCACAACAAAAACCACCGGCAATTTCCATGCGCCTGCGAGATTAATCGCTTCATAGAAATCGCCTTGTGATGTGCCGCCTTCACCAATGGTGGTGACAGCTGCACGTTTTTCGTTGCGATATTGAAAGGCGAATGCGCCGCCGGTGGCATGCAAGCATTGATCGGCGATAGGAACGCAGATAGGAAAGTCTTGATTATCCGGTTGGCTTACAAAAGCGCTGCCACGTTCATCGCCGCCCCAGTAGGTCAAAATGTCTGACATCGGTGTCCCGCGCAGCAAAAATGTCGCGTGGTCACGATAGTAGGGATAAAATACATCGTCTTTGTTCATCATAAAGCCAATGCCCGCGCCTATGGCTTCTTGACCATGACACGACGGATACGTGCCCATTTGGCCGGTGCGCTGTAAATTAATGGCTTTGGTATCGAACAGTCTGGTTAAAGACATTGCCCGGTAAAGCTTGAGCAGCATGTCATTATTGACATAGTCAGGTAGTGCTTGAGTCAATTCACCATGATGATCCATGAATTGCAGGTAGTGGATAGAAAATCCAGCGATGGTTTTTAAGCGAAATTGAGCCATTTTTAGACTTTTTGTTATGGTAAATATGGGGACATAGTCTAGTTTATCTTGGGGGTTGGCGCAATTGGCGCGTAAAAAAAATGCAGTCTCCGGGCATTCGCGGGATGCCCGGTCGTCGACTGTGAAGGCCGCAATTTAATTGTTAATAGCCTATCTAAATGATTTTTTTTGCACCAAACATAAAAAACGCTCTAGAGGCAAAGGGTTAGTTTGCGGCCGCTTGCCGTAATCGCTGTATTGCCATCTGATTTGCCACTTCCGTTGTATGCATGCCATGCTCTTTCGCTTCGTTGAAAATTTTCAGTAGACGCGGTTCAATCGCGTTTACTTGGCGCAGGATTTCATCTTCTGGTTTATGGTCGTAAGCGAGGGCTGCGTAAATAACGCCGCCTGCATTAATAACATAATCAGGCACATATAAAATATTTTTTTGTTCTAATAATTGAATGAAGCGGCTATGCGCTAATTGATTATTTGCCGCACCCGCAACAATAGATGTATTTAAGCGTTCGATTGTGTGTTTATTAATCGTGCCACCAATAGCCGAGGGTGAAAAAATGTCGCATGGTATGTCGTAAACATTTTCTGGGCTGACGATAGTTGCGTTAAATTCTTCTTGGCAGCGTTTTGCAGATTCATGGTTCACATCGCAGATGGTGATTTTTGCTTTTGCTTCGTGCAGATGTTTGCAAACATAATAAGATACTTTTCCTGCGCCTTGTAACACAACATGCAAACCTTCCAGAGTTTGGCGCCCTAGTTTGAATTTTGCCGCTGCTTCTAAACCACGGAAAATGCCTAAGCCTGTAAAACGTGAGGGATCATCGTGCATAGTTTTTGTGGCGCCGATAACGTAGGGGCTGCGTTCATAAATAAGATCCATGTCTTCTGCGGTGGTGCCAACATCCATGGATGTAATGTAACGACCTTGCGCAGTGTTTAAAAAATCGCCAAATGCGTGCATCAATTGCTTGCGATCAAACGCATGTTTTGGATACATGATGACGGCTTTTGCGCCGCCATGAGGTAATTCGCTGATGGCAGATTTGAGGGTCATCATGTAGGCAAGTCGCAACACATCTTTATAGGCATAGCTAAATGAAGTGTAAGGATAAAAACGACAGCCGCCAATCGCTGGACCCAATGTCGTATTATGAATCGCGATAATGCTTCGTAAATTGTTTTTGGTATCTATTTTTGTAAAAAGATCACCAAAGCCGATCATATTGGCATAGCGCATTAATGCATCGATTTTTGGTGGTTTGCGATTTAGTCTTGACATGTTGGCCTTACCCTTGTAAACAAAATTCTAACCCATAATATACTCGCTCGAACGTCATGACCTGTTGGCAAGCGAGTACTAATCCAGGCATATAGGCCTCGCGATTGAGTACTTTGTGCGAGATGCTTAAACTTTCTGCATCTGCGCCAAAAATGACTTCTTGTTCGGCGACGAACCCGGGAAGTCTAGCGGAATGAATGGGGACAATGCAATATCTAGATTCATGCGATTGATGAGTGTCAGCTACATTTCCTGGGGGTGTACACGTACCGACTTGGTCTTGTTGCCGCCCCTGGCTCGTATGTCCTTCAGTCACATCGTTGACGTTCATCTTGCTTGCTTCGATGATTTTTTGTATTCCTTCTGCTGTTCTTACTGCCGTTCCCGACGGAGCATCCAGCTTTTTTTCGTGATGAATTTCGATAATTTCTGCTTTAGTGAAATATCGAGCAATTTCTTCTGCGCAACGCATTTGTAGTATGGCGCCTATTGAAAAGTTTGGAACAATAATCCCGCCTGACCCTTGTTTTCTTGGGGTTTTCAAAACAGAATCAATTTGATCTTTTTTTAAGCCAGACGTGCCAATAACAAACGCCGCATCGTGTTTTAATATGGTTTGCACATTTTCCCACACGCAATCTGCATTGGTAAAATCGATGATAATGTCAGGTTGGTGAGCTTGAATAGTTGTTGCAAAATCATCATGGCGACCGATTTTAGCAACAATAGAGAACTCTGGGTGTTTTTCCAGTGTTGCACAGGTCAGTTGGCCCATGCGCCCAAAGGCGCCGTTGATGAGTATTTTTTTTTGCATTGTCATTCTCCGCGTTATAGTGCAAAGGATATTGTTTCACACAAAATTTTGCTACAATTCTGGATCAAATTTTTAGGTAATAATATATGCTGCGCCACGATTTGAGTCGAGATTACCAATCCTTGTTCCGGGGTTGTTTGTACGGTTTTGATATTGCCATGGTCGTCTTGGCCTCTGTTGTTGCGCATTATCTGCGCTTTGGTGATGGCGTGTTTCATTATTATTACTGGTCTTTGCTCGGTTTGGCGGTTGCGACATCGTTAATTGTCTTTCGTTGGTTTGGTTTATATGAACCGTTGCGTGAAAAAAGATTATTTCAATATATATTTAATGGTATTGTGGCGATAGTGTTGCTTTTTGCCATACTCAGCGTTTTTTCTGTGATGAGTAAAACCAGCACGCATTATTCGCGTATTTGGTTAGGTTATTGGTTGTTAGTTTTGTTATCGAGTTTTGTTATTTCTCGATGCTGTGTTTATCTGCTTCTTTCTTATTTGCGGCGCAAGGGTCTAAATTTAAAACGTGTTGTTATTATTGGAACCAATCAGCGGGCACAAGACTTAGTTGCACAGTTACAGCGCTCTTTGTGGGCTGGGGTTCGTCCAGTGTTATTTTTTGCTGAAAGTGGATTTTCTGAGAAAAAAATAGCCAATATTTCTGTACGTCCTCTTGTATTATCTTGTTTGTCTAAGTTAGTAAAGCGAGCTCGAATTGATGAAGTATGGATTGTTTTGCCTTTAAGCGAAGAAGTATTGATTCGAAGTGTTGCGCAAGCGTTAGTGCATGATGCGGTTACTGTGCGTTACGTGCCAGATTTCTTAGGTTTATCTTTTCGACGTCATACTATGACTGAAATCTCAGGTTATCCACTTATCAATATTTACTCATCACCGATGGAGGGTGAGAGGCGTTTATTAAAGGCGATAGAGGATCGCGGATTGGCGTTAGTTTTTTTATTAATAGCTTCTCCTATTATGTTATTGATTGCGGTCTTGATTAAGTTAACATCGACCGGCCCAGTTTTCTTTCGACAACAGCGGCATGGGCTAAACGGCAAAAAATTTTCAGTTTATAAATTTAGATCGATGATTGTACATAGAGAAAATTCAGGACAAGTATCGCAAGCGACAAAACATGATCCTCGTGTAACCAAAATAGGGCGATTTTTACGATCTACTAGTTTAGATGAGTTGCCTCAATTGTTGAATGTTTTGCAAGGGGATATGTCCATTGTCGGACCACGTCCTCATGCGGTTGAGCATAATGAATATTATAAAGATTTGGTCTCGTCTTATATGCAGCGCTTTCGAATGAAGCCAGGTATTACGGGGTGGGCGCAAGTGAACGGTTATCGCGGTGAAACCGATACCCTGGAAAAAATGCAGCGCCGTGTCGAACATGATTTATATTACATTGAAAATTGGACGTTGGCTTTTGATTTGCGTATCATATGGCTCACTTTGTGGCGAGGTTTTTTTCACAATAATGCTTACTAATGGCTATGTTGCACTATTGATATCAAAGGTTGTTTTTTTCATGGCTAATTTCTGTGTTTACCACCTCAGGCATCTTTGAGCGCTAGTCGTTATAAACTTTGGGCGTGGCCCATGCATTTTTTAATTATAAGGAAAGTTTTATGCAAGAAATTTTTTTAACACCGCGACAACGTTGCGATATTGAATGTTTATTGAACGGCGCATTTGCACCATTAACCGGTTTTAATGATCAAGAAACTTATGATAGTATCTTAAAGAATCGCCGTTTACCTAGTGGTGACGTTTGGCCAATGCCGATTACATGTGATGTTAAGGCAGAACAAGCTGCGGTATTGAAGGTTGGTGAAAAAATTGCGCTGTATGATGAAGAAGGTTTGCATCTGGCGAATATGATAATCACCGATATGTGGCAGCCAAATAAAACAGCCGAGGCAGTGGCGGTTTACCAAACAACCGATGAGACACACCCGGGTGTCAATTATTTGATGAATATTGCTGGCGATGTTTATATCGGTGGCACTTTGGAAAAAGTGGCATTGCCCAATCATTATGATTTTACACAGTTGCGTTTGTCACCCGAACAACTGAAACAAAAATTCAAAGAAAAAAATATTAAAAAAGTCGTTGCTTTCCAGACGCGCAATCCTATGCATCGTGCGCATCAAGAGTTAACGTTGCGAGCTGCAAAACAACATGATGCTCATCTTTTGATACATCCAGTAGTTGGCATGACTAAACCCGGCGATGTAGATCATTTTACACGCGTACGTTGTTACCAAAGTTTAATTGAAACTTATCCGCAAGGTTCTGCAACGTTAAGTTTATTGCCGATTGCTATGCGTATGGCCGGCCCTATTGAAGCATTATGGCATGCGTTGATACGTAAAAATTATGGATGCACACATTTTATTGTTGGGCGCGATCATGCGGGGCCGGGTAAAGATAAAGAGGGTAACGATTTTTACGGCCCCTATGATGCGCAAGAGCTAGTAAAGCAATATCAAGATGAAATTGGTATCGATATGGTGCCATTTTACGAGCTAGTCTATGTTAGAGAGCGTGACGCTTATGTGCAAGAAGATGAAGTAAGAGCTAACGAGACCGTGCTCAAGATTTCTGGCACTGAATTTCGCCGAATGTTAAAAACGGGTGAAGAAGTGCCGAGTTGGTTTTCTTATCCTGGGATTATTCATGAGTTGCGTAAAACATTTCCCGCTCGTGAAAAACAAGGCTTAACAATTTTTTTTACAGGGTTATCAGGTGCAGGAAAATCGACCATTGCGAACGCATTATTAATTAAGTTGATGGAATTAACGGATCGTTCAGTAACTATGTTAGATGGTGATTTGGTTAGAAAAAATTTATCCAGTGAATTAGGTTTTTCGCGTGAGCATCGCGATTTAAATATTTTGCGTATTGGTTATGTGGCTAGTGAAATAACTAAACATGGTGGTATTGCCATTTGTGCTCCAATTGCGCCATACCGTTCAACACGTCGACAAGTGCGCGACATGATTTCTGATATTGGCGGCTTTATTGAGGTATATATTTCCACCTCATTAGAGGTTTGTGAGTGTCGTGATCGCAAGGGTTTATACAAGAAGGCGCGCGCTGGCTTGATTAAAGAATTTACCGGCATTAGTGACCCGTATGAAATTCCTGAGCATGCTGACATTATTATCAACGCCGCAGAACATTCAATTGAGCAAGAAGTGATGATGATTGTGAATAAATTGCGAGAATTGGGGTATGTAAAATAATATGCAGCTTACGCAATCTTTTTTGAATAGTGTCATCGATATTGCTTATCAAGCTGGAGAAAAAATTTTATCGATGTATCGGCAGCAATCCATTGATATTGTTGATAAGTCCGATGGTTCGCCATTAACGCAAGCAGATCTTGTGGCGCATCAAACGATTGTTGATGGGTTGACGAGGCTAGCTCCTGATATTCCACTGTTGTCAGAAGAATCGATGGCGCAGGACATAAGTCAGCGTCGTCAGTGGCCAATCTTATGGCTAGTCGATCCTTTGGATGGGACAAAAGAATTCATTCACCGCACGAATGAATTTACTGTCAATATTGCGTTGGTTATTGATCATCGGCCTGTGTTAGGTGTTGTTTATGCTCCTGCATTGGGGGTGATGTATTTTGCGATGGATGGCACTGGCGCCTATAAAGAATTCAATGGTAAGAGGCAAAAAATCTGCGCTAGCTTGGTTGGACTTAATAGTGCTCACTCGCCTTTGAAAGTGATTGCGAGTCGTCGTCATGGCGGCGGGCCGCTTGAAAAATTTTTACAACAATTAACTGCTTATGAATTAGTGAATGTCGGTAGTGCCTTAAAAATTTGTTTAATTGCTGAAGGTGTTGCGGATATTTATCCGCGTTTAGGTCCAACATCAGAATGGGATACTGCGGCTGGGCATGCCATTATCAATAATGCTGGCGGTATTTTATGCGATGCTCAATATCGGCCTTTTAAATATAATATGCGCGACACACTATTAAATGGCGCGTTTATTGTCTGTCATAAAGATGCGCCTAGGTTTAACTTTGCTAAGAATTATGATTAAATGAGTCTTTTATATCTGTTTGTTTAGGGGTTTTTTTGATTATTCCAGTGATTCTTTCCGGTGGCTCTGGTTCGCGCCTGTGGCCAAGTTCTCGTGCTTTGTATCCTAAACAATTGCTTGCCTTAGCTTCTGACAAGACTATGTTACAAGAAACGCTGTTGCGTTTGTCGGGGGTTGAAGGGCTGGGCGCTCCGATTGTTGTGTGCAATCAAGAGCATCGTTTTGTTATCGCTGAACAATTGCAACAAATTGGTGTTAAAGATGCTCGATTAATCCTCGAGCCTGAGGCAAAAAACACGGCTCCAGCCGCCTCTATTGCCGCGCTTTATGCGCAACAAGAGCATGGTCCTGATGTGATATTGCTGATATTACCTGCTGATCATTTAATTCGCGATGTCCTTGCTTTTCATCATGCAATGAGCGTGGCTGTTGCTATGGCGAAGCAAGATTATTTGGTTACTTTTGGTGTGACGCCTACGCATCCAGAAACTGGGTATGGTTATATTCGTTGCGGCGATCCATTATCCAAAGGAGCGTACAAAGTTGATTGTTTTGTTGAAAAACCAACACTTACTGTAGCTGAGCAATACTTGGCCGAAAAAAAATATCTTTGGAACAGTGGCATGTTTGTTTTTTCTGCGGCTACTTATTATGCAGAAACACAGCTGCATGCGCCAGAGATTGCGGCTGCGGCTACGCAAGCTTTAGCGCGAGCAAGCATAGATTTAGATTTTGTGCGCTTAGATGGTGAATCTTTTGCGCGTTGTCCTTCTGATTCCATTGACTATGCTGTTATGGAAAAAACACAACGAGCGTCTGTTGTGCCGCTTGATGCGCAATGGAGTGACTTGGGATCATGGTCATCGCTATGGCAAGCTTTACCAAAAGATGCAAATGACAATGTTTTGATGGGCGATGTTTTAACACATAATGTCAAAAATTCTTATATTCGCGCTGAGCATAAATTGGTCGCTGCGGTTGGCGTATCTGATCATGTGATTGTTGAAACCGATGATGCTATTTTGGTGGTAGATAAGAATCATACTCAAGAAGTAAAAGAAATTGTTAAACATTTGCAGGCGAGCAAGCGTCCCGAGCATCATTCGCATAGCGTTGTCTATCGCCCCTGGGGTAGTTACCAATCAGTTGATATGGGTGATAATTTTCAGGTAAAACGTATTTGTGTTAAGCCTGGCGCAAAACTGTCGTTACAGATGCATTATCATCGCGCAGAGCATTGGATAGTGGTCAGAGGTACGGCAAAAGTGACGCGAGGTGATGAAGAATTTATTTTAACTGAGAATCAATCGACCTATATTTCTATAGGACAAAAGCATCGTTTAGAAAATCCGACGCACTTGCCTTTAGAAATCATTGAGGTGCAATCAGGCAATTATTTGGGCGAAGATGATATTGTCAGGTTTGAAGATATTTATCAGCGACAATAATTGGCATCTTTTATGGTGCATTGTTGCGAAGAGTGCAATATGATGTGATGGGCTCCGTAATGTGTCTGACATTCTTGGCCGCTGTAATTTAGGTTATATGGCCAAGAATTTTTTCCTTTTAATGTTGTTTTAACTTGTTAATGCTTTGCGGTTAAAATTTTACAGAGATCTGGGGAAAGATGCGGCATAAAGCTCTTGTAATTTTTGCTTTGCTTGTTGTAGTTTTTCTGGATATCGGCTTAAGATATATTCATATAATAAAATGTCATCATGATGTGCTTTTTTCAATAAATTGATTGTTTTTTCGCTGGGTGTTATTTTTTCTTTTGACTCATTACCGTTGATGGTTTTTTCTTCGACACAAGGTAATGAAAATGTTTCAGATATAAGATTAGCAAGTTCATGTGTTTTATTATGTGGAGTGATAATAAAATAGTTATGTTCAAAAGATTTTTTCGCTTCTTCAAGAAGTGAAAATGACATGCGCTTTTCTTTGATGAAAATGCATATTTCATTTTTTACTTTACAGGATTTGCTTTTTATTAAAGATTGGACATAAGCATCGAAATCATTATTGCGCAGAGATTCGGCGTGTGGCAAGTAGCCAGGGTGGTTTGGTCGTAAACGTATATAACGAAACAAAGAGATTAATCTGTCGATTGGGTGTCGTATAGAGGCAATGTATAATGGTTTTTTAGTTTTGCTTAACCATGGAATAAATTTTTGCTCGCTAAAAATATGTTTTTCCCAGTGTTCTCTATATCCGGTATGTCCAGAAAGGACGCGAATATTGGGTAGGCCTTGTTTAATCTCGGGGTATTGTCGTATTAGGGTTTGAGCGGCTAGGGCAGGGTAAGGTCGAATATCGCAGACATGATCTTTGCCAAATAATTCGTTTAAATAGTGTACCAGTGTGCTGCCGCCACATTTTTCAATGTGAGTATGGATGAAGATATTATTTTTAAAAAAAATATCGATCGCTGTTAGCATTCTGCAAGTCCAAATTTGAGTATGTTGTCAATGTTACAGGTTCATTTAGTAGCTTTCAATGCTTAAATTTAGGATAATAGCCGGCTTGATGTGTTGAATAAGTTTTTTAAAACGGGGACGTTGTGCGCAAGAAATTACATGTTTGTATTGATGGATTAAATTTGGCGTTGAGCAAGGGAACGGGTATTGCAACTTATGCGCGTAATTTGGGTGATTTTTTACATAAAGCAGATTGCGAAATCAGCATTTTGTTTGATAAAAGCATTAATCAAAAAGTTTCTCCTATGCTGTATGAGTCATTATTTTACGAAACAATCAATAAGCCTGCCGAAAAAGAGCGTCGTCCGCGCGAAAGTAAGGCGCATTACTTGTTAGCACCTTTTTATTTCATTAAAAGTGTTTGGTATTTCATTCGTTCACCTCGGGTTAAAAAACGTGTATTTTCTGGGGTTGTGGCAAATGAAGAAATGCAAAAGCGATTGCCAACGTTTGATGCCATCTACAACAGCGCCAATATCTATCGATTGGCTCAATGCTATTTTTTAATCTTTGGGCGTTTGTTGCCAATCAAATTACATCCAACTCCGGATATTATGCATTGGACCTGTCCTATTCCTGCGCGAGTTATTGGCGCAAAAAATTATTATACTATTCATGATTTAATCCCATTGCGTTTGCCGTATACGACTAAAGACAATAAAAAATTTTTCTATGATATGATGTGTCGGATTGTCAAATCCGCCGATAAATTAATTACGGTGTCTGAGTATTCTCGTCAGGATATTATTAATTATCTTTCTGTATCGCCCGAAACTGTGGTCAATACCTATCAAAATGTTCCCATGCCGTTATCAGCTGTCATGGATCAACAAGCGTTTTTAGAAAATCAGTTGCGTGGTCAATTTGGCTTGGTTCCTAAAACGTATTTTCTCTTTGTTGGCGCAATTGAGCCTAAGAAAAATGTTGTGCGTTTATTAGAAGGCTTTTTGAGCGCAAATATAGAACAAAAGTTGGTTGTCGCTGGGCCGTTAGCTTGGCAGTCAGATAAAGAAAGGGTTTTGTTAAAGCAATATACGCACAAGGTTGTTTATTTAAATTACGTCAGCTCTTATGCTTTACATGCATTAATGCTGCATGCGCGTGCTCTTGTTTTTCCATCGTTGTATGAGGGGTTTGGTTTGCCTGTGATTGAAGCGATGTCTATGGGTTTGCCAGTCATTACGTCGAATATTACGAGTTTGCCAGAAATTGCTGATGATGCGGCTTATTTAGTGAATCCCTATGAGGTCAGTGAAATTGCTGCTGCTATTTCTTGCTTAGCAAATGATGATGCATTGTGTGCAGAGTTGAGTGAAAAGGGTAAAAAGCGTGCTCAATGTTTTAGTGACGAAGTGTATGCGCAGCGGCTGCAGCACGTGTATTTTTGTTAGTTAAATTTAACAACCCTGATAGACATCAAATAATTGCTCTGAGAAATCATGCCAAGAAAATTTCTGCGCGCGTGCAAGTGACTGTTGAGCTAAGATTGAGTAATCTATTTCATTGCTACTGAGTAAGCTTGCTATCGCCGCTGTCATATGCTGTTCATTGATTGGGTCAACAAGTATCCCAGCAGCACCACAGACTTCTGGCAGGCTGCTTGTGTTTGAGGTAATGACGGGCAAGCCAGATTGCATTGCTTCTAATACCGGCAAGCCAAAGCCTTCGTATAGCGAAGGGTACACAAACAATTTTGCAGCCGAATAAATATCAACTAATGTGTGCTCGTCTAGATAGCGTAACAAGGAAATATTTGGTGAATGTTGTGTTAAGCACAACAGTTCTTCATACATCCAGCCTTTGTTGCCAACTAAAACCAACGGGTAAGTTTGTTGTAGATGCTTCGGTAATTTTTGGTAAGCTTTGATAAGGCGAACAAGGTTTTTTCGTGGTTCTAGTGTCGCAACACATAACAGAAAACGTTTATAGTGTAGTGAGAATTTTTCTAAAGATGCTTTTGTTTCGCTCTCTGTTCTTGGCTTGAATTTTTCTGACGCTCCTGGCGCAATAATATGAATTTTTTTCTCATCGATATGAGTTAGTTTTAATATTTGATCTTTGATAAATTGGCAAGAAACGATTAAGGCATCAGCCTCTGTCATGCTGCGCCGCATTTCTTTCTGCAAAAATTTAGCGCGGCCTTGTGGTAAATATTCCGGGCAATCAAACATGGATGTGTCATGTACTGTTAAGACTTTTTTGCCTGCATGTGGTAAGAAAACAAAGTTGGGTTCATGGTAAATCGCGCCGCTCAATTTTGATTGTAATGTTAATCGATGGCGCCAATTTTCTTGCTGTTGAAATAGTTCACGCGCTACAAAAGACTTGTTGATTATTTCGATGATATTTTTTTTCCAAGCACTTTGCTTTTTGGGTAATTGACTTGTTTGAGAAAACAAGTCGAGAATTTGTATTTTATTTAAAATGCGATGCTGATAAAAAGCCAATATGTCTGCATCAGGAAACTGTTGTATGACGGATGCAACCATGTTTAATGTATAATACGCAACGCCAGTCATGGGGGCGCGAATGCAGTTGAGGTTGTAGATGATGCGCATTTGCAGATTTTGCCCCTATAAAAAATACAATCTAGTATGTTTTATAGGGATATTATATTCAATTTGTAGAAAAAACAAATATTCCTTATCATTTATTTCCCGGTTGGGTTGGTGTCGGTATCGGTATTTCTACCTTTGCATGCTGTTTTGCTTCTTCTGCTTTTCTAGCAAAGATAGCGCTTATTTGTGTTGTGTTTATTTCGCATATTTTTGTCCATTCTGATGACGTCTCTGGAGATGTATTATCTTTTGGGGCTGATCTTTGAAATGCGCCAGCTGGCTTTAAATTCGTATACTTAGATAAAACGTCAGCTGATTCCTTGGTAGGGCCTGAGCTAAGCATGGTAACGTTTTGAAGAGTTTCTTCTTTGGTTCTGCTAAAGAGCGCCGGTAATGAGGAGCGTCTTTTAACTGAATAAGTTAACAGGGTATTTGGATCGACAACGGAGTTAGCAAATCCAAATAATATTTTCCTTAAAGGAACAGGTAGGGTTAATAATGTTTTTTTAAAGTCTTGATTTGATTCGGTGAAAAGTTGTTCTGCTAACCAGATATTTATATCATTAAGTTTTTCTGATGAAAAACTTAGCTCTCCTTCAGTTAAAGAGGTTCGTTTTTTTGTACTTTTAATCGCAAGGTAAGCTTCAGTATATATACTCCATATAAAAGGAGCGAATGGACAGTTTGTATGCTCGTTATCCAGTGTGCCATATTGAATTAAATGCTTTAAAATGGCTCGCAAAAATGGTGTGGTAACGTTTTTTCCGGTAAGTCTATGGCCTTGGAATGCTCGTTCAATTATAGAGTCTTTTTGTCTTTGTTCTTCATCTAGAATTTGCAAAGCGAAGCGCGATTTTACAAATGTTACATTATTTTCGTAAGCTGAGAGATCGTTTTGCAAATGACTATGTAAGTCTCGAACCTGAGTTAAGATGGCGGTATCAACACTTTCATGGCGCGCATAATAAGCTAACTGCATAGCTACTGCGGTTTCATTTAATTGTTTAAATTGACTTGAAGCAGAGGTGTAATATTCTTCTACGTTAAACTCTGTATCGTTAAAAAGTGATGCAATTGTTCCTGATGCGTTGCTATAGTCATGTAATGTGGTGAAAATTCGATAAAAAATAGTGTTGTCTGTTATATATGTGTTTAGCGCATGATAAAAATCATCGCTTAATTGTAATGTATTGCATTGATCTTGGCTTTTAAGGATAAGAAAAGCGTAAACGCGTTGTTCAGCGCTCGTTTCAGTATTGCTTTCTGTAATAAAGTTTGAGATAGCTGTGTACAGCGATGTTTTGCATAAATTGATATCCTGGTCTGATAATTGACATTGATCGAATAACAGTGCGAGGCGTATCCAAGTGGCTTCATCAAGATACTTGAGCTTGACGAGTAAAATTTCTGTTAACTCAATATCATCAAAAAATTTAATATCGCCAACAGTTTTATCAGCAATAATAGCGATAACGATATCATCATAATCAACTTTCTTGTTACTGTGGAGGAGCTGTGTGATGGCAACAAGATTTCCAGCGGCATCTATGGCAAAAGGCTTTTTGGCTTTTAAAGCGCTCAAGCAATCGTCGATGGTTGCGCGTAATCCTGCTCGACTGTTTTTTTCGGTAATTGCATAATTTGCAAATGAATTTTCAATATTAAAATTATTGATAGCAGGTTTTCCAGCTTTTTTCCATGTTATGGATGGTTGTTTTGTCATGGTAGATAATTGTTTCAACAGTAGGTCGGGTGTATCGTTAGTAGTTAGTGTTGAGCGGCGTTCTGTGGCGGCTTTTTGAATATTTTGCATTTGTTCCTCTAGGTGAGATTTTCTTTGTTGTTGATATTGTCAAAAATTTTTATTATTTTTCGCGATCGGCGGCAGGATGCTTGTGCATAATCAGGTCTCAATCTTGTTTTCTGTTTAACTTATGCTCAGCAATAATAACAGCTGATTAAGCAAAGTCAAGAAAAGATCAATTTGATTAATCCTACCTGCTTCGATAATATTAGGTTCATTTTTTAAGGGAACATCTCAATGAAAATCGCCATCGTCGCCGATTGGTTAACTGTTTATGCTGGTGCTGAGCGTGTCATTGAGCAGATGATTGCCTGTTTTCCTGATGCAGATATTTTTGCAGTGGTTGATTTTTTGCCAAAAGAACAGCGAGGGTTTTTGCAAGGTAAAAAAGTGACCACAACATTCATTCAGCATTTACCCTTTGCCAAGCGTTATTATAGGCATTATTTACCTTTGATGCCATTGGCTATCGAACAATTGGATGTATCTGCTTATGATCTCGTGTTGTCGAGCTCGCATGCCGTTGCAAAAGGTGTCATCACGGGACCTAATCAAGTGCATATTAGTTACATTCACTCTCCCATGCGTTATGCCTGGGATTTGCAGCCACAATATTTGCAAGAATCAAATTTGACGCGTGGACTAAAGTCTTGGGTGGCGCGCTACATGTTGCATAAAATGCGTTTATGGGATGTTGCAAGTAGCGCGCGCGTCGATCATTTTATATGCAATTCGAAGTACATCGCGAAACGTATTGAAAAGATTTATCGTCGCAAAGCCACTGTTATTTATCCGCCGGTAGATACTGATATAGCCTCTTATAGGAGCGAGAGAGGCTCGTCTTCTCATGCTCAATTTTATATTACCGCTTCTCGACTCGTACCCTATAAAAAAGTCCCATTACTTGCTGAAGCGTTCAAGGCGATGCCAGATAAACGTTTGATTATTATTGGTGATGGTCCGGACATGGAGCGTGTTACAGCGGTAGGCGCAACTAACGTAGAAATTTTGGGCTATCAACCAGTGCAAGTATTGCAAGATTATTTATCACGTGCACGCGCGTTTGTTTTTGCGGCAGTTGAAGATTTTGGCATTACTTTGGTTGAGGCCTTATCTTCTGGTACACCGTTAATTGCTTTTGAACAGGGCGGGGCGTGCGAAATTGTAACACCAGAAACAGGTATACTTTATTCGCAACAAAATGTTGCTAGTATTGTTGCGGCTGTACAACGTTTCGAACAATCAAGTTTCGATAGTGCAGCATGCATAGAAAGTGCAAAAAAATTTAGTATTGATCGATTTAAACAAGAATTCAGAGGGTATATAGAAAATGTTACGTGACCAGTCAGTTGCATCATATTTTTTCATTATCGCAGCGACTATTTTGCTGTATCTATGGCAATTGCATGTTTATCCCATGATTAACCCTGATGGCGTGACCTATTTGCAAGCCGCAGCGGCTTATATGCATGGTGGAATAAAAGCGGCTTTGTCTATTGATGATCAAGCTAAATGGCCTTTTTATTCAGCGTTAATTGGCATCATGGCTCGTTTTACACATGTAAACGTCTATATTGCGCAGAAAATTTTAGATGGCCTGTTAATTTGTATGAGTGCTTGCCTATTTTTATATGTTGTGCGGTTGTTTTCACAACACCGCAACGCGAGTTTGTGGGCGATAGTGATATGGCTAACCTGGCATGAATATACAAAGTGGTGGTCGATTGTCGTGCGCGATCAAGGTTTCATTACCTGTTTGTTGCTATCATTTTGTTGTTTTTATCATTTTATTAATACGAAAAAAACGGGTTGGGCATTGGCATGGTCGTTTGCTTTATGTTTGGCAATATTGTTTCGCATTGAAGGCGTAATGTATTTGCTAATTACTCCTTGTTCTATATTTTTTTTGCAACAAGAAAGAAAATCCTTGCGCTTTTCTCTGTGGTGTAAGTTGAATATGGTGACTTTTGTTTTAGTTGCGGCTGTTGTTTTTTTATTTATTGTACATTTCTTTACGATTAATAGCTTGCGTTTTGCTTATGTTTGGCAAGAATTATCTACGTATTTTTCTTCTATGCAGTTTGAATTTACTGAGCGGTTGGGTGTGATGAAGCATGCCGTTTTTTATCGTGAAAACCCTTATTCGGCTCATATATTGGTCTCTGGGTACATTACGCTCTTTATTTGTTATGCCGTAGGTCAAGTGACCTTGGTTGTCATGCCGCCTTTATTTTTTATGCGTCGTGGGCTAAATAAATTAAATAGTCGTATGTTATATCCTAGTTTTATAGCTTATTGTGGTGTGGCCGTGATATTGCCACTGCTGTTTTTTAGTGAATACGCCTTTTTAAATGGCCGATATTTGTTGCCATTAGGGTTATTTGTTTTATTGTTGGTAGCAGGTCTTATGCCATATATCATTGATTCTTTTCGCGGAATAAGGAAAAAAATGTTTATTGGCCTTATGGCCGCGCTTTTTTTGACCAACTTTGTCGCCAGCTTGTTCCCATTTGGTCATAGGACGCACGATGAATTGGATGCGGGTTTGTGGCTTAAACAGCATTACCCGCACCACACAGTATTTACAGATACTAAGCGTATTTTGTTTTATGCGAGTAGCGCGCCAGATTTTAGACAAGGCTCTGTTCGAGAAATGTGGTTGCACGGTATTTTGGGCACGGGGGCTGCATGGCTAAGAGATAACGATAGTTGGTGCGAATATGATTTATTAGCTTTGATTCCACCTCCAGGAAAAACGCAAGAGGATTATCAATTGTATAAAAATCTTGAGCGACAGGGTGCGATTGGCCCTATCCTTAAAACCTTCACAAGAAAGGCGAATGGTGAAGATATTTTAATTGCATCGATTAAGCACCCGGGTTGCCAACTATTTGTGCAAAAATCGATAAAAAATGGTTGATTGTCAACGGTGCTTATCGTAATGTAAGTACTAGTTATATTTTATATTCGGGGTCGAACGTGATTGATCCTGCTGGATACCGCGCTGGTGTCGCGATTATTCTATTCAATCAGAAAAAAAAGCTATTCTGGGCCAAAAGGGTTCGCCAGGATGCATGGCAATTTCCTCAAGGTGGGGTGCAAGAAGGGGAAACTCTGAAAGAGACCATGTATCGCGAATTGAAAGAAGAAATTGGTTTAGATCCTGAAGATGTGAAAATCGTCACTGTTTCTAAACATTGGTTTTATTACCGTTTACCTAAGCATTTAATTCGTTATCGCTCTGAGCCATTGTGTATTGGCCAAAAGCAAAAGTGGTTTTTACTAAAATTCGTTGGTGATGAGGCGAAATTCAATTTTAATTTGTCCGAAAAACCCGAATTTGACGATTGGCAATGGGTAAGTTATTGGCATCCTATGAAAGAAGTGATTGCCTTTAAGAAACAGGTCTATCATAAAGCGCTAAAAGCATTCGCCTCTTACGTATTTCGTCGCCGAGCTCTAAGAGTGTCACAGGCCGCTGCGCCTTCGTCAACGCCAATGACGAATCATACGGAGTAACAACTATGTTGGCCGTTTTAGATAAAATCATGAAAGAAATTCGTAATGCTCATGATTTTGATGAGGCAGTCCTTATTTTGACGCAGCGTGTACGTGAAAACATGGAAGCAGATGCTTGCGCTGTCTTTTTGTATGATAGCCATTTGGCGCAATTGGTTATGTTAACTACCAAAGGGTACCAAGTTAAATCGATTGGATCGATTAATCTTGATGTCCACCAAGGTGTGATTGGCTTGATCGCCACAAACAAAGAAGTGTTGAATCTTGCTGATGCACAAACGCATCCTGCTTATTATTTTTTCCCCCAGTTGGGTGAAGATCAATTTCATGGTTTTTTGGGTGTGCCAATCGTCTACCAGCGACGCTTGCTTGGTGTGATTGTTGTACAGCGTGAAGTTGCAGAGCCTTTTACTGACGCAGAAGAATCTTTTTTAGTTACTCTAGCATTACATTATTCTCAAGAAATGGCGCGTGCAGAAATGCTGGGTCAGATTTCACAGTTATCTCATACAACTGTGCAGCATGATGAGGTCATGCTTCATGGTAGTCCTGGTTCGCCTGGTGTTGGTATTGGAGTTGGCTTTGTTGTATTTCCCAAGGCCGATTTAGATGCGGTGCCAGATAAGATTGTCGAAAACATTGATCATGAAATAGAGGATTTTCGTGAAGCTGTGGCGGCTATTCGTGCTGAAATTATTGAATTGAATGAACGCTTGGAATCAAATTTGGCGCCAGAAGATCGAGCCCTATTTGAAGCATATTTATTGATGTTGAATGATGACAGCTTGGGTTTTGAAGTTGAGCAGGAAATTCGTCGTGGTCAGTGGGCGCAAGGCGCTTTGCGTAAAGTTATCAAATTACATATTCGACAGTTTGAAAGTATGGATGATCCCTATTTGCGTGACCGCGCTGATGATGTCAGGGATTTGGGGCAACGGGTTTTAGCCGCATTGCAAAAACGTAAGCAACAAAGGCCAACAGATTACCCTGCAAAATTAATTTTAGTTGGTGAAGATATTACCGCTGCGGATTTGAGCGAAATTCCAATTACTAACTTAAAAGGAATAGTGTCACGCTCTGGGTCTAGTAATGCACATATTGCTATTTTGGCCCGCTCTTTAGGTGTGCCGGCAATTATGGGTGTGGGTGGTTTATTGCCTGGACAGTTTGAGGGCAAGGCGGTGGTTGTAGATGGCTACTATGGCCACGTTTATTTGGATCCTTCTGATATTGTTGTGCGTGAATTTAATCGTTTGTTGCAAGAAGAGCAGCAGTTAAACGAAGAGTTAAAAAGTTTGCGAACTTTGCCTGCTACAACAACAGATAACCATACTATTACTCTGTTTGTTAATACAGGTCTATCATCCGATTTAGGGTTGTCTTTGAGCGTTGGTGCGGATGGCGTCGGCCTGTATCGTACAGAAGTTCCTTTTCTTGCCCGAGATTTATTCCCTTCTTCTGAAGAACAAAAAATCATTTATCGTCAGTTGCTTAACGCTTTTTCACCGCGACCTGTAACGATGCGTACTTTGGACGTAGGTGGCGATAAAACGCCAGATTATTTGCGTATTGAGGAAGAAAATCCTTTCTTGGGTTGGCGAGGTATTCGTATTTCACTTGATCATCCTGATTTGTTTTTAATGCAAGTGCGAGCGATGATGCGCGCTAGTATCGGTTATGATAATTTGAAAATTATGCTGCCTATGATTTGTGATCTCAAAGAAGTCGACGATGCATTATCTTTAATTGACCAAGCATATCAAGGTTTGCTTGCTGAAGGATTATCTGTAAAAAAACCAGAAGTTGGTGTCATGATTGAGGTACCTTCTGCAGTTTATCAAACGTATGCTATTGCTAAAAAAGTCAGTTTCATTTCTGTCGGCAGCAATGATTTGACCCAATATTTGTTGGCCGTAGATAGAAATAATTCTCAGGTCGCCAATTTGTATGATGGCTTTCATCCAGCGGTATTGCATGCATTAGTGTATATTGTTCGAGAGGCACATCGTGCTGGAATTTCTGTTTCAATTTGCGGTGAAATTGCCGGTGATCCTTTGGCAGCATTGTTGTTATTGGGTATTGGCTTTGATGCTTTAAGTATGAGCGCCGCGCGATTATCGCGTATTAAATGGGTGATTCGTCAGTGTTCTTTTGAGCGTGCAACAGCTTTGGTGGATGAGGTTCTATCCATGGATAATGCAAAACAAATTCGTGAGCGATTGGAGTTAGAGTTAGAGTCTATTGGTTTGGGTGGTTTGATTCGTGTCGGAGGCGGGTGACATATTTACGGTTTTGTCAAAACTGCCATTAGTACTGAGTTTTGAAAAAACCAGTAAAAATATTGCCAAGTCTATTTTTCAATTAACTGAATTGAAAAAGCAAAAAAAACGATTAATAATAAGATTATTTCTCAAGATTTTTTGAGCAATAAGTTTTAAAATAAATAGTGTTTTTATGATAAAAATAACAGATAATCAATTAAAACAATTTATGAATAAAACTACGCAAACCGCTAAGATTATTGACCCCATTCGATCTTTTGGTATTGTTGGCGTCTTTTATTTGCGTATTTATCCTGATGGAAGTATTCTTAATTTGGGAAGCGACGCTAATTGGGTTAAATATTATTTTGATATGTTTAAAACGGGCGTTTATCAAAGTAATGATATTATGGATCAATACTTTCCCCAGATGGGGGTTAATTTATGACAAGGCTCTCGCTCAATGAATTAGAAAAACTGACATGTAAAGCAGCCCAAGTAACTCAAATTATTAAACCAATGCAGGTTATTGATATTACAGGAGTTTTCTATGAACGTATTTACCCTGATGGCACATCAATTAATTTAGCAAGTGATGCTGATTGCACCAAATTCCATTTCGAAAAAGTAGCCATGGGCGCCTACAAAAAAGAAGACATTGCTGATTTGTGCTTTAACAAGCATGGCATTAGTTTGTCAGCATTGAATATTAAAAATCAAATGTGGCTTGACGTCAAACATAATTTTGGTCATGGCAATGGAATAATTTTGTCAAAAAGTTCTAATAAATTTCGAGAGGTTATTGGTTTCTATTCAACGGCTAATAATCATGCTATTAACGATTTTTATGTTAATGAATTAAACACAATGAAGGAGTTAAGTAAATATTTTGTATTGCAAGCTGCGGATATGATAAAAGAGCTAGAGCAGGACAAAATATTCACTCCTCATAAAGTTTACATCGAGCAAGAGCTGAAACAAAATTTGCTCAATCATTTTGACAAAAAAACAACTATAGATATAAGTAAACTGACAGATGTAAGCGATATTATTCACGACAAAATTTTAATTTTTAATAAAAAATCAGGTTTGCCAATGTACTTAACCCAACAAAGAAGTCGATGTTTTTTATTATTAGCGCAAGGCAATTCAATAAAGCAAATTGCCCACGCTATGACCTTAACACCTAAGACTATCGAGCACTATCTTGAAATATTACGAAAAGAGTTGGGCTGTCGGTCAAGCAAAGAGTTAATTGCTGTTTATGGCGAGCAGCTACTGAATAGGGGGATTTCACCGTATTGATTCATTTATACATAACAATATACTCCGCTAGAAATGGAATAAGAATATTTTGTAGATCTACTGGTTTAAATTCGCGTGATTAGTAGATCTCGCTTAAAGTAACTTTTTTAGAGGAGAATATTATGCCAGAAACATCTACCGCTACGCATGGTGAAAGCAGTTCCACTGGTTTTTTTGATTGGGAGACTATATTTGTTCAACGAGATATTCCTATAAAATTTGGACATTATGATTTTGGATCAATTTCTGTAAATATAGGTGAGTCTGGCGCATCTTTTTCTGCAACAGTAAAAACAGGAAATGCAGGATATGCACCAATAAATCGTTCATTGCCAGAATACTTGATAGAGCGTGGAATAGATGCTGATGCGATTCATGCTATCCAGGGCCACCTTCGCGATTTAAATATTGAAGTAGGTCGTGTTATTGTAAAGGATGTCGCTATTGAAGGCCCGGAAGTGTCATTAGGTTTTGGTATTGATGAAAAAATTCCTTTTATAGGTGGAGCTGCGCATATTTCTGCTTTACGTTTTGGTTTAGACACCCCAAACGGAGATATTGATTTAAAATTAAAAGCAGGAGTGGGTAGTGGAAAAATAAAAAAAGGAAAAACAACCAGTTATTCAAGTGTATTATTAGAATTTAGTATGCCCGAGGCAGCTATAGGTCTCGGAGGGCTGAATGATAAATCTTGTTTACATAAACTAAAAAAAGAAGATGTTCCTCCGCATGTTCATATGCTATTTACAGAAGCAAGCGATGAGAAATCATTTTTAGAAAGTTTTGATGAAAAAACTCAAGCGATGCTTGAACAAGATGAAAGCGAAGTATCTAAAGCATTAGTAAAAGAAGTGCGTAAGATTAAAAAACTTCAACAGTATGATCTGTCGGCAATACAAGAAAAACTTAAAGAAGAGGAGCGCAGGGAATTTATTCGTCTTTCACAGGACGCAATATATGCTTTTAACCAAATGGCTGGATTCGCAGAAACTATAAACAATCCAGAGTTAAGTAAAGGCTTTAACATTGCGTCAGGCCTGACTTCGCTAGTGATGGCTTACGATTTAGGCATGACGTTTACAGGCGTAGGCGCTTTTTTTTCTGGCGCTAACATGTTGATATCAACATTATCCAAAAAATCTAATGGTGATAATGGAATTGGTGCTGGATTTCAAGCGTTAGATAATAAAATGAATATGATTCTTAAACTTGGTTTTGACATGTACCAATATATCCAGAAAATGGACCAGCGTATTAGCGAGAATTTTTTAAGCGTCTTTAATGGATTGTCAGCATTATACAAAAGCCAAGAATATTTAACACAGCAGCAGCAATATCATTTTGGTCAATTACGATCAGTGTTAGATTTGATCATTGATAGAAAACATAGGGATACTTTATCGGATGCTGATCGCTACGGTCGCTCCATTCCACTGGAAAAAATAAAAGAAGATGAGTACTTTAAGCTAATGAAGGAGTTATTTCTTTTAACGCAAGAATCATACGACAGCTACCTTAATGGGGGAGTCATATGGACGTCAGAAAAAGAATCAGGAGCAGAGCATGCCCTTAAAGATTTGCAAAAATTAACTGTTACAGGAAAAGCGTATGGTTATTTTTGGGCGCAACTTAACGACTTGGGTTGGATTCAAGGAGAAATTCGCTCTTTTAATCCATTGATTTGGCATGCCGCTATGGAGCGCTATATTGCGCTTGGTCCAACTAATGCTTTAGAAGTAAAGGAAATGAGCCATCAAGGTAGGGGATTTATAGCGCTGACAAAAGCATTGCGATACCACCTTCCACGACTAGAGAGTTTATATCTTGAGCGCATATCTAGCATTCTTAAAGAAATGGAGGCTATGTATGATTATGACCAACAAGCGCACGATATCGTGAGTAATTTTGAGCGTTTTTCTCAATGGCGTGATCAAGATGATGAGTTCAAAATTAGCAGCTTTGACCATGAGTCAGATCATCAGTTAACTGGTATGCAGTATCATGGTAAAGGCATAAGAGATAAGCAAGGCAGAAAAAAAACTGTCCGAAATAAGTGCGTAGCAAATAAGGAGATACTTGGATTAAGTTATTTGAGACAAGGAAAAATAATCTTCTCTAATTATCTGCCAGGCGGCGATAGAGAGAGAACTAATGATAAAAGCTATGGCGGATGTCCTGTAGTAGAGTTTAATTTATATGGCGTCGGAAGATATATGTTTAGTAGGGTGGTACCGAATTGGACCAAAAAAGGATTCTTATGGGATTGGGAGGCTTATCCACAGAATAATGACGAAGCAGTGAATAAAGCAAAAAATAAATATAAAGAATTACGTCGACGCGCAATTGAACAAAAACGTGATAGTCTCGAAAAGAAAATATCTGAGTGGCAGAATGCTCTCAATATTTATTTAACAAAATGGTATCAATCTTGTCTTATTAGCGGAGTAATTCCATCTTTTTGTCAAGTCATTCCCCAGTTTCCATTTGATCAATATAATAAAAATGCTTTGCTTAAACCATTAAAAGATGATTTAAATGCAGACAGGAATTACAGGGATGCATTGCCAAAACACAGTGAATTTCTATTGGCTCTTGATAAGTTTAAAGTCGCATTTCACTTTGCTGAAAGAACTCTTGCGGCACAACGTAGTCAATATATTTTTGTCAATGTCCCTGCGATTTCATCTAATCTTGATTTTCTTAAATCGGAATTGGGTATAAAAGGATGCTTTATTAAAGTAACTGGCGACGATTCTATGTTGCATTACTTGGACTTGACCACACAAGTTATAATATCATCGCGAATTATGCCTGAAAAACAAGCTGATTTTAAAGCGAAGACATCTGAGTGGCGATACGCTTTACCTACGCCGTTTGTTTATTTATTTCAATATGATTTAAAAAAATTGCTATCATTCGTTAATAATCAAGTGTTAGGTAATTATATTATCTACTCTAACAAAACCCACGATCCTTTGGAGTATCGTGTACAACGACAAATTTTAAAATTAGATTCTATCTATGATGAATTAACTACCGATCCAAAACCAAGAGTCTTCGCTAAAGCTGTTAATTTAGTTGAAGTTAAAGATAAAATAGAATTTCAGAAAAGAATGATTGATAGAGGGTTAATTTCAGTAAGCCGAGGAATTAAATCCTTAGTTGACCTAAATGAACCAAGCTCTGAACAACAAACAGCCCAATGGAGGCAGGCTACGCTAGCGTTGCTTAATGAAAGAAGCGAATTGTTTTTTGATCATATATTAACCAATCCAGAAGAAAAAGCCTGTCCTGATGATAGTCAGCCAAACATCAAAGTTTTGCGTGAAATTCAAGAGCTACACGTAATAACAATTTTGCAAGAATTGTGCTCTAATGCATCGGTAGAGTATCCTCTAGTCAAAAAAGAATTAGAAAATTTATCTCAACAAGGGGATGCTATTCTATATGACCATTTGAATTTTGAAGTTAATACTTTGCGACGCCCTTTACATTTAGCTATCTCAGCAAGGCGCCTAGATATTATTGAGTTATTATTAAGTTATGATGCTAAGGTGGAATCTGAAGATATTTCTGCTATTAACAAAGATGCTTGTGACGAATTATCACAACATATCGCCGCATTATTAGATTTTTATAAAGAATTACAAAAATTTGGTACAGATGAAGGGCTGAAAGCAGGGCGTACTTTATCGCTTATTAAGCAAGGCATGGAGAAATTACCGTCTTTTGAAGAGTATTTTGACAATGTAAGTATGTTTTGGGGCTACACAGGTACTGGTAAAAGCTCAAATATAAACTCACTCGATGGAGTAGAGTATGTGCCAACAGAAAACGGATTAAAGCCAAAACACGGACATGTCGAAAAAACATCAACAAGTAATTCATCAAGCTCTGAAACAAAATATCCCATAATTATAAAAACAAATAATTCTGTGTTTGTAGATATGCCCGGTTTTGGTGAAACAGCAGGTGCTTCTCATGAAACAGCAGCAGGAGTTCTTGTGCAAAGACTAAGTGAGCGGGTTAACAATGTGAAGCTGATGGTTCTAGTTCTTGATTATTATGAATTAATAAACTCTCGAGGAAGACATTTTGTAGATATTTTAAATATGTATAGTTCAATTATTGAAAGCTCAGCGGATCGAATCAATAATGTACTGTTTTTAATTAACAAAAAATCTAATCATAAACAATCCATTGAAGAGCTTATTAAAGACATGCATGACCCAGAATCTTTGAAAACAGTTATAAATAAGCTTATGGATATGATGAAGGTTTCATCTTTAAATTCTCATGCTAAATTTTTATTGAAAAATATAACAGAAAAAAATATTTTAATTAGCAGTCCATTAGATCCGTCTTTCAGATCAAGATTTTTAGAAATTGAAACAAGAGCAAATAGTGCCGCCATTAAAAATTTTAATTTTGCTTCTTATAATTTTCATGTCAATAGCCTGAAAAAATTAATCTCTCATATCGAACAATATCACAACGACTGTATTAGAAATAAAGATAGTGTTGCAGCACATATAGCGATACAACATTTGAAATCAATAGAAATAGCGTATCAAACACAAAATGAAACGGTATTCTTATCTGAAGTTCAATCAAACTCGGTGCCCCCATCTTTAGATAGTGAGCGGGTTTTATTAAATAAACAGCTGGCAGCACAATTACGTTGGAAGGCGCAACTAGGTGAAAGCATAATGTCGCCAATGATAAGTTTCATTAATACAACTTATTCTCCTTTGCTTAACAGCCATGCTGGAACGCAAAAAACATTTCAACAACTTGAGTTGAGGCGGCGAGTAGCAAACGAATTTCTGGCCCAATTTATCAGTCTTAATATGCATATTGCAGACAATGAAGAAATGGGGATAGATCTTGATGGCTGTCCATCGTCGCCGACACGCAGCTTTGGTATCCCGGGTGTAGGAGCGGCAGCTATTGACATGTCCGCTTATAGATTAGATGCTGATGGATTATGGGAGTTTTATCCAACTCTCCCATCAAATGCAACATCTCTTTCTGTTGCGCCTGAGATTCGCCAGTGTTCTGGAAAACTTCAGCCAAGTTGTGTATATCAATGGCAAGATGAGTTACAGTATCTTCTGCCCAAAACAACAAGCTTATCGCAAAAATACAAGTCGATAGACATAAAGTTACAAGTTTTCGTGTTTTTAACAGCGGCTTTTTTTCTAAGTAATTTAGCTAATTGGCTTGGGCGAAAAATTATAAGAGCGGTTCCTCGCGTTTATAACAATTTTCAAGTTTTTTTTGCAAACGCAGATAGGCCAAGGGAGGTAGAGCCAAATGTTGTATTGATCAATAACCGCAATATTTCATGAAAAAAGTGTCAAGGCAAAGTAGAAATGTCCGCTTGGTTAAATATTGAGCGGCTCTTTGCTGAGTAAATTTAGTAGAGTAGTTGCGCCAAGGATGGTCATCTGCGGGTTTATTTTTTACTTTTTTATCAACCATGACATTAATTTTTTGGGCGTCAGCGATTTTTACAGGTTGATTTTTTTTATTGAAAGTTTTGTACATTAAATTGATTTTTATAAATTAGTTTAACGTTGTTTTTTCGATCACAGACTTTAATACTTGCTTTACGCATTGGGTAACTGGGTGAGTTTTTTTGAATTTGATAAATAATATTATTGTAACTCAATTCTAAATTTTTAGATAAAATGCGTGTTGTTTGATGGCTTAAAATAAGTTGTAATGTTTGATTATTGGGTAATGTTTTTCGATGCCCATCTTGTGGCGATGCAAGCGCTTTAGCCTGGATGCATGCTTAATTCCTCGATTGTAAACATTGTCATGGGCCCGTAATTTTCGGTAATTACCGAATCGGCAACTAGCGAGTTATTTATATCGAAAATCAAGGGATGTTTTTCTTATCACTGTATCCGCTAATTTAAGCACACCTTGTCAAGTTTAATTTTTCCGTCATGATGTCCTTTTTAATTTTAAGGCTGGCTTCATGAAAGAATCTCCCAGTAACCTCGATCTATTCAAGTAAAACTCGTATCGGGTCATGTGGTGTATATTCCAGCCACGTTATCGATGGTTGATATTGGACAATTGATTCGATCGTTGGAGAGTGCTCATGCTTAAGTTGCGATCGGGGGTTGAAGTTTACTTAAGTACCGCCGTGATTGATATGCGCAAGTCGATAGATAGCTTGTCGATGTTAGTATTAGACGAGTTTTCAGGAGATCCACGTTCTGGGGATGTGTTTATTTTTTTAAATCGTACGATGGATAAAGCAAAGTTATTATATTGGGATCGGAATGGATTTGTGTTGCATTACAAAAGGATGGAAAAGCATCGGTTTATTGTTAAGAAGATTCCAGGCAAGCGTCACTTTGCATTAAATCATTTGCAATTACATGGTTTTTTAGCTGGGTTGGATTTTCAGTTGATGGGCGAATTTGAAGAGATAGAATATGAGAAATTATTTTAATTTTTTAGAACAGTTTATCTAAAAAAACAAGATATTTTACAGTGATTTTGTTATAATGCGCGCATGCAAATGACATCACTTTACACTGAAAAATCCAAAGAAGAATTGTTAAAAATTCTTGATCAACAAGATAAAATGATTGATCAAAAATCCCAACTTGTTAAAAAGCAAGCGCGAGAAATTGCATATCTCAATGAAATGATTCGTCTTTATCAACTGCGCCAGTTTGGCAATAAATCAGAAAAAAGCTCCCCTGATCAATTAAGTTTATTTGATGAGGCCGAGGGGCCTAAAAAACCTGATCTGATTGAAGCAGCTGAAGAAGAGATCAAAGTCGCGGCCCACACGCGTAAGCCTTCTGGCCGCAAACCCTTGCCTCTGAATTTACCTCGTGAACAACGTGTTTATGATCTTGCTGATGCTGAAAAAATCTGTGCCTGTGGCCATGAGCTTCGCCATATCAAAGATGAAACCTCTGAACAGCTTGAAATCATTCCTGCGAAAATCTATGTGGTTCAACATGTTCGCAAGAAATATGCTTGCAAACATTGCGAAGAAACGATTAAAACAGCTTCCATGCCAGCGCAACCGATTCCTAGAAGTATCGCAGGTCCTGGTTTGCTGAGCCACGTGATTGTCTCCAAATTTCAAGATCATTTACCGTTATTTCGACAAGAACAGATGCTTCGTAGAATCGGCGTCGATATTCCACGGTCAACTCTATCTTTGTGGATAATTTGTGCACATGAGTTGTTGCGGCCGTTGATAGCGGTCATCAAAAAAATCATTTTGCGCTATGACATTGCCTATAGTGATGAAACCACTTTGCAAGTGCTAAAAGAACCTAACAAGCTCGTGCACAGTAACAAATACATGTGGCTATTTGCCGGTGGGCCGCCGGAACAATGCTGTTATTATTACCATTATCATCATTCCAGAACGCATGATGTATTATTAAATTTTTTTGAACATTATCAAGGAACGATTCATTGTGATGGCTTTCCTGGATACGATGCGCTCGCTAATACATCAAAAAAAATTCAATTATCCGGTTGTATATATCATGTAAGACGTAAATTTGTTGAAATCACGAAAATGACACCATCCAAGGATGGCGTGGCTCATACTGTCGTGAATTTCATTGCAAAACTAGCGCATATTGAACACGAGATAAAAGACGACTCCAATGAAAATAAAAAAATCGCGCGCCAAACAAAAGCAAAACCGATACTTGATGAGTTGCACGCTTATCTGACCGAGATGC
>JAGKWX010000002.1 GCA_021151585.1 Alphaproteobacteria bacterium | reverse complement strand
AGCAATAATATCCGCGCTGCTGACAATACCGACCAAAGGTGTTTTCATGTCATGGCTTATGCTGCCGAGAAATTCTGTTTTGGCGCGACTGGCCGCTTCGGCAGCATTTTTTGATTTTATCAATTCATTTTCTGCGATTTTTCTTTCGGTTATATCAATGTAAACACCCAATATGCCAACAACATTTTTTTCTGAGTCAAATATTGGAACTTTACTTGTCAGCAAATACCCTTTTTTGCCATTAGTAAAGGTTTGCTCCTCTTCAATATTTAACTTTGGAGATTTATTTTTCATAACAAATAAATCATCCTGTATATAAAGCTCACTCAGTTTTTTATCAATCGGTAAATCATAATCGGATTTACCGATAATTTCTTCTTCTGAGGAAAACCCTAATCCTTGAGCAAAAACTTTATTACACCCTTGATATATGCCGTTTATATCTTTCCAAAAAACATGATTCGGAAGTATTTTTAGTAACTCTTTTACAATGAGGTCGTTGTTTAGATATGACATTTTAATTCCTTATAAAAAATAAGGCTTAACTTTCTCTTATGCTTAAGCTATTGTAACTCAAGAATGGAATTTTTTTCAAATCTAGAGTAAACTAAACATATGATTTCAAAATGAACACGAATAGCATAGAAGGTGAAAAAAGTGTTTAGTAGAGCTGGCGACGAAAAAACAGAGAATACCACGCAAATCCAGAACGTAGCCATTATTGGATTAGGTTGGTATGGTGCTCAATGCGCGTTACATCTAGCTCAAAATGACCAGTATAAAATTACTGTATTTGAACAAAATAGCTCTCCATTCGGCGGGATATCTGGAACTTTTGGAGTGAGGCTGCATATAGGCCCACATTATCCGAGATCACAAGAGACTCGAGAAAATTGTCGTGAAGGCAGATTAGAGTTCCAAGCGACTTATCCAGAACTCGTTAATGAACATTCTCACTCAATTTACGGGGTTGGTAAAAGTGATGTAGAAGGAAAACCATCAAAAGTAAGCAGTGAACAATTTAAAAATATTTGTTATGAAACTCCGACGCAACAATTATCAGAAATTGACATTCTATCTTCCGAATTTACTGAAAATCTTGAATCCGCTTTTGATATACCAGAAGAAGCATCTTTAGCTCTTGGTAATAGATTAAAAAAATATTTCAATGCACGTTTGAGATGCTCATCAGTCGAAATAAAATATAACTATGATGTCTCTAGAATTATTCCTAAAGATGAAAAGTATCAAATTATTGCAACATCAACAGAAAATCATCATTTTACTATGCAATCAGTCTTCTGGTTTGATCGAGTGATCAATGCAACTAGCTTTAAAGCACATATACCACGTTCTTTGCCAGAGCCTCTTAAAATTATATATCAAGTTTGTTTAGCTTTAGTCTATGAAGCTTTAAATCCGCCTGAAAAACCGAAATCTTTTATTGCAATGGATGGATTGTTTCCTTGCGTGATGCCATACGACATCAGAGAAGACGACACAACAAAAATCAATTATTACATTCTTACTCATGCAAAGTATACTAATGTCATGACAGCAAACAATCTTCATGATGCAGAAAATTTTTTAAAGTACGAAGTTCCTGCCTTGATGCCAGAAGTACACAGACAATCGGAAGCAGATATTTTGAGATTTTGGCCAGGATTTTCATCGGAATTTAAATATATTGGTTATCGTGGAGTGGTTTTAGTTAAGCCTGCAGCAGAAACAGAGTTTAGAAGTGCTATCACCTTTGAAGAAAATGGAGTTATCCATATTGTTCCTGGTAAAGTAAGTGATATATTCCATGTCGCGAGAGAAGTAGAAACCTTGTTATCAAACAATCCTAGCCTGATAAATTGTGATGGCGAGTTTTGTTATGTAAAAGGTGGTGTTTTAGATAAAGGGAAACCGGAATTATCATTACCTTTATCAGGAGATAGAAATACAAGCGGACTTCAAACACATATGGAGCTACGTACAACACCAATTCAGCCAATTATTTTCCATGAGATTGCACCCTTAACGACAAGTTCTGCCTTTTTTGATTCTAATCCTAGAAGCTCACTTGATAGTACGATTAGTAAATTGGTAACCGCTTCTTTAGATGCGTAGTTTTAATTTATCATTCCTTATGCAAAACTTCCGCGTAATAACTCTATAGTCTATTGATCTTCCCCTACTTTAGTAGGTGCGTAAACTTGATAAAGTACGTATTAATAAAAGGCGCGCAAGCTTCTAATAATTCCACGCTAAACTTTTCTAGTTTTTTCATTTAGATTTGCGATTTTATTATTACGTGTGGTCTTCATGTCAGAAGTTGATAGTAAGTTGTCACGTAGAAAGTCGAAAAACTTTTACGGTGAAAAAAAGAGTTTGAATGGTAATCTGTGTGCCTAGCCATAATGTTTCATGAAAAAACAGCGAAACTCCATTAAATCCTTCATCCGCAAGATGTTTTTCAAATTGCAAAAAGGAAGGACGCTTAAAACCCAAAACAGCGAGTCCACTCATCACGCAATCCGTGTCGAATAAACTGCAACAACCCATCTACTGATAAATATTTTCGTACAAATCCTATTTCTTGTCCAGTTTATCTAAAAAACTTGCAAAGTTTTAGAAAAATTTATCGAAATGTCTTCTAAAAGTCGCTGTTTATCGGGGTTTTAATTTTAGGCTGAAATTGCTGATGAAATATTCAGGATAGTGAATTAATATTTTTCTTTACGGCGATACTGTAGTCTGAGTTATTTAATTGGCGGACGACATCGAGGTGAGCTAAGCGAATGATTTTTTCGCGCGTATCATTATCATGAATTGCATTGGTTAAAAAAATGAAAGCATTAATATGTTTTAAATTTTCTTTAGATATCTTGTCTGGAGATAAGTAAAAGTTTTTTTCGGCTATATTTTGAATTTCTAAGCAGGCTGCCGCATTATCGACTGCAATGTGATCGGTCTTGTTGATGAGAAAAAAACTGTTGAGCATATTTTGATTTTTTTTCCAGTGATGCATCCATTGAAAATTATAGGAGTTTTCTAGATATTGATGTGAAATATCTCTTGGTAATAGCCAGAATAGTGCGAATGATATCACAATGATTGACGTTGCATGCGCCCAGTCAATGAAGTAGTGTTCTTTTCTTTTAGTAGAATTTTTCTCAAATCCATAGATGATTATCGGCCATGTCAGTCCGATTAAAATTGGAAATGAATAGTAAAATACTAACCTGCCGGCGTCTGAGGAAGCGGCAAAAAAGGCAAGCGTAATCCATGGTAAAACAAAAATAACGCCAAAAATTAATAAAATATTGCGACGTAAGTAGGCTAGAGTAATGCAAACCACCAATGGCACATAAATATAACTGCGATATTTTAAAAGAAATTCTGTCTTTTCTTTAATAAAAATCCAGGTGATGTGGTGAAAAATAGGGGTTCCTAAATATATATTGGTCAGCATGTGAGAGGCATAGAAGTATTTTTGTAAAAAAATAACTAGTATAGAGTAGCTAAAACATGATATTGCTAAAGATAAAAAATATTTTTTATCTTGAGATCGGTTGGCGTCTTTTCGAAAAAACTGTAAAGCTATAGTCAATAGAATAAAGACACCAAAATAGTGTAAGCCCGCGTCTTCACGTATTAGTAATCCTAGTATAAGAGCTAACAGTGCTAATTTTTTGTAATTATTTGCTCTCAGTGCAAAAAAAGATAGTAGTAGGCTGGGAATGGCTATTTCGAAATGTGGAAATACCAGCATAGATAGTGAAACGCCATTTAAGATGACGATTAAAGCAAGTATTAAAGCCAGACTTATGCTGCTCATGCTGCAATTTCTTTTTGGCGGTAGTAACAGACTGTAAATCGCCATAGAGAATAGTCCAAACCAAAAGCCTTGTGTTATGCTAAAAAACATTGGCGGTGGTAGTGTGGCGTTTACTAATATTAAACCTTTATAAACCACGGTATATAAATAAAAAATTGGTGAGATATGTGTAGTGAAATACGTTCCGCCAATTACCGGAGGATTGTGTAATGGCCATGTAGTGGCGTTTGTGCTTAGGTATGCAAACCAACCACTATCTAAAACGACGCCGCCACTGCCATAGAAGTGGTTAAGTGCAAAATTTGTAGCTAAAAGAGCAGGAAGAACAAAGCTCAATATCAAGCATAGCCCTAAAAATACTTTTTTCTTTATTTGTAACATTTTTTGAGAATGTGCGCTCGAAAGTCTGCTGATATTATTTCTCAATTTAGCCCCAAAACACCACAAAAATCGCCAAGCCCAGCAATATAATGCCGAGAATTTTTTCAATTGTTCTTTGTGAGCGATTAAGCCAGCTGGTAATGCATTGGTGTGAAATAAGATAAGCCAAAGAGCAGAACCAAAGAAGTGCGGTTAATATCGCTTCGAGTCCATAGACGAGATTGATCCAAATATTATTGCTGGTTGTAATAACCGCGCTAAATAGCGTAAGAAAAAATAGGGTTGCCTTGGGATTGAGCAAATTACAAACAAATCCTTCGTAAAATGCTTTCATTCGAGATGGTTGCTGAGCAGGCTGCATGTTAGTGCATGAGGTTTGAATATGATTGGTGGAGTGGGGTTGTAATAGCATGAAGCTTAGGTAACATAGGTAGAGTGCCCCAGCATATTGTATGCCGTGGAACAGCCAGGGCGACTGTCGAATGATGACGGCTAACCCCAAAACGCAATAGGTCATATGGACGCAGATGCCTGCGCTAACCCCTAGTGCGGTGTACATACCCGCTCTGCGCGAGTGTAGCAGTGCATTTTTAGTTACAACCGCAAAATCTGGGCCTGGAAGCATAGCGCCCAGTAATACAATAATACCAAATGTAAAAAAACCAGTGTCCATTAGCTAAATACGCACATTTTCTATCTATTTTCATTATATATTAGAATTAGGTTGATAGTCTCTAGTTAACCTTATATCTTTGATTTTCTCTAATAAATATCTTGTTTACGCGTCACTTATCACGTGCTTCTTCCGAATAAATTTCAAAACGTTCAAGATCATCAAGGTTTCGTTTTTTCTGTAATTACATTACACTATTCGTATTTTGTTTACTAACATCCGTAGTGAGTTCTGAATGTCTTGTGTTGAAGCGCAGAAAATTGACTTGAAAGTTATTAGTCCGCTGGTTGGTGCTACTATCCCTTTGCCTGAATATGCTACTGCTGGTTCCGCGGGCATGGATTTACGTGCCTGCATAGAAAGTGATCAGGTTGTTGCGGCTGGAGCGACTATTCTTATTCCAACGGGTATTGCTATTCATATGCGCCATGCACAGATGGCGGCGATGATTTTACCGCGTTCCGGGCTTGGTCATAAGCATGGTATTGTTTTAGGCAATTTAGTTGGCCTGATTGATTCAGATTATCAAGGTGAACTTAAGATTTCTTGCTGGAATCGTGGTGTGGAAGATTATACTATCACCCCGGGAGAGCGCATTGCGCAATTAGTTTTTATACCTGTCGCACAGGTATCATTTAATATTGTTCAACACTTTGAAACCACAGTGCGCGGAGAAGGTGGTTTTGGACACACAGGGGGTCAATAAGCGTGTCAAAAAATGCTCAAACTATTTCATCAACAATTTTCAGAGCCTATGATATTCGAGGTGTTGTTGGTGACACGTTAAATACGGACATTATTTATAGCATTGGCCAGGCCATTGGTTCAGAAGCGTTAGCGCAAGGTGAGCAAAGTATTATTGTTGCGCGTGATGGGCGTTTATCTGGGCCAGCTCTGTCTAAGGCATTAATTGACGGTTTGTTAGCTACGGGCATTAATGTGATTAATATTGGTCGTGTGCCAACACCGGTCTTGTATTTTGCAACGCATATTTTAAACACGACATCGGGTGCGATGTTAACGGGTAGTCATAATCCGATAGATCATAATGGCGTAAAAATGGTTATGAAAGGAAAGGCCATTCATGGTGAAGATATTCAGCGCTTGTATCATAGAATTCAGCAAAATGATTTTGCTGTGGGTCATGGTGTATTAACACATGAAGAAGTGTTGCCTCGTTATGAAGCCAGAATTCTTTCTGATGTTAAGTTAAATAAAAAATTAAAAGTTATTGTTGATTGTGGTAATGGTGTTGCTGGCGTGATTGCGCCAGAGCTTATTAAAAAATTAGGCTGTGATGCCTATGAACTATTTTGTGAGGTTGATGGTAATTTTCCAAATCATCATCCTGACCCAAGTCAAGAAGAAAATTTATCTGATCTCATACAGACTGTGATACGTAAAAAAGCTGATATAGGTTTGGCATTTGATGGTGATGGAGATCGTTTAGGTGTTGTAACGGCAGCGGGCGATGTCATTTGGCCAGATAGGCAGTTAATTTTATTTGCGATTCATGTCTTAAAAAACAATCCGGGTGCGAAGATCATTTATGACGTGAAGTCGACGCGTTATTTGGCGCAAGTTGTGCGGCAGCACGGCGGCGAGCCAATTATGTATAAAACGGGTCATTCTTTAGTAAAAGCAAAAATTAAAGAAGAGCAAGCAGCGCTTGGTGGTGAAATGAGCGGTCATGTTTTCTTTAATGATCGTTGGTATGGTTTTGATGATGCGATTTATACAGCGGCCCGTTTGTTAGAGATCATTGCAAATGATGGTCGAGATGTTGAGACGATTTTTTCTGAAATTCCCAACAGTATTAGCACGCCAGAGTTAAAAATCAGCATGGCTGATGACAAAAAATTTGATTTTGTTGATCAATTAATTCGTATGGCGCAATTTGGTGATGATGCTAAAATCAATACCATAGATGGTTTGCGAGTTGATTTTCCAAATGCCTGGGGTTTGGTGCGATGCTCTAATACAACGCCGTATTTAATCGTTCGTTTTGAAGCGGATGATGAGGGGGCATTAGCGGCAGTGAAATCAAAATTTCGTAATCATTTATTAGAATTAGATGAAAGCTTAAAATTGCCTTTTTAAATGAGTATTACTTGTTACCTCTTTTGTTGCCCTCCAGAGTTTCGCGCTGGGCTTATTGATCGGGTTGCAGGCGGTGGCGGCTTGCTTGCTTTGCCGGTTTTGTTGTCCGGTGGTATTCCGCCATGCTCCGCGTTAGACATAAGCTGCGTGCAAACATTGCATAACCAATTGTTAAGTAAACTCATGCTGACAAAAATATAAGATACGTTAACTATGAAAAACTTTATATAAATGACAATAGCCAACCGCTTATTACACATACAAACACAAGTTCCAGGCTCGGTGAGTCTTGTAGCTGTTTCAAAAACCAAATCAGCCGCCGACATCGAGCAGGCTATTAAAGCTGGCCAAAATGTTTTCGGTGAAAATTACGTGCAAGAAGCGATAGAGAAAATCATAATACTTAATCAAAAATATACGAATCTCGAATGGCATTACATTGGAAAAATTCAAAAAAATAAAATTAAAGATTTGGCTCGACATTTTGATTGGGTACAAACTTTGGCTAGTGAAGAGACGGCAAAAAAATTAAATGACGCCTGTGAAAAATTACAAAAAAAAATAAACGTATGTATTCAAATAAATATTAGCGGTGAAGGCCAGAAAAATGGCGTTGATATGAGTGATGCAACAAATATATCGCGCTATATTGTAAATTTCTGTCCTTTTTTGTCTTTGCGTGGCTTGATGACTATTGGTTTGGCGGCACAAGACACGGCGTTGTTGGAAAAAATGTTTAACGACATGTATCAAAATTATGTTACGCTAAAATCATGTTATCCCAGCATTGATACCTTGTCGATGGGTATGAGTCATGATATGGAAATGGCGATTAAGTGTGGATCAACAATGCTGAGAATAGGGGCGGCAATTTTTGGGGAGAGAAAATAATGAAAACTGATCACGTTATTGCATTTATTGGTTGTGGTAATTTATCAACGAGTTTAGTGAAAGGTTTAATTGCTTCCCATTATCCACAAGAAAAAATTTGGGTAACGAATCGAACACGTGAAAAAAATCAACAGTTACATGCGACTTTAGGCGTGCATGCGACTGACGATAATCTTGGTGCTTGTGCAGCAGCGGATATTATTGTTCTCGGTGTTAAGCCGCAGCAAATGCATGCGGTAACGCAACATATTCGTGAAGTTGTTCAAAAAAACAAACCACTGGTTATTTCAGTTGCTGTAGGAATTAGTACAGATATGTTAAGTCGCTGGTTGGGGGATGGGTTATCGATTATACGTACTATGCCTAATACTCCAGCTTTAGTCTCTGCGGGGGCGAGTGGTTTATTTGCGAATAAACACGCAACCAATGAAGAAAAAGTATTTGCAGAGACGTTGCATCGTGCAGTAGGTATGGCGGCGTGGGTTGATCAAGAGGAGCTCATTGACGTTGTGGCTGCTTTATCAGGGTCGGGGCCTGCGTATTTCTTTTATATAATAGAGGCTATGCAAAATGCTGCGATAAAATTCGGCTTGTCAGAAAAAGTGGCTCGAGAATTAGCATTGCAAACGGCTCTAGGCGCAAGCAAATTAGCGATAGAAAGTGATGATGATGTCGTTGCTTTGCGACACAAGGTAACATCTCCGCAAGGCACTACTGAGCAAGCGATTAAGGTGTTTGATACAGCTAGTTTTCCGAGTATCATAGAGGCTGGAATGGAAGCTGCGATTCGACGCGCCGCAGATTTGACGGCATCTTTAGATCAATAATAAGAGGAATAAGAATGAGTTCAGCGATACAGCAAGTTTTAATGTTTATTGTGCAGTTTGTCTTTGGCCTATATTCTTTCATGCTTGCATTGCGCATATGGGCGCGATGGTCACATATGTCAGGTGAGCACCCTTTGCTTACCGGTATTGCTCGCTCTACCAGCCCAGTGATTAAAGTGCTGAAAAAATACATCCCAAATTTAGGGCATGTTGAATTATCTAGCATTGTTTTATTGCTTGCGGTAACACTAATCAAGTTATTGTTAGTCAGTTTTATCTCAGGACATATTCCACAGCCGATGGGTTTATTCGCATGGACTGTAATTAGTGCGATAGAAGTAGGGTTGGATGCGATTTTTTACGTTATGATTCTGATGGCTATTTTAAGTTGGATTCCGCATGCACAGCCTGCGATGTTAAGTTTATTAACACAAATTAGCGCTCCCCTATTGGCGCCTATTAGAAAATTTGTGCCCTTGTTTGGTGGTATGGACATATCGCCTGTTGTCTTACTATTGATCGTGCAGATTATAGAAATGTTGCTGGTGCATCCAGTGATGCGCGCGAGTTTGATGGCGGCATTTGGCTAATTTGCTTAAATTAAGCACATCTCGCTTTTTTTGGTTGTAATTAAACGATTGATTTATATCAGTTGCGGCAAGGTTCGCATCGTTGAGTGCATAAAAAAGTAAAAATAATTTAGAAAAATTTGCAACATTCAGAGCACAAAATAAAATTTATGCTATACTGAATTTACACCCGTTGTGAAAAATAGATGTTGTGTTTTTTGACCGTTATATACAAAGACGGAATCTAGGATCGATCGCTGTTGTGCAAGCTCATCTTGTAATGAGAAGCCTGATGCGATAACTTAGAATCCAACCTGGGGAAACAGGGTCTTTAAAAACCACTATCTAACACAACGGGTTTTTTATTTTGCAAACAAAAGTATTGCTTCGAAAAAAATATCGTAATCTTAGGCGGAGTATTGCTGCTGAAGATAAAATCCATGCCGCTTGTTCTATTAGTAACATTTTTTTAGATTATTTGAATAAAGAAAAAAAAATTGCAGTGTATTTGGCCCGTGATGGGGAATTGGATTTATCGTTCTTGATCAATGAATTATGGCAGCAAAATATTTTCACTTTTTTACCGGTTATTGATTCTGCTAATGACACGCTGAAGTTCGCCGAATATTCATCAACGACGTCTATGCAAAAAAATTACTATGGCATTGATGAGCCAGCAACAGATTTTTTTACACCGCTTCAGAGTTTTGATATTGTGTTACTTCCCTTAGTGGCGTTTAATCGAGATGGTGCGCGCTTAGGCATGGGGAAAGGGTATTACGATAAGGCCTTGGCGTTTAAGTCAAAAAAAATAACATCACCGCTATTAATTGGTGTTGCTTATGCCTGCCAGGAATCTGGGGACCTGATGGCTGATAGTTGGGATATATTATTAGACGGCGTACTAACGGAGCGAGAATTATTTTTTGTAGGTGAGAGATGAGTAATCACTATGTAGCATTTGATTTTGGGACTAAATATATTGGCGTTGCTGTCGGGCAAGACGTGACGCGCACTGCACGACCGTTAACAACGATCAAACAACATAATAATCATGTTGATTGGTCATTAATAAAGGAAATTGTTAAACAGTGGTCGCCAACAGCCTTGATTGTAGGCATCCCTTATGAAATGAATGAAAAAAATCAATGGGTTACAGAAGCTGCAAAAAAATTTGCAGATAATTTAGCAAAAGAAACACAATGTTTAGTGCATACTATTGACGAACGTTTAAGTACGGCAGAAGCAAAAGAATTTTTATTTGATCAAGGTGGTCATCGTGCTTTAGCAAAAGAAGCGATTGATGCGATGGCAGCAAAAGTCATTTTAGAAACGTGGCTATCTACTGCATGTTGATATTCAACACAGTAAATATGCCAAGCGTAGAGCCATCTACTCTTTGATAAGATTCTGTAACGGCGTTGCTTCTGTCAGTTCATGGTCGCGCCGTAAGACTTCCCCTGCTAAAGCTAAGTAAGCTTGAGCACCTGTGCTGCTAATGTCATAGGCAATAATAGATTGTGAGTGGCTTGGGGCTTCTGCTAAGCGGATATTTCTGGGAATAGCTGTGCGGTAAATATGATTTGGAAAATGTTGGTGTAATTGCGCAGAGACATCTTGTGTTAAGCGGCTTCGGTTATCAAACATTGTTCTTAGTAGGCCTTCGATTTGTAGATATGGATTGGCTGTTTTTTTCATTTGTTCGATGGTGTTTAATAAACTAGATAAGCCTTCTAACGCATAATATTCACATTGAATTGGAATAAGAACAGAATCTGCGGCAACCAATGCGTTAGCGGTGAGCATATTTAGCGATGGCGGGCAGTCGATCAGAATATAATCAAAAGTTTTTTTAATTTTGTTGAGATGGTCTCGCAAACGGGTTTCGCGTTTATCAATTTGTACTAAACGAATTTCGGCTTCGGTTAAATCATCATTTGAAGGTAATAAATAAAAGTTTTCTTTCGTGGAGCGGATGGCGGTTTCAACCTCTGCTTCATTGAGCAAAACTTCATTGCATGTGGCTGTCAAGTCATGGTTGTCGGCATCGCAGGCCATAGATGCATTGCCTTGTGGATCAAGATCTACTAACAAAACTTTTCGCCCCATTTTAGCTAATGCGGCCGCTAGATTAACTGTTGTTGTTGTTTTTCCTACGCCACCTTTTTGATTGGCGATTGCAATAATTTTTCCCACACGTTTTACCTTTTTTTGATTATGACGACATGTCTTTCTGCATGTAATCCGGAGATTGCTAATTCTCGCACATCTGACATAAAAAAGTCTTGTGGTAGAAGGTTTAATTCTTCTCTTGGATAGGTGCCTTTCATCGCCAGTAACTGACCATTTTTGGCTAATAGGTGTTGTGTTTTCTCTGCAAAATCGTGTATAGAGGTAAAGGCACGAGAAATTACCGTATCAAAAGCGCCTTGGCTATCTTCGACGCGTTGATGTATGGCTTTAACATTGTTAATTCCGAGTTTTATCAGCGCTTGCTGTATAAAAATAATGCGTTTTTGACTGCTATCAATTAAAGTGAAGTGGAAATGTGGTAAAGCAATCGCTAAAGGAATGCCTGGCAAACCAGCGCCTGTGCCGACATCACAAACCTTAGGGCCTGTAATAAATTCGAGCACGCTTAGGCTATCAATAATATGTTTATAAACTTGTTCCGTTGGATCCGTAATAGCCGTCAGGTTATATGCCTTATTCCATTGGTTCAGTTGTTGCAAATATTGCTCGAGTTGGGTGATTTGCAATTCCGTGAGAATAACGTGATTGTCGTTTAAAGCTTGTTTTAGCATGGCCATAAAAATATCATTAGATAGATTCGCTATTGTAACATGAAACAGCATGGTTATGACAAAATACTTGCCAGTCATTTTGATAACTTTCATTGTCAATTCTTGTATTTGATTAAGAATTTTCTGGTGCGAATTCGATTCCACTGCGATCGATGTTGATACCAAAATACCAGGAATTTTTCGGGTTTACTGAAGATGAAGCTCAAAATTTGATCATGTCTCATACTGCTGACTTACCGGAAACAATAATTTATGCTCGAATTGCAGAAATAACTCAGTGGTATAATGGTTATCGCATAGGCGCCACTTTACTTTATAATCCATGGTCTTTAATTTCTTATCTAGATCAAGATTGTACACCCGGTATTTATTGGGATATGTCAGGAGAAAATAGCGTGTTAGGGAAGAGTCTCTTGAATTCGACCTGTGACATGTCAGTTTATCTTGCCGCCCTTCTTACCCTATATAATTCAGTTGCAAAAAAGAAAATTAGGAGAAGTTTCGCTGTGACAAATTGTACCTCAAGTTTAATTGAATTTTCACCCCTAAACCGTAAAAAAGTTCTTGGTAATTTTAATGGTGGTAGCATCACATCTGACGCAGGTTTGTTGCTGTTGCGAGAAGTGGATAAACAATGTAATTTAACCACGCGGTTGAGCAAGGTGATGCGCGATGAACGAGAATCTGGCAAGGTAGAACACACGATGTTAGATATGTTGCGTCAGCGCGTTTATGCGTTGGCGGCGGGATATGAAGATATTAACGATCATCAAGTATTGCGAGAAGATGCGTGTTTTCAAACGGGCGTGAGTCGAGAGTATATTAGCCAGTCCACCAACGTTATCATGTTTTGAAAATGCGCTGGATCGCGAATCGATGTTTAAGATGAGCGAAATTTTAGTGGAGCATTTTATCGATCGTCATATGGTTGCTCCGAACGAATTAGTGCTAGATTTTGATCCGACAGATCATCGTTTGCATGGTCATCAAGAGAAACGTCAGTATCATGGTTATTATGAAGAGTATTGCTATTTGCCATTGCATGTTTTTTGTGGCGATCATCTATTGGTGAGCTATCTTCGTCCGAGCTATATTGATGGCGCTAAACATGCGGGAGTTATTTTACGGTGGTTAGTGAATCGTTTTAGAAGGGTGTGGCCGAATGTAAAAATCACTTTTCGCGGAGATAGTGCTTTTGCACGAAAGCGAATATTGCATTGGTGCGAATGTAATAATATTACGTATATTGTAGGGTTATCCGGTAATGCACGTTTGTATAAAATGGTAGAAGTATTGGAGAAACAAGCTGAGGAACAGTACAAAGAAACTCAAATAAAACAGCGTTTGTTTTTTGATGGTCAGTATCAAGCAGATACGTGGAAAACGGCACGACGCGTGATTGCCAAAATAGAACATCAAGATCAAGGAAGTAATCGTCGATTTATTGTTACCAATGAAGTTAATCACATGCCAGCAGAAAATGTTTACGATCAGGAGTATTGTCTTCGTGGTGACATGGAAAATAAAATCAAACAATTAAAACTGGATCTTTCTTCAGATAGGAACAGTTGTAGCGATTTTTTAGCGAATCAATGCCGTGTGTTGCTGTCGAGTATCGCTTACGTTTTAATGACAGAATTGCAATATCAGGGTTTGTCAGAAACAGAATTAAAAAAATCCTACTGCGGCACGATTCGATTAAAACTTTTCAACATTGGCGCAATTATTTTAAAAAATACACGACGCATTAAAATACTTTTTTCTAGTCATTATCCCTATCAAACCACCTTCAATATTGCTGCAAGAAATTTAGTGCCTACATAATCACAAAAGAGTGCTGCCCCGGCATGCTGAGAAACAATGGGGGTTGGGGGAATTTTATCTGAAATTTGACTTTCTGTTAAAAATAACAACAAATTTTCCCGCTGGCTTTGAAATTTCGAAAATGCATCAGAAAAAAATTAAATTTTATAACTTCATGAAATATACCGGATAGAGCTATTTTTGCAATTTTAACGCGCAGTGAAGACGCATTGTGGGCGTTGATGCTATATTCAGGCTATTTAATAGTTTGCAAACGGGTAATTTAGCTGCTTTTAGATTGCTATTAGAAAACTATTTAGATCGGACGGTCAGTTATCATGATTTAGGTAAAAAAACGCTCGAAAAAGTTTATCATGTTATGTTTCTTGGCATGTTTTTTATGCTTGGAGGAGAATACACCGTTGATTCTAATAAAAAATATGGAGTTGGCAGATACGATATTATTCTTATTCTTATTCCTAACGATAAATCAAAACCAGGGTATATTTTTGAACAGCGCTCTGGTTTGAGTTAGTATTTCGTCCCTATAGTGTGCCACGAATATGTAGGAGATAACTAAATAATGCTGTACTAATGAGGAGAGTATGGACCCTCGCAATCGGCATGTAGGTACTGGTTGCAAATTGCCTTATGCGGCTGTAGTTAAATGCTATGGTATTTTAAAGGGTTTGACAGCAGAATTTAGGTTTAATGATGCCTTGCGAAATAGAATATTCATGTCGCTACACATAAGTGTTTAATTTTTGCATTTTATGCTTGACACCATGAAGCTTTTGCGTTACAAATTGCGCAAAATTAAATCACATCGATCAATTTATTCGGGAAGCAAATTTTTAAGGAGCTACAGCCCATGCAATACTCACTCGAAGACAAACAAAAAATTTTTATATTCCAAGTTGTTCAAGATGTGATTGAGCACCTAGTACATGATAGGGCTGTTGAACGAGGTCGTGCGCAAGCAAAACAAGATATATCACAAAAAGTAGGTCGCATAGGAATCCAAGGATTGGGGGGCATTATTGGTCGCGGACCAGCATCTGTAGGGGTGGTGTTGCTGGATGCGGTTCATGAATGCAAGCAAAAAGGACGCCGTGAAGGTACGACGACAACTATGGTGCATTACCATCTCAATGATAAAATTACAGCAGAAATCAAGAGAGCAGCGGACTTATTATCCCGTATGTATGAAATGTTTATTGATAATCTTCAGGACCAATCCGTGCCGGTTTTTGCTAATTGCGTCGCTGATCGTATGGTTAACCATATGCAAAAAAACACGAATTTTTATACTGGGTTAGAGAGTTGGACTTGGGAAGAGTTGTTGCTCGGAGCATTTCAAGGGAGGTCAGGTAAATTTAAGGATGGTTTTTCTAATACTCGTGTGTATTTTGAGGATGATGAAAAGAAATTTTTTAACTTGTTGCCTGATGATCAGATTAAGAGTGTAGAAGGGTTATTACAGTACGGGACCTTTGCTACACAAGAGAATGAGAATAGTGTTGTGTGCTACTATGTTCATACAAACCGGGTTAAACATCCATTTAAATATCATATCGCGGTTCTGCCCTGGGGCCTTGTGCAGAGGCTCGGTTTGCCCGGTTACAAAGCGTTATCTGAACAAAGAATTACACCACGGTTACAGAATACGGTGAAGCGTCTGATCAACGTGGTAACCTCTTTGTCGGCACCAGCTGACCCCATGGTTGAGTCTGAGGTGAGTTCTGTAGATGAGTATGAAGTAACCCCAGTAGCTAACATCCAAGGCTCTATGACGAATCGAGTGGCTAACCAAGGTCAGGGTTATGTTCGGGAGAAGGTTCTAGGCGATGGAGACTGTGGATATACTGCGTTTGGTGTTGAGCGTGATAATGCGATACCACTTCTTTTAGATCATGTCAGCGAGATTTCTCATCTTATTCAAATTCCCGTTAGACATGCATTACTTACAGGTGAATTTTATCAGTATTTGTTTGATAAAGAGATTATTACAATTGGTCAGGAAGCACTGTGGGGGAATCAAGAGCTATTGGCGCAATATAGCAATGATTTAGCCGTACAAAAGGCTTATATTAACTATGATGTACGAGATAAACGTATTGATGCTGGATATAGTCATCCTGCTGTTTTACAAGCGTTAGCGCATATTCAACATATTGAATTACATATATGGCGGTTAGGGAATGATAACGTCTTGGTACCACACGTTGTACATGAAGAAAATTATGCCACTTACATGCCAACGCAGGTCACACAGCGAATTGATTTATTGTTTGTTAATGGCAATCATTTTGACAGATTGAAACTACAGGGGTACGAGCATACTATACCCAATGAAGGTATTTATCCGCTCAATTCTTCATGGAGCCTAACGACATTTCCCCTCGGGCAGGAAAGCGAATACGTTGCGTGGGTTAATGATTGGCTTGTCACTCTACTCAATCACGATAGGGCGATTTCTGAAGAAAATTTGCGCCAACTATTCACTGATCTGGCTCTCGCATCAGTTCAGCCTAGAGCGGCTATTCGTATAGACAAGATACAGGCGTCCGATGAAGTACTGAAAGTTTTCAAGTCTTTTCTTCATCAGATTCCAAACTTTCCGCTAAAGTTTACGCATGATTTCGACGGATGTGTTTGGAACAATAAAATTCTCAGGGATTATTTTTTAGCAGAGCATTTAGTGATGACGTATCTGTCATCGAAAGAACGGGCGCCTTGGCAAGTTCCGCCATTGTGGGGTACGCTATCTTTCCCTAAGAATGACGTATTTAATACGTTTTTATCTTTTTTCTGCGAAAAAAATCCCACTATGTTTGCTGATTTATTTCGTGATTGGCAGCAGGCGGCGAACATCAAGCCACAGATTCAAGCTAATATTGCACTGACTGTCAAGTCTCATGCTCCTGATTGTGGTTGTGAATTTTGTGATAAGAAAAGAAAGTGGGAATTGGTTAAGAGCGAAGAGGAAAATAATTTACGCGCTAGAAAAAACGCCTCTGATGTCGCTAATAGTGATCAGCAAGGCAATATTCGGGAGATGAAGCTCATCAATCAAGAGTATGTGCCGCAGGGGATGCACCCAGGTTTTTCACCTGAGCAACCGCGCTACGCTGTCAATACGGTATTGACGCCAGTTTCTTGGCATTGGCCCGAGGCGTACTTAACTCAGTTGTATTGGGATCAGTTGATTGCGTCTTGCCAGCACGATTCGGATCAGTCTCCTTTGTTGGCGTTGATGCCAGCGTCCATCGGGCGTCAATATGGTTTGTTCCGAGAGGCACAGACCTTTGAGGCAGTTCTGAACGAGCAACTATTAGAGGAAGAGCAAGCGTATATTAATATGAAATTAGCTTATTTAAGTTTCGCTCAATCTAGTGATGTGTGCGAAATTGGCCTAATCGCTACCTATAATGAGGCTGTAACAGTGCTACAATGGCATAAAGAGCGTTTGCAAGAGCAAGCTATTTACGAACGCATGAAGCTCTCTGATGCTCAGCGTTCAGCAGTGTCTAACGACAGGTTTCGCCACGATCTAGGCGAGATGCTACTCGCTGAGAGCCATCAGTTGGAGAAGCATTTTGTTGTTTATGAGCCTGAATTCTTGCTAGCGCTTTCAGCGCCAAAAAACGATTTTATGAGTATGGATAGCGTGTCTGGAAAATATGGTTTGGATGTAGAGGACTCATTTCGACGATCTCATGAAGTTAAACAGAGTCGTGGACATTTAGTGCGTTATTATAAATTCGCTCATAAGGCCTATTGCACAGCGTATAACAGTGTTCAGAAATATGAGCAAGAATACGCCAGTTTATGCGCAGGCATAAAACCGCAAACCCGCTGGGCGGGCACTGGCTTAAGTCGTGATGAAATTATGATTTTTGTGCAAGCGTGTCTTAAGGCCTTGCAGATTCGCTTTGACGTGATAAATCATTTCTTAGCTGGAACGTCCTTATTGATTTACCCAGAGGAAAACGTCCGGCTAGGCAGTTATCAGGCAGACATGATACGGCGATCCAGAAATGTGGTTACACCTGGCTCAACGTTGTCATCTGAAGACGCTTTTGCGGGTGATTTTCCACCATTACCGATGAGTTCGACTTTTAAAGCGGCGCGTACCGATTATGAGCTAGTCCTTCGTGCTGGGTGCGATTATGATGCGACATTTTGGGCAGAAGCAGAGGGGCGCTATAGGGAATTTATTTGCCGCTCAAAAAGTCACCTTAATAGCTTGCCGGCCAAGTTCACTTTTGCTAAGTACAAAAGTGAACTAGAAGAGAGGCTAAAACAATTACCTTCTCTGCGAGACTATTTCAACAATCAGTCAAAAGATAAGAGCAAGAAAACATATCAAGAGCAGTTTAATCTCTGGCGTAAGGAGATGAATCAACACCTGGAGCGTGTGACCAAGGAACTAGAGCGGATAGCAGAATGTAGTAAACAGCGTGAGCTGCAACAAACGTTTCATGCCGAAAGTTATCAGTTTCGTTTAGACATTCTTCTCAATGAATTATTACCAAAGAATGAAGCGACGACCTTGGCTATTGAGAGTGAAGCTGCGACCAAGCCAGCAGCAGATTTTGTCCTGCAGGCGAGCGACAGTATTATCCCTGAAGCTAGCCATGCTGATGTAACGGATGCGGCAAGTTTATCGCCTCATGCTGTGGAGGATGTGCAAGCGACACATGGAACAGCGCTGAAACAGCAGCCCGAGAACTATGGCTTAGTTATTCAAGAAGTTAAACAAGATGGTAACAGTTTTTTTAGCGCCTTGGCTCATCAGATTCACCCTGATGCATTCAATAAGGAGACAGGCGAGGCAGACTGTCATCTTGATTTGCGTCGCGAAGCCGTACGAGAACTGCAAGGCCACTCTTCGTATTATTTGACGTTGATCGATGGTGATACAGAAGCAGAAAAACTTGCCTATCTTGCAAGCCTAGAGAGAGATGAAGCAGCGGTTGGAGAAGAAGTTGCGCATGCCATGGCCCGTGCATTGAATGTCACGATGGTCATTCTTTACTCGCAAGCAGATCGTCCTCTTCGGATTTTCAAGCCAAGAGTTGAGAATACTCAAATAATTGTCTTGGGCTGTATCAATACGAATCATTATTTCTCAGTTGAGATTGTAAATAGAGAAGAGTTTTCCGATCTTGAGAGGCTGGTGATTGCTCACCCTGCTTTAGCAGCGTATACAGAATATCGTGTTGAGCCTGGCATCGCGCCGGTTGCTGAGAAGCCCGCTGTATTAAGAACTGAAACTATCAAAAAAAATATGAAACTTGCCTTGGCAGCATCTAAGCTGTACGAGGTTGCGCAGGAGCTGGTGTGGTACTTTGAGATTGAGCGAAAACAATTGTTTATGCGTTATGCCATCACTTGGCTGGTTGATGATTTTAAACGTCATTTCGACTCATGTTTTAAGCAGCAACCTAAAGAAGTAGTAGAACTCGTCCTTCAAAATCTCGCCGCCGGGCAATTCAAGGCAGCAGGCTCTAAATTGGGCGTTTCAGCACAGATCAGCTCATGGTATAGACCTGCCTGTGAACGTTTATTTTGCCGATTTGATGATACGCATCATCTTTGGAGCGAGTGGCCGCATCAGGAGAGAAATAGTTTTGTAGAGGAAAGTTTACATGCTGATGGCGTTACCGCGGTAAGCTGGGGGCGTTTTTTTACAGCCATGAGTACTCGTTGGTACCCATTGCTGACTCAGACGGTAATGCAACTGCTTCATCAAGGATTACATCCGGACGCGACCTATCAAGATCAGAGTTTGGTAGATCATGTGGTCGCGAGCTTGCCCTTAGTCTCGGAGTTGCCTGCGGAACAGAGACCGGACGCCTTAAAAAAGCGGGCTAATCATCTGTATTATCTATTGGATAGTGGCGCGCTACCTCATTGGCAAAATTTATTGAATGGTCCCTTATTGCAAGGTTATCAATTGGTCAAAAATATTTCTGAAGAACAAGCAGAATGGGTACATATTGCTCTCGTGGTGATGTTATTTGAAACATTTAATAATGAGCCTAACACTAGAGAAGCATTCGCTACAGATATTAAGGATTTTGAAGCCGAGCTCAATAAGTATCATGAAATATTTATGACTGAAGAGACTTCTTGGCTTAATTTCTTTTTTGGCACATGGTACCGTAGTTCTAAGATTAGGGAAAATCGACACGAGAATGTCGAACAACTCAAGGGGTTGAGCCGCTATCTTCCGGTGTATTTGAGTCATTATTATGCTTATTTAGGCTTGGTCGATACGCTCATTAAGAACAGAGAGAAGCAAGTCCCCGTGTGGCGGGATGGCTCGCGCCTCAAGGTTTTAATGGACAAATTTTCAAAAAAATTGAATCTGCACCTCAAAAAAGTGGGCGCTTGGCAAAACTTGCCACCTGATCATTGGCGTCAAGTGTTGGAATCAGAGTCACAGAGCAAGCGATTATCGATTGTGGATACAGGAAGTGGGCGGCAAGTGATACCGACACATACGGCTACTGCGACAGTACCGGCTCGGCCGCTGAATGAGAGAGAGCTTGCGTTAAGCAAAAAACTTGATCGCGCTCAAGAGAAAAATAAGGGGCTAGAGGATAAAAATAAGGAGCTAGAGGATGGAAAGAAGAGGGTAGAGGATGAGTATGCAGCTTACAGAGCAAAAAAAGAAGCTGAGGATAAAGTAAGGGATAAACAAGTGCTAGATCTAAGTGCCCAGGTAGCTGAGTTGAAGCGACAGAATGTCCAGCAGGAAGGGCGCTCTGATGTTTCGAACACATTCTATACAGCGCCAGCGGCGAGCTTGGGAGTATTTCAGCCTGAGCCGGCTGCGCGTTCACGCTCGTTACATGCTTGCGTGATCAGTTAATGGCTTGGGCGCAAATGAGTATGAAAACTGATCACACTATGCTAAAATTTCAAGTGTATATGATGAGCTTAGGCGCCCTGATTCGAGGTGACCGCTCAGTATGTACTAAGATAAAGCGAGAAAGTTATGTGGCAGTGGTTGATGAGTAAAAACTGTTTTCTTAAAAATGCTTGGTTTTGGTTATTGTTTCTTGGCATTGGGGCGGCGATTTTCTTTAGTGGCGGTTTACTCTTGCCTCTTGCGGCAGCGATTCCTCTTCTGGCACTTGCTGCGGACAAGGGGTTATTGAGTATTCGAGCGTGTTGGCGCTGGGTCTTTGGTCACAAGCGTCGACAAACTGCTCCCTATGTGCCAGTAGATACACAAGAGGCTGCTATTCCTAAGCGAGCTCATGTTAGCAAGCCAGAGAGAGAGAGTGATCTGAGTCAAGCAACAGGCAAGTCATCAAGTATTGGTGAGCAGAAGGTACCCACTCAGCCGTCTCCAGCCAGAGTAAAACAAGAGTATCACGATCGTCAGCAACAACCAGTCAGCGAGGACCAGCCTATGAAAACGTCAAAGAACGCTATTAGCTCGATAAGCTCGAGCAAACAAGAAAAAAAAGAACTGACGCCAGCGCAACGTTTTAATCAAGCCTTGTATATACTCGACTGGTTCCATAGCCGTCATTATTTTAGTGGCTTTGCGGAAGATGTTTCAGAGGATAAATACTTACCACGTAATGAGACATTACGTAAAGATGCGGTTGAGCAAGTAGAAACATGGTTATCGACTTTTCGTGAGACCGTGCAAGCGATGAAGCAACAACAGGCAGACTATCCGCGATTGCAAGCGGCTGGTGTGTTTGCATCCCCGGAACGATTGACAGAGGGCTGGGATGAGGAGAAGGGATATAGGTTGGGGTTTAAAAATTTACATCTAGATTATCATGTTGATAAACTTCCATCGATCGATCAAGAGATGACCCTCGTTATTCCGAGCAAGGAGCAGCCTAGAAGAATTACTGTAAGGCCTGATCAGACCAAGAAACTCTATGGCGTTGTCAGTGCTTTAATCACGGGCTTTACTGCTTGGTTGAGCCGTCTTTCTAATAATACAAGTAGCAACGATATGGTCGGCAAGATACTGTCTCTGCCGCCGTCTGTTGATGCTAAGCACTCTGACGCTATTGATCCTGAGCTACTTGAACAGCTTGATACACAAGCGGATGAGCTGCTTGCTAAACAGGATGCACAGCTTGCGCGAGCGGATGCGCAGCTTGCTGAAATGGCTGCCCTGCGTGCTGAAATAGCTGCAGAGAGTAAGAAATCCGATGCACGGTGTCAGCAGTTGCTCAAGGAGTCTGAAGATATTCGAAAAGAGACGGCTACATTGAGGCTTAAGAATGAACAAACGCGGAGAGAGTGGATTTCTAAGGCCTTAGAAGCGAATAATTACCAAGAATTAATCCGGAGGAAACAACAAGGTGCTCTAACATTTGAGGATATAGTTGCCTTGAGGGATCACAGCGATCCGGACTTGAGCTTGAGCGAACAAGCCTATGCTATCATACAAGCTAAAGTCTTTAGTGATGCCTCGACACAGCATGCTGAAGCTGCTTCATCTGGTATCTTCTCGGGATGGGCCCAGACGAGATGGGTCTCGACATTTTATCCTTTTTCTAACACTAGCGCTAGGTCCTCGTCACCCCCTGCTAATCAATCTGAACAGTATCTTAAAAAAAAAAGCGTTCAAAAGCTGGTACGAATGTTGTAACCTTTTCCTGGGTGCCACGCAAGCAGCAGTCTTTGCCAGATGCGATGACGGCTTTTTTATCCCTGAAGAGGTTGACGCAGGCTCTGGAGCAGATATGGACAGAGCAAGGTCGTACTTTCCCTCGATGCGATAGCGTTGAGTTTGCCCCTGATTTATGGCGCATGCAGACTATTTCTATTAGTGGAAACCCTTATTACGCCTTAGATTTAATTGGGCATCCGAATCGATCGTTTCTTATCTATTTACGTGAGTGGGTCATGAGCTTGACGCATCCTGAGTTTGGTATACCGCCGACGCTTGCGGCGTATCGGCTGGTGTTGGCGCTATTTTTTGAACAAGGTTTGCATCATTTGGATTTTCATAAGTGGAATATTACGCAAGGCGATCCTGTTAAAAAAGCGGCACTTGATGAGTTGTTAAGCTGGTTGGTCATTTATCCTGAGTTAGAGTGGATAAGATTGCACCCAGAGGATGGGGAAATTCCATTAGGGGTGCAAGCGGTGTTGAGTCAACACCGAGCGTTACATGGGCAGTGGCGGTTGTTGAATGATGCCTCTTCCTGGAAAACTGTCTTGGCCTTATTGCCGCGAGTGACGGATAGCTGGCATCAATCGCTACGAGCATCGTATTGGTTGTTGCATTATTTGGCCAAGCATATGGTTGGGCGTCCTATATCCGTAGAAGTTGCAGAGTGGGAGCTTTCTCTGGTAGAGCTTCAAAACCTCGTGTCGGAATGGCCGGAGATATTTAATCGAGTGTCTGTGCCTTGGTCTGATCGAGTAGAGTGGGTTTACTTGCGGCAGACTATGGAGGCGTATTTTGAAGGTATAACGAATCGTTGGCAGAGCAGCGTTGAACAATGCTTGGCCGTTAACAGCGGTCGCGATGTGCCACAGTTGTTCGCGGGTTATTTTGGTGGTAACAACAAGCGGCAGGATGATTGGCGTGTTTATCAGCAAGCATGTGTGCAGATTTATCCACATACACGAGAATTTCAGCGCTCATATATTGTTCAGTATTTGACGAGTCGGCCGGAGTATGCCTTTAAGCGTGGCTGGATTTATCTCCATCCGAATGCGGAAGGTAGGCTGCATTACAGCCTTGTGGCTATGGATGGTCGCGAGATTATTGACCAGCCGTTTGTGTTAACAGACCCACCGGCAATATCCATGACATCGGGCTCTATCGTTGAGGCGGCGGAGTTACGCGCATCGGTGTTAAGTGAAGCCATTCATCATAAATATATCTTATGGGAACACGCTCCCGTGTCTCCTGCATCAGTGACCGCCCCGCATAAGCGCGGCATGATACTTGACCGTCAACTAGCTGAAGCCTGTTTGCAGCAAGAAGCTGAGGGTGCATTGGCCTCACACCCGGCTCGATCTTTGTTGTTGGACAAAGCGCGGAAAGTGCTAGACAAACTAAAAGCAATAGAAGCTGCCGAGCAAGGAGCAGGTCTGCCCGAGTCCTCAGAGCCTGCGGCGACATCTCCTGGTTTTCGGTGTTAATTAGAGGGGTGGAATAGGGTGGTTGTAGGTTGAGCTTAGGTTAGGATGAGTATGAAAACTGATCACACTATGCTAAAATTTCAAGTGTATATGATGAGCTTAGGTGCCCTGATTCGAGGTGACCGCTCAGTATGTACTAAGATAAAGCGAGAAAGTTATGTGGCAGTGGTTGATGAGTAAAAACTGTTTCCTTAAAAATGCTTGGTTTTGGTTATTGTGTCTTGGCATTGGGGCGGCGATTTTCTTTAGTGGCGGCTTGCTCTTGCCTCTTGCGGCAGCGATTCCTCTTCTAACATTAGGGTTACGCCCTCGTCATCCGCTGCTAAGCAATCGACGTAGTATCCTATATTCACCGTTGCTGATTCTTGTCAGATGATTTAAGAAGTATGCCATGTCAACAACAAAACTGTATATTGCTAGTGTTATCGGCGAAATTTTAGAATGGTACGATTTTAGTTTGTACGGGTTTCTTGGCCCGGTTTTTGCGATATTGTTTTTCCCGCAACACAGCGCTCTAACGGGTGTTATTGGTGTATTCACCATATTTGCGATTGGTTTTTTGAGTCGTCCTTTTGGTGGCCTGCTTTTTGGTTGGTTGGCAGATAGAAAAGGGCGTAAAGCGGCGTTTTTTATTTCTTTAATGTCTATGGCGGCAGCAACATTTTTAATGGGGTGTTTGCCAACCTATCAAACTATTGGTTTTATGGCCCCGTTTTTTTTATTAATCTTGCGATTATTGCAAGGATTTTCCTGCGGTGGAGAATTTAGTGTTTCCATGATTTTTTTGTCTGAGCATGCAAGTAAGAAAAATTACTTTTTTTCTGGAAGTTTGGCTTGGATGGGAATGATGATAGGCGCTTTAATCGCATCTTTATTTATTATGCTATTATCGCATAACCATGATTTTTTTATGCGTTGGGGGTGGAGACTTCCTTTTCTTGTTGGTGGTATGATTGCGCTAATCGGCATGTATTTGCGACTTAATGTTGCCGAGACGCCTGTTTTTCTTGCATTAAAAAAATCAGAACGTATAGAAAATAATTCATGGGGTTTTGTTAAGAAGTATAAGAAAAATATGCTTGCTATTTTTCTGCTCAACACGCCATTAGCTGCAATTAGTTATGTTGGCGTTGCATTTTTGCCGACTTTTTTTGCTAAATTTGTCAAGTTATCTTTTGAACAAGGATTCTTAATTAACACAATTTTAATTCTTAGTTTGATTATATTGATCCCTGTATATGGTCGCTTAGCGGATAAATGGCAAGGAACAAAAATCTATTATTTATCACTGATTTCTTTGATAACTCTTAGCATTCCAGCCTATTACCTTTTTGCTTACGGTCATTCTTGGTTTGCTTACGGCCTTGCTATTTTACTATTAGCAATGTCCAGCGCGATGATTAAGGCTGTCGCGCCGGGCTTGAGTGTAGCATTAGCCCCCTTGGAAGATCGCGCGGTAGTGATGTCGGTTGCTTATAATATTACTTACAGTTTAATCGGCGGCACAGCCCCCCTATTGATGAGCTATTTATTGGGTGCGACGCAGATGCTTTTATGGCCGGCACTGTATGTGATGTTTTTTTCCATTATTGCATTGTTTTTTGCCACGTCTATGTTTCAATAGAGGCTTAGGAGCCTATGGGTATAAATGAGTATTTTAGTCATAGGCTTGGTAAGTAGTGGATCGCGATATTGATTGTTCACATGGTGCTTTATGTCGCCATGGCGATCGTTTTTCTGGTTAGTATTTGATCAAAACCAAAGAAATAGTTTGTTCTTTGATTAGGCAATCATTACAATAATCCTAGATTTCACCATCATGTGAGGTGGATTGATTCTGGAAACAGGCTCGTGTGCTTGTTTTGGTTGCTAGAGGCGGTTGCCCCTGCGTTTTTTTGATTTTTGTGAACAATTTAGAGAGTGCTTGTATGGATTTTAACCAATATTTCTTCGAAGAACATCCCGGTCAAGATACCGCTTTTGGCTTTAAAATTAAAGCGAAGTTACACGAAGAGCAAACGCCATATCAAAAAATTGAGATTTATGAAACGGAAACGTTTGGTAAATTAATGGTGATTGACGGTTTTGCGATGTTAACCAGCCGTGATAATTTTTTGTATCATGAAATGATGTCTCACCCTGCGATTTTTACACATCCTCATCCAAAAGATGTGGTTATTATCGGCGGTGGTGACTGCGGCACGTTGAAAGAAGTATTGAAACATAAAGACATTGCTTCTGTATGGCAAATTGATATTGATGAGCGTGTTACGCGCTTAGCAGAACAATATTTTCCAGAGTTATGCGATTCAAATAACGATCCTCGTGCACATTTTTATTTTGGCGATGGTGTGCAGTGGGTGAAGGATGCGCCTGCAAACTCGGTTGATATCGTTATTGTTGATTCTACCGATCCTTTAGGGCCTGGCGAAGGTCTGTTTACTGATAAATTTTATGCAGAATGCTGCCGCATGTTGCGTGATAATGGTTTGATTGTGCATCAAAGTGAATCACCTTTATTTCATTTGGATGCGATTATCAAGCCAATGTATCGTAATATGAAAAAAGCAGGTTTTGCAGATGTGGTGACCTTACAGTTTCCTCAGCCTTGCTACCCTTCAGGTTGGTGGACGGCTACTATGGGCATTAAAAACGGTGATATTTCTGTCTTCCGTGAAGCTGAAGCCGCTTCGCGCGCATTTAAAACAAGATATTACAATGAAAATATTCATAAGGCATCCCGGGCGATGCCTAACATGATGGAGGATTTATAATGAAGCCGGCGTTCATTGATGATTTAATGACGAAAATTTCTTCTGTTTTGCCGCACGATATACATGCATTAAAAGAAGATACGCAAAAAAATATTCGTGCAGTTTTGCAATCTGTTTTTGAGAAAATGGATGTAGTGACACGAGAAGATTTTGAGGTGCAAAAAAAAATTCTAGAACGCTCGCAGGAGCGTATTGAACAGTTAACGTTAACTGTTCAGCGTTTGGAAGAAAAGTTGAATGGAAAATAACGCCTGTCTAACTGAGAGCAACGCTCGCCCTTGCAATAAACCGCTCTGTATTATCTATGTCCACGGCTTTATGAGCTCTGGCAATGCGACTAAGTCAAAGATTTTATCAGCGGCAGTGACAGCGCGTTTTTCAGATATTGCGTATGACTCACCAACTTTGCCCCATCATCCTGTTAAGGCGATGCAGCTCTTGTACAATATGCTAGATCAGCGGAAAGAAAAATATCGTTTCTGTTTTGTAGGTAGTTCACTCGGCGGTTTTTATGCGATGCATCTTGCTCATGTGTACCCAGAGTCTATGGCTGTGTTGATTAATCCAACAACCAATCCATGGCAAACTATGGATAATTATATTGGTGATTATGAAAATCCAGCAACTGGTGAAAAATTTAGTGTAACGCCCGAATTTGTTGCTGCGCTTGAGCAGTTTAAGTCTGAAAAAATTGTTGACCCACAGCGCTTTTTATTATTGTTGCAAACCGATGACGATGTTATTGATTATCATATTGCGCAACAAGTTTTTTCTGATTCACCCCAAATAGTGCGAACAGGTGGAGGTCATCAGTTTAGTGATTTTGAGCAAATTCTCCCAGAAATGTTTGATTTTATTTTTAAGGATCAAGAATGAAAAAATTTTTTTTATTAGCGCCTTTGCTTCTGAATTTTTTGTTTCCAACCACGGTTTCCGCTGCTGCTGCTGCCTCAGATGTTAATAAAACCATTGTTGTTGGTGCCGATCAATCGGAGCTTACCATTGCATTGCCGTCAAATCCATCTACTGGTTTTGTATGGTTGATTGATTCGTATAATTCGCAATTATTAAAACTATCCGATCACGAATATGTGGCTGCGAAAGAGGCGAAAGTTGCTGGTGCTCCAGGGATTGAAAAGTGGGTGTTTACGGTGAAGTCCAAGGCTATTGCGCCACAAATGACGAAGGTGGTATTAGTTCATGTGCGCCCTTGGGAGGCAATCGACTCAACATCTGAAACCGCATCGTTTACTGTCGTTTTGGAGTGAGTTGTTTTGATAGAGCAAGTATGGCTAGCAAGCCTATGCTTGATGTTAAGACGATATAATAACCCGGCGCGCTTAAATTTATCTTATTAATCAAATGAATAACGATCATGGGGCTTAATCCGCCAAAAATTGCTGCGCTAATATTGTACGCAAATGCGATGCTGCTATAACGAATATTTGATGGGCATATTTCAACAATGGTCGTTAGTGTATTGCCTTGGTCTAGTGAGCTTAATATGGTTGAAATACATAATGCCGTACTAATGCAAACGACAGTAGATAATTGTAAGAGATAAAAGAGTGGAAAGGCGAGTACGATCATGCTAGATGCGGTGATCAGTAATAGTTTTCTTCTACCAAAACGATCGCCCAGGAGGCCTGTTAGAGGTACTAGCAATAGCATGCCAATTAAGGTCAGCATTTCAATTGCAAACGATTGATTGGCTGAAATCCGAAGATATTTTTGTAAGTATTCCGGCATATAACCAAAGAATACATAGTAAAAGCCACAGCTCATGGCATTTAACCCAAATATAATTAGCAGGCTCTTGGGTGCTGTGCGTACTGCTGTTAATAAGGGCTGAGAGGCAATGTTTTGCATTTTTTTTGTGCTTTCAAATATTGGGGTTTCTAGCAGTTTTAAACGATAATAAGAAATGATTGCGCCTATGACGCCGATGACAATAAAGGGGATTCGCCACGCCCCTTGCATGATGCTGGTTGCATTGAAACAATGCTGTAAACATAAAATAAAAATAGTAGCGAGAAAAAACCCGAAATTTGCGCCTGTGGCAGCGAAGCTTCCAATAAATCCTCGACGTTTCTGTGGCGCTGATTCGACTAAATATGTCATAACACCGCTGTATTCGCCACCAATAGCAACACCTTGGATTAAGCGTAATAAAGTAAAAAGTATTGGTGCTATTATTCCAGCGGACGAATAGCTGGGTAACAAACCAATGAATAAAGTGCTGAAGGTAATAATAAGGATGGAAAGACGCAAAGGTTTTGCCCGGCCTAGCCTGTCGCCAAGATGTCCAAAAATAATGCCGCCCATCGGACGGCATAAAAATCCACCAGCAAAGACGCCAAACGCGGCTAGTTCTGAGAGTTGTGCATTTTCTGCAGGAAAAAATATTTCGCCAATCATGGGGGCGAGGAATAAAAATAATCCAAAATCTAACCATTCAAGAACATTGCCTAAACTGCTAGCTGCGATTTGTTTGCGTTGCATAAGACTCGTACTTTAATTATGGAATGCGTTATCTTACACTTTCTTGCGTAAAAGATCATTGCTTTAAAATTGATTTTCGTGCTATTATCAATTTTAAGTAAAAATCCCTTTAAAAATGTTTCGCCTTATGAAAAACTTTTGGGTGATTTGCAAGGGTATTACTCGCGTCGTATCAATGTGTAGCATAGAATAAATTATCAAGTCGATGATATGCAAAAAATAATAAAAATTTTGCGACTATGGACGCATGATGAATTAAGATAGAATTTAAAATATAAGTGATACAGTTATGACAGAAAAAAAATATAACGCCCAATCGATAGAAGTGCTGAGCGGCCTCGAGCCAGTGCAAAAACGTCCTGGGATGTATACGGATACGACGCGACCCAATCATTTGGCGAGCGAGGCAATTGATAATAGTGTTGATGAAGCACTCGCCGGCCATGCGACACAAATTGATGTGATTGTCTATGAAGATGGTTCGATTGAGGTCATTGACGATGGTCGTGGTATGCCAACGGATATCCATCTTGATGAGCAAGTGTCCGGGGTAGAGCTTATTTTAACCCGTTTGCATGCAGGCGCAAAATTTTCCAATGATAGCTATAACTTTTCTGGCGGTTTACACGGCGTTGGTATTTCTGTGGTCAATGCGCTTTCGCAATGGTTGGTTGTGACGGTGCGGCAACATGGCCAAATTCATCAAATGCGATTTGAGCACGGCGCTAAAAAATCAGAATTACATGTCATTGGTGAAACCGCTAAACGCGATACGGGCACCAGCGTACGATTTTTACCAGATCCTAAATATTTTGATTCTCCAAATTTCTCAATTAGCCGTTTAAAACATGTATTGCGTGCAAAAGCAGTATTATGTTCGGGTTTAAAAGTTTCGTTAGATGACCAAATTCATAAAGAGAAAATTGCGTGGCATTATGAACATGGATTATCAGGATATTTGCTAGATTCATTAAATGGTTTGGAATTATTGCCAGCAGAACCATTTTTAGGTTCTGCTAAAGGCGGTCACGAAATGGTTGACTGGGCAGTCGTTTGGCTGCCTGAGCGTGGTGAGTTGTTAACAGAAAGTTACGTCAATTTGATCCCAACCGCGCAAGGCGGTACGCATGTTAATGGTTTGCGTACTGGATTGTCAGAAGCCCTGCGTGAATTTTGTGAGTTTCGAAACTTATTGCCGCGAGGCGTAAAATTGACGGCAGAAGATTTATGGGAAAATTGTTGTTATATTTTATCGGCAAAATTACGTGATCCACAATTCGCAGGCCAAACTAAAGAACGGTTATCGTCGCGCGAATGTGCGAGTTTTGTTTCTGGCGTGACTAAAGATGCTTTTAGCTTATGGCTTAATCAACATGTACAGCTTGGTGAAAAAATCGCAGAACTTGCGATTAATAATGCGCAAAAACGTTTAAAAACGGCTTTAAAAGTAACCAGAAAAAAAATCACTCAAGGCCCAGCCTTGCCAGGAAAATTGGCTGATTGCACATCGCAAGATATGCGTGAAACAGAATTGTTTTTAGTCGAGGGGGATTCTGCAGGTGGGTCAGCTAAGCAAGCCCGTGAAAAAGTATTTCAAGCAGTTATGCCTTTGCGAGGAAAAATTCTCAATACGTGGGAGGTCGATTCATCACAAGTGCTGGCATCTCAGGAAGTGCATGATATTGCTGTGGCATTGGGCGTTGATCCGAATTCTGCCGATTTAACTGGCTTGCGATACGGAAAAGTATGTATTTTGGCGGATGCCGATTCTGACGGCGCACATATCGCATCACTACTTTGTGCTTTGTTTGTAAAACATTTCAGGCATTTAGTATTAGCAGGGCACGTATTTGTAGCGATGCCGCCCTTATATCGTATTGATATTGGCAAAGAAGTTTTTTATGCGCTCGATGAATCTGAAAAGCAAGGTATTTTAGATCGTATAGATGCAGAAAAGAAAAGAGGCAAGGTCAATGTTTTACGTTTTAAAGGTTTGGGTGAAATGAATCCTTTGCAACTGCGTGAAACAACGATGGCGCCAGATACACGTCGCCTCGTCCAGTTGACCATGCAAGACCCGCTGCAAACTGAAGCGCGTATGGATATGTTGTTAGCAAAGAAACGGGCTAGTGACCGCAAGGCGTGGTTAGAAGAAAAGGGTAATTTGATTGATATATAATGTTTATTATTAAAGTATTTGTGTGCTTGGATTGATAATCAGAGGTATAAGCTATGGCAAATTATTTAGTGATTGCGGGAAGTAGCAGTATTGGTCAGCGTGTTGGCGCAATGTTACGTGAACAGGGGCATCAGGTGTTCATAACGGCGCGTAACGCTGAAAAAATTACGCCAGATGCGCTGTTGGATGCCACAGATTTTGATGCAACCGAAGCTGTGTTTCAACAAGCAGGCCCCCTCGATGGCGTAGTGAATTGTAGTGGTTCTTTGTGGTTACGTTCAGCCCATTTGACAACAAAACAAGATTATCAGTCGGTAATCGATGCCTCTTTAACAACAGCATTTTCTACGGTTCGTGCCGCAGGAAAATACATGAAGCAGGGTGGTTCTGTGGTGTTAATATCATCAGCAGCAGCCCGAGTTGGTTTAGTTAATCATGAGGCCATTTCTGCTGCAAAAGCCGGGATTGAAGGCTTGGCCTTATCTGCTGCATCTACATATGCTATGCAAAAACTACGTTTTAATGTTGTGGCGCCAGGGCTGGTTGATACATCGTTAACATCAGCTTTAACAACTAACGATATGGCTCGTAAAGCGTCTGAGGCGATGCATCCTTTGGGGCGGATTGGTCATGTTGATGATATTGCTCGTGCTATCATTTTCTTGCTTGATCCAGCAAATAATTGGGTGACTGGTCAAGTGCTTGGCGTTGATGGTGGATTGTCATCGCTACGTCTAAGGCAGAAAATATGAAGAAAGAAATAGATTGCAATATTGATGAGCTTGTTTCATTAGCATGGCAAGATGAATGTCCTTTTGAAGCGATTCATAGTCAATTAGGTTTGTCGGAAGCAGAGGTGATTCGCATTATGCGCGGCTATTTGAAGCGCCGCAGTTTTCGAGTTTGGCGCACTCGTGTTAGTGGTCGGCAAACTAAACATAGAGCTAAACATTTTCACTCGATTGATCACATGACTATTAATTCTCTTCGTCATGATGAAGCGTGATGCGGGGTGTCTGCATAATCATGCACGAATCATGTGCTCGATGCTGATTTGGCAAGTAGCAACTATTTCTGGATATGGATGACGAAGACGTTTAATTATAAGCTTCAAGCAAGATGCGCTGTAGTTTATGGCTATTATTGATGACTAATGTGCTGACGTTGTTATCAGTCGCGACTATACTGTTTACAAATATAAGTTTTGTCATATGACTTTTTTCTGTCGTATTTATTTTATTGTTGTGTGTCGATATACAGCTCTATAGAATGCGTTGAATTGATTTTTGATTTTTTAAGCTACGTTGTATTGCAACAACATATGTTGTTGTTTTGCTAAGTTGCATGATGTGCGTGTGTTAAATATGAAAAAAATTGCTATTATTGGTGCTGGATTTTCAGGGCTTGTGCTTGCTAAAAAATTGCAATCGTTTGCTGACGTTGTTGTTTTTGAAAAAGCGCGCGGAGTTGGTGGTCGTATGAGTAGTCGTTACGCGGAGAATTTTACTTTTGATCATGGCTTGCCTTGCTTCGAAGTTCGATCTGAAGAGTTTTATGAATTTTTACAGCCTTTTTTTCACTCCGGCTTAGTTGCGCAATGGTCTGGACAACGTCTTTATGTTGATCAATATGGCGAAATTATAATTAACAAGGATGCGGATAATTTTTTTGTTGCTTGTCCTAACATGAATAGTTTATGTAAATATTGGGCGCAAGATGTTTCACTTCATCTCTCTACTGAAGTCGCTCCTTTGTCTGAACCAAGTGCTCAGCCGCATGAATTGTATGATACTCATGGCAATCGCTTAGGTTGTTATGATTGGGTTATTTCTACCGCCCCTTTTTGCCAAACAGAGCGATTATTTTTTTCTAATATAACAAGCCCAATCATGACCCCGCCGTCCATCGAAGCTTGTCATGTAATGTTGCTTGCGACTAGCCTACCCTGGCAAGAATCGTGGGTTGCTTCGATTTTTGATCATCCTGTTTGGCGAGCTATTTATGTAAATTCAACGAAGCCACATAGAGATCGTCGATTTAGTTGTTTGGCATTACATACGCAGCCTATGTGGACTAGTGAGCACATAGAAACAGAATTACCCATAGTTGAAAATATATTGTTAAAAAATTTGCCCGATATTATTCGTCTTGATACTGACAGTTATGATTATACTTCTGTACATCGCTGGCGTTATGCGCGCCATCATATGCCACAACCTTTAAGTAGTTATTGTGATATTACCACAAGACTTGCTGCCACAGGTGATTGGTTGGGTGATGGTGATTTAGAAAGCGCTTGGAGACAGGCGAAGGCATTAGTGAATAACATGCAGTCTTTATTGTAAATTTATGTTTTTCTAACATTAGTCAGTAGTGTTGTTCTCTGATGTGATGCTTTTTGTTGCCCCTGATGTTTTGCTTTTATTTATTTTCCGATTTTACGCCTATTTGAATGTTTTACCTATTAAAAACTGATTGAATTTACAGTAAACTCTATGAAAAACGCGATGTTAAGCTGGAGGCTACATGAAGCAAGTATTGATGAACACGCAAGGCGTTGAACAACAGCCTTTACATGAATTTACTGAGCGTGCCTATTTAGATTATTCCATGTATGTGATCTTGGACCGCGCGTTGCCACATATTAGTGATGGTTTAAAGCCGGTGCAGCGTCGTATTGTTTATGCGATGTCGGAATTGGGTTTGAATGCTGCCGCGAAACATAAAAAATCCGCACGTACGGTCGGTGATGTTTTAGGTAAATTTCATCCGCATGGTGATACTGCATGCTATGAAGCAATGGTATTGATGGCGCAAGATTTTTCTTATCGGTATCCATTGGTGGATGGTCAAGGAAACTGGGGGTCGCCAGATGATCCAAAATCATTTGCGGCGATGCGATATACCGAATCGAAATTATCGCGCTATGCTGAAGTGATATTGAAAGAGTTGGATCAGGGGACAACGGATTGGGTGCCAAATTTTGACGGTACGTTAGAGGAGCCTGCGCAATTGCCTGCGCGTTTGCCGAATATTTTGTTAAATGGTGCAAGTGGTATTGCGGTTGGAATGGCAACGGATATTCCTTCGCATAACTTAAGGGAAGTGGTTAGTGCGTGCGTGCATATCCTAGAGCATCCTACAGCGTCGCTGAGTGACATTGTTCACATTGTGCCAGCGCCAGACTTTCCAACCCGGGCAGAAATTATTACGCCTAAGTCAGAAATTGCAGAAATTTATCGCAAAGGTAATGGTTCTATCAAAATGCGCGCCACTTATGTTGTTGAGGAAGGTGAGGTCGTTGTTACTGCGTTACCGTATCAGGCCTCGGGCGCAAAAGTACTGGAACAAATTGCTGCCTTGATGCGCGAGAAAAAATTGCCTATGGTCGATGATTTGCGTGATGAGTCAGATCATGAAAATCCAACGCGCTTAGTTATCGTGCCGAAGTCTAATCGTGTCGATCTTGATGCTATGATGGCTCATTTGTTTGCATCAACAGATTTAGAAAAAAATTATCGCATTAATTTAAACATGATAGGCTTAGATGGTCGACCTCAAGTTAAAAATTTATTAGAAATTTTACAAGAATGGTTGGTATATCGTCGTGCAATTGTTAAGAAGCGATTGCAGTATCGTTTAGATAAAGTATTGAAACGTTTGCACATTCTAGATGGTTTGCTTATCGCATTTTTAAATATTGATGAAGTAATTCATATCATTCGTAGTGAAGATGAGCCAAAGGCAGTGTTGATGGCACGTTTTAAGCTTTCGGAAGAGCAAGCTGAGGCGATTTTAGAAATTAAATTACGTCACTTAGCGAAACTTGAAGAAATGAAAATTCGTGGCGAACAAGATGAGTTGGGTAAAGAGCGAGATGAATTAGAAAAGATTTTGGGATCAGATGCGCGTTTAACGACATTAATAAAAAAAGAATTGAGCGAAGATGCTGAAAAATATGGCGATGAGAGGAAATCAGCTTTAGTTGAACGAGCGGAGGCTCAAGTCATTAAAGAAAGTGATCTATTACCATCAGAACCGGTGACTGTTATTCTTTCGAAAATGGGTTGGGTTCGACAAGCGAAAGGCCATGAAATAGACGCAAGTGTTTTAAATTATAAATCTAGTGATAGCTTGTTGTGTTCTGCTATGGGTAAAAGTCAGCAGCAAGTGGTTTTCATCGATAGTACAGGACGCACATATTCTTTAATTGCTGGTGCACTCCCTTCGGCTCGTGGTTATGGCGATCCATTAACTGGTTATGTAACACCACCTCCAGGCGCATCATTTATTACTGCATTATTTGGCGAGGATCATGACTTGTATGTCATGGCATCAGATGCTGGTTATGGATTCATCGTTAAATTCTCAGAGCTGTATGCGCGTAACAAGGCAGGTAAAGCCATTTTAAAATTACCTGATAATGCGCAAGTATTAATGCCGCAACGCGTGACGTCATTATCGACAGATTTGGTCGCTATGGTCACTAATGAAGGTCGCATGTTGGTTTTTCCTGTCAAAGAATTGCCAGAGTTAGCGAAGGGTAAAGGCAATAAAATGATTAGTGTCAATTCAAAGCGTGCTTCAGCGCGTGAAGAATTTGTTACCGATATTATTGTTTTTGCCAAAGGCGCGTCATTAGAGCTATTGGCTGGAAAACGTAAATTATCCTTAAAGTCGAGTGATCTTGAACATTATGCCGGTGAGCGCGGTCGCCGTGGCAATAAACTGCCGAAAGGATTTCAGCGTGTGGATAAGATGTCGGTCGTTTGATGTCAAGTTGAATCGGTTGCGCTGTGTAACCGATTCAATTTCAATAATTATTACAACTGTGTTAGCCTATTTTTTTATTCCTTTCCCTTATTATTAATCTGGCAAACCTAGCCGAATTAATTTGCTTTAGTTAATCCATAAACTGGTTCTATAAACCGGGATCTAGTGTTTTAAATTTGTTCGCTATAGTTCTAAGTGCGGAATCTAGTATAGAAAACAACAGGAGATATCGATGAATTTGTTAGATTTACTCGGCGAAGCTGTTCACTTACATGCTTCTGATCTTCATGTCTCTAGTGGTATGCCGCCGATGTATCGTATTGATGGCGATTTAATTCCTCTAGCTGGCGCAAATATCTTGGAAGCCCAGTGGCTTGAAGATCAGTTAGCCGAAATAAGGCCTGAGCAATGCTCTAAGGATCAGGAGCAAGATTTCTCATATATGTTTTGTAATGGCATCAGATGCCGAGTGAATGTTTTTCATCAGTTACATGGTATTAGTGCAACATTTAGAATTCTCACTAGTCAAATTCCACTATTGGACTCATTAGTATGTTCAGAGGTTTTAAAGGATGTATGTGCTTTGCAGCAGGGATTGATTTTAGTTACTGGCTCGTCGGGTAGTGGTAAAAGCACAACGCTTGCTGCAATGATTCAGCATATTAACATGAATCAAGCTTCGCATATTATTACTATCGAAGATCCTATTGAATATGTTTATCACCCTAAAAAATCATTAATTCAACAACGCGAATTAGCTCAACATACAACAAGCTTTCAGCATGCTTTGCGTGCTTCATTGCGAGAAGATCCTGATATTATTTTACTAGGCGAAATGCGTGATTTGGACACAATACGTTTGGCATTAACGGCGGCAGAGACAGGGCATTTGGTCTTTGCTACTTTACATACTAATTCTTGCGCAGCGACGATAAATCGAATTATTGATGTATTTCCTGCTGGAGATAAAGAATTGGTAAGGAGTCTGTTGTCAAATTCCTTGCAGGCAGTAATTTCTCAAGCATTAATTAAGAAAAAAGGTGGTGGCCGTGTTGCAGTTCAAGAAGTCATGATTGCTACCATAGCGATTAAAAATCTTATTCGTGAAAATAAAATTTCTCAAATTATGTCAGCTATGCAAACAGGGCGAGCAAGTGGCATGCGTACTATGGAAGATAGTCTTAAAGAATTAAAACGGCAAGGATTGGTTGAATAGTGACGTCAGTTGTACTAGCTCAAAACAATTCTCGCAACATTTTGTCTACATGGCCTGTTGCTTTTACATTATACATCGCAGCTGTAATAGTCCCGGTTTGATCAATCAAAAAAGTCGAGCGAATAATGCCTTGATATATTTTTCCATAATTTTTCTTTTCACCCCAGGCGCCATATTTTTCGCACAGTACGCCATCAGGATCGGAAATTAACATAAAAGATAATTGGTATTTTTCTTTGAATTTTTTATGGCTTTCAATACTATCTTTTGAAACACCAATGATGACCGTGTTGTTATTCGCAAAAGCTTGGTGGTGTTGTGTGAAGTCACAGGCCTCTTTGGTGCAGCCCGGTGTGTCGTCTTTGGGGTAAAAATACAAAATAACGTTTTTTTCTTTGAATTGCGATAAAGAGATTTGTTCGCCGGTGTCTGCTAATGCAGTGAAGGCGGGTGCTTGGTCGCCGGGGGATAGTCGAATCATCATGTTTCTCATAAAAAAACTGTGCTTTATAGTACAACTTATGATGGCATATTGTCCATACATGACATTTTTTTAGCCAAAGATTTAAGTATGACCCTTGCTAATATTCTTTTAAGGTTTTGCCTTTATAGTATAAAAATTTTGAGCACTATAGATCTTGGCTATAAGCGGTTTACAGTACGGTTATTATGCTGCTTTCAGCGGCATTTATTTTGCCATGATATAATTAATATTATATACGTCACTAGCCAGCGCTTAACTTTGCCATGCTCAATACAGTTTAACAGCTTTAACATAAGGAAAAATTATCATGACTACTATAGAGCTTCTCGATCAAATTATTAACCGTCCTTTGAAGGTGCGGCGGCTTTCTACACACCAAGTGATAGGAGTTCTTTTTGATGACCCCAAGTCGTCTTGGCCTTTTAGTCGAGAGATGTTAAAAATTTTTATTCATCTTTTTAAGAAAGAAGATGAAAAAAGAGATAGAAGTGATCGGTGTATTAACGTAGCTATTCCGGAAGAGCTCGTCGGGTCTGGCAGTGATACGCTACTTAAATTTCTCAAAAAACATTGTGATAAGGCAAATTCGGTATCTTTAACGCAATTGATTTTAAGCACAGCGAAAGAATTCATTCTTATGTATTCTGGTTCTGAGTGGCATGAATTTATGATGTTGCGTCAATTGCGAGAAACGCTCAAATTTTCGGATTCTTCAGATTATGAAGCGACTATAGTCGAAAGAGAAAAACTGCTGATGACTCGTATTCTTCAAAAGCAATATTTATTAGAGCAACAAGATATGAATTTTTCGCTATTACTGAGTTCGGAGCATGGCCAGAATGTATCCTTGGCTATGAAAAAAGCAAGCTTATTAGTATTAGTAATTAATCATATTTCATTGAATTCCATATTGGGTGGAAGATTTAATACGCGTAAACATAATAAGAACATTTTACAAATGTTGTTAAAAATCTCTGAGGTAAAAACCATCGACGTGAATGAGACTTTATTATCTACTGATCATCATTCTATCATGATGCGATCCGAGATTTATGGAGAAAACACTAGTTTTTTTGAAAAGCATAGTTTAAAAATAGTGCGAATTAAAAGACTTGGAATTTTTTGGGAAAAATTTTTTACTCAACTATCATCTTTACGAGATGATGGTTCGCTGATTGATCTCATCACATATTCTTTGAAAGAAATCTGTAAGCAAAGCAATCCTAAGGATGATTGCTGGACTCTTGTGTTTGATTGGTTCAACCTCATTAAGGAGTATATTGATGTTCGTACCGCGGAGAGTGAAAATATCTTTGTGGCGCACAGAAGTTATGCTCAACTTTATGAGTTTTTATCTAAGGATGATCGATTCCCACAAGATGCGCCAGCCCCAATAATGACAGAATTTCCTGATGAATCTACTCTTGCGGCCAATGTTGATGAAGCAGTTGGTTATAGTCTGAAGATTATAGAGGAACCGAGTTTTAATGGTTTTATTACAGCCCGAAAGCGAAGTGTTGTAAACAAAAGTTCATCACGAAAAAAGCAAAAAACACCGCTTGAGGTAATTCGCGAAGATGACGATGAAGATGAAGATACGGGTATAGGTGAGGATGGGTTTAACAACGCTGACGATCAAGGGCAAGAAAAGCACGCTAAACAACATAGTGATCAACAGCATGATGATTCTGTTTTAGAAAAGAATGCATCAGCAAGTGATGAGAGCGATAGAAACAATTTTCTTGAAAGAAAAAAGCTTCATGCTTTTGCTCATACTAATCTTAAGACGCACGAAGGCGCTGCTTCTTTAGCATCGCTTCAGTATATTCAATCCCCAATATTAAAACCGGTGGGCAAAAAATCGCAGGACCATGATAGCAAAAACGTTGGTACTCAAGCAGAACGCCAATTTTTTGATTTCCATGAAGAAGATGATGACTTTTATGGTGATATCGCTGTAGCGCAAAGACAGTCAGTGGGTAGTCGAGGCGAAGAAGAGTTCCAAGGCGAAGAAGAGCTCCAAGGCGAAGAAGAGTTTCAAGGCGAAGAAGAGTTTCAAGGCGAAGAAGAGTTTCAAGGCGAAGAAGAGTTTCAAGGCGAAGAAGAGTTGCGAAGTCAAAAAAGCTTGGATGATGACGATGAAATGATGCTAACTTACCCCGCTGATTCGGAGTTTGCTCAGGAACTGATGTTGAAAATTGATGATTACTGTTCGCCAGAAACAGACGATACAAACAAAGTACTCATCGTACAGGATATTATCGAATTAATTTATGGCTTTGTTGAAGAGTCCAACTACATAAATGAGACTATTACGCGGTTGATGAAATTGCTTAAAAATAAAAAAAGTCAAGCTCCTACCTTGGAAAATTTTTTCATGCTCTTATATCAGGTTCTTTATGCTGTAGTACTAGTGGTGCCTGTCGATAAAATAGAAGGTGAATATGGCTTTGATTCTTACTATTTTCACGCGACTGCCGCCTTGATAGAAATTAACCGGCGGATATTATCAGGAAAGTTGACCGCTCATATGCTATTTACTGAAACTCCGGATAACGATGGTGAATTGCCGATACAGTACATTATGTATCGGTCATCTAAAAGAGCGGGCGAAGATGTCGCAAGTGCAGAACTTAAGAAACAGAAGTATCGATGGGCTCACTATTATGACAAGCTTGAAACTGAGGATTTTCAGTTTGAGCGTTATGAAAAAGAAGCTTGGTGTGTTTTGCTGCTAGTGAATATTCTTCGAAAAAATCCGAATGATTTATCGATAGAAGAACGCGGGTTCGTTATTGGGGCTATTTCTGCTGCTCTAAAAGAAAACTTTCACACACCTGTTTATAATGCTATTTTCTTTTTGGCAGCGATTTACAATGCTTCTCCAGAACAAGATCCAGAACAAGATCAGTTGCAAATTATTTCATTAAATCATGAGTTCCTGGAGAGTCGAATGACCAAGCTCTGTAGGCATTTATTTGCGCACACTGATTTTATGCTTGAGAATGATGCTTATATAGAAGGGTTGTCACCCCAGCAAAAAATTATTTATGAAGATATGGCAAAAATCGTGACATTATACGAAATGTGTAGTGGTGAAACTGAGGTTGAGGGTTTTGATCATGAAACTATGTCTGTAAGTTCACGATTGACAGGCGTTTCTCGGCAATCGAAATTAAGTCGTTTATCTTCTTATACGTCTACTACCTCTTGTTCTAGAGCTAGTAATTATTCAAGAGGTGTTGGTTTTTTTGACCAAGTGCTTGGTGGAACTCAATTAGAATATTGGATGAGGCTACATGGTTTAAGGGGGTCGCTGAATACAGATCACGTGAGGCATATATTAAAAGGATATATAAACGCTCGTTCTGCTGAGACGCTTGGCTCTGGATTAGCTGATGAGCTATTAGAAAGTGCTTTTGATTGGTTGCATAACTTAGCACCAGCCAAAGCTAGTACATCATTCTCTGTGTATTCTTGGTCGCGCTCGGTTGCCCATGTGGCTTCACATGATTGGAAGAAATTAGTGAACTATATTGCAGTAGAAGGTAATGATGCTGTACTTGTTGCCTACTATACCTATCAGCTTTCGCGTAAAGCGCAAGAGGGCTATGTTTTGAAAACGTATGAAATAGATTTTATAATAGACAACATTAAAATTTTGCACAAGAACTGCTTTATGAGCGATGATTCTAAGCTTAGCGCCTTGTGGGATGAGGCTATGGCTTTAATTGGCCCAATCTTAGATGCGAAGTTATCCGAGCTAGAACAAAGAGAAAAAATAAGTAAGGATGACGTTATTCGGTATAAGAGAATGTTGACCAATGAAGATAGTTCCATGATTGATTTGGTTCTACAGTCGGGTGAGGAAGAACAAGTTTCTACATTTGAGCGCGTCATGGCATTGATGGGTAAGGCCGAGTCAGCCAATGTTGCCAAGAACAGTGGAATATTTGGCAGGAAAAAATAAGCTTTATTTTGGTTAATGGCTCTAGTGGTTTTATCATCCTGGATGTGAATATTGGTTTAAATGCAGACCATGGATTGTCTGCATTATACTTGATTATCAGGTTATACAGAGCCAGGTTTTTTTTTTGGAGTCATCAAAATATGTGATTGAATTTTAAGCCTTTATCGTTATTATAATTAAAGCGTCGTCTCAACAGAGAAAAAAATGCGTCTTAAAAAAATCGTCTTTTCCACTAATCAAAATACTTATCCTAATTTTTGGGATCTGGCTGCGTTGTTAGTTGTGCTGGCGATTATTATCGTGTTAGCTATTGCTGCAAAAGAAATGAGCAGCCCTTTTGATTTGGGTCAACCTATCACGATTCATCTGTCAGCGTTATATTTACCAGATTATGCGTTAAGAACGGTTATGCGCATGTTTATTGCCATGGGTGTTTCCTTGCTAATTACGTTCATCTTTGGCACATGGGCGGCAAAAAGTCGTCATGCTGAGCGCATAATTATCCCGATGGTTGATATTTTGCAATCTGTGCCCATTTTAGGATTTTTAACCATCAGTGTGCCGACATTTATCGGTTTGTTTCCTAACAGTATGTTGGGGCCGGAATGTGCGGCCATTTTTGCGATTGTTACATCTCAAGTGTGGAATATGTTATTAGGGTTTTATCAATCGTTAAAATTGGTGCCAACGGAATTAAAAAACGCGGCACGCTTATTTCATTTAAACGCTTGGCAGCGCTTTTGGCGCGTTGAGGTACCGATGACTATTCCAAGTTTGCTCTGGAATATGATGTTGTCCATGTCTGCAGGTTGGTTTTTTGTGGTTGCGTCTGAAGCGATTTCGATTGCAAATCAATCCATCATGTTGCCAGGAATTGGTTCGTATATCGCTGTAGCAATTACCGAGTCGGATAAGGTTGCGATTGTTTATGCTATTTTAACGATGTTAGGCGTGATTATTTTATATGATCAATTATTATTTCGCCCGCTGATGTCTTGGTCAGATAAGTTTCGTACTGATTTAGAGCCCAATGATCATATGGCGGAATCATGGGTTGTCGATATTTTTTTGAGAAGTCGTTGGTTTAAGCGTTTTGGTAGCTGTTTAGCTTTGTTACGCGATATAGTGATTAATATTCGTGTTATACCGTATCGAGAAAGACAGGCTGCTGCGATAGTTAAACATAAAAGCTATTTATTTTGGTTATTAACCTGGGTCTCGCAGATTGCTGTTTATTTAGCGATCTTGGCGGCTTTGTTTATGTTAATAGAATTTATTGCGCATCATGCAACGTGGCGTGATGTTCTTTTGGTCTGTGGCTTAGGTTTGATTACAGCAGCTAAGATTTTTTTGATGATCGCTGTATGTTCGCTTGTTTGGATTCCTATAGGTGTGTGGGTAGGGTTGCGCCCAAAAGCAGCTGCGATTATTCAGCCGATTGCGCAATTTTTTGCAGCATTTCCCGCAAATTTATTATATCCAATTGCAGTTATGGTGATTATGTATTTTGACGCTAATATTACTATTTTCACGGCCCCTTTAATGATTCTTGGTACGCAGTGGTATATTTTATTTAATGTTATTGCCGGTACGACAACGTTGCCAAAAGAATTATTGATGGCATCGCGTTTATTCGGTGTGCGTGGTTGGTTGAAATGGAAGCGTGTCATTTTGCCAATCATTTTTCCTTATTATGTGACGGGGGCGATGGCGGCGGCCGGTGGTGCTTGGAATGCGAGTATTGTTGCTGAGGTTCTAAATTGGGGCGGGAACCGTTTACAAGCTCTCGGCCTGGGTGCTTATATTTCAGAAATGACTTACACAGGAAAGCCAGCGCAAGAGGCTCTCGGCATTATCGTTATGTGTTTAATAGTCGTTGTGATTAATCGCTTTGTTTGGCGTCCGCTTTATGCCCTTGCAGAGGGGCGCTTTCATGTTGAGTAGCGCCGCACAAATCTGCGTGCTTGCAGTAAATGTCAAGTTTAATGGTTCCATGCTGAATTATTGCTTCACTAGTTAGTAAAGTGTTGCGCGCGTCTCCGGCTGTATAACGTACAGGATCTAAAAAAACTGCTGCTATTATGAGCAATGAAATCAAGCCAATCAACGACTTGGTTGTTAACATAGAGAAACCAAATAAAATGAATTATACTGTTTTAAAAACTTAATAAAGTCAACAGGCAGTAGGCAGATATTGTGATGAATAAACCTGAAATTTCTAGCATTATTCAAGTTTCTCATGTGAGCAAATCGTTTCATAAAGGATCCAAGCAATCATTAAATGTTTTGCAAGATATCCATTTTGATTTGAAGCCAGGTGAAATTGTTGCGCTCTTAGGAAAATCTGGCGCCGGAAAATCTACCTTACTTCGCATTATTGCTGGTTTGGTAGATCCATCGCAAGGTGAAATTTTTTATCGTGGACACAAAGTCACAGAGCCGGTACAAGGGATTTCGATGGTGTTTCAATCGTTTGCTTTGATGCCTTGGTTAACGGTTTTGCAAAATGTTGAGTTAGGTTTAGAAGCGCAAGGTTTAAGTTTGCACGAAAGGCGTCATCGTGCTTTGCGCGCGATTGATACGATTGGCTTAGATGGTTTTGAATCGGCTTTTCCCAAGGAATTATCAGGTGGTATGCGTCAGCGAGTCGGTTTTGCTCGCGCGCTAGTGGTAAATCCAGATGTGTTATTAATGGATGAACCATTTTCAGCGCTGGACGTGTTAACATCAGAAAATTTGCGTAGTGACTTACTTGATTTGTGGCATACAAAAAAAACGCGTTTAAACGGTATTTTACTGGTGACACATGATATTGATGAAGCTGTCGAAATGGCGGATAGGATAATTATTTTTGATGACAATCCTGGTAAAATAAAAGCTGAATTGATTGTTGATTTGCCTTACCCCCGATACTCGCAATCAAAGCCATTTCGTCAAGTCGTCGATCGAATTTACACATTGATGACAACACGAGATGGCGGTCGTGGGGTGGCACGCTTACAGGCTAGAACAGCAGGATTGGGCTACCGTTTGCCAGATGTTCAGGTCTCTGATATTGCTGGTTTATTGGAAACTCTTAATGCGCCAGAGCACAAAGGGCGAATGGATTTGCCAGAATTATCTGAAAAAGTATTTCTAGACGGTGACGATTTATTTCCTATCACAGAGGTATTGGAGTTGCTAAATTTCGCTCGTGTCTCGCAAGGAGATATTACGATTACATCTGAAGGTGCAGCTTTTGCAAATGCGGATATGCAAGAGAGAAAAAAACTATTTTCAAAACAAATTCTTCATTATATCCCATTGGCAAAACATATTCGTCGTTCTTTAGATGATGAACATAAGCACAGTCTTTCAGAAGAAATTTTCTTGCGGGAATTACAAGAATATTTTAGCGAACAAGAAGCTTCGCGTATTTTAACGACCATGATAGATTGGGGGCGTTATGCGGAATTATTTGCCTATGATTTTAATGCTGGTGTTTTGAGTTTAGAAAATCCTGGCTAGTTTAATATTAAGAGGACTAACACAAGATAATGACAGTTTAGTTAAACACTATAATATTAGATCTTTATATTTTTTCGAAAGAAGAGCTTCATAACAGGTAAGTAAATTAACAACCTAGTAGAGGTGTGTAAAGATATAAGCTCTACAGGCCCGACAAACCTGTGTAAAAAATTTGTCGGGTATCAAGATTTATTTTAGACATTAAATCTAAAATGAATGACATCGCCATCTTTAACAATATATTCTTTGCCTTCTGAGCGAAGTTTACCAGCTTCTTTGGCGCCTTGTTCGCCTTTATATTGGATAAAATCATCATAAGCAATGACTTCAGCGCGGATAAATCCACGTTCAAAATCGGTATGAATAACACCGGCCGCTTGTGGCGCGCTATTGCCTTTTCGAATAGTCCAAGCGCGAACTTCTTTTTTACCTGCTGTGAAATACGTTTGTAATTCTAGCAACTCATAGCCTGCTTGAATCATGCGGTGTAGTCCAGAATCTGTTAAACCAATTTCAGCTAAAAATACTCGTTGTTCTTCTTCATCCATGCCCGCAAGCTCAGATTCAAATGCAGCACATACAGGCACAACGCTTGCATTTTCTTTGTTAGCATGTTTTCGAACATTGAGTAGATGAATATTGTCATCGCCAAAACCGTTCTCGTTGACATTGGCAATGTATAACATGGGTTTTGCGGTTAATAAATGTAAATTTCTTAATATTTTTTTCTCATCTTCGCTTAATGGTAACGTACGAATCGCAACGCCATTATTTAACTCTTGTTTAATTTTTTCTAACAATGCTTGTTCTTTGGCGGCATCTTTATCACCATTTCGTGAATTTTTATTCACGCGGACTAGAGCTTTTTGTACAGTGTTAAAGTCTGCCAGTGCTAATTCTGTGTGAATGGTTTCGATATCGCTGAGAGGGTCGACTTTATTGTTAACATGAATAATATCATCATTTTCAAAACAGCGTACTACTTGTGCAATCGCATCAGTTTCGCGAATATGCGCAAGAAATTGGTTGCCGAGACCAGCGCCTTCAGATGCACCAGCGACAAGGCCGGCGATATCGACAAATTCCATAGTTGTCGGAACCACGCGTTCAGGTTGTACGATGTCAATGAGCGCTTTGATGCGTTTATCAGGCACGGCAACCATCCCAACATTGGGGTCAATTGTACAGAACGGAAAATTAGCTACTTCGACATTCGCTGATTGCGTTAATGCTTTGAAAAGTGTTGATTTACCGACATTTGGTAAGCCAACGATACCACATTTAAAACCCATCATTACTCCTACTTTTAATATAAAAAACCAAATAACATTAACGGAATTTCTTTTTGACGTGACACTAGAATATCATTTTTTACTAAAAATGCCTTTTTTTGATCTTGAATTTTTCGCATTTTTTTGTTGTTTCCACCAATTTCAAAAATAACATCATCTATTTGATAATCGCCTATGTGGCTATAAGTAACCGTTTTTTTTTTGCGCCAGCTAATGCTTGAATAAAAAATAATTCGCGCAATCTGCCAATATCACTTGGCTGATTAATATTTCCAGAAATCGCATTTTGCATAGTCCTAATTTTTGCAAAAATCTTGCGTTATGTGTGCAATAACTGCATCGCCTTCTGAAACTGGCCCTCTAATAAGAGCGGTGTAATGGTTTCCGCGTTCGTTAAACTAAGGTCAATGTGCTGGCGTTCTTCTTTGGTTGGTGGGTTTAATACATGACTTTCCACTTGTGCTGCAAGCGTTGGTCGTCCGACGCCAATACGTAACCGCCAAAAATTTTGTGTGCCTAAATGTTTAATAATATCGCGGAGGCCATTATGTCCGCCGTGGCCGCCGGCCTTTTTTAAGCGAATGGTCCCGGCCGGCAAATCAATTTCGTCATGCGCCACCAAAATCTCTTCCGGTGTTATTTTGTAGTAATGGGCCAAGGCTTGTGCGGCTTGACCGCTTAAGTTCATATAAGTTGTTGGGACAGCAAATAAAATATCTTTTTTTGCTACGCGAGCATGTAAAAAATTTTCTTTTTTCCAATCGCTTGTTGAGGCAAATAAGTTAACAAACCATTCGCCAGCATTATGCCGGGTGTTCGTATAACGATCACCCGGATTTGCTAATCCAATGATTAACTTGATGGGAGGCATTATTTGCCAGTCTTCGGCTTCTGCTTGCCGCTATCATTGCTGTGAGCGGTTGGATTGGCAGCTTCAGCGGCGGCTTTGGCAGCGGCTTCAGCGGCAGCAACATCAATATCTTCCTGTTGAGCAGCGCCTCGTGGCAGATGAACGCTGGCAATCGCCATATCGTTGCCATGATTTAAAGCAGAAAAAACGACGCCTTTAGGTGCCGTAATATTAGATATATGCAATATTTGATCAAGATCCATATGACTAACATTCACTTCAATAAATTCTGGCAGGTCACTTGGCAAACAGATGACTTCCAATTCCACAACGTGGCGACTTAGGATACCTTTGCCAACCTTAATGCCAGGAGCCACATCTTCGCCAGTAAAATGTAATGGAACGTGCATGTGAATTTTTGCATTTTCGTCAATACGCATAAAGTCAGCGTGCATAATTAATGATTTATATGGATGACGTTGTAATGCTTTTAGGACAACATTTTCTTTTTTGTTATCAATAGCGAGTTCGATAATATGGCTATAGAAAGCTTCATTTTCCAAAGCCTTTCGTAGTATTCGTTGTTCGATGGTGATGTTTTCAGGGGTTTTGTTGGCGCCATAAACAATAGCCGGGACAAGATCTCCCTGACGACGTAGGCGGCGGCTCGCACCTTTCCCCATAACACTGCGCGCTGACGCTGGCAGCGTAAAAGTAGAATTTGACATAGTTTTCTCCAAAATTAAATAAATACCCCGGATTCGCGACCAAATCTAGGGCCATGTATTTTATCGGAAAAAGCCAGTGAGAGGAAGTGATATCGGTTAATGTGAGAAAATTATTATGGCGTATTGCGGCGGTTGTTTATGTGGATCTTAAATTTAACGGATTAAGCTTGTGTGATTTATCGCTATTTGGTTGTCATGTTACAGGTTAACTTAGCTTTGTTCCGTAGCAGATATGTTTATCACTATGTGGATTAAGGAAACATGGACATTAAAGATGTTCCGCGGCACATGCGGTCAATACATTGCGCTAGCATGTGGCTTACTGAGACTTGGCGGATTTTTTTGCATTCTAGCGCCTTGTCGCTTAGTGGGATGGTGTCAGTCACAATTAATTGATCAAGTTGAGATAATTCAATGTTTTCAATTGCTTTTCCTGAAAGGATTGGGTGGGTGATGTAAGCGCTAATGCTTTTTGCACCCTGTTCTTTCAGGGCGTCAACCCCTGCGCGTAATGTTCCTGCTGTGTCAATCATGTCGTCGACCAAAATGCAGTTTTTATCTGTAACATCGCCAATGATATGCATAATTTTTGCTTCATTTGCTTTGGGGCGTCGTTTATCTAGAATAGCTAAATCTGTTCCGAGGTGTTTGGCCACAGCTCGGGCGCGCACTACGCCGCCAACATCGGGTGAGACTACCATGATGTCGTCATTGGTTGAAAAGCGTTGGCGAATATCTTCTAAGAAAATCGAGGTGCTGTAGACGTTGTCTACCGGGATGGAAAAAAAGCCTTGAATTTGGTCGGCGTGAATGTCGACGGTTAAGACATGATCAATTCCGGCGCTAACTAGCATATCTGCAACGACCCGGGCTGAAATGGGTACGCGTGTTGACCGTACGCGTCTATCTTGGCGCGCATAACCAAAATATGGGCAAATTAGGGTTATCTTGCTTACTGATGCGCGCAGGAAAGCATCTGCCATAAACATCAGCTCCATGAGATGGTCATTTACTGGCGGACACATGGGTTGAATTAAGAAAATTTCGCGACCGCGGACATTTTCGAGAATTTCTACAGTAATTTCGCCGTCACTGTAACGGCCAACTTTCATATTACCTAAAGGTAACCCTAAGTGTTGCGCGATTTTTTGTGCAAGAGGAATATTGGCGTTACCCGTAAATATTTTAATCTCAGAAGACACAAAATCCGCCTTAGCTAAAGAATTGGCTGGGGCGCTAGGATTCGAACCTAGGTATGCGGAGATCAAAACCCCGTGCCTTACCGCTTGGCGACGCCCCAAAGAAGAAGTTGTATTTTTACAGATTTTTTAATCGAGTGCAAGCCATTCATCCTCTGTTGTTTGCAAATTATGTTTATAGTCGTTGTGTTTACTCAGTAATGCTTCTAATTTTTTAGCATTTTCGGGTAGATAAAGATCTTGATTTTCCAATTCTTGTTCAGTTTCTGCTATTTTTTCTTTGAGGGTTTCAAGTTTCGACTCTATTTTTTTGCGTTTTTTACCCGCATTTTTATGCTCTGAGTTTATGCTATTGGCAGGTGTAGCCGTCTTAATCAGGGAGGCATTGTCATTTTTAGCCGTGTTTTTTTTAGTACTAGCTAAGTCTTCTTTGGCTAAAACAGCGTGTTGATAATCTTCTAAATCGCCAGGAAATAACTCTAATTGGTTTTGTTTAATCCAGTATAATTGGTCAGAAATGCTGCTGACAAAGTAACGGTCGTGCGATACCAAAATGACGGAGCCTTGGTAGCTTTGCAAAGCGATGATCAGCGCCTCGCGCATTTGTAAATCCAAATGGTTAGTCGGTTCATCAAGTAGTAATAAATTTGGTCGATGATAGATGAGTAGCGCTAAAGCCAAGCGTGCTTTTTCTCCCCCTGAAAAGTGTCGTACTCGATCAAATACGCAGTCACCCGTAAAGCCAAAACCGCCGAGATATTTACGTATTTCGGTTTCACCCAACTTTTTATCGAGTTGTTGGACATGTTCGTACGGTGTTGAGTCGTAGTCTAAGGTGTCTAATTGTTGCTGTGAAAAATAGCCAATCTTAAGTTTAGGATGATAGATGATTTCGCCATTTATTGCTGGCAACTCACCGGCTATTGCTTTGACTATGGTGCTTTTACCGCCGCCATTGCGACCGAGAAAAGCGATGCGATCATCATGATTAACATTCATGCCGACTTTGTTTAAAATAATTTTATCACCATAACCTACCGAGGTGTCGATTTTTACTATTGGGTCTGATAGCTCTGCGCAAGGAAAAAATTGAAATGAAAAAGGATTTTCGCGTTGTAATCCAACGGTCATGGTGAGTTTTTCAATTGCTTTAATACGACTTTGCGCTTGTTTTGCCTTGGAAGCTTTGTAGCGAAAACGATCAACAAATGATTGCATATGTGCACGTTGCCGTGAAATTTTTTCAGCAGCACTAGCTTCTTGTTCTAGCTGCATTTCAAACTGCCGGGCAAATGAAGAGTAGTTGCCTGTGTACAGTCTTAGGGTGCGTTGACGCAAATGCAATGTATGTGTACAAACGTTATCCAGAAAATCACGATCATGAGATATAATAAGCATGGAGCATTTTTTTGTTTGCAACCATGTTTCTAGCCATAAAATAGCTTCGATATCTAAGTGATTGGTTGGTTCATCAAGTAGTAATAGTGTCGCTGGCGCCAGTAGAGTGCGCGCTAGTTGTAAGCGCATTTGCCAGCCGCCAGAAAAACTTGACACTGGCTTTGTAAAGGTTTCTTGCGAAAAGCCTAAGCCATCAAGAATTTGGCTGGCGCGAGCATCTATAGTAAAGCCATCAATAGCTTGTAAATCCGTATAACATTGTGCGATTGCCAAACCATCTTCATCTGCTTCTGCTTGTTGTAGTGCATGTTGAATCCGCGACCAGGCAAAATCACCGTGTTTAACATAGTCTATGGCGGCTTCATCGCTATGAGGTAGAGCTTGTTCTAGATAGGCAATATCGTGACGAGGTACTTCTAAAGAAACGCTGCCCAATTCTTCGTGTAATTGGCCGGTAATTAGCTGAAACAGACTGGTCTTCCCGGTTCCGTTTCGGCCGATTAGGCCAGTGCGATAGCCTGCTTCAAGGCGTGCGCTGGCGTCTTCTAAGAGTATTTTTGTGCCACGACGTAGTGTGACGTTTTTTAGTTCGATCATGGTTGAGCATTATGAGGTGTATTGTCCTTATTCTACTCTATTTTTGCCAGAATTGCCCGTCATTTAGCTTGGGCGCCTCTATATTTAGCATAAAATGCTAAGATGGCGAGTTGATGTAACCCAGCCGCATATTAAAATTTATTGAAATTTGCTATAGTTTTGATACTCATGTTGACTCATATTGCTTGCTTGTGGATAAAAATTTAAAAGATTTGCTTGCTCTCGCAGAGCGTACGGCTCTGGCTGCCGGCATGCAATTAATGGCGCATCGCTCGCAATGGTCGTCTGTTGAAAAAGAAGTGGGGCGAGAGGTGAAAATAACAGCGGATCGCCTGGTTGAAGCCGTGATTTTAAGCGCTTTACAAGCAGCTACCGATTTTCCCGTACTGACTGAAGAGCGTGGTTGGCAAGCAGGTTATTCTGATCACCAATATCTTTGGGTGGTAGATCCTCTCGATGGTAGCTACAATTATTATAAAAATATTCCTGTATCGGCAGTGTCGATTGCTCTTTGCCAGCATAAAACGCCTATGTTGGGCGTTATATATGATTTTAATCGCGATGAATTATTTTCCGGCTTAGTGAATGAGGGGGCTTGGTTAAATAGTCGGCCGATAACTGTTTCTGATGTTAAAGAAAGTGAACGAGGAATTTTATATACCGGCTTCCCTGTGGCAAAAGATTTTAGCGATCAAAACTCTATAGACTTTATGCGTTTTGCACGACAGTGGCGCAAAGTGCGCATGATTGGTAGTGCGGCAATTTCGCTTGCTTATGTGTCTTGCGGGCGCGCTGAATATTACCATGAGCGTAACACTATGTTTTGGGATGTGGCAGCCGGTTTGGCGCTGGTGGTTGCCGCTGGTGGTCATGTAGAGTTTTTTGGCGATGACTTAGATGCTCCTCAAGATGTGCATGCGCATAATGGTTTGGTGGTTCATCAATGTCGATAAGAAACTTTTTTATTCTCTTTGCTTTGGTTTTGATGCTATCTGCTTGTGCCCCGACTAAGTATGATCAGTCGTTGAGTTTGTCTTGGTCGCAGCGACAGTATGTGCTGTCGCATATGATAGACTGGCAATTCCGCGGTGATTTCATTTTAAAAATGCCTGGCAAGAAATTAAGCGCTAATATTTTCTGGCAACAACAAGCGACGTTGTACCAAATTATGTTGTTCGGACCTTTTGGCATTGGATCGGTGACTATAGAAGGGCGGTCTGATTTTGTGCAGTTAAAAGATAATCGTGGTCATGCCTATTCTGCGCAAACGCCAGAGGCTTTGTTGCAGCGGCAAGTAGGTTGGTCGTTGCCGGTTTCGTCGTTGTACTATTGGGTTCGCGGTTTGCCGGCGCCAGGACGAGTTGATCAGCTGATGTATGATGAGTTTCATCGTATTCAACATATGGAACAGCAAGGCTGGTCTATTGACTATGTCGCTTATCAGCGTGTGCAACAACTTGAATTGCCCCGAGAAATTCGCTTTATGCATGATAAAATCTATCTGGACTTGACAATAGAGGGTGACAGTTGGAAGACGAGCCGTTAGAATTGCTAACATAAATAATGTTTTTGCCTGTATATGAACATCATCGCCATCGGCTTAAATCACAAAACGACCTCTATTGAGTCTCGGGAAAAATTTGCTCTTTCTCGTGAGGAAGTAGAGATGTTATTGTCATCTTTACACAGCCATCCCGACATAGAAGAAGCCGTGATTCTCTCAACGTGTAATCGCACTGAGGTTTATGCTTATAGCTTATCTGATGATTCGATCAAACAGTGGTTGTCCTCTAGGAGCGATTCACATATTTGCTTTAATGATTTTATGCAACATGCATATATTATGCATGATGTTGCGGCGGTCGAGCATTTAATGCGAGTAGCTTGTGGCTTGGATTCCTTAATATTGGGCGAGCCAGAAATTTTAGGTCAGGTAAAATCTGCTTTTTCTTTAGCGTGTTTACATAAAACGGTTGGCTTGCATTTAAGTCGCTTGTTTCGACAAACGTTTCATGTGGCTAAACAAATTCGTTCAAGTACCAAAATTGGGGCGTGTCCAGTATCAGTTGCGTCGACAGCAGTGATGTATGCATCACAATGGTGGCAGCAAGCAAACGCGCCGCGTATTTTAGTGATTGGTGTTGGTAGCGTTGGGCGCATTGCCGCAAAGCATGCGCAATCACTAACATCTCATCCTATCTATATTATGAGTCGGCATTTGCATAATGCTCAACGCGTTGCACAAGACGTGCGTGGTATTGCGGTGGATTTTTCACAGTTATCAGACTGTTTATGTCACATTGATCTGGTGATTAGCGCTACTGCCAGTAAAACGGCAGTGATTTCTGAAAATCATGTTCGCCATGTTACTAAGCCGACGTTAATGATTGACTTAGCTGTGCCGCGTGATATTGCCCCGGAGGTAGTGTCGAATGCTTATATTACTTTGTGTCAACTTGATCAATTGAAGAATATTATTCAAGATCATGTCAATATGCGCGCACATGCAGCGACGCAGGCAGAAAAATTGATAGAGGAGGCGGCGCGAGAGTGTATATTGTCTATGCGATCTATTAATTCTGACGAGATTATCAAACAGTATCGAGCTACTATGCAATCATATTGCAATGGTGTTTTGGAAAGCTTTTCCAAAGATAATTTAACGCAAGAGGATTTGAGGCAATTTTCACAAAATCTTTTAAATAAAATTATGCATTTGCCAAGTTCTCAATTACGCCGTGCTAGTATCGAGGGCCGTGATGATCTTCTTGAGTCGGCTACAGAAATTTTTGGCATTCAAGGAAGCGAAAAATAATGAGAGAATCTTTACAAAAAAAACTAGATCATTTGCTTGAGCGTCACGAAGAGCTCGGTCATCTTTTGAGTACTGCAGAAGTTGTTGGTGATCAAAACAAATTTCGTGATTTTTCAAAAGAATATTCACAGTTACAGCCCTTAGTCGATGTTTATAGGCAGTATCAGCGTTGTGATGATGATATTGCTGGGTTAGAAGAAATGTTGCTTGAGAGTGATCCTGAATTAAAAGAAATGGCTGAAGTCGAGCTTCCGGAAGCTAAAAAACGTAAAGAGCAATTGGGTGAAGAATTACAGTTGTTATTATTGCCGCGTGATCCTAATGATAGGCGTAATATTTATTTAGAAGTTCGGGCCGGCACTGGGGGTGATGAGGCGGCAATTTTTGCGGGTGATTTAAGTCGTATGTATATTCGTTATACGGAGTGTATGGGTTGGCGAGCAGAAATCGTCAATTCCAGTCCTGGTGAGCATGGTGGATATAAAGAAATTGTATTGCGTATTAGTGGTGATGATGTTTATTCTAAATTAAAATTTGAATCTGGTGGCCATCGTGTGCAGCGCGTCCCTGAAACAGAATCGCAAGGTCGGATTCATACGTCTGCTTGTACGGTTGCGGTGATGCCTGAGGCGGAAGAACTAGATGAAATCAATATTAATCCTGCCGATTTAAAAGTAGATACTTATCGTTCTTCAGGTGCGGGCGGCCAGCACGTGAATACTACAGATTCCGCTATTCGTATTACTCACATTCCAACGGGCATAGTCGTTGAGTGTCAGGATGAGCGCTCACAACATAAAAATCGTGCTAAAGCGATGGCGATGTTGCAATCAAAAATTATGCTCGTTGAGCAGGAAAAGCAAAAAAAAGAAATTTCAGATACGCGGCGCAATTTAGTGGGCAGCGGTGATCGTTCAGAGCGCATTCGCACATACAATTTCCCTCAAGGTCGTCTTACTGATCATCGTATTAATTTAACCTTATATAAATTAAGTACTATTATGGAAGGTAATCTTGGCGAGGTTATTGATCCTTTGGTGCGTGAGCATCAAGCCGACTTGCTAGCGGCGCTAGCGGATGAGCAGCGATAACATAAGGCAATCTTTGCGCATAGAGTTGCTTTATAACATATCCAAAATAAAGTGATCAGGAATAACAAGAGATGTCGGTAATGGGTTCTTGCATGACTTTCTTATGCATTTTTTTATAAGCCTAGATTCACTGCGTTAAGCTTGTGTGGCAGGTGTTAACTGTGGAATTTACGATGAAAGAAATGAGCATAAAAAACCTTCTTAATCAAGCAACGTTTGTATTGAGAAATAATTCGACAACCCCGCATTTAGATGCGGAGTTGTTGTTGTGTCATGTTTTGCAACAAGATCGTACTTATTTATTTTCACATCATGACTTAGTGTTAACACAGACCCAGCATCAACAATGGCAAAGATTGATTGCAAAACGGCAACAACAAATTCCTATTGCTTATTTGTTAGGCCAAAAAGAATTTTGGAACTTGCAACTTCAGGTAAATGAACACACATTGATCCCGCGGCCAGAAACGGAGTTGTTAGTAGAGTTGATTTTATCTCTTTGCAGAGGCGAATATTTTTCGTCTGCTCTGGCTACACGTTTAGAGTTGGTGCGCTGCCTTGATCTTGGCACGGGTTCGGGCGCTATAGCATTGGCGCTAGCGAAAGAACATCCACATTGGCATATAACGGCTACTGATATTTCTTTGCAAGCATTGCGTGTTGCTCAAAGTAATGCTGAAAAAAATTCTATTCATAATGTGACGTTTGTGCACAGCGATTGGCTGTCAAATGTCCATGGTAAGTTTGATATTATTGTTAGTAACCCGCCTTATCTTGATAAACAGGACCCTCATTTAATTTATGAGGAAATTCGTTATGAACCACGTAGTGCTTTAGTTGCAGACAATAACGGCTTGGCTGATATTGAAAAAATCATTGCTGATGCGCGTGATTATTTAAAATCAGGTGGGTATTTGTTGATAGAGCATGGTTGTGCACAAGGAGGCAGTCTCAAAGCCTTGTTTGAGTCTTATAATTATGCATCTATTGAGACTGTTCAAGATTTACAAGGCTTGGATAGGGTGACGCGCGCAAGTTTTATATAAGGCTAATATGGCGTATTATGGCTTAACTTCGACCACACTTACCCTGCATAAACTCAGATTTGAGTTTATGCAGGGGCATCAGCTTCTATGCGCTAGATTTAATGTTTTATCAATCAGCCAAAAAACCTGAATCTTCATAGTGTGTAACAAAATGATAAGTCAACGTTAGCATGCCGAATGTGATCGGAGTGTTAGTATCTTGAATGCGGTTGATAGAAAGAGCTAATTCTGTGCTTGGGCTGAAATTAAATCCGAGTCCAACGCTACCATAAGGTCTGACCATTGAATTTGTTGTGTCTTCAGTATTGCCTGAATTATTCTGAGATACGTGCACGTAAGCAGCGCCAACGCTAAAAAAGGCATTAAATTTCCAAAAATCCACCATAGGCTTAACGGCTAAATAGCTGAACCAGTATTGTTGATTTGGGGCATTAGTGCCGTTGAAATCTACTACATTAAAGCCATCAAAAGCGCCATCTAAAGCAACATTTTTTGATACATTAAAACCATAGCTCAATCCGCCGCCAAAGGAATTATTGTTTTCAGGAGTGTAGCTTGTTCCATTAACGGTAACGTTGTTGATATCAATCTGACCATCAATTGCGTTAACACCGAGATAAAAGCCTTCCTCTGATGAGGCCAGAGCTAATGATGAGGTCAAAAATAACAATGAACATAAGACTTGAGCGCGTATTTTAAACATGTTTCCTTCCTCTAAATCGCTATTTTTATCATATTAGCATAAAATATATGCGTATAGAATTTGTTTTTATAGCAAAAGTCTGCTATAGAGGGTGCCAACTTTTTTACCTTAGGAATACATTATGCCGAATACAGCAAAAGCAGTTGTTAAAACGAGCAAAGTCATAACAAAAGCAGGCGATAAAAAAACGGCGAAACCTGCTGTGGCAGCGTCTCCTAAAGCTAGAGTGCTAGTGCAATCGACGGTATCTAACGCCGGGCCAGAAAATATGGTTAAAAATTCAGCAAAAACAAGCTCTAAGTCGATTACTACGGCTGATCAATCTCGTGCGACAGTCGCGCCAGAGAAAGTCAGTAGCAAGTCTTCTAAAAAAACAGTATTAACCAAACCTTTTGTTAACCAAGATGCTGATAATCTTAAGTCAATTTCTGTTGTGTCTAGCGAGTTTCAGGGTACAGCGTCAGAAAAAACAAGCTCAGTGATACCGGATGCAGAGTCATCAGCTCACGCTGTGGCCGAGCATGCGTTCGCTTCAGCGCCAACCAAGTCGCGAACTAGTGTTGGGCATGCGGAGTCGCTCGGTTTGAAACCTTACATTATTTCTACAGAAGAAGATTATATGAGTGAGACTCAGCAAGCCTATTTTAAAGAATTGTTGCACGTATGGCGCGCCACTTTATCGTCTAAAATTGACACAGCTGTCTCGCACCTTAAGGATGAGCCTAAACATTTTGCTGATTTGAATGACCGTGCGACACAAGAAGAAGAATTTAACCTAGAACTGAAAGCGCGAGATCGTGAAGCAGATTTAGTTGCTGATATTGACGAGGCGTTGAAACGATTACGTGATGGCGAATATGGTTATTGCGAAGAATGTGGCGTGGATATTGGGATTCGACGCTTAGAGGCGCGCCCTACAGCGACATTATGTATTGATTGTAAAACGTTGGCTGAAATGCGACAAAAGCAGGCTGGCGGGCAATAATTTAATGTTAAATTGACTGAATTCAGCGAATATAGCAGGTTATCAGGTCTGAATTCAGGTTAATAGCGGGCGATCCGATGGTCGCCCCCTTGGAACGCTGAGTTTGGAATAAAGATAATTGTCAATTCCCCCTCATTTATGGCACCATAAATCCACGATGAATAAATAGAGTGATGTTTCTATGGCACCAGGAGGCGGCGGCGGCCAACAGCCGGATAATTCACTCGGTCCTTTATGGATCATGTTGACGCTGTGCATTGTTGGCGGCATTATTTGGTATTTCTTGCATGCGTACATTATGCTGGTCTTTTTGAAGTTTAAAGTCCTAGAAATGTCCGTTATAGGCTTATTTACTTCTAAGCTAGACTTAGTTAACCGTTATGCTTCAACTGTTGCACCTGTTAGCGTGACATTTGTACAGGCACAATATATCGCATCTAGTGTGGGTAAGTATATTGCTATTCCTTGCATAGTTATCTTGTTGTTGTTAGCGATAATGATTTATAAAAGTGCTTCTGCGACTGGCTATCGTCGTTCTTACAATATGAAAGATTTGGCAACAGCACAACAAGATATCTGGCCGCAAATTAAACCGGTCACAACGCTTGATTTAATTAATGTCGATATTCGTAAAGGCCCCTGGGCGATGTCATTGACACCAATGGATTTTGCTAAACAAAAGCAACTCATTATTGAAGAAGAGGTTATGCCGCTCGAAGATGAATTATTAAGGCATAAACGTATAGTCGCAAGATTAGATAAAGGTAAGGCAATGGCCTTATTTACTCTGCAGCTAGGTAGATTGTGGCGTGGTTGTGAAGCGCTGCCTCCTTATTTGCAGGCTTTATTTGGGGTGTTCGCTGCAAAAGCACATGGTGATCGCGATCTCGCTTACGCCGTGTTGGCAGAATTATCGAATAATTTTGATCCGGTGAAAAATACGACTCATTGCGAACATCCATTGGCACTATGTCGCAAATATCTTAACAAAAAAAGCGTGAACATGGTGATTGAGTCTCATGCGTATGAACTGACTGTCATGGCCTCGATGTTGGAATTGGCGCGTTATGATGGCGTATTGAGTAGTTCAGATTTTTTGTGGTTGAAACCGGTCGATAGAAAAGCATGGTTTGTCTTGAATTGTATTGGTCGTCGAACACCGGTTTGTGAATCGGCGGGTGTCTTTGCGCATTGGTTGGCTGAAAAAGAATTAGGTCGGAAATCAGTGTTGCCCATGGTAGAAACAGCCACGTTAGCGTTAGAGTCTGCATTGACCGAAATTACTTACCACCGCGACGAAGATGAGATGAGATAATGATTAGAGGGTTAGAAAAAAATCAAGAACAAGATGCATCGCAACTCCTGCGGGATACGCGTACGCTTGGTACGAAAATTAGGGATTTTTTAAAACAGCCCTCACAAAGTTCTATTGTTTTTATTGTGCTTGCAACGCTTGCTGGTGTATTTCCTGCTATTGCTGACATCGTCTTGTTGCTCGGCTTTATTCTGTCTTGTTACTGTTTGTATGTGGCTAAACGTGCATCGTTGCCTTTTCGTATGCCAATTCGTTCAAAAGCATTAGATTATAATGATATGAAACCTGGTGGTGGCATGCAGCCTAATGTGGCGCGTGGTATTTGTTTTCTTGGTAATTCCAAATCAAATAACGATGAACTTTGGTTTAATAACGATGATATGCGGACACATATGTTGATTTTTGGATCAACGGGTAGCGGTAAGACAGAAGCTTTAGTGTCGTTTGCTTTTAATGCGTTAATGCAAGGTAGTGGTTTTATTTATGTCGATGGTAAAGGTGATAATTCCCTGTATGCAAAGATTTTCTCTATGTGTCGCAGTATGGGGCGCGAAGATGATATTTTGCTAATTAATTTTATGACGGGTGCGCGTGATATTATTGGCGCTCAAGAAACCAAGTTATCAAACACAATGAATCCATTTTCTAGTGGTTCATCCAGTATGTTAATCCAGTTGGTTGTTAGCTTAATGGGGGAAAGTCAATCAGGTTCTCCAGATGGAGATATGTGGAAAAACCGAGCAATTAACTTCGTTGAAGCGTTGATGAAATTATTGGTATATGTTCGTGACCAAGGAAAATTATTGCTAGATGCGAATTCAATTCGTAATTATTTTCATTTACCTAAGCTTGAGCAAATTTGTTTAGATAGGCAATTCCCGGTCGATGGTCAAGAGCCTTTTTCTATAGCAGATGCCCCGCCATTAGTTATGGATCCGATTTATAATTACCTACTAAATTTGCCAGGATTTACACCGAAAAATAAAGGCAAACAAGTATCTCAAGTGCTAGAGCAACATGGCTTTATCACTATGCAGCTGACTAGAACATTTGGTTCATTGGCGGATACCTATAGTCATATTATTCGTACCAATGTTCCTGAAGTAGACATGGCTGACGTAGTTTTGAATCGACGTATTCTTGTTGTGCTATTGCCTGCACTAGAAAAATCTCCAGATGAATTATCAAATTTAGGTAAAATTATTATTGCCACCTTGCGTGCAATGATGGCCTCGGGTTTGGGAGATAGTGTCGAGGGTCGTTTTCAAGATGTTATTCAGAGAAAACCGACTAATGCTCCAACTCCGTATATGTGTATTCTCGATGAGTATGGCTATTATGCTGTAAAAGGTTTTGCGGTTGTACCTGCGCAAGCGCGATCACTTGGATTTTCGACAATTTTTGCTGGGCAAGATTTGCCTGCGTTTCAAAAAGCATCAAAAGAAGAAGCGGCGTCAATTGGTGCAAATACTAATATCAAGATTTGTATGAAGTTAGAAGATCCAACGGAAACGTGGGATTTCTTTAATAAAACTGCTGGTGAAATTTATGTAACTAAAGTGGATCATTTTCAGACGGATTCACAAAGTATGATGAATAATTATTTAGATACCAAAAGTGCTTCAGCTGAAAAGCGTGCTCGTATTCATCTTTTAGATTTGAAAGATCAAGATGTTGGTGAGATGCATGTGTTTTTTAAATCTGAAATTGTGCGTGCGCGAGCATTTTTCGCCAATCCAAAAATTGCTGACAGAATGCGTCTAAATCATTTCTTAAAAGTTGATAAGCCAAATCTTAAGGAATTGGTGAGGCAAGAAAAGCAATTAATTAAATTTACACAGCTATTAGATAAGCCAGTTATTTTTGATCAGCCTATCGAATCTTCTGATACGATTTCAGCGCTGGTTAAGGTATTTTCTTCTGAAGCGCAGAAGAAAAAAAATGGTGTTGAGCGTAGCGTGGCGGCTTTTTTTGCATGTTGTGATGGCTTCGATCCTCCTCGTGCTGAGTCTGCTACCACGTCACCAGGCATGGATGAGGCGAGTGTTAGTATCCCAGAGGTTGATGAAATTTCTGAGAGCTTAAATATATTTGTCAGAGTCAAAGTAACAGATAATGTGCGCTCCTACTTCTCTGGTGAACGATACGATCAGTTTTGTAAGTCTTTGCTGGTGAAGTCGCAGGTCAGAGAAAAAATTGAATTAATTGAGCGTTTGATGGGGCGAAAAGCTAATCAGGCACATAATATTGCTTTGGAAGTGGCTAACGGCATGGAAGCAGCGACTCAGTATCCGCCAGCGATTATGGTACGTTTATCGGTTCCAGAGTTAGTGGATATTACAGAGCGCTTAACAGCGATGGTTGAAAAACAAGCGCAGGGGGATGAGAATTAACAATGGTATGTTTCATGCCGGCGAGGATTAGCATCTTTGAGATTATCGTGGAGATAGATGTGTTTAAGTTAAATAGTATAGTGTTCTCATGTTTATTTTTATTATCAGCCTGCTCGACAGAAGGTAATGGTGTAGATTCATCGACAGCCAAAGGTGCTGGCGCGGGCGCTGTCACTGGTGCGGTTGTTGGTGGCGTATCTGGCGCTAGTGTTCCTGTTAGTGCAGGGGTGGGGGCTGCCATAGGTGGTGTCTTAGGCTATATATTTTCACAACACCCCACAGTATTGCAGTCACTCGGCGCAAGCGGCGTCAGTGTCATGCGCTTGGGTGATAATGTGACAATTATTATTCCGTCACAGAAGTTATTTGTTGATTATTCTGTGAAAATCTCTAGTTCAGGTGACAATATTTTACAGCAGGTCGCGAAATTACTTCAGCCAATGAATAAAGTAAAGATCAGTATTGCCGCTTATGCCGCTGCGCCAAGGCAATCTGAACGAGACCTTTTCCTTACTGAGAAGCAAGCGCAAGTTGTAAGTAATTATTTTTGGGATCATGATATGGATGCGCGTATGATTTATGCCGTAGGTTATGGTGGTGGTCATCCAATCCAGTATCAACCGAATTTAGCATTGAATAGTGTTGTTGGTGATTATACGAATTACCGCGTTGAAATCACCCTGAAGGATTACATTGCATAACTATAATCTTCCTGAGTTCTGCATCGTTACTGTGCTTTTTTACCCAATAAACTAGAGGCATAACTATAGTCGTTGCTGGCAATCAATAGATGAGTCTGTCAGTATTCGATGGCGTGCTAGTATCGTTTAACTGATAGGTGAACACTTTAGTGAGCAAGCTGGATCAGGTGTTTGCTGGATTTTAGTCACGTTAGAATTGCTGCGCATACCAGGGATAGCCACTTGCGTGTTGATGAGTCGAAACCCCGCTTGTTGGCATAAAGTATAGGCGAGTGTGATGTTGGGATCAGTTATATTATGGTTTGCGGCACTAGCAATTCGATTATTATCTGGTACAGCACCGGGTAATGTTGTGATTTTTTGTCCGTTGTTAAATATGTCGCAGGAATAGTGAGTGCTGTACGCCGGCAAGAAAAACACACTCAATACGAACAATAAAAAAAATTTCATTTTATGCATCTCTAAATATTTTTAACTTAGTCAAGCCACGTTGATTTTCAATATTTTTGCTCGCAGGTACATCAGTACTGGGAGAATAATCAAAATGTATACGCAGCATATTCCTGCATAGGCTAATGCTTGAATAAACAGCGATGGTTTGACTATCACAATAATAGTGCTGGGGACTAATGTTAAACAAACAATGCCAAATTTTTTCAGACCTTCTTTTTTTTGCTTTAAGCCATCGGCAAGAAAATCGGTCATGCAAAGACTGACACCAAGAAAACCGGTAATTGAACAAATCGAAATAAAAACAATGCTCATGGATTCGAGTAATGGGCAATGTGATATCGATACTAATTGTTGCATTAATAAAGAATTTGTATTGTTTGAATTATTCATCGCAATCAACCCATGGGCGCCATAGCGCGATAAGGCTCCTTGAATTAATGCAATCCATATTAAATACAATATCAGTGGGATAGTGCTGCCGATTAACACAATGCGCTGTAGTTGTTTTGCATTATTATCCAGATAATCTCGAATACTTGGAATAATGGTGGCGTAACCAAATGCACAAATAATCACGAGCCAGGCAGAGCCGCGCCATGCAAAATCACCTTCGGTTGCTAGTGGCTGTACATGCGCGTGTGGCGCAACTAGAGCAATCAGTGCTATACAAATAAGCAATTTAATGCTCATTAAAACACGATTGCATAAATCAACGCTGCGTATACCACGGTAAATAATGGTGCCTATGCCTACCGTGGACAACAACGTTGCCCATGTGCGTGTTATCGGTATGTGAATGGCGTTTAACAGTGATTCTATAACGTCGCCACTTGCCGCTAAGTATGCACAAATTAAACTGTATAGCAGAAATACATAGACTATCCATGTTAAGTATTTTCCTGGTTTTCCCAGTGTTGCTTCTGACATACTAATGAAATTACTGTTTCTTGGTGACCACAAAGTCACTTTCGTCAAGCACCAGGCACCCAGGGTCATCAAGCTCCACGCGCTTACAAGCATGGCGACGCTAATAACATAATGGTTATTTGCGGTAATAATCGGTAATCCAAGCAAGCCTGCAGCAATGCAAGTTCCTAAAATAATATATAGTGCACCAAATTGTTTTAGCATTATTTCTGTCTCACTCCATACCGAGGTTGTCTTGTGCAAAAATACGATCCGCACGATAGCTTGAACGTACCATGGGGCCAGAAGCGACTTCTAAAAAGCCTTTTTTTAAGCCCCACTCGCGATAACGCTTAAATTCTTCAGGTGTGACAAAGCGAGCAACAGGATAATGATTGCTTGTCGGTTGTAAATATTGTCCGAGTGTTAGTACGTCAACTTGAATAGCGCGCAAATCATCCATGGTTTGTAAGATTTCTTCTTCCGTTTCCCCGAGTCCAAGCATCAAGCTGGTTTTAGTAATAACGTCAGGTCGCGCTTTTTTTGCAAACGCTAAGACAGATAGGGTTTGGTCGTAGCTGGCGCGGGGGTCGCGAACAGGGTGGGTGAGTCGTCGCACGGTTTCCATATTTTGCGCATAGACATCTACGCCGCTATCTAAAACGGTTTGCACCGCTTGAAGATCGCCTTGAAAGTCACTGGTTAGCGCTTCAACTTTGGTCTCAGGACACAAGGTTTTAATTATTTTAATTGTTGTTGCATAGTGCAATGCGCCGCCATCTGCTAAGTCATCGCGATCGACCGATGTTAATACGACATATTGTAGCCCCATTTCTTGCACGGTTTTGGCAGTGTTAAGAGGTTCATTTTTGTCCAGCCAGCCACCCGGATTTCCTGTGTCAACGGAACAAAATTGGCAAGCGCGTGTACATACAGAGCCCATGAGCATAATCGTTGCTGTGCCATGGCTCCAGCATTCGCTGATATTTGGGCACTTTGCTTCTTCGCAGACTGTGCTTAATTTGAGATCATGCACGCGCTGCTTCACTTGTGCATATTTAGGACTGGATGAAAGACGAATACGCAGCCACTCAGGTTTTTTTAAAAAACTTTTTTTAGCTTCACGTGTTTTTACGCCATCTTTGATAGCGGAAAACCCTTGTTCTGTGACGTATTTTTGACCGCTTTGAACCATAATCGGGATATTTTTTAATGTCTTAGTCATTCAGTTGCTTCATCAAAAAAGTTAGGGCATAGTTTACGGCATAAAATTATGTTTTTCATCGTTTTTTGCCAATTAAACAGGGAGTGGTTGTGTCTAAATATTGCACGCTTGCTTTTAACCAAGCTGGGGTAACAGTTGCGAATTTAGGATCTTCTTTAGCATTATCGTCTGTGCCCCTAGCGCAGTCCGAATTTGTTCGATATATCGTTAGCCAGGGTTTGAGCAATAAAAAAGTTATTAGTCTGTTGTCTGCTAAAGACTATCAATTATTAAGAATTAAAAAGCCAGAATCACATCCTCACCTAGTGCGCGCAGCCATTCTTCAGCAAGAGCAAGCAAAATTTTCTTTGCCACTTGATCAACTAGTGGTTGATTATTTTGAAGCTGCCAGGCTAAGTGACGATAGATTTCTTTTTGTTGTTGCGGTGGCGAAGCGAGCATTGAAAGAACATTATCAGGCTATAGTCACTGCGAGTTTACAGCCTGTAAAAATAACGGTACATGAATTGATCTATGCGCACTATGCAAAAATAAAATATGCTGATCACTCGACGGTGATTTGGCTCAATTATTTTTCTGATTCAATACAAGTTATTGCCGTATATCAAGGTGAATTGATCGCCACTTTGAAGTTGCCGGCAACCAGCGAAGCAGGTATGTCGCCTGCAAGCATTGCCGCATTAAATCTGTTTTATGTCACTGAAGTACAGGCTTTTTCAGCTAGTCCTTTATGGTTGTTGAATGGTGTGTTTAGTCTTGATCTTGCTATGTTAGATCAACTAAGTGGCACAAAAAAATGGATGCGAGATGAGGTGGGTAAAGATTTTTATCACGCCTTGGAGGAAAATAATCAGTCTAGTTTAAGTCACGCTTATTATGGATTAATGATAAATGAATAATGCATCTTCTTTTAATTTGCTTAAGTTTGTTGAGCGACCACCGGTATTGAGTTTTAATAAAATAGTCATCATATCTATCTTATATGTTGTTATTTTTATGACTTATTTCCTTATTCAACAGTATCAATTTCGAGACGATACAAAAAAAATTGCTCAGTTGCAAATTGGTATAAATGAATCTATGCAGAAATTGCAACCAGTACTTAATCAAGGTGTCGAAAATCCAGTTACAGGCATTTTTTTTACGGGAGCGTTGAAAAATAATGTTGGTTTTTATCCCGAGTTTGAGGCTTTGTCGCATATTTATGTCCAGGGCCTATGGTTAACAGAGGTCATGATTCAACGGAATCCATCTGTCATAAAAATTACTGGCGCAATGGATTCTCCTGACAAATTAAATCAATTATTGCAACAATTATCAGCGCAGTCAGCATTTCAAGGCGTGCATTTTATGGGTGTTGATATAAAAAAAGGAATGTTGCCTAATGTGCCCGAGCAATATCAAGACGTGATTGCGCAATTGAAACTTCCCCAGTTTTATCATTTTGTTATTCAAACAACAGCACTTAATCAAACAGAGGTGAGGTGATGAGTTTATGGATTCGAAAAATTAATCAGTGGAATGTTTGGCAACGATTGTGTTTGCTGTTGTTTCTGCTGCTGTCGGCGCATCTGTTGTGTTATTTTTGCTTAGAACAACCATTTCGGCAGCGCAATCATGCCGTCATAGCCCAGTATGCGCAGGATCAGCAGTTAGCACAAGGTTTAAGTAATTTTTCCCGTATGCGAGAGAATTTTGTATATCGTCACGATGTAGGTGTTGTACCATTTAGGCAAGTTTTTCAGAAAAGTTTGTCCGGCATATCGCATGTAGCGATCACTAACTATGTTGATCACCCGGTCGTTGTCTTATCGGCTGGTGCCATGCAGTTTTCTAGCGTTGCATCAAGTTTGAACATTGCCTTATCAACTACGTTCAAGCAATCGTTTGCTACTGTTCTATTCTCTGGTAAGTTTGCGGATTTTGTGAGCTTCCTACAGGCATTACAAAATACAGCATACCCTATTTATTTTCAGAGTATTGATTTTAATATGAACCGTTATCCTAATGCTGAGATAACACTGAAAGTATTTTCCTTGGAGGGATGAAATCGTGCGTTTAATACTAGCATTGTATGCTCTACTTCTGGTAGCATCCGCTCCAACATTGATGGCATCAAACCCATTCACTCCCCCTGAAAATATTCGGCTTTTTTATGAAGTGCTATATCCGGATCCATCAAGCCCCAAAATTGAGTACAAGATGTACATGCAATCAGCGGGAAAAGATATGGCATTGTTGAATGGTAGTCTTGTTGCGGAAGGTGATAAATTTGAAAATATGACGGTGAGTAACGTTAACAGCAAGAGAGTGGTTTTATTGTCCCCTGACGGACAAAAACGTATTGTTCTAATTGATGCGATGCAATCGACAGTACAGCAATTGCGAGCACTGATGAATGAGGGAAATGAATGAAGTCGGTTAATTATAAAATAATAATGTTAGTTGCTGTTGTTGGTATTTTATCTGGGTGTATGCGCCCGTCAGATAAAAATTTTGACCGAAACATTGACAGAATGAAGGGTTCTGTTTTGCAAGATATTGATGCGAGTCAAACGGTTCAAGAAGAGGCTAAAAAAATCTCTCTACCACCCTCTGTGTCTGCACAGATGATGCCGACGTCTTCTGTTTTGCCTGGAGAAAAAAACAATGCAGCTCCATTGCGTTTTGATGTTTCAGTTAATGATGTTGGAGTAAAAGAATTTTTTGCTGGCTTATCTCAGGGTTCAAACACCAGTTTGATTCTCGCGCCTGGTGTTAGCGGAAAAATCACTTTGCAATTAAAACAAGTGACGCTAATTGAAGTGCTAGACGCTGTTTCTAAGTTGTATGGTTATCGCTACACAAAGACGAGTTATGGATATTCCATATCGCCAAAAGAATTAGAAACTCGCATATTTATGTTAGATAAATTGGGTTTACAAAGAACATTGCAAACCAATACCGAAGTTAACAGCTCCAGTGGTGATTTAACGCAAGGTGGCGCGTCCTCATCTGGTTCAGGTGTTTCGGTAACGGCGCCATCCACTGTTACGATTAAAGCTGCGCAAAAAGATGATTTTTGGACAGATACTAAAACAACGATTGCTGCATTGATAGGCGCTAATCCTTCGCTAAAAACAGTGCCTGCCACATCACCTATGGTGCAAGTGATACAAAGTACGGGCATGATAGTTGTGCGTGCTTATCCTGATGAGATGGCAATGGTAGAAAGTTATCTGAAAAAAACAGAGCGTATTCTAGGTCGTGAAGTCATTATTGAGGCTGAAATTTTAGATGTAACGCTTTCTGACCAGTATAGCGCTGGCATTGATTGGCAAGCATTAACAGCTGGCGGGGTCACGACGGCGTCAGCAACAACATTATCTACCCAATCATTACTTAGTAATGCGTATACTTTGAGCTTAAGTGGTGATAGAAATAATTTTAATTATGCTTTGAGCTTAATTTCCACCCAAGGAAAAGTGTCGGTGCTTTCTAAGCCGCGAGTATCTACCATTAATAATCAAAGTGCGATTATTAAAGTTGGTTCAGATAATTATTATGTGACGAATGTGCAGAGTCAGGTAACAACAAATGGAACAACATCGGCTTCTAATACCACAACGTCTACGATTAATTTGCAAGCATTTTTCTCTGGAATTTCATTATATGTTACCCCTCAAATTACCGAAGATGGTATGGTGAATTTGCACATACATCCATATATTAGCAAGGTCAACGAGGATAGCTTGTCAGTGACCGTTGATGATCAGCAATCGATTTTGCCCGTGGCGCAATCGCAAATTCGCGAAACCGATACTGTCGTTCATGCTAAGAGTGGTCAAGTGATTATCTTGGGTGGATTGATGCAAAATGCAGCCTCTGATACGTCATCAGGACTGCCGTTAAAAGAAAAATATAAGCACGGGGCAGGTGCCGCCTTAACATCGCGTGACACGGTTGCTGTACGAAATGAGTTAGTTATTCTTCTACGGCCTTTGATCACAGATGATTCTGTCTGGAAATCAGAATTAAACAAAACGGCTAAATCGGCGTATTCAAAAAAATTAAATACGGAGTTTTTTGATAATGCATACGAAAATTAAGCAGTATTTTCAATTGCACGATTTACCCTTTGAGCAAACGCCTAATTTGAAATATTTTTGTGATTTTGAGTCATATCGTGATGCTTTGGCTGCGGTTGTTTATAGTGTTGCCAAAGGTGAACCTATTATCAAGGTTATTGGCGAGGTTGGAACAGGTAAAACGTTACTATGTCGCAAATTAATTGATGTATTAGATGAGCAGGGCGTGGTTACTCTTTATATTCATAACCCGTTGTTAAATACGGACACCTTGTTTCGCTTGATTGCTGATGAGCTAAAAATAAAACATGATGCTTCTGATGCCGAATATCACCTGTATAAAAAAATTACTGATGCTTTACTGGCGTATCACGACCTTGATAAAAAAGTTGTATTGCTGGTTGATGAAGCACAAACACTTTCAGATTCTGCTTTAGAGGCGCTACGTTTATTAACTAATTTAGAATCTGAATCGAGAAAGTTAATACAAATTATTTTTTTAGCACAACCGGAGTTAGATGAGCGTTTGCGTTTGAAAAAATTTAGACAGTTAAAGCAGCGGATAGGTTTTCATTTTACCTTATCAGCGTTGCAAGAGCACCAAATAGAACAATACTTAAAAAAGCGTTTAATTTCTGCAGGTCATACGACCGGTGATGTATTTTCTTCCTCAGCAAGTAGATTGTTATTCAGAGAGAGCGCCGGAATCCCTAGAATTATAAATATTATTGCCTATAAGGCGCTGTTAGCCTCTTATGTTCAAGGTAAATTTACCGTAGATCATGATGTTATGCGTGCTGCAGTATCAGATGCAAAAGATGTTATTGCGTCTAATGTGAATAAGCGAAAACGAATACATGTTCATGATGTTATTCTTGCTAGCTTAGTTGTTGGAGCGATTTTGGTTGTATGTTTATTTTATTTACTGGTTAGGTGAATGGTATGAGTCTTTTAATTGATGCATTAAAAAAATATCGACAAGAGTCGACTCCTGAAATACAAACAATAGAGCATGCTCAGCCTTCATCTGGATCGATGACCAAAGCGAAAAAAATAGTGTTTATTAGCTTGATTGTGATCATTATTGTTGGCTTAACGACTATTATCAGTTTTTTATCTTTTAAGCATATAGAAAAAAAACGTATCGTGACAGCGTTGCAGGCAAAAGAAAATAATGTGCAACAACTTAAATCATTGATGAGTGAAAAATTACAACAGCAGTCTGCTGGTGTAGAGAAAGCTGGGGGGGTGCGCGAAGCCCTGCAACAAAAATTAGAACAAGCGAATAGTCAGGGTACTGCTGAAACAGCGACTAGCGCTACAGCATCTGAACCCACATCTACAGAGACAGGGGCAGCGGCTAATACTGAGGCAGCTTCGTCAGATGTGGCTTCTTCTACCCCAGAGCTGCGACCAAGAAGGTTAAATAATGCAGAGAGGCGAGGCGAGTTTAACTATGATGAACAGCAGCGTCGAGTCAAGCGCAGGAATACAGATGCTGTTGATTCGACTGTACCAACGGCCTCGACAAGTGATGCGTCATCTGCAAGCGAGGATGCAGCCGATGTTGCTAGTGATGATGCAACGGCCTCTACCTCGGATGTTTCTTCATCCACTGCTGTACAACCAATAACGATTGATGTCGTGCCAGACGAAAAAGGAGCTAATAACGCTATTTACCAACAAGCCTTACATTTTACGCAGAAAAAGCAGTATAACCGGGCTTTAACTTTGTTAGAAAATAATGATGACTTATTGTTAAAGACCGATGGTTTGTCTGCGTTGTTATTAGCTCGCATTTATTTAATAACAGGAGAATATATTCTTGCTAATGATGCGCTTGATCGCGCTTTGATGATGCGCGTTGGTTCAGAGACAGATCTGATTGAGCTGAAAGCCCAGGCATTATTTATGCAACATAAATATCAAGAAACGGTTGATTTGCTCTCATCGCAATCCCCGGATTTATCTACAGCGCCGGAGTATTATGCTTTGCTTGCTAATGCGTATATGCATCTCAATCAGCCCAAAAATGCCTCCTCTGTTTTTGAGCAAATTGTCGCACGTTTTCCAGAGTCTGCGAACTATTGGTTAGGTCTAGCGGTTGCGTATCACAAAATGGGTGATGCAACGAGTGCGCTAGTTGCTTATCATCGTGCAGCTCAATTGAGCTCTGATGATCCGCAGGTTGTATTATTTATTAATCAGCAAATAGAAGCGCTTCAGCCTAGATAAAGGACGGTTATCATGAATATTTTCCAGGATGATCAATTTCCAACAGTGCATGATAATTTCAGCTTCTTTGATTTTTTATGCCAAGTTTATCCTGATATATTTCAGCAATCTTCACTCAATCAGGACATCCCTCAGGCAATTTTAACGCCAGAAATTTTAGCCGAAGAGTATGGTAGGTATACAAGCGTTAGTTACTTTAATTTAAATAAAGAAAGTATTGTCGTTGAAAAAAGCTATCAATTACCAGAAAAAAATGCATATGCTTTACATGCATTAGTAGTCAAACATAGCTTTGATAGTGCTATTGTTGGTTTTGCCAATCCTTTAGATCAAGAGGCTGTGCAGATGGTGCAAGATATCATGAATATCTTTGTCACTCCGGTAATGGTTAGTCAAAAAGATTTAAGGCGTATGTTGCGTTTGACATACAGAAAAATAGATGAAATAAAACAATATGCAAATAGAATTGTTATATATACGCCACCTACGGAAATGCTTGCCCTGATTGATCATGAGGATGATAAATTATCAGAATTAGCTTTTCTGATTATTAAAGATGCCATGGAAATTGAAGCATCTGATATTCATATTGAAACCAGTTCGTGTTCGGTAATCATTCGTTTGCGAATAGATGGCGTCTTGCAGCAGTATGCCTTAGAAAATCTTGCTATAGGCAACCATTTGGTGCGTTATTTTAAGTTGTTATCAGATGTTGATATTACTCAGGATCAGAGGCCTACCGAAGGCAAAAAAGTCGCGATTATGATAGGCAAAGAAGATGTTAATATGAGAATTTCTTTTATGCCGACATGTGATGGCCAGTCAGTGGTCATACGTCTTTTAGGTAACTCAGACTCGTATATACTTCGAGACAGAATCACTCAACTGTCCTATCGGCACGAAATTGAAGAATATTTGAAAAGAAGTTATGGAATGTTTTTGATTTCTGGTCCTACAGGTAGTGGCAAGACTACGACGCTTTATAGTGCTATTCAAGAAATTAATACGCCTGATAAGAAAATCATCACCTTAGAAGATCCTGTAGAGGCAAAAATTCCCGGCACTAATCAAATACAGGTTAATGAAACTATTCATTATGGTTTTGCTGATGGCTTGCGTTCGGCGCTAAGGCAAGACCCTGATGTTATTATGCTTGGCGAAATTCGTGATGAAATCACGGCAAATATGGCTGTGCGCGCAGCAATTACCGGCCACTTAGTCTTATCAACGGTTCATGCGCGAGGCGTGGCTGAAATACCTATTCGTTTGCTGAATTTAAAGGTTGATCCGTATTTATTAGCCTCAGCGTTGCGTTTAATGGTTTCTCAGCGCTTAGTAAAAAAGATTTGTGTTAATTGCAAAGAAGTGCACATTCTTAGCGATGCTGAGCAGGCATTCTTGAAAAAACATCACGGTCTAGTGCATGATTCTGCACAATTTTACCGAGGCAAGGGTTGTCATTACTGTCAGCATACTGGATTTTTGCAACGTGAGGCTGTTTTTGAAATATTGCACATGACGCCAAAGATGATTTCATGTTTGTCGCTTAATGAGATTGCAGAGTATATGGCCTTGGTTGATGAAGCCATGCATGGGCGTCGATTATTAGATTATGCATTTAGTTTGGCATTGCAAGGGGTTATTTCACTGGATGAAGTGATGCGTTTGGAGAGTGATTAATGGCGTGGTATTCTTTTTCTGGGCGCAATCCACAGGGAGATATAGTCGAAGGTAGATACCAAGCTAATACTGAGGCGGCGCTTGAACTTCGCTTGCAGGCGGCTGGAATTACAGTTTTATCCGTCAGACGCCTTGGTTTTTTGCAAGCATGTTGCCTTAATATCAAACATTTTCTTAGTTTTTTTGTCCCGATTAGAAAAACAGATCTGAGCTTGTTTTATTATCAATTGGCAGATTTACTTGCTGTCGATATTTCTTTAAAGAATGCCCTATTTTTAATTGCCAATCATGTTAGCAATCCACGATTAGCTCGTGTCATTCATCAGATGATTCAGCATCTTGCTCATGGTTTATCCTTGGCAGATGCAATGCGTAAACATAGTAAATTGTTTTCAACTGTTGCTATTAATTTAATTGATTTTTCACGGTCTAAAGAAGAGCTGGCTGGTATTTTACGTTATTGCGACCAAGCCATTCGCCGCTCTTATTTTATTAGACGTTTGCTATTGCTGATTATGCCTCAGCTATCTCTTATGGCAGTGTTTTTTCTTGTTCTGCTCTATTTGAGGAAGCGGTACTTGTCAGACTTTAATTATGCCATTTATGTTTTTAGGCAATCGCCCCCTGTCGTTATTGATGTTTTTGACACCGTGACTAGTCTATTATCTGTGCACTTGATGACGACGATGGCGACTACCATAGGGGTGGCGTGTTGTCTTAAAATTGTACTTTCTTGGTCAAAGAAATTAAGATGGTTGTACCATGCTGGTTTATGTTGCTTGCCTATTGCTTCTGGCGTCGTTATGGCTTTGGAGCGTGAACGCTTATCGTTGTTGTATTCAGTGCTATTGCGCGGTGGTTCTAATGTTCAAAAATGTGCAAAATCGGCGGCGGCGGTCGTAAATAATCTGCACTTTCGCTTGCGTGTTGAAGCTATGTCCTTAGCGATAGAGCAAGGCTCGGCCTTTCCTAGTGCTTTGCGAATGTATAAAATTTTCAATGCGGCAGAAGTACAAATGATTACCTTGGGCACGATGTCGCATAGTCTTGCGCAAGCATTTGATCGTATTTACAGCATCAGCCAAATTATTCTTGAAAGAAAGCTACAATGGTTGATGGAGTTTATTCGCTTTAGTTTATATATGATAAATACGGCATCATTTTTCTTTGTTATTTATGTTGCTGAGACACTATTTTACTATCCTGGCTCGGGTTCCTAAGCCAGCGTCAGTTTGTATGCCAGTACTTAACTGCAGAATTTAAAATTAAAATTTCTAGCATGGTTTGGGGGTTGGTGAAATCTTGTGATGATATGTTGCTCCGCTTCGGCTCATTATCTGCACACATTCTAGCCAATGGTATAATTTTTGCTGGCCTTATTTTGTGAACCTGGGCTTGAGACCGCATTTACAGCCTTGGTCTTGGCAACGATAGTGTCATAAGAGTCTTGTAGGACCAGGGACGTTGGCACGCTGGCTGCATTGCCAAAACTAGATCCTTGTAGCGTATGTGACCAGAAATAAGCCGGTGCTTGGTTTAATAAAAACACTTGGTCTACGCCGTTTGAGCCATAATCAATATCCGTGATAATTTGACGTATGCCAAACTCTGCCGGGCTAGGGGGCGCTGTTCCAGTGTTTTTGACGACCATACGGATAATTTTGTATTGTAACGGCCCGGGAACATCGCTGCCGAATTGCACAACCACATCACATGCCGAGCCATTAGAAATGGAGAGGACATTATTCAGCGAGTCTTTGAAATACTCAGCGGGGGGGCATTGGTTGTTTTTTTCGACATAATCTGCGATCAATGCCATGGTTCCACCCATGGTGATATATACCAGATTGAGCTTTATTGCGGATGGAGGAGTGTTGCCTAAATTTTGTAAACCGCCATTAATAATCTCTGCATATGCAGCCGATTGTATGGATAATCCCGCGCTTAAAAAAAGGAGAGACGCTGTAAGTTTTGCTTGTTTCATGCGGCCCCCACTCCTGCGCCGACGCCATCCGATGGTGGCGCGGTACCATTGCCTTCAACCTGATTAATGGCCGCAGCATATGGGTCTTCTGCATAAGAGCAATTTGTGCCTAGATTCGAATTGCCAAAGATATCGCTGTTAGTGCCTTGCTTTACTTGTAGTAAATTTGGCGCCGAACGCATGATATTGGTAAAGCATTGAGTTAGTTCATAGATGTAGAAAATGTTGCCTTTACGTACTACCCGTGTCGGCGCAAGCGCGTAACCTTTGTTTGCCATAGGCCCTGGTGCGTTAGGCCCGTAATGAACTTCTAACGTTCCGTAGCTGGTGTTTGTTATGATGTTTACATTAGTTAATATTGATGTATCAACCGCAAATGTGTTGGCTGGTGGAAAATTGGATGTGCTGCTATAGTAATTTGACATCATCGACCAAACAGACACTACAAATGGCAAAGGCAGATTAATGGCGGAGATTAACTGATTATTAGCATTGTTAGTAATGCTGCTGCCGATATTTGGCAAGTCAGCGTCGGCGAGGCTGGTTTGTATGAAACTAATAGCTAATGCACAAGCTAGAATTTTTTTAATATTCAGGGATTTCATGTGATTTCATTCCTTTGCCTAATTGTTTATAACTATAGTAATTCTTAGTTAAAAGTGCAATTCCTTGAGTATGCGATTTTTCCTATGTTAATTTTGCTAAACTAGCGATTAACCATTTTGTGCCTGATCTAAACTTGATTTGTAAACGAGTTTTCTCGCCATTAGGCTCTATGTCAACAATGGTGCCAGCGCCAAAGCTAGCGTGGTTGACGTGTTGGCCCAATGAATATCCGATATCCTCATTCTGTAAAAATTTTTGTTGCGAACTAAAGCTCACTGGTCGTGAAATTTTGCTTTGCATGCGAATTTCTTGCATAAACTCCGCAGGTATTTCGCGCAAAAAACGAGAAGGCGCTGCCATAGTTGTTTTGCCATGAACGCGTCGTGATTCAGCATAAGTCAGTAATAAGTGTTGCATCGCGCGCGTCATGCCAACATAGCATAGTCTGCGCTCTTCCTCGAGACCTTTTGGCTCGTTTTTGCTCATTTGGTGTGGGAATAGACCGTCTTCCATGCCGCATAAAATGACAAAAGGAAATTCTAATCCTTTGGCAGCATGCAAAGTCATGAGTTTTACGCTTTGAGTCATTTCGTTTGCTTGATGTTCGCCAGCTTCTAGTGTGGCATGGGATAAGAATGCTGCCATAGGTGACAAGGTGTGTTTTTCTTCAGCTGGCACATCCTCGAAATTAAATTCACCAGCTGCAGAAATTAATTCGCGCAAGTTTTCTACGCGTGCACGACCTGTTTCACCTTTTTCTTTGTGGTGGTGTTCAATTAAGCCCGAAGCTTCAACGATGATTTCTGTCATCTCTAATAAAGATAGGTTCTTTGTTTGTGTGTCTAGTTGATTGATGAGCTCAACAAAGCTTTGCAATGATGTTTGCGCGCGAGGTGGTAGTTCTGCTTCGCACGCGGCCTGCCATAAAGATATCGTTTTTTCGCGGGCATAATCACGTAATGTTTCTAGCGTTTTGTTGCCTATGCCCCGTGGTGGGACGTTAACAATTCGCTCAAAAGAGCTGTCATCAAATCGATTAAAGCATAAGCGCAAATAAGCGAGAGCATCTTTAATTTCTGCCCGCTCGAAGAAGCGCAAACCACCATAAATGCGATAAGCTATGCCCTGTTGCAATAATGCTTCTTCAAGTACGCGTGATTGAGCATTAGAGCGATATAAAATTGCAACGTCGTTGTAGTTATGCCCTTGTTCAAACCATTGCCTGCATTCATCGGCAATAAACCGAGACTCATCAATTTCATTGTAAGCAGCATAAACGCGGATTGGATCACCAAGGTCTCCCTCGGTCCACAGTTGTTTGCCAAAGCGATCACGATTAACAGCAATTAAAGCGTTGGCGGCGTTTAAGATGGTGCTAGTGGAGCGATAATTTTGATCAAGAGTAATAGTGGTAACATCATGAAATTCTTTTTTGAATTTTTTCAAATTGTCCGAACAAGCGCCACGCCAACTGTAAATTAATTGGTCATCATCACCAACGACAGTGAAATAATTTTTATCGCTCATCAATAAACGTAACCAAGCATACTGAATGCCGTTAATATCTTGAAATTCATCGACTAAAACATGACGAAAGCGATTTCGATAATGTGCTAGTAGTTCAGGATGACTCTGCCATAATTCATAGGCGCGTAATAATAATTCGGCAAAATCAATCATGCCGGATTTTTCGCACGCAGTTTCGTAAGCCTCATAAATCCTGATATATATCGCTTCTTGAGATTGGTAAGTGTTCGACAACTGTTCTGGGCGCAAGCCCTCGTCTTTTTTCTGGTTGATAAACCACTGCGCTTGCTTGTAGGGAAAGCGCTCTTCATCGATATTGAGGTCGCGCATCACCCGTCTGATGAGGCGTTGTTGGTCGCCGCTATCTAAGATTTGAAAATTTTGGCTCAAGCCAGCATCTTGCCAATGTGTACGCAGTAAACGGTGCGCCAGGCCATGAAATGTTCCTAGCCACATTGCAGTTACCGAGCCACCTAATAATGCTTCGACACGTGTGCGCATTTCGCTAGCGGCTTTATTGGTAAAGGTGACAGCGAGGATGCTGTAAGGTGAGGCCTGCTCTTCTTGCATGAGCCAGGCAATGCGGTGCACAAGCACGCGCGTTTTGCCGCTACCCGCGCCGGCCAGAATCATGAGATTGCCCAAAGGAGCAGACACTGCTTGTTGTTGGGCGCCGTTAAGATGCTGTAGTAATGTTTTCATAAGTCGAGAGTATACGCAGTTTTTTGCCAAAGGGAAACTTGATTTTCGTACAAAAGATCGTTCGTGATATTTTGTTTTTCAATACTGTTTCATCATGGAATCACCCTATCTACTGTTTAAAAATAGACCTAAGCGCCTTTTCCAATACATCCATACCTTCTTTTTTTAAAGAAGAAAATGTTTGACCAGTGATTAGGTCGCGTCCTTGATGTGGCTTCATCACGCTTAACAGCGTATTGGTCGCGGCGCCTCGAGTGAGTTTATCAGCTTTAGTCAGGACTAAATGAATGTGAATTTTCGCGTCGATAGCCCAATGTAACATTTGCCAATCAAATTGTTGCATAGGGTGGCGAATATCCATGACTAAGATAATCGCTTGTAAACTCTCACGTTGCGATAAGTAGTCATCGATCATTTTATCCCATTCATCGCGCATGCTATGAGATACTTTCGCGTAACCATAGCCAGGTAAATCGACTAAACGTTGTTGATGTGCTTCATCTAAAGTGAAAAAATTTAATAATCGCGTGCGGCCGGGATCTTTGCTCGTACGCGCTAATTTTTTTTGTTGGCATAAACTATTTAATAAACTGGATTTTCCAGCATTAGAACGTCCGACAAAGGCGATTTCCATTCCTGTGTCTGGTGGACATTGTTCAAGTTTTGCGGCGCTTGTTAAAAATGTAGCTTGTTGAAAGTGTAAGGTCATGATGGATCTTCTAAAATGGAGAAATAATTTTTGGTGGTTTTATCATCAACGTCAACATCGCGCGTAATAGTAGAATAATTAATAATTTCGCTCTATTAGCCTGCCTCGGAGCCAACTCCGAATTTGAACGACATATTCGGAGTCTAGTTCGGAATTGATAAGTATGCAAGAAATTATGAGATTTTGCACAAAAGCGGTCCATCGATCGTCTGTGTGTTGTTGTACATCTGGATTCCTGGCAACGCAGGATGGGTCAAGCTTGGGTGATACAATCGCTATGGTTTTTATAGCCACTGGCCCCAATCAGTACAGAATTTTATCAAAAAATGTCAATGCGCCCTAATTTAAAATCTGACTGTGAACTTCAACGCGTCTTTTAAGGTTTCTTTAAGATACTCCGCTTATATATTAAATATGAAAATAATAAGAGCAAAAAAATGAGAGATAATTTTGAGAGATTACAGGCTAAGATCAGTGAATTTGAGAGTCATAAACACATAGAGGACATCAGCGGTTTAAGCATTTTTCACGCGCTTAAGGCTGAGTTTGAACAAATTCATGTAGATTTTTTATTTCTAGAAATGCCAGAAGATTCTTATGAGTTAGCTCAAGCCATAAGTCAAACGCGTGAGTATCTTGCTGCGGTCAATAAGCAGTTGCTTATTTGTGACGGTGTGCGACCTCCATCGACGGAAAATAGCTTGCCAGCCGCTAAATCTATGTCTAGTCGTTTATTTCAAGATCTTTGGAGCCGCTCTACGTCGCCTGATAGCGTGCGTACTGTACCGTCATCGCCTGTCAATACTTAAGGTTAGCTCGGATATTATATCCAGGGTAAATGCAGATCAGGTGCGGGGGTGGAATTCTTGGGTAGCCTGCGGCTACATAATCCTGTACAATCGTACTCTTTTTTTCAATAATGGGAAGGTAATAACCATGTCAGCACCCACAGAATCTTTGATTCCAGCATCGAAGTCTCTACCAGAACTGACCTTTAAATCGATAATATTATCGATTGTTCTAACCTTGGTTTTGGCTGCGGCGAATGCGTTTTTAGGCTTAAAAGTAGGGGTGACCGTGTCAGCGTCTATTCCTGCTGCGGTGATTTCTTTAGGTGTCTTACGCATGTTTAGGCGTAATAGCATACTTGAAAGCACATTAGTACAAACAGCAGCCTCAGCCGGTGAGGGGCTAACGGCTGGTTTAGCGTTTGTGGTTCCTGCCTTATTGATTTTAGGCTTTTGGAGTGACTTTAACTACTGGGAAACGGTCATTGTTGGTCTGATCGGTGGTTTATTAGGGGTTTTATATTCAATCCCGATTCGTCGTGCTTTAATTAATAGTCCAGAACTGCGTTTTCCTGAAGGCGCTGCGATCGGTAACGTTTTAAAAGCGAGCGTCACTGAAGATTCAGCTGATTTAGGCATGTTGATTAAAGGCGGAATAGTAGGCGCCCTGATTACTTTGTGTCAAACGGGTTTTCGTTTGTGTTCTGATGCGGCAGAGTATTGGTGGAAAATTAAAGATACTTTATTTGGTGTTGGTTTCGGATTTTCACCAGCCTTGATTGCGGCGGGATACATTGTCGGTATGAACGTTGGCGTCAGCATGTTTGTTGGTGTGATTATTGGTTGGGTCGTTGGTGTGCCTGTATTGACGCATATTTATGGCATTCCTGATATTACACAACCGATGGAGTCTGCGCACTTGTTGTGGACACAGCATATTCGCTACATGGGTGTAGGCACGATGTTAGTCGGTGGTTTATGGACATTAATCTGTTTAATGAAACCGGTGTTACGCAGTTTGAAAACATCTTGGTTATCTATTCGTGCGGCGCGTTTAGATGGCGCTGAAGCACTGCCGCGTACAGAGCGCGATATTCCATTAACAACGGTATTGTGGTTGTTGTTTGCATTGATGGTTCCAACGTTTATTTTCGCGTATAGCTTATTGAATCCAAGTATTTTACCCATTAACGCAGGTTTGCGTTGGACGGTGGCTATTTTAACGATTCTCTATATCTTGGTAGTAGGCTTCGCGTTTTCTTCGATTTCTGCTTACTTCGCAGGGTTGATTGGCTCAACGAATAGCCCTGGTTCTGGTTTGAACATTTCGGTGCTGTTGTTGCTAACATTATTATTGTTAGTCGCATTTAGTGTTGATATTGATTTCTTGGGTCAAGTGACGCAGGCAGAATTATCGGCGGCAGGATACGCTGTTTTTATTACAGCGATTATTAGTGCGGCGATTGTGATTGCAAATGAAACGATTCAAGACCTAAAAGTGGGGCAAATCGTTGGCGCAACACCTTGGAAGCAGCAACTGATGTTGATGATCGGCGTCTGTGTTTCTGCGATGATTATCCCACTGGTTTTAAGTTTATTATTTCATGCTTATGGTATGGCGGGTGTGTTCCCGCATCCTGGAATGGATGTAAAACAGATGTTGCCAGCGCCGCAAGCGGGCTTAATTGCCGCAGTTGCAACAGGTACATTTACTCATAATTTGCCTTGGGATATGATCATTACCGGTTGTATTATTGCGTTTTTTGCGATTGTTATCGATGAAATCTTGAAGCCTTATAAAATGCGTTTGCCTGTTTTGGCGGTTGGTTTAGGTATTTATTTGCCGTTTAGCGCCACCGTGCCAGTATTATTTGGCGGTATAGTTCAATTTTTGGTAAATCGTCGGTTCAAAAAACTGCGTCAACGGCACCAAGATGATACCGCTATTGATGAAAAAATCACTACTGGCAAGCATCGTGGTTTAACACTGGCGTGTGGTTTAGTGGCTGGTTCTGCCTTGGTCGGTGTCTTGCTTGCGATTCCATTTGCGATCAAGAAAAGCTCAGATGCTTGGAGTTTAGTTGGCCCTGATTTTACATCGACGGCGGATTTATTAGGCATCGTTGTTACGGTTGTGCTATGTTGGTGGATGGTTCGGCGTGTAACGTGTATGAAAAAATAAATTTCACTATCTGTGTGGTTGTAGGGTGGATAATGGCAATTAGGCCTAATCCACCCTACATGCTGATGATGTAATCATTACTGATATAAAGATTTAACAATTTTCCGACGAAAAACTGATGACATTACCTAGTTTTTCTTGTTGCAGTGCTAGCATGATCAAACGATCAACGCCCAGTGCAACGCCAGCACAATTAGGCAAGCCATGCTTCAGTGCCTCGATTAAGCGATAATCAATAGTTACCTCGGGCTTATGTAATTCACGGCGTTTTTTATTATCATGTTCGAAGCGTTGTAATTGTTCTTCGGCATGTTGCAATTCATGAAAGCCATTTGCGAGCTCTATGCCGTTGACATAGACTTCGAAACGCTGGGCAACATTGTTGTTAATTTTAGAAAGAGCAGCTTGTGTTGCTGGGAAATCATAAATAAAACAAGGGCGGTCAAAACCAATGTTAGGTTCGATTAGATGCGATAAAAGTAGCATCAAATAATCGTCTTTCGTATCAATATTTTTATCTAAAGCAGCGCATAGTTCTGGGGCAATATTGATCAGATCATCAATCGATGCCGTGTGTGGGTCAATCTGTAAATATTCTAAAAATAATCGCTGATAACTGACGCGTTTAGCAGGCAGGCATTTTAAAACAACTTGCAATAGCGCATCCATGTCATCCATTAGCTGATGGTGATCGAAATTTAAACGATACCATTCTAGCATAGTGAATTCAGGGTTATGATTTTTTCCGATTTCATCAACGCGAAAAGCTTTGCAAATTTGATAACAATCACCAATGCCTGCGGCTAATAAGCGTTTCATGGCGAATTCGGGTGAGGTTTGTAAATAACGTTTAGTTAATATTGTTGAAGAAGTTGAAGAGCGAATCTCATGTTCGAGGTGGCGGCGGCTGTCTATGACCGGGATTGAGCTACAAGATATGGGTGGCTGCTCTTGAGAAATGCCATTGCTTTTTAGTGACATATCTACGGCGACAGTATTGTCGGCTAGTGTCAAAAAGCTGTCTAAATATACATCTGTTGTTCCCGCAGAGCACATGAGTGGTGTCTCAACTTCAGTAATGTGTCGAGCATAAAAAAAATCGCGCAGGGTTTTTAAAATTTCTGCGCGATTTTTTAAGTTTTCAGCAGAAGCTGAGGGCTGCCACAAGATCTTACGCACGAGAGACGTATTCTCCAGAGCGGGTATCGACTTTAAGAACATCACCGATATTTACAAACAATGGTACGCGCACAACTGCGCCTGTCTCAAGTGTTGCCGGTTTTCCACCGCCACCAGAGGTGTCTCCGCGTAAACCAGGATCGGTTTCAGCAACTTTTAAGATAACAAAATTCGGGGGGGTAACATTGATGACTTCATTGTTCCATAATAAGAGCGTGCAAATATCTTCTTCTTTTAGCCATTGTGCTGCATCACTTGCACCTTCTTTGCCAACAGCGTATTGCTCGAATGATTCTTGTGACATGAAATGCCATTGATCACCATCAGAATATAAATATTGTGCTTCCATTTCGAGAACATCTGCTGCTTCGACTGAGTCGTTTGCTTTGAATGTCTTCTCAATGACGCGATCTGTTTTAAGGTTTTTCATTTTAACGCGTGTAAAAGCTTGGCCTTTGCCAGGTTTTACAAATTCAACCTCAAGAATATTGTAAGGAGAGCCATCGACCATTATTTTCATGCCGTTTTTGAATTCATTAGTGCTATAAGTTGCCATAAAGTCTGGGTAAGTTAAGAATCAGTAATGAAATTGTACGTGAATTGTCTTAGAATGCAACTGAGTTTTAATAGGAAATCTTATGCACAAGAATAAACATGTTGCGATAATTGTAGCACTAATGCTGACGATTATTATCGATATTATGGGTATTGGATTAGTTTTTCCGGTTTTGCCCAGCTTGTTTTATAGCAATACGCAAGCGATTGTACCAGTAGACATGACTCTTGCCATGCGTAATTTAATGTATGGTGTATGTTTGACTGCCTGGCCTTTGGGTTTGTTTTTTGGCTCGCCATATATGGGTGATTTGTCAGATAAATTATCACGTAAAACGGTGATTTTAATCTGCTTGTTTGGGATGATTATCAGTAATGCTTTATCTGGGCTTGGTGTTTATCATCACTCATTGAGCTTATTTATTTTTTCAAGATTTTTAGCAGGTTTTTTTGGCGGTAGTTTTCCTATAGCTCAGGCCGCCATGGTTGATATTAGCGATGATGCTACCAAATCACGAAATATAAGTTTAGTGACTTTGGCGGCCTCTATGGGTTTTGTTATTGGTCCAGTTATTACGAGCGTTAGTACATTACCGGCTTTATCAGGAATTTTTGATTATACAGCACCTTTTTATATTGCTACCGTTATTTCATTGCTTAATTTTATTGGTGTTTGGCTTTTTCTTCCCGAACTTAAAAATCAGTATCCAGCACGTGATGTGCATTTTTTTAGAGGCATGTTGGTAATTCGAGCAGTGCTTGCTGATCAACGAACGCGACGATTATTATTTGCATTTTTTTTGATGTTTTTTGGTTGGGGAACCTATTTTTGTAATTTGCCATTGTTGTTATCCAGCTATTTTAATTACAGTACTAGTCTAATCGCAATTGTATTTGCAGTATTTGCTTTGGGTAATATAGTGGGTATTTTATTTCTACAACCGTATATGTTGAGAAAATTTAGCCTTAATGAATGCAGTGTCATTATGGCTGCGGTCTTAGCGACCATTGTCGCTATATCTGCATTCACAACCTGGGTTTGGATACAATGGTGTGTTGCGTTTTTTGCCCCTGCTGTGCAGATGGTGTTGTATACCGCGGTGATGACTTTATTTTCTAATTCTGTAACACCGCAAGAACAAGGAAAAGTCATGGGCGGTGCAGATGCCGGAGTTTCACTTGCTTTTATTGCAAACGGTATTTTGCTCGGCCTATTAGTAAACGTTAATTTAATTCTGCCGGTTATAGCCGCAGGGTTGTTAATTTTTATTAGTGCTCCTTTGTTTCGAAAAGTTAAGGGGGTGTCCGTTTGAAAACGCAGATAGCAATTTTTGGTGGTGGTGTCGCGGGCTTGTGGTTGTTAAACCTTTTGCGCGGCCATAATGTGGATGCTATCTTAATTGAAAACAATCAGCTGGGCGGCGGTCAAACTATTTATTCACAAGGGATCATTCATAGTGGATTAAAATATGCTTTACAAGGCAAATCAACCCTGTCGGCAGATGCAATGCGACAAATGCCAACGATATGGCGACAATGTTTGCAAGGCGATGGTGAGATTGATTTATCCACTGTTAAAGTCTTGTCAGGACATCAGTACTTGTGGTCACCTGGATCCATTGCTGCAAATTTAGCTGTCTTTTTAGCGAGTAAAAATTTAAAAGGGCAGGTGAGTGGTTTAACGCGTGATGATTATCCTGAGATTTTTTCAGCGCCAGATTTCAAGGGCGTGGTTTACCGATTAGAAGAACCAATTCTCGCGGTACAAACATTAGTAGAAGCATTGGCGCAACCTCATGTTAATTATTTGTTGCAAGCCGATTTACAAGAAGTGACTCGTGTTGGTAAAGAGATGGTGTTGCATTTACATAATGAGCATACTGATATTGAGTTAACAGCGGAACATATTGTTTTACTGGCAGGTAAAGGTAACCAAGCATTGGCAGAAAAATTTTCTTTATCCCAGGTGAAAATGCAAGTTCGTCCTTTGTTAATGGTTGCGGTTAAGATGCCAAATCTGCCGAGATTTTATGGCCATGCAATGCAGGTTAGCGATAAGCCCCGGATTACCATTACCACGCACGGTGAAGGTGATAACACTGTTTGGTATTTAGGTGGTGATTTGGCAGAAACGGGAGTAGCCAGAAAACCTGAGCAGCAAATTGATTTTGCGCGTAAAGAATTACAGTCATTATTTCCACATATTAATTTTTCTACAGCAATATTTTCTACTTTTTATATTGAGCGTGCTGAAGCGTTTTCTGATAAAGGTAAAAAACCTGATGGCCCCGTAGTGTTTCAAGAAGGCAATGTTATTGCCGCATGGCCAACAAAGTTGGCGTTTGCGCCTCTGCTGGCTCAGCAAATTGTTGATAGGTTGTTGCGGGCTGAGCATTCAGAGCAGCGGCTTGAGGGTAGCATTCGGTCGCCGCTAGGAGCGTCAGTATCAATGCCTTTGAATGTTTTTATGCAACCTGTTGTTGCGAATTATCCTTGGAGTTAAGACTTATCATGCAAACAAGACGATTAGGGAATGATTGGGTTAGCCCCATTGGCTTGGGTACAGTAAAAATCGGTCGCAATCAACAAGTGAAATACCCGCAAGCATTTGATATCCCTGATGATCGTGCAGTCAAGGAATTATTCGATACAGCTTTAGATTTAGGTGTTAATTTGATTGATACCGCGCCGGCTTATGGTTGCAGTGAAGAACGCTTAGGGCGGCTGTTGCCGGGTCGCCGTCATGATTGGCATGTGATGACAAAAGTTGGTGAGGAATTCGAACATGGTGAATCGTATTTTGATTTTTCAGAGCAACATATTCGGTGGAGTATCGAGCGTAGTTTGCAGCGTCTACAAACGGATTATTTAGATACGGTATTGGTGCATTCCACTGGCGCTGATGTTGAGCTGATTCAGCGCCATGGAGTTTTGGATATTTTGTCTGATATAAAAACAAAGGGATTAATCCGCTATTATGGTATGTCGACTAAAACAGTTGAGGGTGGTTTATTGGCATTAGAAAAAAGCGATGTACTTATGGTGACTTATAATTTACAGCACACAGAAGAAGCAATTATTTTAGATAAAGCTGTTTCATTAGATAAATCTATTCTCATAAAAAAAGCCTTTGCCAGTGGTTATGTTTGTTCTCCAGCCGCTATTCAAGAAACATTTGAAAAAATATATTCGTTTCCAGCGGTAAGTAGTGTGATTGTTGGGACTACAAACCCTAAGCATCTGCGCGAAAATATTCGCATCATGAGTTTGGTTAAAACAAAAGGCTGAGTTGTAGCGATTTTATTATTTTTTTTTACGTTACAACCCAGGGCTACAATGCGCTTTATTATTATGTTCACAACACTTGATCTTTGTAGTGTCCAGACCGTGATCGTTTCCTGGTTATGTGTAATGAATATGTGCAGTTTTGAGTATAGTCGATATTTTCTATTTTTGTGGTTTATGTTGATTTTTTTTAGATGACATTACATCAATAATTTGCATTTGATGTTCAATCCACTCTTGTGCTTCTTGTAAAATGATGCTGGTTTTTTTGTTGTTTGTTTCAATACAGGGGCCAATATTCACAGAAATGGTGCCAGATTTTTTCAAAAAACCGCGTTTAGGCCAGCATATGCCTGAATTTAAGGCGATGGGAAGAATGGGTGCTTCGGTTTTGGCTGCGAGCATTGCGCCGCCGACTTTATAGTCTGGCGCATCACCTGGTGCTTTTCTTGTACCTTCAGGAAAACACAAAATACATAAACCTTGCTGTAAACGTGTTTCACCTTGCTCATTGAGTGCGTTAATTGCTGCGCGTCCAGCACTTCTATCGATGGCTATAGGGCGTAATGACTTTAAGCCCCAGCCAAAAAATGGAATGTTCAATAATTCCTTTTTTAAAATAATAGACATATTTGGAAAATAATATAATAAGAAAAAAGTTTCCCAGGTTGATTGATGTTTGCTAAAAATAATAAAGCGATTAGTTTTCGGAATATTCTCTGATCCGGTTACTTTAAAATGTATGCCGCATAAATATTTCGCTATATGCACGATTAAAAAACCGTATCGAGCCGCCAACTTGCACGCCAAATCAGGGGATTTAGGTAAAAAAGAGCAAATAAAACCATAAAAAATCGTTAAAATTATCATGCTAATTGAAAAAAGTAGTGATGTAAAAAATCGAAAAATAATCATGAGCTTTTTCCTAACAATGTTTGTACAAATTGTAAAAGTTTGTGGTTTTCAGTAATAAGTATAGCTGCACAGCCGGCCGCCTTTGCTGCGTCGATATCGCGTTGTGAATCTCCTGCGAAACAGGCTTCTTCTGATGTTATATTAAAATATTTAAACGCTTCTAATAACATACCTGGTTTTGGTTTGCGACATTCGCAGTTATCATTAGGCCCATGTGGACAATAAAAAATTTTATCGATATGTCCGCCGTGTTTCTCTAATTCACTCAACATTTTTTGATGAATTTTTTGCAGAGTTTTTTCAGTAAAATATCCGCGTGCAAGCCCAGATTGATTGCTGGCGATTGCGACTTTTATTCCCGCTTTATTGAGCAATGCAATAGCTTCTAAGCTCCCAGGAATGTCGCGCCATTCATCCGGTGATTTAATAAAGTCTGGCGAGTCGTAATTAATAACGCCGTCACGGTCTAGGAGGATGAGCTTGATCAAATTTTAACCAGAAATTGAGATATGTAGATCGATTATAGACTATTTCTTTGCAATATTGGAACGCTAATCGATTATTGTAAGGATAATAATGTCAGACTGGGATCAGAGTCAATTGATTCTGATCCCAGTTTGGCGACATACGTTTTCTTATAGCTGCAATTCAGAAAAATCCGCTACTTGTGCAAACAAATCGCATAACCTTGTTAATAGCGCTAAGCGATTATTACGTTGCAGAATATTGTCAGTCATAACCATGACTTCATTAAAAAACTGATCAAGTGTTGGCTTGAGTTCGGCTAATAACAACAAAGCATCTGTGTATTGTGTTTTGTTGATCAGAGGTTTTATATGGCTTTCCTTTTTAAGAATTTGTTGATTTAGCTCCTTTTCTACGTCTTTTTCACATAAATGCACATCAAAACTAAATTCAGTATCTATAGCATTGTTTTTTTCTAATAAATTTTTAGCGCGTTTATTCGCTTGTACAAGCGTTTCAATCGCTGGATTGGCTTTAAACTGCTGTAATTCTTGCATGCGAAGCAATGCATCAGTAGCTTGTAGTTTTACAATGTTAAATATGGCATTAAACACATCAACTGTAATATTTTTTTCAAGTGCAATCGTTTTGAAACGTTCTTTAAAAAACTCTATGACATTTTCTTTGACAAGAATATTTTCTAAATTAATTTCCAGTTTATTTTCTATAATGATTTTTAAAGCCCCCAGTGCGGCGCGCCGTAAAGCAAATGGATCTTTATCGCCAGTGGGAATTAAACCGACGCTAAAAAATCCTATGATGGTATCAATACGATCAGCAAGTGCGAGCAGGGCACTGATACGGGCGGTTGGGATTTTGTCATCGGCAAAACGTGGCCAATAATGTTCTTCTATAGCATTCGCGATTTCAGCGGATTCACCTTCATGAAGCGCATAATATTTGCCCATGGTGCCTTGTAATTCAGGGAATTCTCCGACCATGTGTGAAAACAAATCAAGTTTGCACAGCGAGGCTGCGCGCATTATTGTATGATGATCAGGGCCGCTGCAAGGAGTCGTTTCGATGCTTATAGCGATGTCGGTCGCTAGCTTCGCAACGCGCTCCACCTTGTCTTTCAATGTCCCCAATTTTTCTTGATAAATTGTTTTATCTAATCGTGGTGCATATTCATCTAATGTCGTTTTTACATCAGTTTCATAAAAAAACTTCGCGTCTGATAATCGTGCGCGCATAACTCGTTCATTGCCACAGATTACTGCCATTTCATCTTTGCTTTGCAAGTTGCTGACAGTGATAAAGTAAGGTAATAATTTTTCATTCATGTCAGTAATAGCAAAACATTTTTGATGGCCTTGCATGCTCGCCATCAACACTTCTTTAGGCATATTAAGGAAGCTTTCATCAAAACGACATAATAATACTTTTGGCCATTCGACAAGAGCAGTCACTTCATTTAATAAACTTTCATATTCTTGCTGGTCAGTGACGGCGATTTTTAATGTGCCACGGTTTGTTGCTTCGCTCAGCGCCTGTAAATTTAGCTGAATTTGTTGAAGTATAATACTTTTTCTTTCTTCGCTATCAACTATGACACATCCTTTGTCTTCTAATTCTTTAGCATAATTACTTGGAAAACTAATATCGATATTGCCGTGTGATAATTGTCTGTGACCTTGTGTGCAGCGACCACTTGTTAAGCCAAAAAACTCTGCATCGATAACGCGCTCCCCGTATAATAAAATGATAGAGTGTACTGGGCGAATAAAGTTGAAATCATGGTTAGCCCAACGCATTGGCTTTGGAATCGGCAAATTTTTTAATGCTGTTTTTATGATGTCTGGGATTAAACTATCTATAGATAAGCCAGGTTTTTCGCCAGAAAAATATAAGCATTCGCCTTTATCAGTTTGCATTGTACTTAACTGACTTGCAGTAATACCGCATTTTTTTACAAACCCTAACCCTGCTGGCGTCAATTGTTTATTGCTGTCGTAAGCGACATTAACGCTTGGGCCTTTGTATTCAATTGTTTGAGGTAATTGTTGTTCTGCAAGTTTTTCAACAACAACCGCTAAGCGACGCGGCGTTGCGTAAGATTTGGCATGTGAAAAGCTCAGCTCAGCATCGACGAGTTGTTGTCGAACGCTATTGACAAAAGCATGTTCTAAAATATGTAATCGTTTTGGCGGTAATTCTTCAGTAAAAATTTCTATCAATAGATCATGATGTTCCATTATGTTTTCCTATTTTTTTAACAACGGAAAGCCAAGGTTTTCGCGTGACGCGAAATAAGCTTCTGCGATTTTTTTCGTTAGTGTGCGTATTCGTAAAATATAGCGTTGACGTTCAGTGACAGAAATTGCCTGGCGTGCGTCAAGCAAATTAAAGGTATGTGAAGCTTTGATGGCTTGTTCGTATGCTGGTAAAGGTAAGCCATGTTCTAATAAAGATTGACATTCATGTTCATATTCTGAAAAACGTTTTAGTAATACCTCTATGTTGGCATATTCAAAGTTATAGGCAGATTGTTCGATTTCATTTTGTTTAAAGACATCGCCATAGGTGATGGCGCCATTCGGTGTATTAGCCCATATAAGATCAAAAATACTATCAACGCCTTGAATTGCCATGGCAATTCGTTCCAAACCGTAGGTGATCTCGCCTAACACAGGCTTGCATTCTAAGCCACCGACTTGTTGGAAATAAGTAAATTGCGTCACCTCCATGCCATTATACCAAACTTCCCAACCTAACCCCCAAGCGCCTAAGGTCGGTGATTCCCAATTGTCTTCAACAAATCGAATATCGTGAATATTGGCATCAATGCCTATTTCTTTTAGTGATCCTAAATATAGGTCTTGAATATTTTCTGGTGCCGGTTTCATGGCGACTTGAAATTGGTAATAGTGCTGTACACGATTTGGATTTTCACCATAACGGCCGTCGGTTGGGCGGCGCGATGGTTGTACATAAGCGGCATACCAAGGTTCAGGGCCAATCGCGCGCAAAAATGTTGCTGTATGAAACGTACCAGCACCCACCTCCATATCTAGTGGTTGTGTGATCACGCAGCCTTGTTGTGACCAGTAATTTTGTAAACGAGCTATTAATTCTTGAAATGTCAGCACAGCGACCCTCGAAAGCAAATGTTAAGAGGCTATTTTAACTGATTGGGCGGCTTATGCTAGCACCAAGCTAGCTAAAAGCTGAATAATAACCGCTGTTTCTAGATTCGTCAGCAGAATAACCGCTATTATTCGAAGTGATGCTGTCAGCACTAGATCTGCTACACTCTGAATACATAGTACAGTGTCGACTTAACAAGCTGTGATTGATAGAGGTTGGGCTATAACAATCAAGTTCTTGGTTTTTAGACTCATCGGGTTGATGTTTGGATTTTAGACTTATTTCAGAGATTGCGGGCAGTGGGCAAGATGTTTTTATGTTGGTTATGCGAGCCATGTCTGTGCCGCGTTTGATGGCAGCTTCTATTTCTATCAACTCGGCCGCAATTTTATAAAGACGAAATAAATCGTGATTACTCAGGCTTTCAACAGTATCGGTGAGTTTATCTGAGGTTACTAAACTTAATGTTTGAGGCATAGTTATTTCTCTGGCCGATGACGTAGAAATAAATCATAGTATATGATTAAATAAAATTCAAATTATGATCCTAAAATAAACATTATTTTAACCTAGCTTCCGCATCTTGCTCTTGTAAATGATGATATTAACGATTGCATGTCGGATTAACATCATGTGCTAAACATAATGACTACGGTGGAAAGATTGCCTTAACAGATTATTGGATAAACCAGATTGAAATAACGTGTTCGTGTTGCCTGTTAATAGTGATATAGGTAATCCGCTTGTTAAAGATTTTCTTGATAGTGCAACATGTTCACGTAATGTATTGAGCGTATGGATAAGCTCAGGTGATGAGCCAAAATTTTCAGGATTCATTGTCTTACCTTCGAATGCTATGCTTTCTTCTAGTAATTTTCTTGTTATTTCGCTGTACTCATTGAGTTTTGGAATAGCAACATGGTTGTTGAGAATATGTTTCCATTCAGTCTCGATATTGACTAATCGTTTGATAATATCGTTACCTTGCTTAAAGATGGCATCTTGTTCTAACGAGTTGTTTTCAACGGACATGTTGTTTCTCTATTTTTATTTTTTTGTACCGAAGTATAGTTAATGATTAAATAAATTCCATCTTTAATATAAAAATTTTAGAGTAAATCTATGGGATCAATTTCAATGCTCCATCTCGCTTTTTTAACTGCTTGAATTTTATCCAGATCGGCCAAGGTATATCGTAAAAAAGTGTATAAATAAGCACGATTATTGGCTTGTAACAATAGTTGAAACTGATAAAACCCAGCTTTACGTTGCATAGGTGATGGCACAGGATCATGGATGGTGAATGATTCTTGGTCGAAGATTGAGTTGTTTGCTTTACAAGCGGCTTGAATCGCGCTAATCGCTAGTAATGCTTGGTCTTGTTGTTTAGCTTCGACGCGAAATAATGCCAAATAAGAAAAGGGCGGCAAATGAAATTCTTGTCGTTCAGTCAGTATTCCTTTAAGAAAAGTGTCATAAGGATGCTGGGTGATCGCTTGCAGTTGTGGATGCTCTGGTTGAAAAGTTTGTAATAAAACCGTACCTGGTTTGTTGGCACGTCCGGCGCGTCCTGCAACTTGCAAGATAAGCTGAGCCGTATTTTCAAGCGCATGAAAATCGTGACTCATCAAGCCATAATCAACGCCTAAGATAACAACGAGGGTTACATTAGGAAAGTGATGTCCTTTAGATAGCATTTGTGTGCCGACAAGAATGCAAGCCTCGCTTGCATGAATATGGTCAAGTTGTTCAGTTAATTGATTTTTATTTTTAATATTATCCCGATCAATTCGAAAAACGGGGGTGTGAGTAAATAAATGTTCTAATGTTTCTGCAATGCGTTGTGTACCTTCGCCCAGAGCTAGTAAGGAGCGGCTGTGACACTGCGGACAAGTTAGTGTAATTTTTTCTTGGTGACCACAATGATGACAGATCAGTTTTTTGTCTTTTTTATGAAATACTAAATGACTATCGCAACGTGTACAGTTCGCTTGCCAGTGGCAGCTTTGGCAAAACCATGCAGGCGAATAACCACGCCGATTAATAAAAATTAGTACTTGTTCTTGCCGGGATAAATGCTGTTGTATCGTGTCAATTGTTTCTGAAGTTAAACCGTTTTCACTATTTTTTGTAGTGGTGGCTATGAGTTTGAAGCTAGGAATACTAGCACCCCCGGCGCGTATTTTTAACTCTATTAATTGATATTTTTTCTTCAATGCATTGTGATAGCTTTCGGCAGATGGTGTTGCAGAGCCTAGAATTATTGGAATATTTAAGTTATGAGCACGTTTAATAGCGACATCGCGCGCTGAATAGCGAAATCCACTTTGTTGCTTAAAAGACGCGTCATGTTCTTCATCGATAATAATTATGCCTAAATTTTTAAATGGCGTAAAAATTGCAGAACGAGTGCCGATAATAATTTTTGCCTCGCCGTTTTGTGCTTGCATCCAGGCGGTGAGGCGCTGTTTGTCTGTTAAACCGGAATGTATCACGCTCACACAAGAGCCGCTGTCTATGTTGCGTTTCGACAATACAGGTTCATGGTCTTGCGCGCCATGTTCTAAGCATTTTTCGGTAGTATCACTAAGGTTTGTTTGGTAATTATTATTAAAGCGTTTTAAAAAACGCTGAACTGTTTGCGGTGACAATGAAATTTCTGGAATTAAAAATAAAATTTGCTGGTTATTTTTTAGCACCTCCTCAATGACGCGAAAATAGACTTCGGTTTTGCCGCTACCAGTAATGCCGTATAATAGAAATGCATTAAATTGCTCTAGCTGTGTAGCAATATGATGAACGGCGGCTTGTTGTTCTTGGTGTAGTATAATATTGCTAGGAGATAGCCTAAATTCGGATGATATACTGCTTGGGTAAATCTTTAACGTTTTGCCCTGTCGTAATTTGCTGGGCAGCATTCCAACTAAGACTTCACCAATAGGGTGCTGATAATATTGGCTAGCCCAGATTCCTAATTGTAGCAATTCAGCAGATATAATGGCTTCTTGATCGAGCGGTTCTATAATTGCCTTTAATTCTGAGCCATATGACGATGTGGATTTGGTTTTTATGACTAGGCCAGTGACAGTTCGTCTTCCAAAAGGAATTTTGACTCTCATGCCAGGCTTTAATTGTGTATTTTTTGGAATAATATAGTCAAACGTTTGACGTAAGGGGCAGGAAACGGCAATTTCAGCATAAAGATGTATCATATTGACTATGCTATACCAAATGTTATGCATTTGAAAGCGGATGCACTCGCATGTGTATCAATGGTTAAAAAATAGCGAGCGATATCTTTGTTCAAAGATATATCAATAGCTCTCATCCCATCTGCCATATATCCAGTCGTGTATTATTGCTTAAACGCTAATCCGAAGTGTATGCCACCATTTTCGTAACGGCGCTATGTCGACTTGATGAGTAAACAGCGGAAAATTTTCATCACGTATAAGATCACACCACTTCAAGCCGAGTTGAGTCCGCAAGAACAATGGCCGCAATGCGTCATGCCAGCCAAAGCTGGCCTTCACTTTTGTGTTGTTTATGTCCTGTGGGTGGGATGTTCGCCGTGGCTGGCAGGATATTTTGTTAGACCTCACGATGTTAATAGCCGATTTCCAATGTTTGCTTGCTTGTTCAATCTGCTTTTCAAATAATTTTTTTAAGCTATCAGATATGCGCATCGTTAAGACAATATTTTTATCTATACCAAGCTCGCGCGTCTCTTCATCGCTAAAGAAAAGATACATTTTTTTTGCGCGGCGATAAATGTGCTTGAGATTATCGATCAACGCTAAACTATAAGCCAAATGATGAATAGCATCTGAGTATTGTGATGCATTAGGACATAAAATTTTTGCAATCATGCGTTCGCGAATACCATAAGTGTAGGTGTAAAAATCACGTAATGATTGTTCTGTTGGAAATTGACAATGGTGTACGATGCCTTCTATTGCGCTAATAAATTGCAATAAAGCATTATAACTTAAATGATATTTAGCCATGATGGGAGATAATGCAATACATAATGGATGTGATGCTTCTTTTCTTTCTGTTTTAATCATTTCTTCTTTCCACCAGCGTAATTTAATATTGACTAAATTATCATCACTTAAGGTGAGTGGAATGTTAAAAATTGTGTCAAATAGGGCGAGAATGAGTTTAATGGCGTTTTGTTTCTCAGAATCAATATTGCGTAAGCCATAATAATCATCCGATCCAGCGGGGGCGATGGTGTTTAGCCATGAATTAATGTGCATAAATATGTACTGTTTATTATATACTAATAATTTTATGGCATTGAGTATGTATTTAAAAGCAGAAAAAAAATTATTTCATGTCTACTTTCTTGGCAGTTACTCAGTGTATGTTAATAATCCTAAAAAATTACTATGTCATAGCATGTCTTTCAATTGATACAAATATTCCAGTGCTGATTTTGGTGTTGTATCTTCTGGTGAAATTTTTTTCAAGGCTTCGATAACTGGATGAGTTTGTTGTGCCAGCGAAAAAATGTCGTTTTGCACGATTTCTTTTGTAGATGACATAGCGTGGTCGTTGTTAGTGCGCGTGGACTCAATCGATGGCTGTTCTAGTTGTTTTAATTTTTCACGTGCCTGCATAATGACATGTCGTGGCACACCAGCTAATTGTGCAACATGTAGTCCATAACTTTGGCTGGCTGGCCCTGGCGTCACTGTGTGCATAAAAATAATTTTTTCATGGTATTCTTGGGCGGATACATGAACATTTTTTACCGTAGTACATTCGTGTTCTAGAGATGTAATTTCAAAGTAATGGGTTGCAAATAGGGTTAATGCTTTTATTTCATTCGCTAAAAACTTTGCGCATGACCAAGCGAGTGACAAGCCATCGAAAGTGCTGGTGCCACGCCCAATTTCATCCATTAAAATTAAACTTTTTTCCGTGGCATTATTTAAAATATTTGCTGTTTCTGTCATCTCAACCATAAACGTTGAACGGCCGCTAGCCAAATCATCCGCGGCACCTATCCGGGTGAAAATTCTATCTATTTTCCCAATAGTTGCAGCAGTGGCAGGAACAAAGCTGCCAATATGTGCAAGTAGGACAATTAACGCAACTTGTCGCATATATGTAGATTTCCCGCCCATGTTAGGCCCGGTGATAATTAACATGCGAGATGTATCTAGCAAGTGAGTGTCATTAGGAATAAATGGTTCTTTTGATACTTGTTCAACGACTAGATGTCGTCCCGCGTGAATATCAATAATGGATTCGCTAGAGAAAGTAGGGGCGACAAGTTTTAATGTTTTCGCGCGCTCGCTTAAATTATTTAATACATCGAGTTCGGCAATTGCTTGAGCAGTTTGCTGTAGCGGCCCTAAATGGTGTAATAATTCTTCTAATAATGCTTCGTATAATAATTTTTCTCGCGCCAGTGCGCGATCGCGACTGCTTAAAGCTTTATCTTCAAATGCTTTTAACTCTGGGGTAATAAATCGTTCTGCGTTGACGAGAGTTTGTCGGCGCTGATAATCTAATGGCGCATGTTCCGCTTGGCCTTTGGATATTTCAATATAATAACCATGAATGCGATTGTAGCCTACTTTTAATGTAGATATTTTTGTGCGCTCTTTTTCGCGCTGTTCTAAATCTATTAAAAATTGTCCTGCGTTTTCGCTGAGACCACGCAATTCATCGAGTTCCTTGTCGTAGCCATCAGCAATTACGCCGCCGTCACGTAATACAATCGGTGGTGTTTCGATAATAGCCTTTGATAATAATTGAACAAGCGCTGAATATTCGCTGATTTTTCGGGATAAATTTTGTATTAGGGTGGATGTAAAGGGTGCAAGAATTTTTTGAATCGCAGGCAGGACAGCTAAACTATCACGTAATTGTGACAAATCGCGTGGGCGTGCAGATTTTAATGCTATGCGTGATAAAATACGCTCGATATCTGCGATATGTTTGAATTCTTCTTCAAGGCTGTCTGTGTCGCCAAGCAGTTCGATAATTGCCTTTTGCCTCTCTATTAATACATCTTGTTGTCGAATTGGGCGATGTAGCCACCTGCGTAATAAGCGGCTACCCATGGCTGTTGCTGTATAATCCATGACATGCGCAAGAGAATTTTCCTCTTCGCCGTAAATGGTTTGAGTTAATTCTAAATTTCTACGCGTAATCGCATCAAGAATCACGCAGTCATCGTAGCGTTCAACCCGAATGCTATGAACATGGGGTAGCGCTGATTGTTGCGTTTCTTTTGCGTACTGCAACAAGCATCCTGCTGCAGCAAGTGCTGCTGGCATATCTTGGCAGCCAAAACCAGATAGGTCATGAGTTGCAAAATGTTGTTGCAGTAAACGCGTTGCGCTATCTACATCAAAGTCCCATTGCGGACGTTGTTGCACATGAGCATAACTAGGCAAGAGCTTTCTATCAAACGTTTCTGTAACTAAAATTTCCGCAGGATGCAAGCGTTCTAATTCAGTTTGTAGGGCTTCTGAATTTTCGATTTGTAAAACGCAAAAGCGCCCTGTGCTTATATCAAGATATGTTAGGCCAAAAACGCCCGTTTCGTTGAGTGCAGATGTTTCTATTGGCCGAGGATCAAGCGATTGATTGTTTTTTTTCTTTGCTTGAAAATATATTGCAGCGATTAGGTTATCTTGTTGCGCATGTAAAAATGCATCATCAGTTACGGTGCCAGGTGTAATAATTCGAGAAACAGCGCGTTCAACTGGGCCTTTGGATGTTGCAGGATCGCCAACTTGTTCACAAATGACCACTGATTCTCCCAACCTAACTAGTTTAGCTAAATAGGATTCTGCGGCATGATATGGTACGCCCGCCATGGGTATCGGTTGTCCAGCAGATTGACCGCGTTTTGTTAGTGTAATATCAATGAGTTTTGCAGCTTTGATGGCATCATCAAAAAATAATTCATAGAAATCCCCCATGCGATAAAATAGCAAGCTTTTTGGATGTTCCGCTTTGATACGCAAGTATTGTTGCATCATAGGGGTATGTTGTTGAAGTTTATCTTTCATAAAAAATATCTTTGCTGTTTATTTGTTTATTCTCATTCACATGTATTTTTCTATGCCATTGATCCTGGCTGAAAAAAATAAATTTTATTGAGTTTGGTTGTCATGAATTGCTTTTCGTTGAATCTCAAATAATTCTGTTGTGCCAGCTTTCGCTAATTCAAGCATGGCGACTAAATCCGTATGTGAAAAAGGTGTTTTTTCTGCAGTACCTTGAATTTCAATGAAGTCACCATTCTCAGCGATGACGATATTCATATCGGTTTCAGCTTGTGAATCTTCGGCGTAATCCAAATCTAATACGGCTTGTCCTTGATGGATGCCAACAGAAATTGATGCAATTAAAAATCGTAATGGATTTTGTTTGAGGATATTTTTTTTCAGCATATATTTAATAGCATCATGTAAGGCAACGCAAGCACCGGTAATTGAGGCGGTCCGAGTGCCGCCATCGGCTTGAATGACATCGCAATCAATGTGCAAAGTATTTTCCCCCAGCAATTTCATATCAACACATGTGCGCAGTGAGCGTCCGATTAAGCGTTGAATTTCTTGTGTGCGGCCGGATTGTTTTCCATGTGCCGCCTCGCGTTTCATACGCTCATGTGTTGAGCGTGGCAGCATGCCGTATTCTGCGGTAATCCAGCCGGTTTTTGAACCTTTTAAAAAAGAGGGGACTCCTTCTTGAAAACTTACTGTGCAAATGACTTTGGTATCTCCATATTCCACTAGCACAGAACCTTCTGCGTGTTTAGTAAAGTGACGAGTAATCGTGACTGGACGTAATTGTGAATATGAGCGGTTACTTGATCGCATAAAATAAAAATCCTTGGTTATGTAATATTAATTTTTGGCGCACTCATGGGCTGAGTTGTTGAGGCATATAAGGACTGTGCTTCAATAATTGCTAAAGATGTGGCAACAGAATTAGTGACTAAAATTCTGCGCAAATCTTCTTCTATACGAGTTAGCATCAGAAATCCTCCGCCGAGAAGAATGGTTTGTTCTCTTAATAAATCTGCTGTTCCCATGTTTTTAAGTTGTTTATACCAATCTTCGCTTTCAGCTTTTTGTGACAGAATATAATTAATTACGCCGGATTCGCTAATCATGGAGTTACTGTAATTGTCTAATGTGCCTTCGATAGGTTGCCCCGTATTTAGGCCATAGATATAGGTTAAGTTGTCAGCGACAGCAGATTGCATGGAGTTAAGAGTGTAATAAGAGCTGACATTTTTTTCTAACGCTTTTTTATCGGCTTCAGCCGTTGAGTCACTTATTTTTAGCCATTTTTCGCTCGGTTTGCGTGCTGTGCTCATGGCGGCGCCTGAGGCAAGCATAATATAACGCTGAGCCGCTAATCGTTGATCATCACTATAATAATTAGCAGAACTTGGATTGATATAGAGGGTTGATATGGATGCGTTATTGCCGTCAAAAGTCCCCCCGTTAGGCAATAAGTAATCATTAAAAATGGTTTTATAATTATTAGCCAGGGTGGCGTCTTCATCACTGCTGCCTTGGTATACTGCTTCTACGCTATGTAATAACTGTTGTTGATCGGCATAACCATTGTTTTGGACTGCGGGAATGGCTGTAAATGCAGTCATGGTATTGCCAAAATCAACGAATGTACCAAACAGTGCATTGGTGGTTACTGTTAATAATTCTTGTAGTATTTTGCTGATGCTTGAGGTGTTATCACTAGTGGTTTGTGCGTTGATATTTAATGTATTTAATTGTGAGCAAGTATCACAGCTTGAAGATCCTGTGGCAGTTTGTGCAAAACCATGGAATGGCAAAGCCAGCATAGTAATAACGAGAGTGTGAGCGAAATAATTTGGTTTTGGCATAATATTTTCCATGTTTGTAGAGTCAAGTTAATAAGCAATTGTCCAACTAGTGGGTTGTTGGTTATTTTCGCTTGACCCGTTGAGTAGTATGCCATTGCTGACACTGGTTGTGTTAAGTTGAGTTTGTGTCACTGTTGGGCTTGGCGTTACTGTATTTGTTGTTGCTGCAGTATTTTGCGTGACCGAGTTGGGATAATAAGTTGTGTTAGCTGGGGTGTTTTGCGTCTGTTGCGTAATCGCCGTGCCATTGTTGCTCGATGTTTGAGCAGGGCCTTGGTTGACGCCATCATGACTAATCGGTGCTGCAGCATTCAGGTTTGTCGAAGAGGTTTGTTCATTAAATTTGGTTGAGCTATTTAGTTTAATTGGTGTTTTGTCTGCGAAAACATTCATTGAGGCAATAGAGCACATAAACAATAGCCAGGCAAGGCGGTGTGTTAGCATTATTCATTCTCCAGAGCGCGTAAGATTAATGAGAAACGTGCCGGTGAAAATACGCGTGTCAGCAGTCTTAATCGCTCAAAAATAATATTTCTTCTAAGGAATAAGTAAACCAAAGGATTGCTGGCGCTTTTCTCTTCTGCGTACATTAAGATTTTAGAAGCTGAGCCGGGTTCGATAGTATCTATAGTTTGCAACATACGCAATAAACGAGGCATTTTAAGAAAAGAGGCGAGTTTGATAAAATTTTCTTCTTCGCTGACGTTAAATCTAGTTAAGGTTTCAAGAGCGTCACCGAGCTTATCGATTGCTGCTTCAAGTTGAGGGTCGCCATCTTTGGTCCAGTCTTCGACGCTTTCCATAAAAGCAACAACACGATAAATCATAGGGTCATTAAATTGATTCCAGTATTCGTGCGCTGATTGCAAGTCAAGTTTAGGCATAATAATTACATGTCATCGGCTAGCGTCTTATTATTGTAACCATATCCTGAGCAATGTAAACTGTTCTTATCTGCTTTCATTATGGAACTTATCATGGCTGAAGAAACGCAACAGCAAGTCAAGCAAAAAAAAGGTTTTTTCCGTGGCTTGATGAGTACTTTTTTTGATGTCCCCCGTTGGGTAAATGCGCAACAATATGTGCAAACAAATAAAACATTGCGAGCCCGGTTGATGGATACGTTTCGTATTCGCACAGCTCAGCGTACAGAAACCTTTGAATCGGCGATAGAGCGTTTGAAATTAACTGAGCAAGATTTGCAGATGCGCTTGAAAATAAATAGTCGAACCTTGGTTGCCATGTCGGTTTTTATCGGCTTGTTATTTTGTTACCTTGTTTACCTTGTTTTTTATGGTGCGTTGGCTGGCAGCTTGATAGTCTTAGCATTGATTTTTCTAAGCTTCGTACGAGCTTTTCAATGTAGTTTTTGGAATTTTCAAATTAAAAACAGAAGGTTGGGTTGTACGTTTCAGGATTGGTTGAAAGGAGAAAAATTTTAACTAAATAAGGTTGTCCTGATCCATGCTTTTATCGATATTGACGATGAGTTGGTAAGTGCGCTCAGAAATGATGCCTTGATCGTAAAAGCTTTGGGCATCTTTCAGCATTGTTTGTCCGTATTGCTTGACTAATGAGCGTGTGACAGAGGTCACGTGTTCAATTGGCGCCGCCAGCAATTGGTCCCGTATATGTTCATCGAATACCAAAAATTCGCGTAAAGCAACCTGTTTATCATCGACAGTTGGTACCAATTTTTGCCAAATCACTAAGCGAATCGTTTCAAATAAATCAATCGTTCTACCATGGCGTTCGGCGACAGGAAAAGTGTTAACTAAGCGCCGAATAGTTTCTGACACTCCATTGCTATGTAGAGTTGTGTAAACGGGATGTCCTGTCATTGCTGCTTCCATGACGGCACTAATCGTTTCTGGATCACGTGCCTCGCCTACGAGTATGAGTTTGGGCTTGCGTCGTAAAGCATTTTTAACACCGGCGGCGAAACTAGGTAAATGTCTCGGAATTTCTGATTGCGAGATGATAGCGCTGCTAGTATTAATATGGTCATAAACGAATTCAATGGGCGCTTCATAGGTTAAGATTTTACGATTGCAATCTGGTTTCTCGGCGATATGGCGAATAATCGACGCTAATAGGGTGCTTTTCCCTGAGCCGGTAGCTCCTGTGACATAGACGACACCTTGTGATGGGTCTATGGCGTCAATGATGGCTTGCGGTAAATTCATGGTTTCTAGCAAAGGCGGGTCGGTTGGAATAGTTCTGGCGGTTAGTTGAATGCCGTTATGCCCTTCGACTAAGCAGGCGGTGGCATTAATACGAAAACGAAATCGTTCAGAACGGCTTGGACGGACTTCGTAATGCGTATCAACGTCAATGCCAGAGCTTAATTGTGCGGTACCATTTGGTCCGTACATAAGATTTAGCATTTCACCGACTTCATTGTTTGCCAGTGGCCGTCTGGTGATTTTGACAATTTGTCCATAAATTTCAGCGCAAATGGGTTGATTAGTTTGCAAAGTAATATCTGAAGCATTGAGTTTGCTACAGTGAATAAGAATTTCCTCGAAAATGCTATCTGATAAACGTAAGGGTTCATTTGGAAAAAGATAATCAGTTGTTGCTAGCGAAGCATTCATGCTATTTTCCTTTGCCTATTTGACTAAGACAGGTTGCCATTCTTTGCTATTTGTTTGCAATTGCGGCGTTGCGGTGATGCGCAACACTTGGTCATTAATATTAATGCCATTGCCATCGCCGGTGACGCCTAAATCTGTTTTTGCGACAAAAGGTTCGCTAATCATATGCTTCGCAAGAAGATCTCGATATAGCAATATACCCTGATAATCGCGTTTTAGCTGAGCAAGATTAACATTAAAAATTTGATCTGCCTGTGAAATACCCTTGTTCCAGCCGATGGCAATATATTTTTTCCATATCTGTTCTTCTTGAGGGTTGCGAGGTAGTAGAGTTTTATTCGGTAGTTCAGGTGTTTTAAATGTCATCCATAAATAGTTGCGCCATGTTGGCGGTGCGGTAACAAAGCTTGCTTGTTTGACTATGCGATAGGTTTTGTCTGAAATGCGTAATGAATCTGGTCCGGATAAACTTAATGTATTATCTGCCTGGATTAATACAGGTGGTACAACGCTATGCTCAAGCATCAAAGGATAAAAGTTGAACACGTTGTTTAGATAAGTTGATTTTTTTTCGAGAGAAGCATTAATTTGCTTGGAGCGGTAAGCCAGGCCGGATTGCGCGCCTAAGGTTAGCGCTGTTTCTTTTAAGCCTTGTTCTCGAATATTGCCGACAGTTTTATCTGGGTCGCTAGTGGCATAAGAGGTAGTGCTTAAATTTTCGAGATCGGACAAATTATCTGTATCAATTGGTTGTGGCGTGCTAGCACAGCCGGCAAACAATAATGCTGCGCAACAAGGAAGAACGAGCTTGAGGAGCATATTAGTTTTCGGCATAGCGCAACTCTATTACTTGCATTTCGGGATAGAGGATAACATCTGCCCGTTTGCCGCATTGGAAAGCGACATTTGATAGTATGTCGCCAAGCATCTGATTTTTTGCATTGATTGTGACTAAAATAGGAACCGCTGGTTCGCGTCCAACAATTTTGACGCGATAATACGCGGTTTGGGCAATTTGTTGTAGTAAAGGCTCTATCGGTCCAGACCAATCAATTGATGCTCGCCCGCCCATACCGTAACTTGCGGGGTCAGGCATAGGTTGATTGCCTATCGGGTGGAAAGCCGCTTGTTCTGTCGCGGCAAGGTTTTCTAATGAATTACTGACAGAGGTAGCTGCCTCTACGAGAGATGTATTTGACGGATCTGCTGTTGAGCTGTTGCTGGGCGCACGATGGCTAGTGCAAGCGGTTAAGAAAGCGCAGCACAGAATTAAGACATGCGTAAGAAAAGCTTTTTTATTCACGTATATTCTCGTTTTGAACAATTGGTTTTATATATATCATACTGATTCTATGTAAAATATATGCCAACGACAAGACGTAGCTTAACATTTCCTTAGGAATATGAGGTAATATATCTCTAACTTTTGTGCTCGGCAAAAAATTTAAACTTAAATTGAGTGCATAAACCTGGGTATTTTGTGTCGGCATTACGTTTTTTGTTCGGCACATAGATAGTTGCGCGTTACTGTTTGGAGGAAATTATGGCAGCATGGAGAGACACAGCAAGGTCGGCAAGGTTTTTTTTCGTGGATTACCGCGCCGCTTTTCCTTTATTGCTATTTTTGCTGCATATTCGCGTTTGGACGTTTTTTTTAGCGATTATTATTATTTTTTGCCTCTATGCTTTAGAGCGCTATGGCTATACTGTTCCGGTGTTTTTGCGAATATTACGTTGCTGGTTGGCGGGACCGCGTAAGTATTCGCGACCTTGGTGGAGAAAATAACATGGCCGATATCATTAAAGAGTTGGTGACAGTGGTTAAAGCGTTGGGGGTGCGGTTTACTCTGAATGGTACAGCGATGACCGTAGAAGATGTATTGGCTCCTAATAGCATGTTGCCGGCTATTGCTAAAAGAGCGGATCAATTAGCTTATTTATGCTTGGGGTATGGGATAGGCGTGACATTTGAAGAGGCGCAAGAAAGCAAATTGGGTTCACGTGCAGTATTTGATAGCACCACACCTAACATTTTACGTTACTTATGTATTTTAGATGTTATCAGTGAGCTAATGCGTAACAAAGATATGGGCGGTAATACACCTCTTGATGAGTTGATGTATGACTGATTTTTGTAAAAAATTCAGACTGCCAATGAAAATTGATATATACTTACTTATCGGGATAAGTTAAATTTTTATTAGTTGTTGGAGGGGTTGTATATGGCAGTATCTGCTGTGGTGCCTAGCGCGCTGACTGCTAGCGGTATTTTTTTAAACAAACCTAAGGTTATCAGTTCAGACGAATTGGTAGATACGGTTATTAGGCAGCTAAAAGATGTGGCGCGCATGACAAAAGCATTCGGCAGCAATTCTACGAATGATGCCGATCAACAGTATATGCAAGATGTCGGTCATGCCGCGGAAAGTTGTCAAGCTAAACTATTGAGTCCATCTATTACTAAGCACATCAGGCCGTGATGAGGGCTTGGTATGGACGATAAGGATATAACAAGTTTGCTCTATCGAGAAATTGAAGCACTTGTTAAAGAAGAGAAAGAACTGCGTAACAAGTATGGTATTGGTGATCGTTACAAGGCTATTACGTCCCGTTTAGAATCTTTATTCACATATGTTCAGCAAGCGGTAAATGTGCCCAAACAAGAAGATACGCCACAGCCCGTAGTTGCCGCGTTACGTGAAGATGAGCGTTATGTTTTTGTGCACTTATTTAATGCAAAAGGCAGAATGCTTACACGCTGGGAGGCTATGTTATCTCCGCGTCTATTGCAAGAATACAGTGTTAATCGTCCAGTTTATGGTGATCAAAAGCAGGTTGAAGCATATATTCGCAGCCGGTCTGATCATGAGGATCATGCTTTTGTCGTGATGAAAGTTGCTCGAATTGATATCTTGCCAAGCACGAATTCGGAACATTGTTGCGATCCTTTGGGGCATCCTTTATTAAAATTAAAAGAAAAAGCTTTGAAAGAGCAGGGATTTGTGTCTTTTTTTCATCAGGGTCAGCGCTATGTTTTGACTGATGGACGTTTGGTGCTGGATGTTAATTAGACCACTGTGTTAAGGTTGCCCGGCAGATTTTAGTTGCTAAATCTCAATTAAACCAGGTCCGGGTCAGCATCATCGCTTGAAAATTTTCTGTCCTTCTTGAATCGCTGCGGCTAATTTTTCGGTGTTTTCAGTTTTGGTCCCATGATATTGCGAAAATAGCGTTGAAGATTCAACGGCGAACATGTTTTTCTCTTGCGAAGCACTCTTTTCTTCGCTGTGTGTTGTCACGTCTTGTTGTTTTTTTTCTGATAGCCCGCTGAGTTTATTGATTAATAACTGTTCCTTGATTTTTGCAAATAAGCCCATGTTTTTTTGTGTGGCAGTGTTTCGATTGAGAGCCGCTATGCGGTTTTGCGCTAGTGAGCGTGTGACGGAGAAGAGATGAGCAATACTTATTTTTCTTGCCTTAATGTTGAGACAAGTATCCGAAGAAGTGTTGTTTTCTTCGAGTTTGGAGTCGAGTTTCTTTTCTTGTTGGTCTAGCATTTCGCGTTGAGTGGCTTGGATCTTATCTTTATTTTCTTGTTCTCTTGCTTGTTGGGCTAAGTCTTTATTGCTTTTTTTTTGTGTAATATCGATTAACTCTCGTGACAAAATATTTTCCAGCTCTAGGTCATGCTGTAATTGCTTGGCGCCTCTATTGTGTTCAAAACGTTTGCCTCCACCGCCGCTATCGTCATCGTCATCGTCGCTATGGTTGAGAATTCTTTGGCAGACCAAGCAAATAGCGGTCGATGACAATAGGGCTATTGTTTGGGGGAAATCGGATGCCGGCTTGATTTGGTAGCAAACCGAACATTTTCTGCTGCTTTTGCTTTCCACTGGAGTCGGCCTAGATTAAAGATAATAAAAAAATCAAAAATTATTCTACAATAAATTTTAAATGGCATCAAATTCTGCTATCTTTACCTTACCCTGATCAAAATGGTCATAAAAAAATCGGGATAATATGGTATAATTCCCAGATAAGGGTTTACTATAAAAAATAATATATATGGAGTGTAAAACTATGGCGAAGGGTTTGTCTCTGCAGGAGCCTTTTCTTAATATGTTAAGAAAAGAAGCTGTACAAGTTGCAATTTATTTAGTTAATGGTATCAAATTACAGGGTGAGGTTGAATCTTTTGACCAATATGTGATCATTCTAAAAAGTAACATCAGCCAAATGGTCTATAAACATGCGATATCGACAATTGTGCCATCGAAGCCGTTGCCGCATTCACTGTTTACTGAGAGTGAATAAGGCTATTTTAAAAAACTTTTGTTGCACCTTGCATCGCTGATCATTAGAATCAACTTCCTTTCTTTTGGTTAAAATCGATATGAAACAGCTTTGTCGAACAATTTTGCGCCGAGATTCTTGGTCGAGTAATGAAAATAAGCCACCTGAGCTTGATAAGCTTATTGCGGATTTTTTCAATAAGTTTAAAAAAATGTTTCACTCTCAACCAGGGGGCTATAAGTCTTCATCTAATCACAACAAATCAAATGATAATTTTTCTTTTCGTGCCATGGGCATAGTGGTTTTGATTGTATTGTTTTGCGTTTGGCTAGCTTTAGGTTTTTTTATTGTGAGCCCCTCGGAAGAAGCGGTTATTTTACGTTTTGGTCAATACATTGATACAGTTCAGTCTGGTCCACATTGGGTGCCGAGAGGCATAGAAGATTATACGAAAGTTAATGTGCAACAAGTGACTTCGTTTAGTTTTGGTGCAGATTATTTGACACAGTCCTCTGATGATATTGATCCGAGTCATGATGAACAACAAAATGCTGTTTCAGATGTTGATGACGACACTGATAAAAATGTTGTTTACGCAGAGTTAAGTGTGCAATATCGTATTCTAGACCCGAGACTATATTTATTTGATATTAGAAATGCTGAACTAACATTAGAACAAGCGGCTGCCGCCGCCCTATCTGAGGTTATTGGTGGTATGCGACTTAATGCTGTACTCACGATCGGTCGCGATCAGTTAACATCAGAAGTAAAAACACGTTTACAAACACTGATGAACCACTATCAGTCCGGGGTTGAAATTGTTGCCGTTAACGTACGTAAAGTCCAAGCACCAGAAGAGGTTGCTGATGCATTTTTAGATGTTGTGCAAGCAGGACAAGATGAGCAGCGTTATATTCAACAAGCTCAAGCTTATGCACGAAAAGTAGTTCCAATCGCCGAAGGCAATCGAAATCGTATTCTTGCGCAAGCTGCTGCTTATCAGCAAGAGGTTATTCTAAATTCACAAGCAGATGTTGCTAGTTATTTGGCATTATTAAATGTTTATCAGCAAGCGCCGATCATTACTAAAGATAGAATGTATCTTGAGATGATGCAAGAGGTGTTGTCTAACACAAGTAAAATCTTGTTAGACACCAAACAGTCGAATAATTTGATTAATTTACCGTTAGATCGTTTTTTTGCGTTACCTAAAAATCCAGTAACAGCGAGTTCTGCAACGATTGAACAAGGCGCGGCACAATAAATAAGAGGTTTATGATGAAATATGTTAATAAAATCATTGCGCTAATCGTTGTTTGTTTTGTTTTATTGTTGATGAGCAGCGTGTTTACTATTCAAGAAGGTCAGAGTGGCTTGGTTTTGATTATGGGTAAATTAAAAACCAACTCAGGCAATGTTGCAGAAACTTATCAACCAGGTTTACATGTTAAATGGCCGTTTATTAGTACGGTGAAAAAATTTGATACGCGTATCCATGGTTTTGCCTCAGGAGAATTTTCTGCTTTAACATCTAAGCAAACATCGGTTGTTGTTGAATATTATGTTAAATGGCGTATCTCTAATTTAGCCTTATATTACCAACGAACCAGCGGTATAGAAGATAGAGCGGAAAGCTTGATGGAGCAAAAAATTAATGATGAACTCCGCGCACAGATTGGAAAACATACCAGCGGAGATTTAATTTCTGTTGCGCGCCGAGAAATTTTAGTTGCGGTATTAAAAAACGTACAGCCGGCACTATTACAGGATTATGGCGTTGATATTCTCGATGTTCAGTTGCAATCGATTAAGTTGCCAGCGCGTGTTTTAGAGTCAGTATTTAAGAGAATGGCGGCGGAGCGCACACAGTTTGCTAATAACAAACGCGCTGAAGGGTTAAAAGTCTCAGAAAGCATTCGTGCTGCTGCAGATCAAAAAGTGGTGATTATTAAGGCGCAAGCACTGCAAGAGGCTGCAGTTTTAAAAGCCCAAGGTGAGGAAAAGGCAGCAAAATTATATGCAGACACTTATGGTAAAGATGAAAAATTTTATAATTTTTACCGTAGTTTGCTTGCTTATCGCGCATCATTTAAAGATAAGAATGATATTGTGGTTATTTCGCCTCAAGGCCAATTTTTTAATTATTTTCATGATGTTAATGCAACTAAAAAAGAGTAAAGTGATTTTTAAATTATGAGTAAAAACGTTATTATCCTCGGAGCACAATGGGGCGACGAAGGCAAAGGTAAAATTATTGATTGGCTCACAGATGACGTCGCGGCTGTTGTGCGATTTCAGGGAGGGCATAATGCTGGCCATACACTATGGGTCAATGGTGTTAAAACCGTCTTGCGTTTAATCCCTTCGGGAATATTGCATCCACAGGTTAAATGTTTTCTAGGTAATGGCGTCGTGATTTCACCGCGTGCATTACAACAAGAAGTCAGTGAGTTAGTGGCGCGAGGTATTGATGTTAAATCACGTTTAGGGATTAGTGTCGCATGTCCGTTGATTCTTGCTTCGCATATTGCACTTGATCAAGCGCGTGAAAAAAAGCGTGGTGCGAAAGCGATTGGTACAACAGGTCGCGGTATCGGGCCTGCTTATGAAGATAAGGTGGCAAGACGTGCTATTCGTATTGGTGATTTGCGTCAATCTAAAGATCTTTTAAGCGCGCAAGTGACAGAATTACTGGAATATCATAACTTTCTTTTGAAAAATTATTATCATGCAGAAGAAGTGTCTGTGGAACACAGTTTAGAAGAGGTGTTTGGTTTTGCAGAGTTTGTTCAAGGCATGATGATGGATGTTACAAGTGCTTTGGATGCGTTACATCACGCCGGTAAAAGTGTTCTATTTGAAGGCGCGCAGGGTGCATTATTAGATATTGATCATGGGACGTATCCTTTTGTCACTTCATCGAATACAACATCAGGCGCCGCCGCAACAGGTACCGGAGTTGGCGTCTCATGTTTTGAAACGGTCTTGGGTGTTGCTAAAGCGTATGTGACACGTGTCGGGGCCGGTGCTTTTGTCACCGAATTGGCCGATGAAGTTGGTGCAAAAATTGCAGAAATAGGGCATGAGTTTGGATCCGTAACTGGGCGACCACGACGCTGTGGTTGGTTAGATGCTGTGGCCTTAAAAAGATCCGTGATGTTAAATGGGTTTAATCGTTTATGTATCACGAAACTAGATGTTTTAGATGCTTTTGATGAAGTGAAAATATGTGTTGCCTATCAACACGGAAACCAAATATTTACGGCGGCGAATTTTCCGTCAGACGTTTCTTGTCTAAGCGAGTGTCAGCCTATCTATGAAACCTTGCCTGGGTGGAAAACCAGTCTTAGTCATGTGCGACAGTTTTCAGATTTACCAGTAGCGGTTAAGTCTTATTTGGCTCGTATTGAGGCGTTGGTTGGCGTGCCGATTGAGATTGTTTCTGTCGGGCCTGAGCGTGATCAAACTATGTTAGTGTCATCTGAGTAACGAGGCAAATTTGTGGCAAGCCACTAGGCTTGCCCTGTGTGATTTTATATGTTGTTGATTATCATATTTAAATAATCAGGTGTATATTGCCTTGTTGCAAGAAAGATTAATTTTCTTTTCTTAGTTATGGATATCCTTAGATAGCTGGATTAAATAGAAATTCTCCCCATCGCCAAGTATAACTGTGCCGTATCGCGGTAGCGTTGTGCACTGGCTTGAATATAGGATAGTTTTGATAACTCATATAAGCGCTGTGATTCTAGTAAGGTTAATTGATCTGTGCTGCCAAGTTGAACGGATGTTTTGATTAATGTTAGAGATTGTTGGCAGTCATTCATTATTTTTCGAGTTGCTAATACATGCGTATCATCATGGTTTAATGCGTGTAAAACATTAGTGACTTGCACAAAGGCCTGCACGACGACTTCTTGATAGTTTGCGTAACTGGCTTTGTAGGCGTGCTCTGCGGCGTGCTTTTGTGCTGCTAGCATTCCGCCTGAAAATATAGGCGCTGTTAACCCGGCAATGGCGCCGGCCGCCGTGCTGGATCTATCAAATAATTGCCCTGGTGACAGGGCCTCCTGAGCAATATTCGCTGATAAGGTGATTTGCGGATATAAATTTGCTGTTGCAATACCTACGTTTGCGCTAGCGGCGTGTAGTAGAGCCCCTGCCGCTAATATATCTGGACGTTGCCGTATTAACTGTGATGGTAGTGACAAAGGTAAGTTGCTAGGCAATGTCAAATCATCTAATACAAAATTCGGCGCTTGCCAATCTGCGGGAAACTTCCCGGTAAGAATATTTAATTCTCCTTGATGTAGAGCTTTTTGCTGTAATAAAACAGGCAGCATATCTTGATCATTATGTAGTTGCATTTCTGCTTGCACAACATCTTTTTTAGTTTTATAGCCAATCGCTTGGCCTTGTTTTATGTTTTGCAGATATTTTTCATCAGTTTGAATAATATTGTTGACAACAGCAATTTGAGCGTCAACTTCAGCAAGAGAAAAAACTGTAGTGATAATATTGCCTATGAGTGTCAGCTGTGTTGAGCGCAATTCTTCTTGTTGATATTCGACCAAGGCGTGTTGTTGCTCCACTGTTCTTTTGTTTTTTCCAAAAATATCAAGAGTCCATGTTAAGCTAGGTCCAAAAGAATAATAATGAAACGCGGGGATAGTGTTGGTATTGCCAGTGGCAATAGCGCCATATTTTTCATAACCAACCCCGGATGTAGCGTTGATTTGAGGTAGAGATATTCCTTGAGCAGCATTTAGGCTTGCTTGAGCCTGTTTTAAAGTTTCACGCATCGCTGCTAATGAATAATTATTGTTGATGCTGAGTTCAATCAATTGATTTAATGCGGGTGATTGAAAATTTTCCCACCATTGTGCTGGGATTTTTTGTGTAAATTTTCGATTATTTTCACCGGTGTAATGTGTAATATTCGGTGCTGTGGGTGCTGTATAATCGGGACCAACTTCGCAAGAAGTTAAACATACTAACATGAGTAATGATAGATAAACATGGTGTTTCATATTATTCCTGTAATATTCTTCGTGATTGTGCTGACTTGACTTTTTTTAACAGTAGAACTAAAGGCATAACACATAAAGTCATCATCATCAGTAAATGAAAGTCATCGATATAAGATAGCATGATTGCTTGATGCGTTGCTGCCGCATTTAGAATTGTTAATCCATATTGACTGTGAATATCAATATGGGAAACTGCTGGCGCCCATTGATAGGAAAAATGGTAGGGCGTGATATGACTAACTAGTGATGAATGTACTACTTGCTGATTATGTACTAAGCAGGCTTCGGCGATGGAAATACCTAAGCAGCACCCTAAATTGCGCATTAAATTAAAAAATGCAGCGCCTTCATCGTGTAGATCTTCGCTCAATTTTGCAAATGCTATGGTGCTTAAAGAAACATAAGCGCATCCTATGCCAATGCCTTGTATGATGCCAGGCGTAATAAGAGACCAGTCTGTCATATATAAAGAATAATGACTCATTTGCCATAGTGAAAATGCAACGCACCCTAAGCCAAACACAATCATATATCGTGTGTCGATGTGCTTGATAATGTATCCCATCACCAGCATTGAGCTGGCAATACCAAAGCCTTGCATTGCTGAAATTCTGCCGGTAGTAATAACGGGGTAATTCATTTCAAGTTGCAGCATTGAAGGGATGAGCGCCAGTGTGGAAAATAAAGCAGCGTACATCATAAATACTATTATTACACCGTAAGTAAAATTTTTATCTTTAAATAATTTTAAATTTAAAAAGGTTTCTTTTTTGGTTAGGGTATGAATAATAAAAAGATAAAAAAATAAACCAGCAATTAATGTTTCAATAATAATTTCATTTGAGCTGAACCAACCTTTGATTGATCCACGATCGAGTAATAATTGAAAAGCAGCTAGACAAACGCTTAATAATACAAATCCGAAAAAATCAAATATTTTATGATGTGTTTCGCTTTCTTTGAGAAACGCTGAAATTCCTATTAGCGCTAATGCTCCGATAGGAATATTTATAAAAAATATCCAGCGCCAGTTATAATTTTCTGTTAAATATCCACCTACTAGAGGTCCTAACACGACGCCAATTGTTGCGCCGAAAGCCCATAATGAAATGGCTTTGCCAAAATTTTCTTTGGTATTAATGCTCATTAATACTGATTGCGATAATGGGATTAAACTGGCGCCACACATACCTTGCAGAAATCGAAATAAAATCATTTCAATTAAATTATTCGAGAGGCCGCATAAAATAGAAGTGACAATAAATCCAGAAACAGAAATGAGGAGTATTTTTTTTCGGCCAATATAACCGCTTATCCAGCCAGTAAACGGCGTTGTGATGGCTGTGGCAATAATATATGACGTTAGCACCCAAGCTATTTGTTCTTGAGTGCTGGATAATGCCCCTTGTATATGTGGCAAGGCGACATTAGCAATCGTAGAATCTAAAGTTTGCATTAATGTCGCTAATGAAACAGCAATAGTAATGATGAAGCGAGCTTGTTTGCTAATAGAAGCTGGCTGGTCATTCGCCATCTTGAGTTTCCTGTGATTCGCTAACATGTATTTTTACGTTTGCGCTTAGCCCTGAAGATAATAACAGATGATCCGGATTTTCAAGTGAAATTTTTACGGGGATGCGTTGTACGATTTTAACCCAATTTCCGGTTGCATTTTCAGGCGGTAAAATAGCGAAAGCTGATCCTGTGCCGGGGCTGATGCTTAATATTTTGCCATGGAATGTTTTGTCTGGAAAAGCATCTAGGTGAATAATGGCGTCTTGATTCGGATGAATCTTAGACATTTGTGTTTCTTTTAAGTTGGCTATTACCCAGGGTTGTTGCGTTGCAATTAGCGCAAAAGCGGGCATTCCAGCTGAGATATAGTCACCTACTTGTAAGTTATCTACTTTAGTCACCATGCCGTCCATAGGCGCCTTGACGTCGGTATAGGCTAGGTTTAATTCGGCTTGATGTAGATTCGCTTGAGCGATTTCTATGAGTGGCAAGTCATTCACTGCAATATTCGCGTTGTCATCTAATTGTGTTAGAGCATTGGCTTGTTGTTGCTGTGCTACTAATAAGGCTTGCTTAGCATTGTTAAAAGCATTCGTTGCTTTGTCTAAATTCATTTGTGATGATAAGCCAGCAGCTGTCATTCGCTTTTGTCGGTTCAGTTCTTTCAGTTGGTAATGTAAAGTATCTTGTGCGGCTTGAGTTTCAGCTACCTTTTCTTGATAAACCGTTTTAAGGCCATGAGCACTGAGAATGGCATTAGCTAATTCTGCTTTAGCGTGTTCAACGGCGATGTGATAAGGGCGTGCATCTACTTGAAATAACGTTTGTCCTTTTTTAACGAATTGATTGTCAACTACGGCAATGCTAGCAATTTGTCCGCCAACTTGGCTGTTAATCGAAGCGTTCGCGGCGACAATGTATGCATCATCTGTTGAGATGGTATTTCGTTCATGGATGTATGTCATGATGATACCGCATGCCAACAGCAGCGGGCCTCCAATAAGTAAGTGGCGTCGATGTCGCTGCATCCATGTAGAAAATTTGCTCACAAAAATCCTTAAAAATATTCCTATATTCTATGATATAACATTTGCAGTTGATTTGAGCAAGTAGCTGACATGTTCGCTGTACTTCTCGTGATTATGCTCTATCGGACGGATCGGTGTTGCAAACAATCAAAATAAACAATTGACTGCGCGAGGCTTAGGTATTATGATGCGCGCCTTAATCAATATTTGTATAAATCATGACCAAGATATATTCTATATTTCGGCGAACAGAAAACGGCTTAAAAGAGACTTTATTGCCATCTACTATTCAGCAGAGTTCCATGTGTGTGAGTAGCAAGCATCAAGAATTAGTGGTCAAATCGATGGTATCGGCTGTGTTTATTCTGCCATTTGTTTTGTCTTCGGTGGATATGATTAAGCGTTACCCGATAGGCGGAGTTATTTTTAGTATTATTGCAAATAGTTTTATTGCCCGTCTTGCTTGGGTTTTTTATGCACGTCACTTTATAGAAATGTTCGACGAGCAAGAAGAGCTAGAGCATATTCAAAGTCACTTACGTCCTCGCAGTCATGATATTTCTCCTATGCGGCCTTGGTCTATGCAGCATAAAGCTTTAGTCCTTGTGGGCGTATTAACGTTGACTTTGCCGCTGGGTCTAACAAAAATTGGTTTGAATGATAAATTTGATCCTGTGTGGACAACGCTAAAGTTGATTTATCTTGTCGCTTATGCCGCTGTAGAAGCGGCGCCACATATTAATCATTTACAATTACAGTCACAAGCGATGAGTAAATATCTCGAATTATCTTGGATGACCAAATTATGGATTGTTACGTTGATGGTTGGGCATGCATTAAGTGATTCAGCCGATATTTGGAATGCGAAAGGCTTTTGGTTCTATTGGGTATGTGCTGCTTTATTTATAGAATTTTATCTTTCAAACGTTGAAGCAGTTGCGCATCAGCAGCCGCATATTCCTGAAGTCACTATGATCTCAATGACTAAGCTTATGATTTTATTTTTGGGCTCTATGAGTATGGCAATATTTAATTGGCATAATACATTTAAGGACGCAGAGATTTCTGCTCAAAATGGCAGTAAAATAATTTTTATTGCTTTGCAGATGGTTAATGCTATTTTTGTGACGTTTGAAGCCTGGCATCATGAGGCTGAGGCTATCCCTCACGGTGACGATGATAACACTGAGACCACCTCTCATGCTCAGCATGCTACATGTCAGGCTGGTGCGAATTGTCGTAGTCATCAACATTCCATGATGTTTTGTGCCCCCGTTTCTGCGTCTGTCTCCACTAAACGAGCGGATATTCCATTGGCTAATATGGTCGGAAACTCTTGATTTCATCAGTGCAATGCCGTAGCATCTCTAATCGCGTTATCGCGATCGAGATGCTAAGAGGAGCACGCGAGAATCGGAGAAATCCCATGAAAAACCCTCTAGCTTGTGTTCGCCTTGCCGTTGCTACTTTTGCAATTGCCACCTCCCTTCCTTTATTTGCTGCGAATACCACCAGCATCACTTGTCCGGCGCAGCTCAATATTAACCAAGCCGATGCCGTTCTACTTGATCAATGCTTAGATCATGTTGGACCACAAACTGCAAAAGCTATCGTTGCCTATCGAGACCTGCATGGTAATTTCAAAGACGTCAAAGATATTGCTGAGGTAAAAGGAGTTAGCAAAACACTTGCTGACAAACTAGCGCCGAAGTTGACGGTAAAATAATATCAATAGGGCGGTCCGTGGGATCGCCCTTATTTTCAGAGATTAATTGGCTTGTGATTGTATTAAAACCACCGGGACATCTGTTTTGACGATATCTATCTTCGTGGTCTGATCAAAACCATGTGTAAATTCAGCGATCATGCGTTTATCGTTGATATTGTTTTTGATTTTTTTGTCATCTGTTTTAACATTTAATATACCTACAAATAGACTCATACTATCTGATTGTAGTTCAATATTTGTTTTCCATAGTTGTAAAACCATAAAGGTGTGCGGCATGTTTTCGATCGCTTTATAGTAGATCATGCTTGCTTTTTGGTCATATACGTAACGCATTTTAAAGCGCACATGAATGGTTGGAATCTTTTCTTCTTCTGGGTGTTGAATTTCTAATACCCAGTTATGCTGTTCTAGAGCAGATTTCCATCCGTAGTGTTTTAGTGTTGCGATGACATCATGTTGATTGCCAGCCCACTGAATATTTAAAAATTCTCTTGCTACACCAAAACGATTTGTTGCCATAGAAGGAATGTTCGCGGTTGTTTGTTGCCTCCACTCGTGTATTGTCATTTGTTCGACTTGTGGATGAATATTTAATTGATAATCGTTGATTAAATTTTCATGATAATACTGGGCATATCCGATGGTTAACACAGCTTGTAAAATAATTAAGGCAGGAATCAATTTCTTTGCATCGATATCTTGCACGGCATGACGTTGATAAAAGAACGCCATAATTAACAAAGATAGCCAACCGAGAAGAATGCCACCAACCACATCTGATAGCCAATGCGCACCTAGAAAGGCACGTGAACAGGCAATCGCGCTGATTAGAATGATGGCAGCAGTATATATGATCCACCGATATTTCATAGTGCTATGTTTGCTGGCAATAAGATAAGCAAGCCCACCATAAAAGATAGTACTAATAACGACATGGCCGCTAGGATAAGAAAAGCCATCAAGAGCTTCAAAGGCTAAGTTGGGCCGATGATAGTGAATACAGTTTTTAAGTATATAAGTGCTGATCACGCCCAAGGCTACTGCGCTCGCTAAAAAACATGCGGCACGCCAACAGCGTTGATACATCATCCAGGCTAAGGCTCCAACTAAGACCACGGCAATGATGTGTTTTTCACCTAACAAAGTAGTGAATAGCATGAGCTTATCTAGAGAAGCCGTGCGCAAGCTGTGAGTAAAATGATAAATTTCGCTATTGTATACGCTAATTAAAGGCGAATTGAGATAAACGCACATCGTCCATGTGAAAAAAGCGGCGGCAATAACTAATAAAACAAATATAGTCCCTAATTGGCCGCGAGGATGGTCTTCTTTATGGTGGCGGAACCCAGTTCTCATCCACTGTAGTGAAGGTGTTTCTTTGATTTTTGTCCATAAACATGACAGCGCATTTTTAACGACATCATTAATATGTAATATCAATAATCGTATTGCCCATACTGCAACAATAATTATCACCAGTGTCAGAAAAACAAAACGAAACAAGTGTTCCGTGATATCCGGCGATAACTCCAAAGAGGCTTCGCCTAATAATACACCGGGAAGCAAATACATAATCGCCCAAGTGAATGCTGACAGCGTGTCAATCAAGTAAAATTTACTGGGTGACATACGCATTGCGCCAGCGATAATAGGCGCGAAGGCGCGCAGAGGCCCTATGAATCGGGCAAAATAAATGCTTTTACCGCCGTGTTCTTCAAAAAAATATTGTCCTTTGGTTAGCCAATGTTGTCGTGTTTTAAAGGGCCAAACATTTTTAATATTATCTTTGAGGTAATAGCCAAAAGTGAAGTTGAGTGCGTCGCCTACTAAAGTGCCACACGCAGCCCAGAGTACCATAGGCCAATAAGGGAGTAGTTCTGCCCCAATAAAAATACCTACCGCTGTCATAACTATGGTGCCAGGAATAAACGAACCAATGAGAGTCATCGATTCGCCGGCGGACAATAAAAATAGGGCAAAACCTGCCCAGGTAGGGTGTTGATAAATCCATATGACCAGTTGTCTTATTAGCTCATGAATCACTCAGGGCTCCGCATGATTTTTCGGGGTTGCTAATTATCCCGGGCTCAGTGCTGGAGTGCAACTGCTTTTCAATGCAGTCAGCTAATTCTGACTGAATATTTGTCATATTGAGCGATGGGAGGTATGTTTTGAGTTGAGTCATTTTCAGCTGTTTATAACCACAAGGGTTGATAAAGGTAAATGGCGTTAAATCCATATCGACGTTGAAGCTGATGCCATGATAACTACACCCTTTTTTAACTCGCAAGCCAATTGAGGCTATTTTTTCGCTATTGACGTATACTCCTGGTCGTGCACATTCACTATTCGCTTGTACGCCATAGCGAGTTAATAATTGTATAATACTTTGTTCAAGCTTGGTAACCAGAGACCGTACGCCGATGTTTGCTCGCTTTAAATCATATAAAACGTAAGCAATAATTTGGCCTGGGCCGTGATAAGTTGCTTGTCCGCCTCTATCGGTTTGTACTACGGCGATATCATGTGGATGTAAAATATGCTCAGGCTTGCCTGCTAACCCTTGAGTAAAAACCGCAGAGTGCTCTAAAATCCATAGTTCATCTTCCGTGTTTTGATCGCGGTTTTCTGTAAAGTCATGCATTTTTCGCCATGTTTCAAGGAAATCTTGTTGACCTAGATAACGTATTTTCATTATTTTATAGCGCCATAGTGACCAAGGGTTCCTTGGTTAATGCGTGATAAATATTATCTAATTGTTGCTTATTTTGCGCTTGGATTGTAATGCTCAAAGCCAAGTAATTTTTGTCTTTGCTGTAGCGTTCTCTGACGGTATTTTCTGATAATTCGGCATAGTGCTTGATAATATTCAATACAGCAACTTGATATTCAGGAGTGTTTTTCCCAAAAGTTTTAATAGTGAAAGCGCATGGAAATTCAATCAGTGAAGTTTCTTGGTGTGAATTTGGTTCGTGCATGTTTGAGTCCTCTATGTATTTATTACCGCGCTATCCTGTATTTAATCCGCACATAGGTCCATCAACAGAAGACGAATGATCTTAAGCGGCGCGATTAACATCTGTTAGATCATTTTAAATCTTGGTAAGCCGGTTATATAAATTTATTGCCTGTTTAAATATTTCACCGGGTTCCCCAGTGCCAATTTTTTGATTATCCAATACAACCACAGGCACGATTTCCGAAACTGACCCTGTTAACCACACTTCGTCGGCGTTTTTTAACTCGGTTTCTGTTATTAAACGTTCTTCAACGGGAATATTCTGTTCTTGCAATAGGTTGATCACGTGAGCTCGTGTGATGCCTGGTAAAATATTTGCTGATAATGGCGCAGTGATTACTGTATTGGCGCGTACGATAAATAAATTGCTCGCTGTGCCCTCGAGTGCATAACCATCGCGAATGAAGATCGCATCTTGTGCATGTGCGCGTTGTGCAGCGTCTTTTGCTAACGTGTTGGCTAGTAAAGTTGTCGCTTTTATACGACATTTTGCCCAGCGTTCATCGGTCACGGTAATGGCAATAATGCCTTGTGACACATCTTTTTTGGTTACTGGTAACGCGGCAGCAAAAATCGTTGGTGTGATCTTTTGTGGGCTGGCATGCGTGCGATCTGGATATGCGCCACGCGTTACTTGGACATAAATCATGCGATCGCCATCATGTGGGAAAGACAATAACTTTTCAAAAATATTAATCCATTCGTTGTGGCTTAGTGGTTGTGCAATATTTAACGCGTTTAAGCTGTGGGTTAGGCGATCTATATGTTCTTTTGCTGTGAAGAGTGTATTGTTGTAGACAGGAATAACTTCGTAAACACTGTCGCCAAACAAGAAGCCTCGATCAAGCGGAGAAATTTTGGCATCCTGAATATCGAGATAGTTGCCGTTGAGGTAGATGGTGTTGTTCATGATTTTTTTCCACATTTTGAAGGGCAACCCATTGTGCGTGCCCTAACGCAGGGCAGGCCCCTGCGCCTGCCCCTACGTGTTTATTCTTTATGAAACAACTTCGCAATGCCATCCGCAACGCTTCGGAAGAATCCACCTTTTGGGTCATCTTCTAATGCCACTAGCGGCGCAGTTGCGACGACATTACCTTGGTATGTCACTGTGATTTTGCCATAGGTTTGGCCTTTAACAATCGGAGCGATTAAATTAGGGTTCACTTCAATAGTATTTTTGACTAATTTATCAGCGCCAACAGGAAGACTTACGCTAACGGGAGTTGTTACGCCGAGTTGTACTTCTTTCTGTTCACCTTTCCACACGCGAGCGCTTGTTAATGGCGTATTTGCTGCAAATAATTGTGTGCTTTGGAAAAATCTAAAGCCATAAGTAAATAATTTGATTGCATCGGCTGCGCGCGCTGCATCTGTTGGCGCACCCATAACCACAACTAATAAGCGAGTATTGCCTTTTATCGCAGAAGCTATTAAGCAGTATCCAGCGGCGTTAGTATGTCCTGTTTTTAGGCCATCAGTGCCTGGGTATTGCCAGAGCAAGCGATTGCGGTTAGGTTGCTTAATGCCGCCGTATTCAAACCATTTTTCAGAGAACCAATGGTATTGATCTGGGAACTGCAGAATGATAGCGCGTGATAATTTTGCTAAATCTTCCGCGGTCGTATAGTGATTTTCAGCTGGCAAGCCAGTGGCGTCAATAAAGTTTGAGTTTACCATGCCGATATTTTGTGCGGCTGCATTCATCATTTCAACAAAAGATGACTCGCTACCTGCGACATGTTCAGACAAGGCGATAGTTGCGTCGTTGCCAGAAGCGACGATATCACCTTGAATTAAGTCGCTGACTTTAACTTCATCACCAACTTTGATAAACATACGTGAGCCTTCGGCTTTCCAAGCTGCTTCACTTACTCGTACGCTATCGTCTAGGTTAATGTTGTGATTTTGGATAGAGCTAAAAACAACGTAAGTAGACATTAATTTTGTTAGGCTCGCAGGCTCTAAGCGTTGATCCATATTACTTTGTGCGATAACGTTCCCAGTAGCCACATCCATAATCACGTAGGCTTTAGCGTCAATAGATGGTGCTTGAGGAACCATGACAGGTTGTGGTGCGCTTGGCGCTGATGCTGCAATCGGCAAAGCAAGGGCGTTGTCTGGGATCGGCATGCTGTCTTCTGCCGTAACAGATTGATTGATAAATAAGCAGGATAATCCAACAACAGAAGAGATAAATATTTTTCGCACGACGCCGTCCTCTCGCAAAATAATAAAATTGAATCATAGCATAGTGTTGCTTGATTTAAACCTAGGTTTCACAGTTAAAATCTGCTACGCAAGCTAGATGCGCTGTATCTAAACAATGTTGTTGATTTTTTTCTTCACTATACTGGTGAGCGCTTTATCACTTTAAGCTTGTGCGCTGCGATTCTCATCGCAAAATCTGGTGCAATCGCTATTCCCAGTAATTGGATGCTTTTTTTGTCAATCGATGGTAGGATTTCCATCCAAAATTTAGCAGTAAGATAGGGTAATAAATGCGAATTACGGTACTAGGTACAGGTTACGTTGGATTGGTGACTGGGGCTTGTTTAGCAGAGCTTGGTAATCACGTTACTTGCATGGATGTAAATAAAGAAAAAATAGCTGCACTGAAACAGGGACACATCCCGATTTATGAACCAGGCTTAGAAGAGATCGTCAAGCGTAACTATGCAGCAGGTCGATTAGCATTTATCACTGATTTATCAGAACAAAAGGGTGCGTCGGATGTTTATTACGTCGCAGTCGGCACGCCGAGTGACGAAGTTGGTTTGGCGGATTTGCGGTATGTTATTGCTGCAGTACGTATGATTGGCCAGCATATAGAAAAATACTGTGTGATCGTCGATAAATCTACGGTGCCTGTGGGTGTGGCAGATAAAGTTCATGCGGCGGTGCGTGAAGAATTAGATAAGCGCGCTTTGCATGATGTGCAATTTGATGTCGTCAGTAATCCAGAATTTTTAAAAGAGGGTGCGGCGATTGAAGATTTCATGAAGCCGGATCGTTTAGTGGTGGGATATCCGACAGAACAAGCAAAAGAAGTGATGTCGCAGCTCTATGCGCCTATTATTCGTGCCCACGGTGGTAAGATTTTGTATATGGCGGTAAAAGATGCGGAAATGACAAAATATGCTGTGAATGCGATGTTAGCAACGCGTATTTCCTTTATGAATGAAATAGCTGGCATGTGTGAGAAATTAGGCGTTGATGTTGATAATGTTCGTATGGGCATTGGTAGCGATAGTCGAGTAGGTGAAAAATTTTTGTTTCCAGGCTGTGGTTATGGCGGATCATGTTTCCCCAAAGATGTAAAAGCGCTCGTCGGCATGGCGAAAGAACAAGATTTTGAGCCTATAATTTTGCAGGCAGTCGAAGCCCGTAATGCGTTGCAGAAACGTGTTTTAGTGCAGAAAGTGTTGCGTGTATTGGGTGAGGATGTGGCAGGCATCAAAATCGCTGTGTGGGGATTGGCCTTTAAGCCGGAAACTGATGATATGCGTGAAGCTTCTTCGCAAGTGTTTATTCAAGAAATGGTTCGTGCTGGTGCGAAAATTTCTGCTTACGACCCTGTTGCCAAAGAAAGTGCAAAACGTGCTTTTCCCGAAGGGTATTTTTCATCTGGTCGTTTAACTATTGTCGATGACCAATACTCAGCGTTAGAAGGTTCGGAGATATTAGTGATATTAACCGAGTGGAAATCGTTTTTGTATCCTGATTTGGAGCTCATTAAATCTAAACTAAAACAAAAAATAATTATTGATGGCCGTAATATTTATGATCCTGAAGAAATGCAGCGTCATGGGTTTATTTATTCAGGGATTGGAAGAGGGATGCCGTTAGTTTAATATGTGTATACAATATTTTTGACAAGGTGATTCAGCTAACAGTGCTATTGTCTATGGAGACTGTTCATAATCTGCTTTCATTATAGATAGGAATTTCGCCAGTGATACCACATTTCTACGCTTAATGTTTTAAAGCCATTACCTTGGTATGTTCGTTGCGCGCCGATATTTTTTCCTTGTGTGACGACGTGAACTTCTTTGTAGCCCCGGTTGAATAAATCTGCGCAGGTCAAGTGTAATAAATAATTGCCAAGCGATTTTCGTTGGTATGCTTCTGCAATGCCAAATAAACCAAGCGATGCCGTATGTTGGTCAGTAAAACGCATCGTGCAATAGCCGATAGGAGTATCGTCAATAAAAAGACAATAGCAAAGATGATCGTATTTTCCGTAAACTGCATTACTTAGCCAAGAGTGATAAAATGTGTCTACTTGTTCGCGAGCAAAATTTTTGTCAACATAATAACGAAAATCTTGATAGAGATTTGTGCTCATAGCGATGAGCTCTGGAATGTGTTGTTCTGTTGCTAGACCAAAAGTGATATCCGGTTTTTTTTCGGGGAAAACATCTTGTGCCGATAAAATTTTTTGAAAGGTTAAGCGAATATCAACAAAATGAAAACCATTTTTTTCTGCTTGTTGAATGCTTTCTAAGTCGCCACAGGGGCACACATATTGTAGAAATTGAATTTTTTGTTTTTCGACTTCGTTGTTTATTTGTGGCATGATCTCGGGGGTGAGCTTGGGTGTATTCACTGCGGCCATCGCTATACCAAAAATGTTGGAATCCCAATCAAGAAATTTAATGATCGACATATTTATTTTAATATCCATTCGTTGTTCGTTTGATTTATAAGTTGTAAAAAAATAGACCGTCAAACAAGTGATTTTGCCAACGTGCCAGATCTTCCTTCAACTTCACCTTGGATCAATTCGCAGACAGGAATATTTGATTTGTTTTCCAGGGCTTTGTGAGCTAGTGTTTCCACAGGGACACATTGAAAGCCACGTTGTTGAGCATTTACAATAAATTGCTCAAACCATGCAAGATATCGCATGCCTTCTAATTCAGCGTGTAACGTAAATACTTCATCTTCCGAGCGCGCTTCACATAGTTGTATTAGTGTCTCAGTGATGGTTTCTAAGGGGTGTTCTGGCCGACCAAGCAATTCATCCAATGTGGGCAAATTGGAGGGGATTTGTAGTGTTTTAAATACTTTGCCATTTATTTTTGGATAAAAAGGATAAGGCCCGCGGCTATCGCTGCCATACAATAAATGCGCATCATCATACGCTTGCAAACTATTGGCATTCGCTTGCCAGCCTGGGGTGCCAGCTGATTTCGGTGGGCGATGAAAAACATTTTCGAATTCGCTTACTGCGCGATTAAACTCTTTTTTGGTTTCTGCTGCATCCCAGGTAAATAAATAATCTTGCCATTTGCAATGATCGTAACAATGAATGCCAACCTCGTGTCCGGCCTTATCAACTTCGCGCAAAATTTCTGCGTGCTTGTTTGCAATATGTGGCCCTGGCCATAAAACGCCGTTCACTAATGTTTTAATGCCATATGTGCTAACAACGCTGGTACGACTTACTTTTTTCAAAAAACCTGGGCGAAAAATTCTTTTTAATGCTCGGCCTGTATTGTCTGGACCTAATGAAAATAAGAATGTCGCTTGCACATCGTATTTTGCAAATAATGCTAGAAGATTTTTAACGCCAATGCGTGTACCGCGTTCGGTATCGACATCAATTTTTAAACCGATTTTTTTATTCATGATGTTCATTCGACAAGATTTTTTTAATCACAAAGCGCGGACGATGCCTGACTTCTAAATAAATGCGCCCGACATATTCACCGACAATGCCGACGCTAAATAATAATAATCCTAGCAAGAAAAATACAATGGCAAACAATGTAAACAAACCTTCAGCTTCAGGGCCAATGATTATTCGGCGAAAAATCATGTAAATAAAAAACAAAAAACTCAACATGGCAACGCCCATGCCGGTGAAAGTGACGAATTGTAAAGGCGCAGAAGAAAAACCGGCCATCAAATCAAAATGTAAACGGAGTAGGCGCGTAATGCTATATTTCGATTTGCCTTCATTTCTTTCGGCATGATCAACCGGAATAAAGCCTGGGTTGGAGGCATAACTATAAGCTAGCGCAGGAATAAATGTTGAGCGTTCTTTGCTCATCAACATTAATTCGACAACACGACGATCATAAGCACGTAACATTGAGCCTTGATCCTGTAAACGAATGCCAGTGGTTTTTTGGCGAATCCAGTTGTTCAGGCGGGACGCATAGCGTCGAAACGCATTATCTTTACGGACTTGGCGTACGCCTTCGACAATATCATGGCCTTTAGCTATCTCAGCTAACAACTTGGGGATTTCTTCAGGTGGGTTTTGAAGATCGGCATCGAGGGTAATAACGGTTTTGCCAACGCTCTGTTCCAAGCCCGCCATGATGGCCATATGTTGACCAAAGTTGCCATTGAAATCGATAACACGCACATGCTGGGGGTCTTGACTGTAAATTTTGTCTAGTAATTGCTCAGATTTATCGTGACTGCCATCGTTGACTAAAATAATTTCATAGCTTTGAGCTAGTTTCGATAGCACGGCGTTCAAACGTTCATATAATAAGGGAATGTTGTGTTCTTCGTTATAAATAGGAATAATAACGCTTAAATCCATAATTTTCTCAGCCAATAGTAAAGTAGAAGATTATACTGGATATTTGAGTCGAGTGAAGAGGGCCTGTGCTATTTAACTTGCTCAACTTGTCTTGAAATGCTAGCGTATCTTAAATTGTTTATATTGACTTCCTATGTATACCTCAACTACCAAAAAGAAAAGTTTGTCACGCTCAACTTTGCTTGTCTCTTGCTGTACATTTATTTCGCGAATCATAGGTTTTGCTCGTGATATGTTAGTTGCTAATGCGTTTGGCGCCAGTTTTGAAGCAGATGCTTTTGTATTAGCGAATAAAATTCCAAATTTTATGCGACGTCTATTTTCCGATGGCGCTTTTTCACAAGCGTTTGTACCTGTATTATCAGAGTATCGTAAATTGCGCGGAGAGGGAGAGGTTCAGCAATTTCTCAACCATATTTCTGGCGTGTTGGCGTTAACGTTACTGATAGTTATGACTGTTGGTATTGTGGCTTCACCATTTGTTGTCATGCTTTTTGCACCTGGCTTTAGTCATACCGATCCGCGTTTTGATTTAACTAGCATTATGTTGAAAATTACCTTTCCGTATTTATTGTTTGTTTCATTGGCAGCGCTCGGTGCTGCGGTATTGAATTGTTACGATCGTTTTGGTGTGCCAGCATTTACGCCAGTATTATTGAATATTGCGGTTGTCGGTAGTGTGTTGTTCATTTGTCCGCACTTAGATCGCCCAATTGTAGGTTTGGCGATTGGTGTTTTTATCGGTGGGCTATTGCAATTATTCTTTCAAATTCCTTTTCTATTGCGTATTAGACGCATGCCCATGCCGCGTCCATCATTGAAAGATCCGGGTGTAAGGCGTGTGTTAAAGTTGATGACGCCTGCCTTGTTTGGCGTATCGGTTGGGCAAATTAATTTGATGATCGACCAATGGTTCGCATCATTTTTAGCGGTGGGAAGTTTATCATGGTTATATTTTTCTGACCGAGTTGTGCAATTGCCTTTAGGTGTATTTGCAGTTGCTATTGCGACGGTAATTTTGCCACGATTGTCACGTAGTCATGCAGGGCAAGAGCAAGAAAAATACGAGCGTACCATGGATTGGGGTTTGCGTTTGATTTTATTAATTGCTTTACCATCAACCTTGGGGTTGATTTTATTATCAGGCCCTATTGTTGTGACCTTGTTTGAGCATGGTGCCTTTGATGAGCATGCTGCGCACATGACCTTGCAGAGTTTAATCGCTTTTGCGGTCGGCTTGACCGGTGCAATGTGTGTTAAGGTTCTTGCGTCAGGATTTTATGCCAAACAAAACATTAAATTGCCGGTAAAAATTGGTATTTTTTGTATGATTGCGAATACGGCGTTTGCTTTTTGTTTTGTTTGGCATTTAAAGCACGCAGGATTGGCACTGGCGACCTCTTTTTCGTCGATATTAAACGCATCATTATTGTTTTATTTTTTGCGCAAAAAAGAAAAGTTTCAGCTGCAACCGGGTTGGATGAAATTCGTTGTACAAATGTTAGTTGGATTGCTTGCCATGACGATTTTATGGTTTATCTTAACGCCAAATTTTTCAACTTGGGTTGCTCATTCATTATCTTGGCGCGCCGGATTTTTAGCGTTGAATATTTTTATTGTTTTAGCTGGATATATTGGTGGTGTGTATTTGACGGGCTATCGTTGGAAGCATCCATAAGAATTGATTATTACTAGGGAGAAATCATGAAGACAATAGAGGCTTTACATCAAGTATTGGCTGATACTTATGCGTTATATTTAAAAACACAAAACTATCATTGGAATGTTACAGGGGCTAATTTTAAAAGTTTACATGTGATGTTTGAAGAGCAATATGATGAATTAGCGGAAGCGGTGGATGAAGTTGCAGAGCGTATTCGTGCTTTAGATGAAAAAGTGCCCGCTTCATTTTCGGTTTTTTCTAAGCTAACGACGGTTGAGGAAGCTAATGAGAATTCGAGTGCGTCAGCAATGTTAGCGGATTTATTGAGTAGTCATGAGCAGGTGATAGTCTCTGTGACGCAAGCAAAAGAAGTATCAGCAAAAAATAATGATTATGCTACAGAAGATATGATGATTGGTAGGCTTGAGGCGCATCAAAAAATGGCATGGATGTTACGCGCTAGTTTAGCGGCGTCATAAACATATCTACATTTGAATTATTTTAACGTTTTTCCACCGCAATCGCAGCCAATTTTGCGCTGCGTTTGGTGCGGTCTTTAAATTCGCCGGCAAGTTGTCCGCAAGCCGCATCGATATCTTCACCGCGAGTTTTTCGCGTTACCGTTTGTAAGCCTGCTTTCATTAAAATATCGCGAAACGCATCGATAGTTTTTCTGTCGGAGCGTTCATATCGTGTACCAGGAAATGGATTAAATGGTATTAAGTTAACCTTGCAGTTAATATCGCTAAGTACTTTAATGAGCTGTTTTGCGTGTTCGGGTTGGTCATTGACATTTTTTAGCATGACATATTCCATGGTGATATGCCTACGCGGCGAATCTTTAAAGTAATCTTTGCATGCTTGCATCAATTCTTTGATGGGATATTTTTTGTTGAGAGGAACGATTTCAGAGCGTAAAGCATCGTTAGGTGCGTGTAATGAAATTGCCAACGCGACATCGCTAACTTTTGCTAGTTCGTAAATTTTTGGTACCACGCCCGCGGTGCTCAATGTTAATCTATATTTTGAAATACTATAAGCAAAATCATCTTGCATGATATTCATAGCTGCAACAACATTATCAAAATTCAATAATGGTTCACCCATACCCATCATGACGACATTGGTAATAGGGCGCGGCTTTTCTGTCGTAGCCATTATGTGATGTGCGACATAAACTTGGCCGATAATTTCCGCGGTGCTGAGATCGCGATTGTAGCCTTGGCTTCCTGTTGAACAAAAGGTGCAATTCAATGAGCATCCTACTTGCGACGAAACACACAAAGTACCACGATCATCTTCAGGGATAAAAACGGTTTCAACGCAATTGCCGCAAGATAATTTAATTAAAAACTTGCGAGTACCATCGTTGGATAGTTTATCCATCACTACTTCAGGTGTTTTGATTTCGCAAAATTCAGCTAAACGGGCGCGCAATGCTTTGCTAACATTAGTCATCACATCAAAATTTTTAGCACCAAACTTATGAATCCATTGGATGATTTGTGAGGCGCGGTACGCTGGCTCACCTATGCTAACAAAATAATCTCCCATCCCTTTGCGGTCAAAATTCAGGAGGTTGGTTTTTTCAGTTTGCATGGTTATCTTTACCTTATTGAGACTTGAGCATACGCCATCGTGCCTTGCGGAGTGAGGGTGGCTCGCCTCCGCAGGGATTCATTTGATTTTTTGTCTGGTCATATATCAAATAATTATGTTGAACTTAGCCGACAATTTCGCTTTGACTGAAGAAAAAAGCGATTTCAACTGCTGCAGTTTCTGCGGCATCTGAACCGTGGACAGCATTTTTATCAATAGATTCAGCAAAATCCGCACGAATTGTGCCAGGAGCTGCTTGAGCTGGGTTTGTAGCGCCCATAATTTCACGGTGCTTTAATACCGCGTTTTCGCCGCGTAGCGCTTGGACCATGACAGGGCCAGAGCTCATGAAGGTAACTAAGTCGTTGAAAAATGGACGATCTTTGTGGATCGCATAGAATTCAGACGCTTGCTCCGAGCTTAATTTTAGTTTTTTAGCGGCAACAATTTTAAGGCCGGCTTGTTCAAAGCGGTCATAAATAGCGCCAATAACATTTTTCGCAACGGCATCTGGTTTGATGATCGAAAGTGTGGTTTCAATAGCCATGGAATAGTTCCTTGTTGTTGTGGTTAGAAAATCGCCAGATTATACGGTAAATCATTATTGACATCAATCCTAAGTGCTATATAATTACTGGCTATTTTATAGATAGCGGCGCTGTATTTGGCGTTGCAAAACTGATTTTTTAATTGGAGAACTCCCTTGGCTAATACCAAACAAGCAAAAAAACGCGTTCGCCAGGCCGAAAAGCATCGTGCTCACAATGCTAGCCGTCGTTCAATGATGCGTACGTATATTAAAAAAACTGTAGCTGCGATTGAAACAGGTGATGCTGAATCAGCAAAAAAACTGTATATCAAAATGACGTCGGTGCTAGATACAGTTGTTGGCGATGGCTTGATTCACAAGAATAAAGCTGCGCGTCATAAAAGTCGTTTGAGTCAACGCATTAAAGCGATGAGCGCACAGGCTTCTGCTTAATTTTTTAATCAAGTGGGCTGAATTCGACTAGTTGTCGATTTTAGCCCTTTTGTATTTATTCTGGCATCTAGCTTGTCTAAAATTAGCTTGTTGCCTGCCTATACATTTTTGGCTTGGTTGTATCCTTATCATATTCCCCGCTTGTCATAAACTTCGTCATGGTAGATCATTTTTTTTGAGTTTGCATCCGTGGCTGAGCGCCTTGCTTGTACTGAACTTCGCGGTTAAACGCTGCCGCGCAGAATTCCAGTCATTTTCTTTACAGCTCTAACACATGCCGCTTGCGGGGAAAATCTGAACAAAACCACCTGTATTTGCTGTTTTCAGTTGATGCGGCAGATTTTAACTGCGGAACCCGGGTTTGCTCGTTATGTTTGGTCCAGATGTTTTATAACACAACACCATGAAAAATTGTGTTGTCATAATGCATGTCGCGTATGAACAATAACGTGGTGATTTTATTAAAGATGTAATAAATATGGTGGGTCGTCCGCGACTTGAACGCGGGACCAACGGATTAAAAGTCCGCTGCTCTACCGACTGAGCTAACGACCCATACTTATACTCGAAGAGAGTTCGCTATGATACTTGATTGGTAGAAAATGGCAAGTATTTTTAAAAATTTTCTCTAAAAATTACCTAATCGCTAAGCTAGCGGCATGATTCATTTTAAATGCAAGCATTGATGCATGCTTTAAAGGCATGCCTATGTCGCTTGTGAGTCTGTAGGGTTATGTCTAGGGTGGTGGGCTGTCTGCGGCTCGAACGCAGGACCTACGGATTAAGAGTCCGCTGCTCTACCAACTGAGCTAACAGCCCATATTCATCGTCTTTACTTCTATAGCGTTGGTGCTCATGCATATTTATATGCATTTTGCTTATTAATAATATGCCAGCCTAGCTACAAAAGAAAATATTACGAAGACACGAAATATAATAATACTAATTTTTTGAAAAATCACAAGATTTTTTCACTGTTTTAGATATAATCAGATTTTTATATTAAAGAGATACCCATGGAGCTCGATGCTTTAAAGCAGTATATTCAAGATCACTTATCATGTGATTATGTCAAAACAAACGGCGATGGTCGGCACTTTAATGCAATTATTGTTTCGGAAGAGTTTCATGGCTTGACTACGTTGAAGCGACAGCAAAAAGTTTACGCCTTTCTTGGGGAAAAAATCTCGAGTGGTGAATTACATGCTTTTAATATGAAAACATACTCACCTATAGAATGGCAGCAAGAACAAGAGAAAAGGCATGGATAAATTACGTATCGAAGGCGGCATTCCTTTGCATGGCGAAGTGACGATTTCTGGCGCAAAAAACGCCGTATTACCGATTTTAGCTTCAAGCCTTTTATTGGATGGGCCTTTGCTGATTAAGAATGTCCCGCATTTGCGTGATGTAACAACTATGGTGAATCTGTTGCGACAAATGGGGGCCGAAGTTACTCTATCTGACCGTGCAGATGTGATGGTTGATCCACGAACTTTACACCACTTTGAAGCTCCGTATGATTTAGTCAAAACGATGCGTGCCTCAATTGTTGTGTTAGGGCCTTTGCTGGCACGCTATGGAAAAGCAAAAGTATCTTTACCAGGTGGTTGTGCAATTGGTACGCGTCCTGTTGATATTCATTTAAAGGGTTTACAAGCAATGGGTGCGCACATAGAAGTTGAAGGTGGCTATATTGTTGCCAGTGCTGCACATGGATTAACAGGCACGCATTTTATTTGTGATACCGTCACGGTGACAGGTACGGCGAATATTATGATGGCAGCAACGCTTGCTCGGGGGCAAACAGTGATTGAAAATGCTGCGCGTGAGCCAGAGGTTGTTGATTTAGCCCGTTGTTTAAAAAACGCAGGTGCAAAAATTGTTGGCGAGGGTACGTCGACGATAACGATCGATGGCGTTGAAAGTTTATCCGGTAGCGAACATCATGTGATTGCCGATCGTATTGAGGCTGGAACTTTTTTGGTTGCTGCTGCAATGACGCGCGGTAAAATCAAGTTAAAGCGTGTTGATGCCGTGATGCTCGAGTCGGTGCTTGTTAAAATGCAAGAAGCAGGTATGTTCATTGAATTGCACGATCAGGCGATAACGATAGATGCAACCCGGGGCAGTTTGAAAGCTATAGATATTAAAACGGCACCACATCCTGCATTTCCCACCGATATGCAAGCCCAGTTTATGGCCATGAATTCTATTGCAGATGGCGTTGGAACGATAATCGAAACTATTTTTGAAAATCGTTTTATGCATGTACCAGAGCTACAACGCATGGGTGCTGATATTCGCGTAGAAGGACATACCGCTGTCTGTTATGGTGTTGAAAAACTGGTTGGAGCGCCTGTAATGGCGACGGATTTGCGTGCATCGGCAAGCCTGGTTTTGGCGGCCTTGGCGGCGGAAGGTAAAACAGTTATTGATCGTATTTATCATCTTGATCGTGGATATGAGCATATCGAAGAAAAATTAACTCAGTTGGGAGCTAGGATTCAGCGTGAACACTGAGAATTTCGTGTTTAAAAAACAACAACAAGCCTCTTTTTTTATTATTGCCATGGTGATGTGGGAGTTTTTTAGTTACTTCGGTTTGCAATCCATATTGATTTTGTATTTAACTAGTCAACTACATTTTTCAGATGAGCAAGCCTATCAATTATATGGCAGTTTTACATCGCTGATTTTTATTACACCGATTATTGGTGGCTGGTTAGCGGATCGTTACTGTGGATATCGCTATGCAGCGGGCTTAGGTTGTGTTTTGATTATTCTCGGACATGTTGTTTTAGGCGGTTTGAGTCATCAGAGTTTATATGTTGGATTGGCGTTATTAACGATAGGGATTGGTCTTTTCAAAAGTAATGCGATTTGTTTGATTGGAAACTGTTACCCTAATGATTCTTCGCGAAAAACAGCGGCTTTTTTTTGGTATTACGTTAGTGGCAATATAGGCGCTGTGGCCGGTCAATTGATGTGTCCTTATTTAGTCGATAGATTTAATTGGGATTGGGGTTTTATGGCTGCTGCGTTTGGAATGGGCTTGGGTTTATGTATGTTTTACTTATCAAGTCGCTATTTTGGCTCGATGCACTCGATAGTTAAGCCTAATCTTTGGCAAAAATTTTCCTTAGCTAAAAAAGCAGCGGTTAGTTTTCTGATAATTAGTTTGCTACTTATGTTGATGTGGGCGGCATTATTTTACAACACAGTGGGTTGGTTATTGCTAGCGACAGGCGCGGTGTCTATTATTATGTTGACGCTCATTTATAAAAAAACCAATCCTCAGCATAAAAAATCATTATTACTGTTTATTTTGCTTACTGCATTTGCAACGGCGTTTTGGGTGGCAGATCAACAGGGTGCCAGTTCTATTTCTTTATTTATTGCTCGTTATGTTAATCGCCAAATATCTGGCTACACCATTCCTGCTGGCATGTTCCAATCGATTAACCCTTTAAGCATTCTACTTTTTGGTAGTATTATTGCTTTGTTGTGGCGTCAATTAGCGAAATACAATATTCGTCCACAAGCAGATAATAAGTTGAGCGTAGCCTTTGCGTTATTAATTCTCGGCTTTTTTGTGATTGCTTATGGCGCTAAGCTTGCATATATTGAGGGTCAGGCATGGATGATTTATCCTATTGTTGGCTTATTTTCAATTGGTGTGGCTGAGCTTTTTGTTGATCCAGTTTTATTAACAGTTATTAGCGATATTGCGCCGCCTCATTCAGAAGGGCAATTAGTAGCGTTATATTACCTTGCGGTAGGTGCAGTCGCCAACTATCTTGCAATAGGTGTAGCACAATTAACCATTGACCCAACAACTAATGCTGCTTCAGCCGCAACTTATTATTCCGCTTATATGCAAGTGACCTATGCTTCTATCATTCTGTTTGGATTATTACTATTGCGCATTATGTGGCGTAAGCGAATGGAGAGAGTTAGATAATTTCACGATAGGTAAATTAACGAGTTATATCGTAAATAATTCTAAAAACCAGGGATTGCTGCTCTAGTTTTTTAAATTTTTTGCAGCAATTTCCCAGTGATTTTTTAGTCAATCCATTTCGTCTTTTACTTTCAAGCATCGCCTATATTTTAAAAAATACACGGGGTATTTAAATGCATTTTTTTAGTTAATATCCATATCAAGCCACCTTCTATATTGCTGCAAGAAATTTAGTGCCCACATAATCAAAAAAGAGTGCTGCCCCAGCATGTTGATCAACAACGAAGGTTGAGAACAGTCTACTGAATATCTCTATATCTGTTAAAAATAAAAGCAAATTTGCGCGCGAGACATTATATTCCGAACACGCCAGAAAAAAATTAAATTTTATCATGTGATGAAATATTTTATTCTTACTGCAAATAATACTCTAAGGTTTTCACTAAACCATCTTCTAATTTTACGGTTGGCTTCCAATTTAACAGTGTTTCCGCTTGTTTGATTGACGGGCGACGTGTTGTCATATCTTGATAGCCTTTTCCGTAATATTGTTCAGATGTTACGTCAATAACTTTAACTTTTTTTGCTAGTTCAGCGTATTTTGGGAAATGCGAAAACGCTACCAATAGCTTTTCAGCAAGTTCTCGAATTGAGGCTTCTGAGTCAGGATATGGGTTGCCTATGTTAATGATTTGTTGGCTAGCTTTATTATCTTTGTTGTCAATTATGCGAATTAAAGCATCGATGCTGTCATCGATATAGCAAAAACAACGACGCTGCGCGCCGCCATCGACGAGTTCCAGATTTTTGCCATGGATAATATTGCTGATAAACTGTGTTAAAACACGCGAGCCACCTTTATTGATATCATCTAAGCGCGGACCATAAAAATTAAACGGTCTAAAAATGGTGTAATTTAAGCCTTCATGAATGCCATAAGCATAAATGACACGATCCAGTAGTTGCTTGGAGCATGAGTAAATCCAGCGTTGCTTGCTAATAGGTCCTAGCACCAAATTGCTTGTTTCTTCATCAAAAAATTCATCTGGGCTCATGCCGTACACTTCAGAGGTAGATGGAAAAATGATACGTTTTTTATAAGCAACAGCATGCTTGATAATATCAAGATTTGCTTCGAAGTCGAGTTTAAAAACTTTTAATGGATCATTGACGTAGGTTGATGGTGTGGCTATAGCTGCCAGAGGTAAAATGACGTCGCATTTTTTAACGTGATATTTGATCCATTCTAAATGAATAGTGAGATCACCCTCAAAAAAGTGGAAGCGCGGATTGGTCAAGCAGGCTTGGATTTTGTCATTATATAAATCCATACCGTAAATTTCCCAGTCGGTGTTAGCCAAAATCATATCTGATAATGTACTACCGATAAAACCGTTAATACCTATAATTAAAACTTTTTTAGACATTGTATTTTCCTAGTTTATTTTGACAAATTTAATATTTTGGCCATTGCATCTATTACGCGATCTTGATCTTCAAATGTCATCGTTGGGAACAGTGGTAGACTTATAATACGGTCTGAAACATATTCTGTATTTGATAACCGTCCTTTGATTGTAGGATAATTGTCACGATAATAGGGATAAAGATGCGCTGCTTTGTAATGTACGCCGGTACCAATATTGTATTCCTTTAAGTGGCTCATAAATGTTGTGCGATCCATGCCAATTTCTTCGATTTTAATCAAGGGCGTGAAAATGTGCCAGGCATGCAATGCATCGTAATCCGGCATTTGAGGCAGGTGTAGTTGTTTCCAACCACCTAACTTTTCTAAATAGCGTTTTGCTAGAGCTGTTCGTTGTTGATTAAATCCATCCAATAATGGGACTTGATGCAAACCAATCGCGGCTTGCATATCCATCATATTATATTTAAAGCCTGGCGCAACAATTTCATAATCTTGTTTGCCGGTTTTGCCATAACGATTCCAGGCGACGCGATCCATGCCATGAAAGGCCATTAAACGAATTTTTGCTGCGAGCTCTTCATCACGAATAGTGATGCAGCCACCTTCACCAGTGGTGATATTTTTATTCGGATGAAAACTGAAAATTTGAATATCACCAAAGCTGCCGATGATCTTGTCTTGGTAGTGAGCGCCAATTGCGTGAGCGCAGTCTTCAATGACTCGCAGATTATATTTTTTTGCAAGTGCATATAAATTTTCTAAGTCAACGGGTAATCCGGCGAAATGTACTGGAACAATGGCCCGGGTTCTGGGTGTGATGGCTTGTTCAATATCGGTAATGTCCATATTGAGTGTTTTAAGGTTGATATCGACAAACACGGGTGTTCCGCCTGCTTGGACTATCATATTCGGTGTCGAAATAAACGTCATTGACGCTGTAATAATTTCATCACCAGGCTGTAAATCAAGGGCTAGTAATGTTAAGTGCATGCCAGCCGTGGCTGAAGATAGCATAATTGCTTCTGGTGCCTGCAAATAATCACGCAGCATGTGTGATAGTTTTTCGACGCGTGGACCGGTGGTAATCCAGCCGGATCGCAAGCAATCGACTACTTCTGTAATCGCTTCTTCAGATATGGTAGGCCGTGAAAATGGTAGAAATTCAGTTGACATTTTTATTCCTAACTTAACTTTGACAAATTAAAATAACACCGAATGTAATGATTAATGTTCCGATGAGTCGCAGTGGCGAGAACGCCTGTTCATGTAAGACATAATATGCAGCAATGCTGTTTACAATATACCCAATACTGAGTAATGGGTAGGCAAAGCTTACATCGGTGCGTGATAATACTAAAAACCAGACGATAGTGCTGACCAAATAAACAACTAAGCCAGCCATTAAACAAGCGTTGGTTATAAATTTCCATGCAATTGGTAGGCTGTTTTGCAAAGAAAAATCAAAATGACCAATTTGGTTCATGCCGGCCTTGAACAATATTTGGCCGATAACGTTTAGAATTATGCTTAATACGATTAAACCAAGAACTATTTTCATGTTTTACCTACTATTCAGTGATTTGTAATAACTAAATTATTTTTTTCGCTGGCGACAATTGTGCCAGGATGTTTTGGATACATAGTAACAAATTGGGCATATTTTCTTTTGCTTATGAATACATATAAAGTTCGCTGACTTAACCAACGTTTTTTGAACTCATGCTCATGGACCATCCACGCTGATGTGTTGCCATGAGATGTGCCAAAATCTAATTCATCATAAGATTCATTCACAGTAATAATGCGTTGTAGATAAAATGGCAAGTCTTGATGGTAGCCATGATAAGCAACGATTTCATCTTGGGATGTGATCTTAGGTTTGATTTTAAATATCAGTGACTTAATGGTGTGGCTATCGAAATAATTGACACTGATGACGGCGGCTATTAACACAGCAGCAGTGGCCATATAGATGTAAGCGAATTTTTTAGTAAATTGCTCTTTTTTCGCCGCTAAATGACGAGCAATTAGCAATGCTAAAGGCGGAAAACAAGGTAAAACATAAGGAATAAGTTTTGAGTTAGAGGCTGAGAAAAATAAAAATATACACACAAACCAAATAACAAGGAATAACTCATGCTCGTAGTGCCAGCGATGTCTCCAGGAAAAATTTTTTAAAAACATCAGTGATTGTGGCAAGAAAAACATCCAGGGTACTGTGCCGAATATTACGATCGGGATATAGAAATAACAAGGTTGATAACGGTTTGCGATAGACGTAGTGTAGCGTAAAAATTGTTGTTCAATAAAGTAAAAATGTAAAAATTCTGGCGCGCGGAGTTGTGCGACGGCGTGCCAAGGCGTAACAAGCACTAAAAAAAGACCCAGGCCTATGATCATGTGTCGCCAATTAAGTCGATGCCATTGTCGAAAAAAAGTTAGCCACAAGGCGATAATTAATCCTGGCAGCATGATGCCGATGAGGCCTTTTGTCATCATTGCCGCTGCTGCCGAGAAGAAGCCTAAACACAGCAGTGTAAAACTCTTGCTTTTTATGGCCAGAAAAAACGCATATAAACCGATCGTCATAAAAACACTGACGGTCATATCTAAGGTGATGACATGCGCCATCGCAAAATATAAGCTCATCGAACTTAAGATTATGCCTGCAAACCATCCGGTTTTTCTATTGTAAATACGTCGTCCGAATAGATAGGTTGCGATAACGCCGATTAAGCCCATCAAAGCTGTGGCGCTGCGTAAGCTCCATTCGTTGAGCCCGAATACTTTTATGCTGGCGACTTGCATCCAATAAAATAGAGGTGGTTTTTCAAAGTATTTGACGCCATTAATCGTAGGAATAATGTAATCTTGATTAACGATCATTTCGCGTGGAATTTCTGAATAACGTAATTCATCCGGTGCGGACAAGTTTGGCAAGCCCAAAAACATACCAAACAATAATGAGGTTAGTAAAGTCAGTAATAAAACATCTTTAAACCAAGTTGAGTGATGCATGTATCAATGGTTATGATTTGACGATAACGCATCTTAACACTAAACTGCGCATAATTGGAGGGTAAGAGCCTGTTTAAAATTTTTATCGTCGTTGTAAAAAGACGTAGATAGGCTAAAATTTTTATTATTTTGTTGCATAGTTGTGCATTTTGCCTGAAATGAATAAAAATTTTATCTCCATTATTTCATTGTTCGCTTAAGTAAACTATTTTAAACAGCCTCTAAGGAATCTTAAAGATGAGTACGCTAGATACGATTAAACAACAAATTGCAGATAATTCAATCATGCTGTATATGAAGGGAACGCCTGAGCAGCCACATTGTGGTTTTTCGGCGCGGGCGGTGCGGTATTTGGACCAATGCGGTAAGCCGTATGCGACAGTTGATGTTTTGTCTAACCCGGACATACGTGCTGAATTGCCTAAATACGCCAATTGGCCAACATTTCCACAGCTATATATAAAAGGTGAACTTATTGGTGGAAGTGATATCATTGCCGAACTTTTTGAAAGTGGTGAATTGCAGCAGATGATTGATGCTGTGGAATGATTAATCTTAAGGGCTGCCGGCTGGTAGCCCTGGTTGGATCAGTGAATGTAATATAAAAGAGGAGTAGAACATGGTCATGTTAGTAGGTAGCAAAGCCCCAGGCTTTAACGTTCCAGCGGTATTAGGCAATGGAGAAATTGCGAATTATGATTTTCACGCAGAAACTAAAGGCAAATACGCGCTAGTTTTTTTCTATCCATTAGACTTCACGTTTGTATGTCCATCTGAATTAATCGCTTTAAATCATCGTTTTGATGAATTTAACAAGCGGGGTGTTGAAGTAATTGCGGTCTCTGTAGATTCTCAATTTACACATAGCGCATGGCGTAATACTCCAGTGAATAAAGGTGGTATTGGTCCAGTGAAATATGTCATGGCAGCGGATGTGAGTCATGCTATTTGTCAAGCATATGGTGTTGAGCATCCAGCAGCTAAAGTTGCTTTCCGTGGTGCTTTTGTTATTGACAAAGAAGGCATGGTGCGCGCCCAGGTGGTTAATGATTTGCCGATCGGTAGAGAAATTGATGAATTAATTCGCTTATTTGATGCGTTACAATTCCATGAAGCACATGGTGAAGTTTGCCCTGCTGGTTGGAAAAAAGGCGATGTTGGTATGAAGGCTTCGGCTGAAGGTGTCGCTGATTACCTGGCCACGCAAGCGGACAAATTATAATTGAAGGGGCGATTGGCGGTCGCCCTGTTTTTTTATCAAGGATTTCTAGCATGACACTTAAATTACTTTCTGTATTGTTAATAACGACGATAACATCTGCTGCATATGCAGAAGGTGTTACAACGAAGCAGGCGCCTGTATCAGAACAAGCTGGTTTTTATCAGTCAACGATAAACCAGTTGAACCAATCAACAGAGGATAAGGCAAGTGGCACAAATCTAGATTGGGCGAAATATGTCAGCATGAGTGGCGGCCTATATGCCGATGCAAAAGCAGGCGATCAAACCTATGAAACTCAGGGCGAAAATACACATCGTTTATCCGTGACCAATGCACATGTCACAGTCGACGCGACGCCGAATACGTGGACAAAATTAACCGTTGTCACCAATTATTCTGGGGCAAGTAATTCCTATGCGGCGAATCCAGATGATGCTGTCACGAGTGTGAACAATAGTAATGTCGATGGTAATACAACCGATAACTATGTGTATATTGATCAAGCGTATGCAACGTTTGGTGATGAAAGTCGTTCCCCCTTTTTCGTGCAGATGGGTAAGCAATATTTGCCGTTTGGCCAATATAATCTGAATCCGGTAGTTAAATCTCTAGGTCAAATTTTAACAGAAACTAATGCCACAGATGCGCAACTAGGATTTGTTGTTCCTGAGGGGTTGTACGGTAGTGCTTATACTTTTGAAAATCCGATTAATTCGGATGGAACCAGTGGTGTTCGCCCTTATAATGGGGGTGCTGTTTTGGGCTATAAAAAAGTGAATGCGGATATTAATGTTGATGCTGGCGTTGGCTACATGAACAATATGTCAGGTGTTGGCGCGATTGCTAATTATATTGATCAAGGAGTTCCACAGCAGGGGTATGGTAGTAGTGTTGCTGCTTTGGCGCCTTATTTTACGTTTCAAACGGGGCCATTTGGCATTAATTTTGATTATGTTAGTGCGTTATCTTCTTTTGATAAGACGGCTTTGCCTTATGAAGTTGATGGTAGTCATGGTGCCAAGCCTTCTGCTGCTGATATTCAAGCGACGTATGCATTTAATCGCTATGATATGAATAATGTGTTGTTTATTGGTTATCAAGTATCTGATCAGGCCTCAGCTTTAAACATTCCTAAAAAACGCTATCTTGTTGGGTATAATCTATACCCATTGACTAATCTCATGATTGGCTTTGAGATTGCCCGTGATACAAATTACAGCGGTACTGTGGTTGGTAATACAGCTGATGGTAAGGAATACTATAGTTATAATGCCCGTGTAGGGGTTCAGTTTTAATTAAAAAACTTTAAAAATTCTAAATGGGAGTTGAATAAACTCCCATAGAGCAAGGTGAATATTTTCCCATAAACGTTTTTTTTGTTTATTAAAGTTATTTTGCCAATATCTCTCATCCTTGATGCGATGAATTTTTGCTCGATTGCGTACCCCTGATATCGCGCTACCTGCGGTTGTTTCAGATTGTTGTGCCGCAATCATCGGGTAAACGCTATAACATTTCATTGTTTTTTTTATAACTTCATCGATAGGCACACCGTTGTATTCATAGTTTGCCATTTTCTCTATGCCGGTTGTCGATAAAATATATGCATGCAATGCTACGCCTTTGGCTCTAACAATCGAGCGTTTGCCGCAATACCACATTTTTCCTAGAATAAAACCTAAATAAATTAAGTCAAAATTTTTGTAATTGTTTTTAAGAAATCGATTCAAGTCAAGTAGTTGTTGTTGTGAAAAAGGCAAGATTTTGACATCGTCTTCAAAAACCAACAGGGTTCTTGCGTTATTTTGCAAAGCTAATTTAGCCACGGCGACGTGTGAATTAAAACACCCTTGTTCTGCGTTGCCTGTTGAGTCGCGTTCAGCCAAAAACCACTGTGTCTCTAGATGTAATTTACTAATTTCTTGTCTTGCTACTTTTCTTCTTTCTTCTTGATCGTGTAGGGAGATAGTGAAAATACTATCGACATTAATCATTATATAAAAACCTGATAAATTTTTATAATATTGCTAGCAACTAGTAAAAATCAAGTTATTTATTTACAATGATTTTTTTTATTGGGAAAATATTATGA
>JAGKWX010000001.1 GCA_021151585.1 Alphaproteobacteria bacterium | reverse complement strand
ATGGCAGAAAAACAATCGTTTCAAAGAACGAAACCACACATGAACGTGGGCACCATAGGTCACGTAGATCATGGTAAGACGACATTAACAGCGGCTTTAACTAAGTGTATGGCTGATAAGTTTGGTGGTGAAGTACGCGATTATAGCCAGATTGACAATGCGCCAGAAGAAAGAGCGCGTGGTATTACTATTGCGACATCGCACGTAGAGTATGAGACATCAAGCCGCCACTATGCACACGTGGATTGCCCTGGGCATGCTGACTACGTAAAGAACATGATTACGGGTGCTGCGCAGATGGATGGTGCGATATTGGTTGTGAGCGCGGCAGACGGTCCTATGCCACAAACTAGAGAGCACATTGTATTGGCACGACAAGTAGGTGTTCCATACATTATTGTTTTCTTGAACAAGGCGGACATGGTAGATGACGCAGAAATTATTGAATTAGTAGAGATGGAAGTTAGGGAGTTGTTAAGTTCTTATAATTTCCCTGGCGATGATACACCTATCGTTATTGGTTCGGCGTTAAAGGCGCTGAATGGTGACACAAGTGAATTAGGTGTTCCAGCGGTTGAGAAGTTAACAGAGGCGATGGATAGTTATTTTCCACAGCCACAACGTGAGACAGATAAGCCATTTTTATTGCCGATTGAAGATGTATTCTCTATTTCGGGCCGTGGTACAGTAGTTACGGGTCGAATTGAGCGTGGTATAGTTAAAGTTGGTGAAGAAGTTGAAATTGTTGGTATACGTCCGACACAAAAGACGATTTGTACAGGTGTTGAGATGTTCCGTAAGTTGCTTGATCAAGGTCAGGCGGGTGACAACGTAGGTATTTTATTGCGTGGAACTAAGCGAGAAGATGTTGAGCGTGGTCAAGTATTAGCGAAACCAGGTTCTATTACACCACACACGAAATTTACAGCTGAAGTTTATGTGTTGACAAAAGAAGAAGGTGGTCGTCATACCCCGTTTTTTAAAGGATACCGTCCACAGTTTTATTTTAGAACTTGATTTGCCCAGTTGCAATGGAAGAAGGTGTGCGCTTTGCGATTCGTGAAGGCGGACGTACAGTGGGCGCAGGTGTTGTGGCGAAAGTGATTCAATAAGGCGAAAAGGTAGAAAGATATGACCGAAACTGAAAAAAAACCTGCTAAGGCGCCTGCTAGTAAAGCAGCCTCTTCAACAGTGGCTGCCAAAAAAGCAACTGCTGCAAAGACAGAAGTAAAAAAACCTGTTGCTAAAAAAGCACCTGCAAGCAAGAAATCTGCAGTTGTTATTGGTGGTAAGCAGCGTATTCGTATTCGTTTAAAAGGTTTTGATCATAAGTTAATTGATCAATCGACGAAAGAGATTGTGGAGACGGCAAAAAGAAATGGTGCACAAATTTGTGGTCCTATTCCATTGCCTACTGCGATTGAAAAGTTTACTGTATTGATTTCTCCGCACGTCAATAAAGACGCGCGGGATCAATACGAGATTCGTACGCACAAGCGTTTGATCGATATTTTGGAACCAACTCCAAAGACAGTAGATGCTTTAATGAAGCTTGATCTATCTGCAGGTGTTGATGTGAAGATTAGTGTTGATAGCATTGAGCAAAAATAAGAGTTAAAGGGGTAGCGTGATGGCTATTGGTTTAGTGGTAGAAAAATGCGGAATGAGCCGTTTGTTTCGTGAAGATGGTCAGTCAGTTCCTGTGACCATATTAAAGATGAGTCCAACGTTTGTAACACAAATAAAAACTGTTGAAATAGATGGTTATGCATCGTTGCAAGTAACAACTGGCGAAAAGAAACAAAATAAAGTAACTCAGCCTTTACAAGGGCACTTTAAGAAAGCAAGTGTCAAGCCTGGCTTGGGTCTTTGGGAGTTTCGCGTATCAAGTGATGCGGACCTTACTAATTATAAAGTTGGTGACGAGTTATCTTTAGAAAATATTTTCGCTGAGGGGCAAGAAGTCGATGTGACTTCACGTTCAAAAGGTAAGGGTTTTGCAGGTACTGTAAAGCGTCATAACTTTAGAACTCAGGATGCTTCACACGGTAATTCTCGTTCGCACCGTGTACCAGGCTCTATTGGTCAAAACCAAACTCCTGGTCGTGTATTCAAAGGTAAAAAAATGGCAGGACATTTGGGTGCTGCACAGTGTACCGTGCAAAGCCAAGTAATTGCAAAAATTGATTTAGAAAAAAAATTAATTATGGTTAAAGGCGGTGTACCTGGTGCTCCTGGTGGTTTAGTTGTTTTAAGCCCTGCTGCTAAAACGAAAGTGAAGGCTGGAGACAAATAATGGAATTCAATTTAACATCTGCTAGTGCTGCTAGCACTGAAAAAGTAACTGTATCTGATCGTGTGTTTGCGCAAGCTTTTAATGATGATCTAGTTCACCAGGTAGTTGTAGCTTATCAAGCTGGTGCTAGACAAGGTACAAAAGCTCAGAAAAATCGTTCTGCTGTACGTGGTGGTGGTATTAAACCTTGGAGACAAAAGGGTACGGGTCGTGCGCGTGCTGGTACAATTCGAAGCCCGATATGGGTCGGTGGTGGTAAAACTTTTGCCGCAACACCAAGAAATTTTACGCAAAAAGTCAACAAAAAGATGTATCAAGCTGCTATGCGCTCTATCTTATCTCGCTTAGCTCATGACGGCGTTTTGAAGTTTGTTGATGAATTTGTTGTCGAGTCGCATAAAACAAAAGACATGTTAACTAAGCTAGATCAATACAATGTTAAAGATGTTTTGATTATTTGCTCAGAAATTACTGAGAATTTGTATTTGTCAGCACGTAATTTAGGCCATGTTAATGTGATCGACGTTCAATTGATGGATCCTTTGAGTTTATTAAGTTATCAGAATGTGTTAGTGACTAAAGAAGCGCTAGCACTTATTGAGGAGAGATTTGCGTGAATCCAGAAAGAAAATACCAAGTTATTGTTGGCCCGCATGTTTCTGAAAAGGCATCGGGTTTAGCTGAATTAACTAAAAAACAAATAGTTTTTAAAGTGTTGCCATCAGCAACAAAAAATGAAGTTAAAGAAGCTGTTGAGTTCCTATTCAAAGTGAAGGTTGACAGTGTTCGCGTGCTCAATGTTAAGCCGCAAAAGAAAATGTTTGGGCGTGTTGCTGGTACACGTAAAGCTTGGAAAAAAGCCTATGTTTCATTACAGGAAGGCTTTGATGTTAATTTTTCTACTGCAGAATAAGTAAGGTTTAGGTGTGACATGGCTGTAATTTTAAGACGACATTCATCAACAAAGTCGGCGGGAAGTCGCCACAAGGTCAGTTTAGTAAGAACTGATCTTCACAAAGGCTCTCCATTAAAAAGTTTGGTGAAAGGTAAAAAGACATCATCAGGTCGTAATAATATGGGTCGCATTACTATGCGTCACATTGGCGGAGGCCACAAGCGAAAATACCGTGATGTAGACTTTATTAGAAATAAAGACGGTGTTCCGGGTCGTGTAGAACGCGTTGAATATGATCCAAATAGAACCGCATATTTAGCTTTAGTTTTATATGCTGATGGTGAGAGACGTTACATCATTGCGCCCAAGGGTGTAGAAAAGGGTGCGTCAGTTGAGAATGGTAGTCAAGCAGCTATTGCTGTAGGTAATTGTCTACCACTGCGTAACATACCTGTTGGTACTACAGTTCACTGTATTGAAATGAAACCTGGTAAAGGTGCTCAAATGGTACGTAGTGCGGGTGGATATGCGCAGTTAATTGCTAAAGAAGGTATTTATGCAACCTTGCGTTTACGTTCAGGTGAGATGCGTAAAATCCACGTTGACTGTAGAGCTGCAATAGGTGAAGTGTCAAAATCAGAACATAATCTTATTTCTTTGGGTAAAGCCGGCGCGACAAGACATCGCGGTATTCGCCCAACTGTTCGCGGTGTTGCAATGAACCCAGTAGATCACCCACATGGTGGTGGTGAAGGTAAAACTTCAGGTGGTAGACATCCAGTATCACCATGGGGCACTTTAGCGAAGGGCTATAAGACTCGTCATAACAAACGCACTGATAAATTTATTGTTAGTCGTCGTAAGAAAACCAGATAGAGAAGAGGGGATTTAAGGTGCCAAGATCAGTAAAAAAAGGTCCATTTGTTGATCTTCATTTATTAAAAAAAGTGGAGAAAACAGTACGTGATGGTTCAAAAAAACCAATTAAGACATGGTCAAGACGTTCTATGATTATTCCACAAATGGTTGGTATAACGATCAGTGTGCATAATGGTAAAGATCATGTTCCGGTTTTTGTGACAGAGAATATGGTTGGGCATAAACTAGGTGAATTTGCGTTGACAAGAACCTATCGCGGTCACGCAGCGAATAAGAAATCATAACAAGGGGACTTGAATGCAAGCTAAAGCAATTCACAAACAAGCAAGAATATCAGCGCAAAAAGCGCGGTTAGTTGCTGATCAAATTCGAGGTCGATCTGTAGAAGATGCTATTAATATTCTTAAATTCAGCACTAAAAAAGCTGCTGGTTTAATCGGTAAAGTGCTGAATTCTGCGGTTGCTAACGCTGAGAATAACTTGGGCGCTGATGTTGACGCTTTAGGTGTGTCAACTGTCATGGTAAATGAGGGTCCTAGCATGAAGCGTATGATGGCTCGTGCCAAAGGTCGTGGAAATCGCATTGTCAAACGGTCATGTCATATCACCGTTGAAGTCTCTGATCAATCAGAGAAGACTAAAACTGCTGGAGGAAAATAATGGGTCAGAAAGTTCACCCTTTAGGCATTCGCTTGGGCTATACTAAATCATGGGAATCTACTTGGTATGCTCAAGGTAAAGAATATGCTGATGTGCTTTTGGCTGACATGAAAGCTAGAGATCACATTAAGAAAAAGCTTAAGCAAGCTGCAATTAGTAGTGTTATTATTGAGCGTCCTGCTAAAAATGCACGAATAAAAATTCGCGCTGCTCGCCCTGGTAATGTTATAGGTAAAAGTGGTAAAGACATTGAAATACTTCGTGATGAAGTAAGTAAAATCCTAAGCGTTCCAGTGCACATTTCTATTGAGGAAGTACGTAAGCCGGCGATGGATTCTCGTCTAGTTGCTGAATCAATTGCTCAGCAATTGGAAAAGCGTGTTATGTTCAGACGAGCAATGAAGAGAGCTGTGACAAGCGCTCTAAAGCTTGGTGCTTTAGGTGTTAAAGTATGCGTTAGCGGTCGTTTAGGTGGTGCAGAAATCGCAAGAACTGAATGGTATAGAGAAGGCCGAGTGCCATTGCATACTTTCCGTGCTGATATTGATTATGCAACTGCTGAAGCTCACACAACTTATGGTATCATAGGTGTCAAAGTGTGGATTTTTAAAGGTGAAATTACCAGTAAAGATGTTTTAGAAACAACGACAAAGCAAGCAACTGAAACTGTTAGTTAAAATTACATAGGAGATAGCGAAATGCTTCAACCGAAGCGAACGAAGTATCGCAAACAACAAAAAGGTCGGAATCGTGGAATGGCTGAGCGTGGCTCAAAAGTCAGCTTTGGTTCTTTTGGATTAAAAGCGATTGTCCGTGGTCAATTGACAGCGAGACAAATCGAAGCAGCAAGGCGTACTATTTCTCGTCATAGTAAGCGTGGTGGTAAACTTTGGATTAGAGTTTTCCCAGATAAGCCTATTACTAAAAAGCCATTAGAAGTTCGTCAAGGTAAGGGTAAAGGTAATGTTGAATACTGGGTTGCTCAAATTCGGCCTGGTCAAGTTTTGTTTGAAATTGAAGGTGTATCAGAAGAAGTCGCTCGTGAAGCGTTTCTCTTAGCATCAGCAAAGTTACCGGTTTCTACAATATTTCAACAACGTGAGGTGATGTGATGTCTGTTGCTGAATTCAGAGCAAAGTCTGTTAATGAGCTTAGTCAAGAGCTAGAAAATTTAAGACGAGAGCAGTTCAATTTGAAGATTCAGAATAAAACTGGCCAATCTCCTAAGCCACATAAAATTCGTGAAGTTAAAAAGAAAATTGCCCAAGTGAAAACCTTGATGGTTGAAAAAGAAAAAGGTGGTCAAGTATGAGCGAGCAAGTAAAAATATTGACAGGTGTAGTTGTTAGCACAAAAAGAGACAAAACTATTACTGTTAAAGTAGAGCGTAAAGCGATGCATCCTAAGTATAAAAAGTATGTTACCCGGTCTACTAAATTACATGCACATGATGAAGCTAATATTTGCTCGGAAGGTGATGTTGTAAGCATCAAAGAATCACGCCCGCTTTCTAAAACGAAAACCTGGCAGTTGGTTGATATTGTTGAGAAGAATAAGTAATATTAGTCGTTCCTGTTTAGCCTTGGCCGATCTAACCAGCTGTTAGGTCGGAGCCAAATCGAGCGACTAAGGCGACTTTTATTGGTATTAAGTAGTTTTGCTGTTGTTTTTTCTAATTGTTATGTTAAAATCATCGACCCTCATTTAGGGGCGGGCTGTTTTTTTGGAGTAAGAAAGCATGATTCAGATGCAAAGTGTCCTTGATGTTGCAGATAATACTGGCGCACGCCGCGTTATGTGTATCAAGGTGTTAGGTGGCTCACACAGGCGCTACGCCCATGTAGGCGATGTTATTAAAGTTTCTGTCAAGGAAGCGAGCCCGCGTGGCAAGGTTAAAAAAGGTGACGTAATGAGTGCTGTTGTTGTTAGAACAAAAGCTGGCGTACGACGTTCAGACGGTTCACTGATTCGCTTTGATGGCAACGCATGCGTATTATTAAATGCACAGGCGCAACCTATCGGTACACGTATATTTGGGCCTATTACACGTGAATTGCGTGAAAAATTTATGAAGATTATTTCATTGGCACTTGAAGTGCTTTGATCAGGAAAAGATGATGGCAAACAAAGTTAGAGTTAGAAAAGGTGATAATGTAGTTGTTATCACAGGAAAAGATAAAGGTAAAACTGGCGTTATTGCTTCTTTTGCTGCTGATGGCCAACGCGTGATAATTTCAGGCGTAAACATGGTTAAAAAACATGTCAAGCCAAATCCAAATATTCAGCAGGAAGGCGGTATTGTGTCTAAAGAAGCATCTATCCATATTTCTAATGTCATGATTGTTAATCCGACAACACAGAAGCGTGATAGTATTGTGTTTAAGATGATTGAGAAAGACGGCAAGAGTAAGAAAGTTCGTTGTTTTGCTTCTAGTGGCGAAGTTGTCGATATTTAATAAGGTTAGGAAAAATGGCACGTTTTGAAACGCTTTATAATGAAAAAATTAAACCAGAATTGAAGACAAAGTTAGGTGTTTCTTCAGTGATGGCGGTACCTAAAATCACTAAGATCACTGTTAATATGGGTGTTGGTGAGGCGGTTGCTGATAAAAAAATAATGGATTTTGCTGTTGCTGATTTGCAAAAAATCACCGGTCAGAAGCCGTTGGTTACTAAGGCAAGAAAGTCAGTTGCGGGCTTTAAAATTCGTGATGGTTGGCCAATTGGCTGCAAAGTAACGCTTCGTGGTAAAATGATGTATGAATTTTTAGAGCGTTTGGTTACTATTGCTATTCCTCGTATTCGAGATTTCCGAGGTTATAGTGCGCGCGGGTTTGATGGCCAGGGTAATTACAATCTTGGTATTAAAGAGCAAATTGTGTTTCCAGAAATTGAGTACGATAAAATTGATGCAATTAGGGGGATGGATATAGCAATTACCACTTCCGCTAAAAACGACAAAGATGCTTTGGCATTGTTGTCAGCATTTAAGTTTCCATTGAAAGATGATGCGGGAGTTTAAAGGTTATGGCCAAGAGATCTGTCATTGAAAGAAATAAGAAACGTATTGTTCTTGTTGAGAAGTATCAAGAAAAACGTAGAGAGTTAAAAGAGCAAATCAGAACATCAGAGGGTGAAGATAGAATGATTCTTCAGATGAAGCTTGCTCAGATGCCAATAAACTCAGCGCCGAATCGTGTAAGAAATCGCTGTGAATTAACTGGTAGACCACGTGGAGTTTATAGAAAGTTTCGTCTTGCACGGAACATGGTTCGTCATTTTGCGATGTTAGGTCAGATCCCTGGTATCGTTAAGTCTAGTTGGTAAGTAGAGTCGGAGAATAAAACAATGTCAATGCAAGATCCAATCGCAGACATGCTAACAAGAGTGCGCAATGCTTTAATGGTCGGTAAACCTTCTGTTGCGTTACCTAGTTCAAAATTTAAAGTGGCGATTGCTAAACTTTTAAAAGAAGAAGGGTTCATTACAGATTATTCTGTTGAATCAAACAATAATAAGCCTGTTTTAAGTGTATTATTAAAATACTTTAAGGGTAAGCCTGTTATTGAATCAATTAAGCGTGTTAGTCGACCAGGTTTGAAGCGCTATTTTAAACAAGCTGAAGTGCCAAAGGTCAGAGGTGGTTTAGGAGCTGCTTTAGTATCAACCTCACAAGGATTGATGACCGATAGAGATGCTAGGAAGCTTGGTTTAGGCGGCGAAGTTATTTGTACGGTAGAATAAGCGTAGTTTAAGTAAGGAATTTGAAATGTCACGAATTGCGAATCAGCCAGTAGTTATGTCCTCAGGAGTGACTGCTCAGCTAGAAAGCGGAGCTTTGCATGTCAAAGGACCTAAAGGTTCTTTGCGTGCTGTTCTTAATCCATTTGTCAAAATCACTATTGAAGGTAGTTCACTACTTGTTGAGACAAACACAGATATTAAACCCAAGAAGGAAGAGCGTCATATGGCGGCTTCAATTTCTGGTACAACCCGTGCGTTAATACAAAACATGGTTATCGGTGTGGATAAAGGTTTTGAAAAGAAATTGCAGTTAATTGGTGTCGGTTATCGTGCCCAGGTTCAAGGAAATGTACTAAATTTAACTCTTGGATTTTCTCATCCTGTTAATTTTGTAATACCTGAAGGAATTACTATTGAAACACCTGAACAAACTGTGATTCTTGTTAAAGGCATGGATAAGCAATTAGTTGGTCAAGTTTCAGCAAATATACGTTCTTACCGTCCGCCAGAGCCTTATAAAGGAAAAGGTGTAAGGTATGCAGATGAACAAGTTCGTAGAAAAGAATCTAAGAAGAAGTAATTAGTAACTAAGGTATCAAGCAATGGATAACAAACTCAAAGCAAGAGCTCGACGAGTCAAGAAAATACGTGGTCATATTCGATTATTAAGAATGACACGTCTTTCAATTCACCGTACTTCGCAGCATATTTATGCTCAAGTGATTTCTGAAGATGGTAGCAAGACACTTGCAAGCGCATCAACATTAGATAAAGCTTTGAGCGGTACTCTTAAGTCTACTGGCAATATTGATGCTGCTACGGCGGTTGGTAAGTTGGTTGCTGAACGCGCTTTAAGTGCTGGAGTAAAAAAGGTAGCTTTTGATCGTTCAGGATTTCGATACCATGGTCGAGTGAAAGCTTTGGCAGATGCGGCAAGAAGTAGCGGTTTAGAATTCTAAAGAGAAGGTTAATATTATGGCAAATTATGATGTTTCAACTAGCAGTGATGGTTTCAAAGAGAAGTTAGTTGCTGTTAATCGAAATGCAAAAGTTGTTAAGGGCGGACGCAAGTTTAGTTTCTCTGCCATTGTTGTAGTTGGTGATGGTAAAGGTAAAATTGGTTTTGGCCGAGGTAAAGCATTAGAAGTGCCTATTGCAATTCAAAAGGCGATGGATGCAGCTAAGAAAAGTATGCGTAAAGTTGATCTTAAGGGTGGAACTTTGCATTATAAAGCAGTTGGTAAACATGGTGCTACAACAGTGTTAATGTTACCTGCTCCAGAAGGTACTGGTATTATTGCTGGCGGCGCAATGCGTGCTGTTTTTGAAGTGCTCGGAGTGCAAAACATTTCAGCTAAAATTATCGGTTCATCAACACCAGGTAATGTTGTGCGCGCAGCTGTTGCTGGTTTAACTTCTATGGCATCACCTCGCATGCTAGTAAAGCGTCGTGGTAAGACTTTAGAAGAAGTTCTACAAGGTGGGGCTCAATAATATGTCAAACATTAAAAAACTTAAAATCACATTAGTACGTAGTATCAACGGTACGTCTAAATATCAAAAAGAATGTATCAATGGTTTGGGTTTACGCAAAATGCATCATGAAGTTATTCTAGATGATTCAGCTACTGTGCGTGGATTAATAGCAAAAGTTACGTATATGTTAAAAGTAGAGGAAGTATAAATGAGTTATCTGAATACACTTGCTCCGCTACACGCTCGCAAAGATAATAAGCGAGTCGGTAGAGGTATTGGATCTGGTAAAGGCAAAACTTGTGGTCGTGGTCACAAAGGTCAAAAAGCTAGAGCTGGTGGTTTTCATAAAGTCGGATTTGAAGGCGGTCAAATGCCAATTCAGCGCCGTTTGCCTAAATTTGGTTTTACATCTCGCAAGCAATTATCTGCACAAGAATTGCGTTCTGCTGTTTTAAATTCTTTTGGTGATGAATTAATTACTGTCGAGTTGCTAAAGCAAGCTGGCGTTATTCCATCACAAGTACGTTCTGTTAAAGTATTTAATCAAGGTGAGATTACTCGAGTAGTTAAGCTTAAAGGTATTCGAGTAGCAGCTTCTGTTAAGGCAATGATTGAAAAAATGGGTGGCTCTGTTGAGTAGTCTCAAGTCTAGATCTCAGTCAGCAACAAAGAAAAGTGGCTTTGGTGAGTTAAAAAGCCGCTTACTCTTTGTTTTTTTAGCTATTATTGTTTATCGTATTGGATCCCATGTTCCAGTACCAGGGCTTGATTCTGTTAAATTAGCTGCATTATTTCATGCTCAACAAAACGGCATTGTTGGCTTATTTAATATGTTTTCTGGTGGTGCTTTAAGCCGATTTACTGTTTTTGCTTTGGGTGTGATGCCTTATATTTCTGCTTCAATTATTATTCAATTGTTAACAGCTGTTATTCCAGCTTTAGAAGAAATTAAAAAAGAGGGTGAGGCAGGCCAGAGAAAAATTAATCAATATACACGTTATGGAACATTGATACTTGCTTTTTTTCAGGCTTTTGGTGTTTCAAAAATGTTGGCTGCTCAAGGTATTGCTTTAAATCCAACCATAGGTTTTTATATAATTTCAGCCATTACTTTAACAACAGGTACCATGTTTTTGATGTGGTTAGGTGAGCAAATCACTGAAAAGGGCATAGGTAATGGTATTTCTATTATCATTTTTGCTGGTATTGTCTCCGGTTTACCTAGCGCTATAGGCCGTACGTTAGAACAAGTAAGACAAGGTCAAATGCAAGTAATTACTTTGCTGGTTATTGTTGCTATGATCATACTTATTACTGCTTTTGTGGTTTTTGTTGAAAGAGCACAAAGAAGAATAACAATTAATTATGCAAAGCGGCAACAGGGCAATAAGATGTATGCTGCTCAAACATCTCATTTGCCATTAAAAATTAACATGGCTGGTGTTATTCCTCCAATTTTTGCTTCAAGCATAATTTTATTTCCAGCTACTTTAGCATCCTGGTTTGGGAATACAGGCTCATACTCTTGGCTCAATGTTTTATCTTTATGGTTACAGCCAGGCCAGCCTCTTTATCTGTTTTTATTTGTTATTGCTGTAGTATTTTTCTGCTTCTTTTATACTGCAGTAGTTTTTAATCCACGAGATACAGCTGATAATTTAAAACGTTCAGGTGCGTTTATTCCTGGTATCAGGCCAGGTGAGCAAACGGCTCGTTATATAGATACTGTGATGACGAGGTTAACATTGGTTGGTGCTGGTTATATCGCTTTAGTTTCTTTGCTGCCACAGTTTATGATAAGTGCTGCAAATGTGCCTTTTTATTTTGGCGGAACTTCTTTGCTAATTATTGTTGTAGTTGTTATGGATTTTATTGCTCAAGTACAAGCACATTTAATGTCTTTACAATACGAATCGTTATTTAAGAAGTCTAATGTTAAAAATAGCGGTTTTAATTTGTTTTAATTTTTGTTTTGATTGTAAAGGGTAGGGGTGGTATTTTATACCCTCCTTTGAAAAAGAGCCTTGGGGTTAATCTTGAGGTTACCTTTTTTGAATAAATATTGGAGTTAAGTTATGAAAGTTCGTCCATCAGTAAAGCGTTTTTGTCGAGAATGTAGAATTATTAAACGTAAAGGTCGTGTTTGGGTTATTTGCAAAGACCCTAAACATAAACAGCGTCAAGGTTAATGTATTTTTTTGTTGATTTATGAGCATGTTATCTGTATGCTTTCATGCTTTTGTTTCAGGTGTTGAACTAGTTAGGAGTTAAGGTTAATGGCACGTATTGCGGGGGTTAATGTCCCTGAGAAAAAACATGCGAGTATCGCACTCAGATCAATTTATGGGATTGGCCCCACTCGTTCACTGAGTATTTGTGAAGCGGCTGGTATTGATCCTCAAACTAAAATTATGTCTTTGACAGAAGATCAGTTGGAGTCTTTGCGAGTTGAAGTTGCTCGATTCCAAGTAGAGGGTGATTTACGTCGAGAAGTAGCGATGAGCATTAAACGTTTAATCGATTTAGGATGCTATCGTGGTATTCGTCATAGAAGAGGTTTACCTGTTAGGGGTCAGCGAACAAAGACGAATGCTCGTACACGTAAAGGTAGAGCAAAGCGCAAATAAGCGTTTTTTGACGTATTAACATAAGTTTGTAAGGTTTTAAAATGGCAGAAAAAAGAGTAGTAACAGAAGGTATAGCGAGCATTAACGCACATTTTAATAATACTATTGTGATGATTGCTGATCGACAAGGGAATGCTATGTGTTGGTCAACACCAGCTAAGTGTGGGTTTAAGGGTTCAAGAAAATCTACTCCATTTGCGGCAGGTAAAGCAGCGGAAGATGCAGCAACTATGGCAATAGATAAGTACGGTCTTCGTGCTGTTGATGTTAAGATATGTGGTGCTGGGTTAGGCCGTGAGCAGGCTATTAAAGCGTTGCAGGCAGCTGGTTTAAAAATTCTGTCTATCGAAGATACGACAGGTATTCCGCATAATGGATGTCGTGGTTCAAAGAAACGCAGAATTTAATTTTTTGTGAGGGTAGATTAATATGGCAAGGTATCTTGGTCCAACTTGTAAGTTAGAAAGATCATTGAAGGCAGACATGTCGCTAAAAAGCGGTTTGCGTTCTTTAGAATCAAAATGTAATAAAGATGTTCCTCCGGGTCAGCACGGTTTGAAACGTGTTCGTGAGCCTGGTTACTATGGTTTGCAATTGCGTGCTAAGCAAGTGGTTAGACGTATGTATGGTGTTTTAGAAAAGCAGTTTAGACGTTATTTTGAAGAAGCTGCGCGTTTGAAAGGTTCTACAGGTGAGAACTTATTGCGTTTGCTTGAAACACGTTTAGACAATGTTGTGTATCGTATGGGTTTTGCATCAACTCGTGCTGAAGCTCGTCAAATGGTATCACACAAAACTGTTTTATTAAATGGTCGTTGTGTCAATATTCCTTCGCATCCTGTTAGCGCTGGGGATATAGTGTCTGTTCGCGAAAAGGCGAAGCAACAAGGTCGTTTTCAAACGGCATTACAATTGGCTGGTCAACGCGCTGATTGTAGCTGGGTAGCTGTAGATACTGCGAAGTTAGAAGGAACTTTCAAGGCCGCGCCTACACGTGATTTATTGCCTCCTGATATTCAAGAGCAATTAATTGTAGAGCTTTATTCTAAGTAATGATTTAAACTGAAAAGGTGGACATGCATGAGCGCTAATCTTGATCTTTTGATTCCTCGTGAAATTAAAGTTGAAAAACTTTCAAATTTTCACTCACGCGTTATATTGGAACCTTTTGAGCGTGGTTTTGGCCACACTTTGGGTAATGCGTTAAGAAGAATTTTGTTATCTTCTATGCCTGGTGCTGCTGTTGTTCAAGCAGAGATCGAAAGTGTTTTGCATGAGTACGGTGCAATCGAAGGCGTGCAAGAAGACGTGGTTGATCTTTTACTTAACTTAAAGCAATTGGCCGTGCTGTTAGAGACAAAATCAGAAGCTTATCTTTCAGTTGATAAAAAGGGCCCTGGCATTGTTACTGCTGCTGATATACAAGTTCCTGGTAATGTTAAAATTGTCAATCCTGATTTGGTAATTGCTCATTTAAGTGACAAAGCACACTTAAAAATGCGTCTCAAAGTAGAATTAGGTCGTGGTTACCGTCAAGCAATGGTAGCTGATGATCCTGATGAGCCTAAAGCAATTGGCTTATTGAATTTAGATGCAGTATTTACTCCAGTTACACGTGTGGCTTACTCGGTTGAGCGCGCTCGTGTTGAACAAAGTACTGATTTAGATAAATTAGTTCTTGAGTTGGAAACTAATGGTACAATTCAGCCTGAAGAAGCGATTCGTCGCGCGGCTACTATTTTACATCAACAGTTATCTAGCTTCGTAAATTTAGAAGCTGAGCCTTTGATGCGCAAAGACCGTGGTGTTAGTTCTATTGATCCTCTATTGTTGAGACCAGTAGATGATTTAGAGTTGACTGTTCGTTCAGCAAATTGTTTGAAGGCAGAGCATATCAATTACATTGGTGATTTAGTACAGCGTGCTGAAAGTGATTTGTTAAGAACTCCCAACTTAGGTAAGAAGTCATTAAATGAAATTAAATCTATCTTAGCATCTAAAGATCTAAGTTTAGGTATGCGTATTGATAACTGGCCATTTCCTCGACATGATGAAGGAAAGGCGTAAGTTCCATAGGATAAATGTTAAATTATAGGTAAGAAAATATGAGACATCGTCGATTAAGTAGAAGATTTTCAAGAACGAGTGCGCATCGTCAAGCGATGTTCCAAAATATGGCTGCATCACTTGTACGTCATGAACTGATTAAAACAACGCTAATTAAGGCAAAAGAATTACGACGTGTTATTGAGCCTTTAATTACGTTGGCAAAAGAAGATAGCTTGCACCATCGTCGTTTAGCGTTTGCTCGTACACAAGACCGTGATATTGTCACTAAATTATTTACTGAAATTGGTCCGCGCTATAAAGCACGTCCTGGTGGTTATTTGCGTATATTAAAGTGTGGATATCGTCAAGGTGACGCTGCTCCCATGGCTTATGTAGAATTGGTTGACCGTCCAGGTTCCCCATCTAGCGAAGAATAATCATGGTTCTTAAATAAAAAAAGCGACTTAGGTCGCTTTTTTTATTATGGCTGTATTACCTATGTTGACATGATTCTCACTGTTGGATTCTTAATGACAGTTTTTTTGGGTTTATAATTTCATTTTTAGCAATGACATGCAGGTTATAATTTAATGATAGATCATAAAATTCTTGAGAGTCATGAAGGAATGTTTGGTATAATTACGGTAGGAAAAAGTTTTTTTCCTATGAGGTACTGGATTCGTATTAAAGATGAAATCGAAGGCCAAGTTTTTGCTGATCAAGATGGGCATCCGAGTGCTATTTCTGCTTCCCGATATTTATACGCCTTTATTCTTCTCGCTTGGCATTTCTCCGCTTCTACAGGATTAATGTTGGGGCTGGGTGCTGGGGTAGGTGCTGTAATGTTACTTGCATTATTCCCAACGTTGTCATTAACCGTGGTTGAAATTGATCCGCAAATGATTCGTTTGGCAAGAAAGCATTTTCCCTTAATTACCTTGTTTGAAGAGCAAGAGCGATTAAGAATCATTCAAGATGATGCAATAAATTATGTGCGCAGATGTGACGACCGATATTCCTTTGCATTAATAGATCTTTTTTCAGGAGATGAAAGTAGTGAACATAATATCGCTTTGCTAAGAGATGTGGAATCTGTTGCTCCTTATTTTATGGCCAATATGATTACTACAGAGGCGGGGCGGCAAACTATACCTGAAGATCATATTTGGATACGAACATCGCCTGGCTCATGTATACTGCCTAGTAATTGGATGTTAACCAATATGCGTAATTATTCGCCAGATATTGTTTTTTTTGAGTTATTTTCAGAGCCTAATTATGATAAATCTGCTGCTAAAACCGCAAATCAGTATTTTCAATTTATTTTATCGCAGGTTAGTGCATCTTATTTTTACTAAGACGTATTGACACTTTGTGTTGTTAATTTACTCAAAAAACCTAAAATAACAGTAATGACTGTGTCATGCCAGCACAGGGTTGGACAAGCTCGTGTGACACAATCGCAGGTTAAATTCAAAACAGTAAATATCAGCACACTCTAAAAAATACTTTGTTGTATCACTGATTTCGTTTGAAGTACAATAAGAGTAGATTTATTCAACTTGCATTTCATATGTTAAAAAGCGAACGCCAAGCGACTCTTGGATTATCTTTGATCTATGCCTTCCGCATGCTGGGTCTTTTTATGATTCTGCCGGTTTTTTCTGTTTATGCTCAAAATTTACAATGTAGCAGCCCTTTTCTTATCGGGCTGACTATGGGTATTTATGGTTTGACGCAAGTTTGTTTACAAATTCCTTTTGGTTGGTTGTCCGATAAAATAGGGCGTAAACCAGTGATAGTCATTGGGTTATTATTATTTGCCTTGGGAAGTATTGTTGCGGGAATCTCAGAAACTATTTATGGTGTTTTGGCAGGTCGTGCAATTCAAGGGATGGGGGCAATTTCTAGTGCGACGATGGCATTATTAGGTGATGTAACGCATGAAGAAAGCCGTACCAAAGCTATGGCCTCGATAGGCATGACCATTGGTTTATCATTTGCGGCATCCATTGTATTGGGGCCTTTATTAAATCAATATATAGGTGTATCAGGAATATTTTTTGTCACGGCTGGTTTGGCTGTTTTAGGGGTTCTGTTGTTGCAGACTCTTGTGCCCACGACACGGGTTTGGCATCTGCACCATGATACTGAGGCTAGTCTCAAAGAGTTGCCTTTGATTTTTTTTAATAAAACTTTAGCACAATTAAATTTTGGAATTTTTATACAGCATGCGATTTTAACAAGTACTTTTGTTGTCATCCCATTAATATTCAAGAAATTAGATCTGTCTATGGCCCATGAGTGGAAGCTAGCGTTAGCAGTCATAGTTCTGGCCTTTGCTTTGAGCGTTCCTATGATTATTGTTGCAGAGGTGAAGCGAAAAATTAAATTTATTTTTCTTACTAGTATTGTATTGCTGCTGATTGCAGAATTAGGGTGCTGGCTATTGTCTCAGGATGGTTTAAGCATCACCTTGTTTTTGTGGATATTTTTTACAGCCTTTTGTGCTTTAGAAGCTTTATTACCCTCAATGGTGTCAAAAGTCGCTCCAGCAGGTTTGCGAGGGACGGCGATGGGCTTGTACGCCACGAATCAGTTTTTAGGTATTTTTTTTGGTGGTGTTTTAGCTGGTTGGGTTTGTCAAAAATATACAGTAACTGATGTTTTGTTGTTAAACGCTGTGTTATTATGTGTTTGGTTGATTATTGCGTTGTTTATGCGTTCCCCCCGTTGTTTGTCAACTTGTATATTTCCTTTATCCTACCCATACCCGAGTCGCGAGCAATATTTGGCGATTCCTGGCGTTGTTGATGCAGCCATTTGTCCAGATGAAGGAGTTATCTACGTAAAAATAGATAAAGACATCTGTGATACGGATACGCTACAATCTCGCTTAAACTTAAACAAATAAAATAATTGTAGGCGCAGCTTAGTCGTTGCCCGAATTAAAATTTAGAGGAGGTCCCTATGGCACGAGGTATTAATAAAGTAATTTTAGTTGGTAATTTAGGTCGTGATCCAGAAACACGCTATACACCAGATGGCGCCGCGGTGACTAATTTAGCTGTAGCCACCTCAGAAAGCTGGAAAGATAAACAAACCGGTGAAATGCAAGACCGTACTGAATGGCATCGAGTTGTGATGTATGGTCGTTTGGCAGAAATTGCTTCTGAATACCTAAAAAAAGGTGCGAAGATCTATATCGAAGGTAGGTTACGTACTAGCAAATGGCAAGATAAAGCTACGGGTGCGGATCGATATACCACAGACATTATCGCTAATGAGATGCAGATGTTAGACAGTAAAGGTGGCAGTGGCGGCGGTTACAGCCCTTCAGCGGCTTCACAGCCGATTTCTCGCGGTAATGATATGCCTGACCTTGGTGCTAGTGATTCGTTTGATGACGATATCCCTTTTTAATTCTAAAATTCAAGCGGCGGTTAGGTAATCGCCGCGATGTTTTATTGATGAAAACTTACGATTGTATACTTTTTGACGCTGACGAAACTTTATTTCATTTCGATGACTTTAGAGGTCTGCGCACGATGTTTCTGCAATATGGTATAGATTTTACAGTTCAGCACTACCATAATTATAAAATGCTTAACAAGGCATTGTGGGGGGAGTATCAACAGGGGAAGTTGCCTGCCGTCGCGGTGCAACAACGTCGTTTTCAATCTTGGGCAGACTATCTGAATTTGCATCCTCAGCATTTAAATGATGTTTTTCTTGATACTATGGCTGATATATCTGATCCTATTCACGGCGCACGCGATTTGTTGGATCATTTACACGGCAAAGTTAAACTCGGAATCATTACTAATGGTTTTACTTCCTTGCAAGATGCGAGGTTGGAACGTACAGATTTTAAAAAATATTTCGATTTGCTAGTCATTTCAGAACAAGTTGGCATAACGAAACCATGTCGGGGTATTTTTGATTATGCTTTGCAGCAGATGAGCTATACCGAGCGAGATAAAGTATTAATGGTTGGTGATACCTACGAAACCGATGTTATCGGTGGTATTAGTGCTGGCATTGACACTTGCTGGATTAATTGGCAGCAAAAAAACTTAAGTGAACATGATGCGCAGCCAACCTACCATGTCGCTTCGCTAGATGAGCTGACTAAGCGTGTAGTGGAAGCATATTAACTGCGTCAGATTTATTAATCGTCTATATGAAATAATTAAAAAGATAGCACTTTGATACAAATCGAAAAGGCGGTAGAATATCCTCCCTTTCCTGTCAGGTTGAGCATATCAATGGATAATATTACCGTTCGCGGTGCGCGTACGCATAATTTAAAAAACATTAGTCTCACCTTGCCACGTGATAAATTGATTGTTATCACGGGCTTATCGGGTTCAGGAAAATCGTCATTGGCTTTTGATACCTTATACGCGGAAGGGCAGAGACGCTATGTTGAATCGTTGTCTGCTTATGCGCGTCAATTTTTATCTATGATGGAAAAACCTGATGTTGATAGCATTGAAGGCCTTTCTCCAGCAATTTCTATTGAACAAAAATCAACATCACATAATCCGCGTTCAACTGTCGGAACCATCACCGAAATTTATGACTATTTACGCTTACTATTCGCACGGGTTGGTCAACCTCAGTGCCCAACGCATCGCTTGAGTTTAGAAATGCAAACCATTAGCCAAATGGTAGATCAAGTATTAACTTTACCGGAAGATACCAAGGTGATGCTACTTGCTCCTGTTGTGCGTGAACGTAAAGGTGAATTTCAAAATTTGATCGCCGAATTACGTTCACAAGGTTTTGTTCGTGCTCGTATTGATGGTGATCTTTATGAGTTAGACGATGCACCAACCTTAAATCTGCGACAAAAGCACACTATTGAGGTTGTGGTTGATCGTTTTAAAGTGCGCAAGGAAATGCAACAACGTTTAGCTGAATCGATAGAAACAGCGATTAACCTCTCGGGCGGCCTGGTCTATGTTAGTTTTATGGATAACCCCCAAAAAGAGCCGCTCATTTTTTCTTCAAAATTCGCCTGTCCTGAATGTGGCTATAGCATTACTGAGTTAGAGCCACGTATGTTTTCCTTTAATAATCCCAGTGGCGCCTGTTCTTCATGCGACGGTTTGGGTGTAAAGCAAATTTTTGATGAAAATCGTGTGATTCATGATGAAGATTTAGCAGTAGGCGCTGGTGCAATTCGTGGTTGGGATAAAAAAAACGTATATTATTATCATGTGCTTAATTCATTAGCAAAACATTATAATTTCAACTTAACGCAAGCCTATAAGGATCTGCCTGAGAAAATTAAAAAAGTCATATTGTATGGCAGTGGGTCAACTAAAATTGATTTTGAATATCCTAGTCATGAAGGAAAAGTTGTTAAACGTACACATACCTTTGAAGGCGTCATTCGCAGTATGGAGCGTCGCTACCATGAAACAGATTCCCTAGCTATTAAAGAGGATTTGGCGAAATATTTAGTGCACTTGCCTTGCCCGGATTGTGAAGGGACACGTTTAAATAAAGCTGCGCGCTATGTTTTTGTTGGTGATAAAACATTGCCTGATATCGCGCGTATGCCAATTGAACAAGCTAAAGAATTTTTTGATCATTTAAAATTAACCGGCAGCCGTGAGAAAATTGCAGAGAAAATTAAAAACGAATGTCTTGCTCGTTTAGGTTTTTTAATGAATGTTGGTTTAGATTATTTAAGTTTAGATAGAAGCGCAGAAACATTGTCAGGTGGTGAAGCGCAGCGTATACGTTTAGCTAGCCAAATTGGCTCTGGGCTTGTTGGAGTGATGTATATTCTCGATGAGCCATCGATAGGCTTACACCAGCGTGATAATGAGCGTTTGTTGCAAACGCTACATTATTTGCGTGACCTGGGGAATACGGTTATCGTGGTTGAACATGACGAAGACGCTATTCGTAGTGCTGATTATGTCGTTGATATCGGTCCGGGTGCTGGCGCTCATGGGGGTGAAATTATCGCCGAAGGCACGCCAGATCAAATAATGAATAATACCAAGTCGTTAACTGGGCAATATTTATCAGGAAAATTACGTATTCAGGTGCCCTCAAAGCGTGTCGATCACCAGGATAACAAATATATTAAAATTGCTAATGCCAGCGGCAACAATTTAAGAAATGTCGATGTAAACATCCCTATTGGCGTCTTGACCTGTGTAACAGGCGTTTCAGGTTCTGGCAAATCCACATTAATTAACGATACTTTGTATCCGATCGCGGCAAGAGAATTAAATGATGCCGGACAAATTAAGCCCTTGGCTTACGGTCATGTCGAAGGGTTAGATTTATTAGATAAAGTAGTCGATATCGATCAGAGTCCTATTGGTCGTACCCCACGTTCTAATCCTGCCACATATACCGGATTATTTACACCTATTCGTGAAATATTTGCTGAAACCCAAGAAGCACGGGCGCGGGGTTACCAGCCAGGTCGGTTTAGTTTTAATGTTAAAGGTGGTCGTTGTGAGGCTTGTGAAGGCGACGGAGTGACCAAGGTTGAGATGCATTTTCTTGCTGATGTCTATGTCACTTGCGATGTTTGTCAAGGAAAGCGATATAATCGCGAAACGCTAGAAGTAAAATATAAAGGTAAAAATATTCATGAGATTTTAAGCATGACGATTGAAGAAGCCTTGGTGTTTTTTGATGCGGTGCCGGTTGTAAAAAGAAAATTAGACACATTGATGTCAGTCGGATTGTCTTACTTAACGTTGGGGCAAAGTGCTACAACATTGTCCGGGGGTGAAGCGCAGCGCGTCAAGCTATCGCGCGAGCTGTCGAAACGTGATACTGGACAGACGCTCTATATTTTAGATGAACCAACCACGGGATTGCATTTTCATGATGTTGCGCAATTGCTTGAGGTGCTTCATCATTTGCGTGATAAAGGGAATACGGTCGTCGTGATCGAGCATAATCTAGATGTTATTAAAACAGCGGATTGGGTGATTGATTTAGGGCCTGAAGGTGGCAGCAAAGGTGGTCAAATTATAGTCGAAGGCACGCCAGAAACTGTGGCGGCATGCAAACACTCCCATACAGGACGCTTTTTGAAGCAATTTCTTTAAACTATACCGATTGCACTTGAAGATGCTAAGTTTATGTCGAGAGTAAACGATGAAATCAAAGCGGTAGCGGCTTATAAAAACGAAGGTTAACACAAATATTTAGCTAGGATAAATATACCAGGCTGATTGAAGTATAAAATAAAGAGCCAAATGAATTTTTTTATTACCAATGATGGATGTTAATGCTTGTTGGTAAGATTTTAATTGTTCGGCGTATTCGATGGTGCTGTATTGGATATTTTCAGATGTTTTAAAATCAATAATCCAATAATCACCTTGGTCATCACAAAAAACACGATCCATAATTTTTTTTGCCCAAGAAGAATCTTCATGATAATAAACAGTATATTCGCTAAAAGAAAAATCTCGTTTTTTTAATATCCATTGACCGCGAGGATCTTGAATTAAATGAGAGATGGCGAGAGAAATTTTCTTATAATGCTCATCTAAGTTAAATTGTTGCATTAAAGCCCGAATAATTTTTTGTTGTTCTAGGTCGTTTAATGATTGCCACCAGTCTATGCCGTATTCAGCAACTCGTTCAATGATTAAATGGATAATAACACCAAGTTTTGCTTCGTTTTTATGTTGAGATAGCTCAAGACTTGGAAGATTTTTTTGTTCGTACGAATAGGGTTCTGCTTTTAATGATGTATTAAGCTCGTCTAAAGCTAAGCGTTTTAAGCAGGTTTTGTTGATATGCTCAGCGTTAGTTTTGGCATGAATGCTAGGGTCAGTTTTGATGATAGTATAATTTTTCCCTAAAGTTTTCCATGCCCGACCTAGCAAGCTGTTAGTGCTGGGTGTTGGTTTATCCACATCCAGGGATGCAGTTAAATATAAACAATTTTTCGCGCGCGTAGCAGCAACGTACAGTAATCTATCTATTTCTAGTAGTAATTTTTGTTGTTGTTGCTTTTGAATATAGCGATAAGTAGAGTCACTAAGATTGATTTCGCTTAAAGGCGCCATTAATAAATGATGATAATTATCATCATCAGGATATTCAAGCCAAACAATTAACGGCTGGTTGGGTGGTGCAGGTTTTTTTTCTAACTTTGGAAGAAATACATGATCAAATTCCAACCCCTTTGACTTATGAATTGTCATGATTTGAATAGGATTCGTTTGAGCAGGTGTTGTTGCTGCAAATAATGCATTTACTTTTTTTTCTAATTTATTTAAGTAAACTGTACCTGTTGCATCAGTAATTTTATCAAGAACATTGAAGAATTGTTCAATATCTTTTATTTCATCCTGATGTTCTAGCAATCTTTCAGCATTTAGATTTCTCCATATTTTTTCTATATTATCTCGTAAAGAACAACGCTGACGTTGCTGTAAAGCAATGCTCATCACCTGACGAAAATGTAATAAGCGCTGTTGTGAATCTGGGCAAAGTTTAGCGATAAGAGATTCATCGTTAATCAACATCCAAATTGTTTTTTTGTCAGATTGGTGGCAAATTTGCCATAAACTGTCTAGGTTTAATCCGCACCATGGTGCGCGCAAACAGGCAAGCCATGCAATACGATCAGCCAGATGAATATACGCACGTGTTAAACTCAACAAATCTTGGATAATAGATTTGTGTGATAATGTTTCGATATCAATTGCTTGATATTCCAAGTTAGCGCTTTGCAATAATGGCGTGATATTTTTCAAATGATCTCGGGAGCGAATAAGAATTGCAATAGAATCATTTGGCGCAGTTTGTCGAATTTTCTTTATATTTTCAACAATGTACATTTCTTCAGATAGCATGTCATTCTTTGAAAAATAAGAGCATATTACATGGCTGTTTTCTTGTTCTTGATGGATAGGATATGCTATTGAATAAGGTATTGCTCCAAGTGCAATATCTTCCTTTTTTGGCAAAATATTTTTAAAATTTTCGTTAATCCAATTAACTATTTGTGCTGAAGATCTGAAATTACTGTTCAGGGCAATAAAATTTAATGATATTTGTCCAATGCCATGATGTTTTGCATGCAAAAATAAACCTACTTCTGCTTGCCGGAACCGATATATTGATTGCATTGGATCGCCGACTAAAAACAATGTTCTTCCGTCATTTGGCATCCATCCTGCAGTAAGTTTTTCAATTAACTGAAATTGGTTATTTGATGTATCTTGAAATTCATCGATCAAAAGATGTTTGATAGAGTAATCAAGTTGCAAAGATAGATTCGTTGGCTGCTCCGGATCTCCGAGTGCATAAAGAGCGCTTTGCGCGTTTTCAATGTAATCCGTATTCCCTGTTTGCGAAAATATTAATCTAAGTTGCGCTACAGTTAGTGGCAATAACGTTAATAATGCAGAAAGAATTGTATATTGCTGCTCAGAGTATTTGGTGTTTGGAAGTTCGCGAATTTCAATCAACCAATTAGTGAAGTCAGGATAGGTTTCCAGTGTATTCATGAGCGATTGATAGCGATTTTTATATTCTTCAAACAACTGTTTTTCTTGTTTGTTTTTTGACGAGCTTGCAGAAGGAAAGCCAATGTTTTTGTCAGCTCTCTTGCGTAATTGATTATTTTGAGTTAATAACATGTTTGCGATTGCAAGCCAGTATTCTTTTTGAGAAGATTCTGTTGTATTAGTGCTGATGCCAAACGAGTTTATTGTTGCTGATGCGTATATAGCTAAAGCATTAATTTCATTTTTAATAGGTTGTGGTAATAAATTTATACCAGAACGTAAAGCATATTCATTAATATGTGCCAATTCATTTTCTAGGTAAGTCATTTTGTTATGATTGTTTTTGTCAAACATCATTAAAGGCAACCATTGATCACGTTTTGCTAACAAATCTGCGAATAATGTTTCTAGTTTTAAGTAGTTATTATCAAGATATAGCAATAAAGACTCAATATCTTGCAACCAGGGGGCATTTTTGGGTGGCGACAATATAATCGTTTTTGCTGCTTGTCTATATAAGGAATCTGGATCGTCACTAATATCCAATTGTGCACCAAGTTTAGAGCTGATTGGAAGTTTTTGTGCGATTTGTAAAGAAAGTGCATCTAGAGTCAAAATTTTTAATCGGTTGGGATGTTCTTCTAGATGCCAATGTTTTTTCTTGGATTGAGCTAATACAGAACGCGCTAGTTGCCAAGTTGTTTTTTCATGTTCACTATCTGGTTCTACTGATGTTTTTGATTTTATTAAAGCGCCAATGATCCTTGAACGCATTTCTTCGGCAGCTTTATTGGTGAAAGTTATCGCAATAATTTCTTCGGGTGAATCAACAAATGATAATAACTTCAGAAATCGTTGTGTCAAAAGTTCAGTTTTTCCTGACCCAGCCGGAGCTTGGACTAAAAAAGATTGTGTGATATCAAGAGCAGATTGGCGCGATTGTGCATCAGGAATGCTAGTTGTCATATTCAAATATCCTACATAATCCGTGGAGATCACAATGGGTGCAAGTAGTTTGATCTAATGGTTTAATCTCTGCGTTGCCTTGCAAAAATTCTTCTAGTAAATAATCAATGCTGTTTTTCCAATATATTTTTTGTTCTTGCCATGAAGGCGCGCGAATATCAATCGGCAGCTCATCAAACTGTGTTACGGTATCAAGTTTATTGTCGTCATTAGTCAATCCTTTAATGCTAAAATCATTCCAGCGAATTTGTGCAAATAATAAAGTATTCACAGTTGTTGGATGGCTAATGCAATAAAGTGGTAATTGAGGTTCTTTTATCCGAGAACCAAGCCAATGCTGAATATTCGGCGATCCAGTTTTATAGTCAATAATAACATGGTTGCCATCTTCTGTTTCATCAATTCTATCGACGCGCATACGTAAGGTGATGTTTTTGTATTGATATTCGCGTGCTTCTTCAGTAGCAATGACGCTGAAAGTTTCGCGCTTCTTTTCAAGAGTCATCCATTGATGTAATACTTTATTTAAACGAATTTTCTCGAGTGATGTAAAAAATGGATCAGGGTAAGGTGATTCATCATGAGCAATTGTAACAGCGTGTTCAATATGTTGTTTGAGTTCAGTGTCACTAAGTTGGCATAAGCGTGTTGAATTTTTTATTTTTTTCCACAACAGTTCAAGTGAACGATGAACCTTGTTGCCTCGCATTAAGGCATTGGGGGTGTCGGTGAGTTCTGGCATTGCTTTAGCATGTAAGCGTATATGTGCAAAAGCTTTGAAAGGGCATAGTGCTTGTTCTTGTACAATACTGGTTCCGCCGCGAATTTGTTCGTTTTGATTTACTGCCGGGGCAGTATTGTCCATGAGTATTTCTATCGTAGGGTTAGGTTTTGGCATTTGTGTGGATGCAGACCAAGCGCAAGTGGGGGTCTCCGCAGAGATATGGCTAATCAATGGGCTTGGTCGACGTTCTTTATCGTTATCATGCTTTGCGTGGCTAAGTATTACCTCGGGGCTCGCTTGTATGAGTTGTTCTAATAATTCTTTGCAAAATAAATATTCACGCTCAGCGCTTGCATGTGGAAACTGATGTTTTTTTTGTAATATATAAGGTAAAAAAGGGTTGGGTGATGCTGTGCTTGGCCAGGTCTTGTCATCTAATCCCGTTATCCATAGGGCATCAAAAGTCATGCCGGATGCTTCAAGTAAGCCCAATAATTGAATAGAAGTTTTTTCGGTTTGCGTTTGAAAAACTGTTTGCTGACATTGTATTTTTAGTAATGATGAAAATTCACGCCATGTCCACGATGTTTGCAGGCTATCAAATTCATCCAGATCATTGAGTAGTGTTATAAAACGTTGAACGACTTGATACTCAGTGCTGTTTAGATTTCGTTGCCCTGGCCAGCCGAGTTGTTTAATAAAATCTAACCATTGCTGGCACCATTGGTTTAGTTTTTTACTTTCGCTTGTTGCCGTTATGGCGGGCAGTGAAAAGCAATTGATGTGAGAAGCCGTCAGTATTTTTTTTTCGGTTAAGTTGTTCAATGACGATAAAGCATAATCTATTTTTTTTAGTGATGTTGTTTTTGTGCATAGTTCTCGTAATGCTGCATCCAAAATGCAGCGCGAATTTATTTCGCTTTCGCTATTATTGAAGTAGGCTGAGCGTAGATAAGTACTAAATAGTTCATAATCAAAGTATTCTTCTTGTAGCTGGATTAGTAATAGCATGTGTTGAATAACAACAAAATCTGACAGTAAGTACCCTGCTGAAATATCAATCGGAGGATGTTGCGGGTTGAATATTTTTTTAAAAATTCTTTCGGCTTCATCACGTTTTTCATGTAGCGCAGGGATGACACAGCCAATGCGGGCTTTAGGGTTTTTGATGTATATGTCTTGAGCCCATTGTGCCATCGTTAGTAGTTCTTCTGATGCAGAGTCTATTTCTAAGCGCTGAAGAGACCGATTGATTGCATTTTGGTTTAAGATAACAACGTCCTTGCTTTGTCGTAAAGTATAAATAAACTTTTCTTGCAAAGGCGTGGTGTCAATAAAATGATAAAAATAGAAGCGCTGATAAGGTAAGTTTTCGATAAATGACGTGTTATTTGCGTATGCGAGCAAGGCTGAGGATTCATCAATGAAATCGCGTTGCGAGCACGTGTTTATAAAGTGCTGCGCCCATGTGTAAAAGTAAATCAGATTTTCATTATCACCTAAATAGTCATGAATATTTTCAAGCCTGAAATCCCATTGTGTCAAGTTATGCCATGCGCTTTGCACTAATGATGCAGTTTGCTGCGTATTTAATAGTTCTTTGCTGATATGTGAATTATTAATAATATGACGCCATAGCCAGGCTTCTTCATTTTTGCTAAGAAGTTTTTTTGGCGAAATAAAGATATAAGCTTTCCATAATGTGCGTATGAATTGTGAAAAACTTAGTAGTAGTGGTGGTGCAAAAGCTTTGCGTCCACGGTCGGCATAATGTTTTTCTAATTCATGTTGTAAAGTATGCGTCAGCCTTTGGTTTGGTGTTAATACAACGTCAAGGCTGGTTAGGTTTAGTAAAAAATCTATGTTCATGTAAAAATATACTGTAAAAAACTGAAGGCTGCGTTTCTTAATAATTCTGTTTTATAATACCTAGCTATCCTCCCGAAAACCAGAAAATAGCGCAATCTATCTAGGCTTTCTGAAAAAAACCGTCACCGTTAGGCCATGTGGTTCTGTATTTTGCAAATGTATTTTGGCTTTATGTAAATCAATAATTTGTTTTACAATGGCCAAGCCTAAACCACTGCCAGTTTGTTTGGTGCCTAACACTCGGAAAAATCGGTCAAAAACTTTGTCACGATGTTCTTCTGGAATGCCTGGACCGTTATCCATGATGTGTAATAAGATAGAGCGGTTATGTTCTTTTATTTTGACATCAATACGTCCATTCGTGGGTGTGTATCGAATTGCATTATCGATTAAGTTTCGTAGCAGAATTCCTAAGGCGGCTTCGTTACCTCGAATGACTGGTTGTTGTTGGCATTCATTGCATAGCTCAATCTCAATATTTTTTTCTAATGCTTGAGGATACATAAATGCTATTAGTTCCGCTGAAATGCTTTCTAGATTTACATCAGCCACATCATTTAACTTGTCTTCATGATCTAGTCGACTGAGTGTTAATAACTGCTGAATTACGTGAATGCTACGATTAATGCTGATGATAACATTTTCTATTGCTTTCTTTTGTTCTTGTGGCTCAGTCATTTGTAGCGCTAATTGCGCTTGAGTTTTCAAGGCTGTCATTGGTGTGCGTAATTCATGCGCGGCATCAGCAGAAAAACGCTTGTTACGATCAAAATCTGTATGTAAACGATCAAAGAGCCCATTTAATTCCGTCAGCATGGCCTTAAATTCATGTGGGTAGTCCTGGATTTCAATGGTGCGTAATTCTGATGCTGTTTTGTTGGAGAGTTCTTGCGACAATTTTTTTAGGGGTTGAAAAATAGATTCTTTGACATAGTCATACAGTAAAATGGAGGCGACAAGATCAAATACCAGCAGGCTCGCCATGACCACGCCATGATGAAATGCAGGTTGTTGTATCGCCCAGTGAAACATCAAAGCGTTTAAAATGACGGTAATTGCAAAACCAAAGAAAAAACTGATCTTTAGTGTACGATGAATAGCCTTCACAGCTGTTATTTCTCCGTTTTTATATCTAAGCTACTACGCTCAATCATATAACCAACGCCGCGAATGGTGCGGACAAATGTTTGGCCAAATTTTTTCCGTAAATTATGTATATGTACTTCGAGTGCATTACTGTCAACATCATCGCCCCAGCCGTACAATGATTGGGTTAAATGTTCTCGTGACAATACTCGACCAAGATTTGCTAGCAAAGTATGTAGCAACGCAAATTCTCGGCGCGATAAGTTCATTTCTTCGCCATTATAGGCAATAGAATGTGATGCTGGATCTAATGCTAGACCGCGGTGTTTAATAATGGGCTCGGCGCGTTGTGCAAAACGACGGTACAGGGCGCGTAAGCGCGCGGACAGCTCTTCTAATTCATAAGGTTTTGTTAAATAATCATCGGCACCGCTATCTAGACCCCTGACGCGGTCATCAATTGTGTCATTAGCGGTGAGGAGTAGTACTGGAACAGTCATGCCCCGGGCCCTTAATTGGCTGAGTAAATCCAGGCCATTTATTTTTGGCAGACCGATATCTAAAACAATCATGTCAAAAATTTCAGTTTGTAGGGCTTGCCTTGCGGACATGCCATCTTGCAGCCAGTCAACAGTGTAACCTTCTTTCGTTAACCACTTGCAAATACCGCTGCCAACCATTTCATCGTCTTCGATGACTAATACTCTCATAGTGCTCCTGTACTTTTTTAAGTAACTGAAAGGGCTTGAACAACTTTATAACATCTGGGTTAGAAATGAAAGATAAGTTATAAGGATGTTCTGAAGAGATTATAGGAAAGTTTTTTAGATTTGCACTGTTAACTAGTTGTTTTGCGATATTTCCAAATAAAATAAATGTTGGCGCTATGTTTTTTTGCTGCAAATTAGTGCAGATAGTGTCAAAGAAAGGTCGCCATTGTTGTGAAGAGGCGGTTACCCGGCGTTCATTTTCCAGAGTAAGTGACGCATTTAATAATAAAAAGCCATGTTTTAATAATTTTTCGAACAATTCTTGATTAGTTTGAATGAAGCCGCTTTTATCAATTTTTGCAACCTCGGTCGATTGTGTTTTTTCTGGGCATAAAAGACCCTCGGCAACCAATAGCATTTTGATGAAATTTCTTAGCGAAGTGGCGCGGTTAACTGGTTTTGATAGGCCGGCATCAGACCATAATGTGGTTACAGCTTGGTCCCAAAATGCATAGCCATTCGCTGAGCTCTCTCTAGGGTAGGGTGATTCGCCTAGCAAAATATATTGTAGGTTCGATAGGGGTAGGGTAAATGCATTAAAGATTTTATTTATGCCGGGTAGCCAGGCATTGCTATTGAGTAATGACCGCAAATAGTCAGCATCCATGTTAGCAAGTGATATCTCTAATATGTTGTGCCACGAAATATCGTAATGAGTTTGTGCTAACAAGCTTGAAATAAGTTTTGCATTGTTCATAAAGAAGTGTCCGGCTATAATAAAGCCTATAATACTGAAAAGGTGAAGCAAATGTTAGAGGGTGCTGTGCTAGAAGTGCTGGTTTGTCCATCGTGCAAAGGTAAGCTTGTTTATGATCGAGAACAGCAAGAGTTGATATGTCGGTTCGACAAATTGGCTTATGCTATCTCTCAAGATATTCCGATGATGTTAACTGATCAAGCTCGTAAACTTGATGTTTGATTCAGTAGAATTTTTAAAAAATACTACGACTTTGCCAGGTGTTTATCGTATGTATGCGATAAACCAGCAATTGTTGTATGTTGGCAAAGCAAAAAATTTAAAAAAACGCTTAGCTAGTTACTTTAATAGCAGTAAAAAATCCGCAAAAACACAATCAATGATGGAGCATGTTGCTGATGTTCAAGTGACGGTCACGGCATCTGAATCTGAGGCTTTATTGTTAGAATGTTCTCTGATTAAGGAGTATCATCCCAAATACAACATTTTAATGCGTGACGATAAAACTTATCCTTATATTTCTTTGTCAAGCCATACTTATCCGCGTTTGGATGTTTATCGTGGCGCAAAACATAAAAAAGCTGAGTTTTATGGACCTTTTCCTAATGCTTCTGCTGTCAGGCAAACCTTAAAGTTAATTCAAAAGATATTTAAACTACGGAATTGTCGCGATCGTTTTTTTGACTTGCGTACGCGGCCTTGTTTGCAATATCAAATTGGGCGTTGTAGCGCGCCATGCGTAAAAAAAATTAGCGAAACGCATTACCAAGCCGATGTTAGTCAAGTCAAGTTGCTATTACAAGGCAAAAGCGAAGAAGTGATTCACGATTTGATGCGAAAAATGGATAGTGCTTCCAGGTTGCTTGCGTTTGAGGAGGCTGTTGTTTATCGTGACATGATTACCAGTATTCGACATATTCAGTCTTTACAGGCCGCCGCATTAGAAACGGATTACAGCGATGTGTTTGAATCCATTGTTTCGCAAAAGAAAAAATATTATCTACAGCGCGAGTCTTTGCGCGATACATTGCTATTGCATGATTTGCCGCAGCGCATAGAATGTTTTGATATTAGTCATATGCAGGGTGAAGCAATTGTCGCTTCTTGTGTCGTGTTCAATAGTGAAGGATCGCTTAAGCAGGATTACCGCCGTTTTTCTATTAGCGACATTACTCCAGGAGATGATTATGCGGCGATGCGTCAGGCATTAGAGAGGCGCTATACCCGCTTGCTGAATGAAGAGGCTGTGTTGCCAGATTTAATCATCATTGATGGCGGTTCCGGGCAGTTAAATGTTGCTAATGATGTGTTGCATCAATTAGGCTGCGGCAATATTGCATTAATTTCGGTCGCGAAAGGGCCTGAGAGAAGGGCGGGGCATGAAAAAATTCTGATTTCATCGCGCTCCCTTGTGTCGGATGCTAATACGGCTTCGTCTGCTAAAAGAGAGTTGCAGCTAAGTATTAACCATCCCGGCTTTTTGCTGATCCAGCATATTCGTGATGAAGCACATCGCTTTGCTGTGGCTGGTCACCAAATGGCGCGTAAGAAAAAGCGCGTGACGTCAATCCTCGAAAATATCCCGGGCGTTGGAGCGAAGCGCCGACGTGACTTACTGAGACATTTTGGCGGATTACAAGGTTTGCAGCAAGCAAGTGAAAAAGATATTGCAAAAGTAGTCGGGATTGGTGCAGGATTAGCAAAAGTTATCTTTGAGCATTTGCACTAAGGCGGAACACATGAACTTTCCTAATATTGTATCGATTATTCGAATTCTGCTAATTCCATTTATGGTGGTTGTTTATTATTTGCCTTTTGCGGGGGCGCATTCATTTGCTTCGACGATTTTTTTGGTTGCATGTTTAACCGATTGGTTGGATGGTTTTTTGGCTCGAAAATTAGGCCAGGCCACCGCTTTTGGTGCTTTTTTGGACCCGGTTGCAGATAAGATTTTGGTGGCATCAGCGATTATTTTAATTTTGGGTCAGGGGCATTTGTCTTGGCTAACTTTACCCTCTATAGTGATTATTGGTCGTGAGATTGCGGTTTCTGCTTTGCGTGAATGGATGGCGCAGTTGGGCGAGCGCACCAGTGTGGCGGTGTCTTATGTTGGTAAGATGAAAACGGTGTTGCAAATGATCGCAATTTTATTTTTGCTATATTATACGTCAGAAATTACACCGGGCTGGTTTTTGGTTTTGGGTTATATTTTGTACTATGCAGCTGCTGGCTTAACTTTGTGGTCGATGTTTATGTACTTTAAAGCAGCTTGGCCGCAGTTACGGGCTGAACAGACAAATTGATTATGAAAGTGCTTGACATCTATCGTCAGATGAATAAAATACTTACCTCAGCGCGGGAATAGCTCAGTGGTAGAGCACAACCTTGCCAAGGTTGGGGTCGCGAGTTCGAGCCTCGTTTCCCGCTCCAAATCAAATATTGGCTTGTGAGCCGATGCGGCTGGGTGGCAGAGTGGTCATGCAGAGGACTGCAAATCCTTGTACGTCGGTTCGATTCCGGCCTCAGCCTCCAAATTTATTTTATTGCGTTGCCCGGGTGGCGAAATTGGTAGACGCAAGGGACTTAAAATCCCTCGGGACTTATCCTCCCGTGCCGGTTCGACCCCGGCCCCGGGCACCATCTTATCTAGATTTCAAGAATATCTGTTCTAAAAGTCATACAAACTGGGCAAGAATTGATGACGATAAAAAGTGTCGTCAGATTTTGTTAAATTTATCACAGCGATATATTGCTCCATCTCAAGCTGGACGGCAACAAATAACTAGTACTATCTAGAGTCTGGAAGTATATACATGACCGAAAATATTACGAGGTAAAAAATTAATTTTCACCTCGCTCATGCTATAAATAAGTACAGAATTAATGCTTTAGTTTAATCACGGTCGGCGTTAATACTGATCATATCCATATTCTGTGTTATCATGCTCAATTATGAATATGAGTGAAAAAACTTCTGTAAACAAGGGTAGGAATGGAAAATTTACGAATTGGTGTTATTGGTAATATTGGTGTTGGTAAATCTACTTTAGTAGAGGCGATGAAATTGCCACCATTTTCTACCCAATTATTGAGTCATTTTCCCTCAATGGATGGCGATGAGCGTGTGCATAGTTTTAAAGAGCATTTCAGTCCGAATGTGCTGGATGCATTTTATCAGGACCCTAAAAAACATGCATTAATTGCACAGCTTGAATTTTTTAATGGTCGTTTAAAGCGACAATATGAAATAGAACAAGCGCGCGGTATTGTTTTAGAAGATAGAACAATTTTTGAAGATTACCATGTTTTTGGTAAGGCGCAAAAAATCATGGGCCATATGAATGAGCTTGAATTTGAGGTGTATCAAAATAATTACAACTTAATGATGCAAAAAATTCAGGAGCCAACTCTCTTAGTGTATTTGCGAGCTGATATTGATACGATTATGGCGCGTATTGAAAAGCGTGGTCGTGAATGTGAGCGTAATATTCCAAGGCCATATATCGACTTATTAAACAATTTATATGAAACGTTTGTTTCTCGTCATACTTCTTGCCCGGTCCTGGTGATTGATGCCAGCCCGAGGGCAGATTTAGAAGCTTATCTGCGCGAAACGGTAGATAAAATTTCTCTGAAAATTAAAGAACTGGATTTGCGGGTATGTACCCCTGGTTTACAATCTTGGGTGCGTTTGCCTGAGACAGATGCAGCGATTCGTGCCAGCGAAGCTGAGCAAAGATTAGAAGAGTACTTAAAGAAAAACAAAAAACTGATTACAGTTGCTGGTAATGTTGGTTTAGGTAAATCGACGGTTACAGCCCTTATGCAACGCAGTTTGCGTATTGATGCTATTTATGAAAATCCAGAAAAAAATCCTTTGTTAAATTTATTTTTGAAAAACAAAAAAGAACATTGTTATGACCTGCAATATCATTTTTTGCAAACGCGCGCTGAGCAGCGTCGACGTGGCTTAACTAGTCCTGTTAGTGTAGTGAAAGATCGCTCTTTAGCAGAAGATTTATTGGTTTTTTGTCAGCATTTCCATCGTTGCGGTTATTTAACTGACAATCAATTAGATCGGCTAAGTACTGAATTTCATAAAGTTAATAGAGATTTACCTTCATCGGATTTGATGATTGTTTTGCAAGGTCGTCCTGAGTTGGCGTGGAAACGTATTCAGCAACGTGGTCGTGCTATGGAGGTTGAGGGTGGTTGGGATTTTTCTGATATTCAGTCGCTACATCGTTATTATAGTAGTTATTCTGACGATGTTCGTAAAACTGGATTTCATCGTAAAAAACTGTTAGAGCTTAATGTAGATAAGTTGGATTTGGCAAATCGTGTGCATATGGGCTATGTATTTGAGCAAGTCTTAAATGCTTTGCAAGAGTAAAATCTATTGACAATTTTTTCTAGGATTATCAATAGACTGTACTCAGCGGATCGCGAATTTTTAGCGATATCTTAACGCCAATCTATTCAATATCTCCTGGCAACTATTTTGTTTTTCCCGGCTTGCCAGGTGATCAAGATCGATAATCTCCAGGGGTTGATCTTGCCAAGAGCATGCAAAAACGGCTTTGGTGCGTTCGCCTGTTTCGGGATCGATTTGCCATTGTAAACATTGCGCACATACGCCTTTAAGCATACATTGCATGTGACTATGTACTGATGCGGTGATTTTAGGTTGTTTGGTTAGTTTTTTATTCAAATATTGCTTTTGTAATTTGACAATTTCCTTTAGCTGTGTGCTGTCACCAATAATTTGAATTCTATCGATTTCAATGAATGGAATGAGAGCAGTTGTTGATTCAGCATAGTTTTTTAAGCCTTCAATGCAGTTTTCTGTCCATATAACCATATCGCAAATGGATTCAATTTCTTGTTTATAAAAAATATCATGTGCGTTGTTAAAATAGCCCAAAAAAACAACATGGTTATTTTTTTCTTTTAATGCTTTAGCATAGGTGTGGACGTGTGATAGGCTTTTTTCATTGCCGATAATTAATATAGCTTCATGAAAATCAGAGATTTTGCTGCGGACTCCCGACGGTCCCATTAAGGCAACTGGATCACCAACAATAAAAAGGTCTAAAAAATTAGTTTTCGCTTCTTTGCGTGTTAGTGTAAATGTCACTATGCCTTGTTCATGATTTACATTGCTGGCAAACAACCATGGCGCTTCACTAGCGTTGTTCTTGTATGTTTCGAACGCTTGTATGCGATAAAAATTACCTGGACGATAATGTTTGATAGCTTGCGGGGCGTGAATGTCGAGCTCTATAATGTTCTCTGATGAGCGAATATCGATGATTTTTGTGCTGAGCTGTGCTTCTATAGTTTGTCGAAATACCAAATATTCTTGCAAGGTGGGTAAGGGTGTTTGTTTATTTCGAGCATGGGGTAATGCGGTATTCAAGTGTTCCATAATCTTTGGATAAGTATATTTCGCGGATGCAATTGCTTTGACAACATTGCCATGAAATACTGGGTGTGTGTCGCCGATAAAGCTAACACGATGTGTGCCGTGTGTATGATAGGACGTAAATGGTCCGAAATTTGGATCTTTACAATGCTCTGTTGAATGCGCAGAATATAATTCCCCATTTTTTTCAGTGTAAGAAAGATATTGCATGCTTTTGCGTTCGAATGCGTGTGGATGTTCAAATGAATAAGCAACATTTAAAGATGCGCCGGTCGCCACTAAAATACTTTTTGCGGGTAATGTGACATCTGTATGTTCATTTGTTTTAAAGGTCATTGAAATGCAATGGCCATGATGATCTAAATTGACTTGTGTTGGCGTTAGATGTTCAATATAAAACAAGCCTTCTTCTAGTGCTTTATGTAATTCTTCATGATTATTAATATACGCAGGGGATGCTTGCATGGATTTGCGGTAGACAATACTAACGCCACCCCATGAGTGAAGTAATTGAATAAAATCAGGTTCGCGATTTTCTCTTTTGGCTTGCTCTCGTTCTTGTAGTACTTGATCTGCATGCGTTAAAAATTCTCTCAAAATTTCTATCGAAGAGAGATTAAACTGTTGTAATATTTCATTTTCACTGAGCAGTTGTCTTAAAGCATGATAACGCGCTGATACCTTTTCAACTTGCCGAATGTAATAGGCTTGGGCTTCGGTTGCCGCGTCAACGCCAGTTAAGCCGCCGCCAATCACTAAAACGGGCATACGGATTTCAAGAGATGAAAAACTGTCTTTTTTTGCAGCGCCTGTGAGTTGTAGTGCCATGAGAAAATCATTGGCTTGACGCATACCCGTTGCCATGCTGTTTTTGACTGGCAAGGCTTTAGGTAACCCCGCGCCGACAGCTATAACAAAATGATCAAACCCCAAGTGCCAGGCATCTTCTACAGTGACTGTCCCACCAAAACGTATGTTGCCAAACACTTGAAAATGTGGGCGACGCATGAGTGAAATATAAATAAGTTTCAAGAAATTTTTATCCCAGCGAACCGTAATTCCGTATTCAGCAACGCCGCCGAAGCCGGCGACAATGCGATCATCAAGAGATTCAACAATAGATTGATAATCGCGAATCGGTTGTTGTAAATAAATATCGGCTAATGGTTCGATTTTTAATCCATCAAAACCCACCACGGCGCAACCTTCTTGCAATAAATGGTGTGCTAGTGTAAACCCTGCAGGGCCCATACCCGCTATCATGATTTTTTTGCCATTATACGATTGCATTAACCATTGTTGTTGGCGTAATGGATTCCATTTTGTTAATAAGTCATAAATCTCTACGCCCCAGGGTAGTGCGAGTACATCAGTTAATACACGTGTTTCAATTTGTGGGATATTTACCGGTGTTTGCTTTTGATAGATACATGCTTTCATACAATCATTACAAATGCGATGGCCGGTAGCCGGGCACATGGGATTGTCTAACATTACCATGGCGAGTGCGCCTATAGTAAAGCCGTCGCGCTTTAGTGTGTGCATTTCGGAAATTTTTTCTTCTAACGGGCAGCCTGTTAAGGTGATATCAAGAGGGTTTTTTTTAAAACCTTGAGATTTATCCTTTTTATTATTGGGAAAGCCTTTGGAGCATAAATCGCCTTCATGATCATGGCAATAAATACAGTAATGGATTTCGTTTTGTACTGCTTGTGCAGACATTCGTGTGTCGGTTAAATTAAATCCGTCACGTTGATGATAGTAAGCTTTGGGTAGTGTTTGTTGCATCACTCCGTTGCGTTCAATGCTTTGAGTTGGGATTAAATGTGCATAATCAAGTTTTTCAGGGAAACGAAAACTTTGCCAATTTCGACTAATATCTTGCCCTTCAGGAGTGAGTAGGCTTTGTGCGCACCATTGAGTTAATGTTTCTAATTCTTTGGCGTATTGTGCGCTATCATTTAAATATAATAAACCGAGTGTAGCGATGTCGAGTTCTAAATCGCCGGTAGTCATGTTGTGTTTCATTAAGGCGGCTAGTATAGCAGAATGCAATTCTGCAAAAGGGGGTAAGTTTTCCGTTTTATGCAATAAACGCTTTACCTTAGTCAGGACAATGTCTTTGCGAAATAAGCCAATCGGGTTTTTTTGCAAGGTATATTGCTGTGTTCCTGCAACTTCATTATTTATATCAAATAATTGCGCGATAAAGTTTTCTATATGTTTTGCCAGTGCAATTAATAATTCGCTGACTTGTGGCGCTGATAAATCAAGGGCGTTAGCTCGATATTCGATCAGGTGATGATGTAATCCATGATCGGTATTATGTAAATATTCCAAAAATTCTGTGTCGAGTTGTTGTAGTCCACGTGCGCTGAGTAAGTCTTGAAATTGTAATGATGTGTTTTTAAGAGATAATGTTTGCATGAATTTTGCCGTGTTATGTCAATCACGGAGATATTAACATATCAGATCCATTTTGTTAGGGTGTGTTGATAGTTAATGTTTCAAGTTTAGCCAACGACTGTGTCAGCTCAACCTGCCCCACTCTGTCTTGGTATGATAGTGTCGTTATTGTTATTTCGGATCTTTTTGTGCAAATTTAAAACAAAATTATCAACATGCTTTATTTAGATTGTGCATTGTATATGCGTAATAAGAGAAGCGAGGGTTTCTTGTGCTTCTTTTGAGTTTGCCAGTTTTTGTTCAGATTGTTTTAGCATGGCTTTTAACGCAGCTATGTTTTTTGGATGTTTTTCGAATTGCAAAGCTGTGGCATTGATTTCATGATAAAAAACAATTTTTTCACTTTCTGACAAATTTTCTGCAAGCAAGGCCGCTCTATTAAATTTATCCTGTAAATCTTTCGTGAGTATAGCCATACAAAACCTGTAAGTTTATTGCTATGATATTAATATCATAGATCACTTTTACGGATTTGACAAACCCATGTCCAAAATTGAAACGCCTCTAGAAAAACAAAAAAGATTGCAGTGGCAATGTCGTCGTGGCATGTTGGAAATTGATTTACTGTTAAAGCGTTATTTATCAGGGGGTTACGTTAAAGCTGATGAAGATGAGCAGACTGCGTTTGAGTCATTGTTAACGGAAAATGATCAGCAATTGTTTTTATGGCTCAGTGGAAGGGAAGTAGCGCCACTGCATTACAAAAGCTTGGTGGAAAAATTGCGTCGATGAAAACGGGTTATGTGTTGATGGCCTTGGTTACTTTTTTGGCCATGATGGCTATATTTTTAAGCCAAATAATGCCGGTGATCAAATGTTTATTGCTCTTGTTGGTTGTGGGCTTGGTTTGGCGTGAGGTTAGGTCGAGCAAGGCGTTTATCAATGAGCATAACATGCTACATGAGGCGATAATTACGCGTTATCTTTGTTTTGTCCGTGTCAAGGACGGTGATAACAGCCAATATCTGCCTATTAGTCGCTTAGATTTGTCTAAAGAATCGTTCCGGCGGCTAAAATCTGTCTTGAATGCAAGAAAATAAGCCACAAGATCAGTTGCTTGTTGCCCTATATGCTGTGAATGGCAGTAGCTTTCATTCGTGTTTTCAAGGATAATTCCTCTACATTTTTGCATTGACTATTGAGCTTTTATTTTATGTCTTTAGACCTGATTCGTAATTTTTCTATTATTGCCCATATTGATCATGGTAAGTCAACTTTATCAGATCGTTTAATTCAAACTTGTGGTGGTTTAAGCCAGCGCGAAATGAGTGCGCAAGTTCTTGATTCTATGGAGTTAGAGCGTGAGCGTGGCATTACTATCAAGGCGCAAAGTGTTACTTTGAATTACCAAGCGAAAGATGGAAAAAACTACCAATTAAATTTTATTGATACGCCTGGTCACGTCGATTTTGCTTATGAAGTATCGCGTTCACTTGCAGCCTGTGAAGGCGCTTTGTTGGTTGTCGACGCTGGTCAAGGCGTCGAGGCTCAGACTGTTGCTGTATGTTATACGGCGGTCGAGCAGGGGCTGGAGGTCATTCCTGTTTTAAATAAAATCGATTTGCCGCAGGCAGAACCTGACCGTGTTTGCAAAGAAATTGAAGATATTATTGGTATTGAAGCAACGGATGCATTGCATATTAGTGCAAAGACTGGCCTGGGTATTCCAGAGTTGCTGGAAATGCTGGTTGCTAAAGTGCCGCCACCTCAAGGCGATGTTGATGCGCCATTACAAGCGCTAATTATTGACTCGTGGTTTGATAGTTACTTGGGTGTAGTTTCCTTAGTTCGCGTCATGAATGGTGTGTTACGTAAACATGATAAAATGCAAGTTATGTCAACTGGTAAAGCACACTTGGTGGACAGCGTCGGTGTTTTTACTCCTAAACGCTTAGAAAAAGATGAATTAAAAACAGGAGAAGTGGGTTTCGTCGTTGCCGGAATCAAAGATATTCACGGAGCGCCAGTAGGCGATACCATTACGTTAGCTAAGCAGCCGGCGCTGGCGCCATTACCAGGCTTTAAAACAATGAAACCCCAAGTATACGCGGGTTTATTTCCGATTAGCTCGGATGATTACGAGGCGTTTCGTGATGCACTAGGAAAATTACAATTAAATGATGCGGCTTTGTTTTATGAGCCGGAAAATTCTGAAGCAATGGGTTTCGGTTTTCGTTGTGGTTTCCTTGGCATGTTGCATATGGAAATTGTGCAAGAACGTTTAGAGCGTGAATATAACTTAGATTTAATTACTACCGCTCCAACGGTGATTTACGAAGTTGTGACGACACAAAATGAAATTATTTATGTCGATAATCCTTCTAAACTGCCGGTGGTAAACGTGATTGATTCATTGCGCGAACCTATTGCAAAAGTAAATATTTTAACGCCGCAAGAGCACGTTGGCACAGTTATGACCCTGTGTTTAGAGCGTCGTGGTGTGCAAAAATCGATGACTTATGTCGGCAACCAAGTCTCTATGGTTTATGATATTCCAATGAATGAGGTTGTGCTAGATTTCTTTGATCGTCTGAAATCGGTCAGTCGAGGTTATGCTTCATTAGATTATAGTTTTGATCGTTTCCAAGAAGCTGATTTAGTTAAATTAGATGTCTTAATTAATGGTGAAATGGTTGATGCATTGGCTGTTATCGTACATAGAGAACAAGCGCAATATCGTGGCCGTCAGTTGGTTGGGAAAATGCGTGAAATTATTCCTCGTCAAATGTTTGATGTTGCGGTACAGGCGGCTATTGGCGCGCATATTATTGCACGTGAGACAGTAAAAGCTTTGCGTAAAAATGTGACAGCTAAATGTTATGGTGGTGATATTTCGCGTAAGCGTAAATTGTTGGAAAAACAAAAAGAAGGTAAAAAACGCATGAAGCAAGTAGGGCGAGTTGAAATCCCGCAAGAAGCGTTTTTAGCGATTTTAAGAGTGGATGATAAATAAGAGGATATATGTTACTAAACCAAATACTATCAATTATAGCCATCGTATCAGCGGCTATTTTATTCCTAGATTTTGTCTTTATCGCGCGCAAACGTACCCATAAGGCGCCTGTTATTATTTTGACAGAATACGCATTTATTTTTTCAGCGCTTATTTATTGTATGTTGGTAGAAAACTTTGAATTTGTTTTAACATTAGCTACGTTATTTGCTGGTGTTGTTTGTTTGCTGGATGTGCTAATTTTTGCACGTTTAAGACGTTATCGTTATGCAAAAGCAAAAGAAGTTCGTGAAGTATTGCAGCCGGAAGAAGAAGAATATTTATCGCAAAAAATGCCTGTTTTAGTAGAGTATGCTCGTTCATTTTTTGGGGTTCTGTTATTAGTCTTGGTGCTACGGTCGTTTGTATTTGAGCCTTTTCGTATTCCAAGCGGATCTCTTGTGCCAACATTATTGCCAGGCGATTTTATTTTGGTGAATAAATTTGATTATGGATTGCGCTTGCCAGTGATTAATAAAACTTTGGTAAAAATTCATGAGCCACAGCGTGGTGATATTGTGGTGTTTCGTTATCCTGTTAACCCTAAAGTTGACTTTATTAAACGCGTCATTGGTTTGCCAGGCGATACTGTCAGCTATGTGAACAAAGTGTTTTATATTAATGGCCAAGAAGCAAGCCAAGTTTTCCAGGCAACGGAGTCTTATCTATATGAAAATGGCACGACTATCGAAGCAAGCAAGTTGCAGGAAAATCTTTTAGGTGTTATGCACGACATTTATCAGTTTCCTTCAAGGCCTGCCGATAATTTTACCAATCTAACCGTTCCACAAGGTATGTATTTTATGATTGGTGATAACCGAGATGATAGCGCCGATAGTCGTTATTGGGGTTTTGTTCCAGAGAGTTATATTGTTGGTAAGCCTGTTTATGTCTTATTCAATTGGAATTCGGTGACGTATAATTTTCGCTGGGATCGTAGTGGTTTGAAAGTACAAGCAACATCATGATATATGATTTTGTTAACAAACAATTATTAACCCTAGCGTTAACTCATTCTAGTGCTTCTAAAGATAATAATGAACGTTTAGAGTTCATCGGCGATGGTTTGGTGAATTTAATTATTGCAGACTATCTTTTTAAGACATTCCCTGATGCCCAAGAAGGGCAATTAAGTCGTATGCGCGCGTCTTTAGTAAAAGGCGAGGCGCTTGCGGTTTTAGCACAATCCTTGAAGCTATCAGACAGTATCATTGTTGGGCCTGGTGAAATGCGTATTGCTGGCCAGTACCGTGAATCTATTTTGGCTGGCGTGATGGAGGCGATGATTGGTGCCATTTATTTGGATAGCAATTTTGAACGTTGTCAGCAAGTAGTCTTAGCTTGGTATAAGCCTATGCTGGCCAATCTAAATATTAGTCAATCGCATATTGATGCTAAAACCCAATTGCAAGAAATGATGCAGGCGCGTCGTCTGCCATTGCCGCATTATGTTTTGATAGAACAAACGCCATCAAAAATTTTTCACATTGAGTGTCGTTTAGAAATGCTAGAAGAAATAACTCGAGCGCAGGCTGAAAATAGAAAAAAAGCCGAACAAATCGCAGCAAAATTAATGATAGAGAAAATACAAAATGAATAAAACACGTTGTGGATATATTGGTGTTATTGGTCGGCCCAATGCTGGCAAATCAACGTTATTGAACGCTATTTTGGGTAAGAAGTTAGTGATTACTTCGAAAAAAGCGCAAACGACTCGCCATGCGATTTTAGGCATTAAAACTCAAGCAAAGACACAGGTGATTTATGTCGATACCCCTGGTTATCGCGATGTCGCGCCTGGTATGCTGCATAAGCATTTAAATCGTGCAGCAGCGCATACAGCTTTCGATGTAGATATATTAGTATGGGTGGTTGATGCAACACGTTTTACTGTTGATGATGAGGCCGTACTAGAGTTAATTAAGCGCGTTAAGCGTCCGACGATCTTGGTGCTGAACAAAGTTGATTTGATTAAAGCAAAGTATGATTTATTGCCTATGATCCAACAAATGCAAACTAAATATGACTTTTTAGAGATAGTGCCGTTGTCTGCAATTAACTGTGATAACGTCGTAGCCTTAGAAAAATCTCTTGAAAAATATTTGCCTGAACAGGAATTTATTTATGAAGAAGAGCGAGTCTCGGACAGGCCTAATACTTTTTTTTACGCTGAAATAATCCGCGAAAAAATCATGCGTTTTTTAGGCGAAGAAGTTCCTTATAGTGTTGCTGTTGACATTGAAAAAATAGAAGAGGGGAAAAACTTACTCAGTATTTATGCTTTATTATGGGTTGAGCGAGATGGTCAAAAAGCTATTTTAATTGGTGAGCATGGCGAGACCTTAAAGAAAATTGGTACGGAAGCGCGCGAAGATTTGGAAAAATTTGCTGGCAGCAAGGTTTTTTTAAAATTATGGGTAAAGGTTAAAGAGAATTGGACTAGCGATGAACAAGCATTGCAAGCTTTAGGGTATCAATGATTATGAGCACGCAAATCATCGATGATGGTTTTGTGTTGCACCGTTTTTCCTATCGAGAAACCAGTGTTATTGTTGAATGTTTTTTGCAACATCATGGCCGCATAAGTTTTATCGCAAAAGGCGTGAGGACCGAGCGCTCGCGACTAAAAGGATTGTTGCAAGCTTTTCTGCCTTTGCATATGATTGCCACTGGTAAGAGTCAATTAAAAACCTTAAGTTTAATAGAGCCATGCGCTAAGCCAATTATTCTCGAAAAAATGTCACTTATGTGTGCTTGGTACGTCAATGAGCTGTTGGTGCGCTTATTACCTAAAGAAGAATCAAACCCACGTCTTTATTTTATTTATCACGCCACATTATTAGCCTTGGAACAAGCCAAGGGCAATGCGACAAGCATAGAGTGTCAACAAGCGCTACGATTATTTGAAAAAAACTTGTTAGAAGCTCTTGGTTACCAGCTGCCATTAATGCATGAAGCTAATTCAGGGCATGTAATTATCTATGATCATTATTATCGATTTTTACCTGAACACGGCTTTGTTCATGTGGCTCAACAAGAGGGTGCTGATATTTTTTTAGGTGAAGATTTGCAGGCAATAGCACACGATCAATTTTCTAATCTGAGGGTGCTGCATGCAGCGAAACGCTTGTTACGTTTAGCTATTCGACCTTTGTTGGGCGGTAAGCCGTTAAAAACGCGGGAATTATTTGAAAAAATATCAATTAATACCGTATCATAAGAGTTAAAAAAACATACCAGGCAACATACATGACTATTAAATCTCGCTTCTGCCCCAGTCCAACCGGCTATATTCATTTAGGCAATGCACGTACTGCGTTGTTTAGCGCTTTGGCGGCTAAACAAGCACAAGGCAGTTTTTTACTACGTATTGAAGATACTGATCTCGCGCGTTCTGAAGAAAAATATACCGTCGCTTTACAAGAAGATTTGCAGTGGTTGGGTTGTCAGTGGGACGAGGGACCTGGGTGTGAGCAAGGCCAAGGCCCGTATTATCAGGCGCAACGCATAGATATTTACGATCGTTATTATCAGCAACTTATCGATCAAGGTTTGGCTTACCCTTGTTTTTGTTCTGAAGAATCGCTGGAAGCTTCACGTCGATTACAGCGTAAATTGGGTAAAGCGCCGCGTTATGATGGTGCTTGCCGACATTTGTCCACAGAGCAAGTCTCGGAAAAAATTGCTCAAGGTTTGCCTATGGCGCTGCGTTTTCACGTGCAAGAACATGTTATGATTGAATTCCACGATATTGTTCGTGGCCATCAAAAATTTGCTTCACAAGATTTAGGTGATTTTATTATTAAAAAATCTGATGGTTCGGCAAGTTTTATGTTTTGCAATGCAATTGATGATGCTTTAATGGGGGTGAATTTAGCTTTGCGCGGTGAAGATCATTTAACAAATACACCTCGACAAATAGTAATTTTGCAGGCATTGAAGTTAACGCCGCCTCAGTATGGCCATCTTTCATTAATTATGGGCAATGATGGTGCTCCTTTGTCCAAGCGTAATGGCAGCCACAGCTTACAAGATTTACGTTATGCGGGATTTTTACCTATAGCTGTTGTTAATTATTTGGCGCGCTTGGGTCATACTTACACTGATCATAATAGTTTGATGAGTTTTGCAGATTGTGCAAAATATTTTGATATGACACATTTGGTTAAAGCAGCTGCACATTATGATGAAGATCAATTGCTCTACTGGCAAAAAGAAGCGGTGTTGCAATTATCGATTGAAGCAATGCATGCATGGCTGCCTGAAGATGCACTTAAGGCGGTTCCTGTTGAGAAACAAGATGATTTTTTAAAAACTGTACAGCCTAACAGTTTGTTTCCAAAAGATATTACCGATTGGGCAGAAAAATTGTTTTCTGCAAGAGAATTTTCGGCAGCAAGTATTGATGTTTTGCGTGATGCTGGAAAGGATTTTTTTATAGCAGCGAGTCAATTATTGAACTCTGTTCATAGTTACCAGGCTTTATGTGATGGGTTAAAAGAAAAATTAGCTGTGAAAGGTAAGGCCCTGTTTATGCCATTGCGCGTCTCATTAACACATGCTGAACATGGTCCGGAGTTGGCAGCAGTGTTTGATTTGTTAGGTGCGCAAGCTGTTAAAAACCGTTTCGACAATATAGTGAATTTTCTAAAATAATTGACGATAGTGTTATGTCAGTGAAGGCTGGCTTCCGTTTTTGTTTTAATGAAAAATGTAAGGCGGGGCGCTAGTCTTTGCTGGCGTTGCACCGTAGTGAAGGTATAAGGGATAAAAAATGAATATCAAAATTTATAATACATTAACGGAAAAAAAGGAATTATTTGCACCGCTAATTCCCGGCGTAGTGAAGTTGTATGTTTGTGGCATCACGGTTTATGATTTGTGTCATATTGGACATGCTCGTTCAATGATGGTGTTTGATATGCTGGTTCGCTATTTACGTTGGATCGGCTTTGATGTGTTATATGTGCGTAATATTACAGATATCGATGATAAAATTATTAGGCGTGCGCATGAGTTAGGTGAGAATAGTGCTGCGCTTTCGCAACGTTTTATCGATGTGATGCATGAAGATGAACAAGCATTAAATTTGATTTCGCCTGATATCGAGCCGCGTGCTACCGCTTTTATCGAACAGATTATTGCGATGATTGAGCAATTAATTGCGAAAAAACATGCTTATATTGCTGACAACGGTGATGTTTGTTTTGAAGTGCGTAGTTTTAGAGACTATGGCAAATTATCCAACCGAAATATTGATGAATTACGTTCTGGAGAGCGAGTTCTTGTTAATGAAGGTAAGCATGATCCGCTTGATTTCGTTTTGTGGAAACTATCAAAGCCGGGTGAGCCACAGTGGTCATCACCTTGGGGAGAGGGCCGGCCTGGTTGGCATATTGAATGTTCGGCGATGTCAACATATTGTTTAGGTAATCATTTTGATATTCATGGTGGTGGCATGGATTTGAAATTTCCACATCACGAAAATGAAATTGCGCAATCGGAAGCGGCAACGGGCGAGGATTTTGCCAATATTTGGATGCACGCAGGGTTGTTGCAAATTAATGGCGAAAAAATGTCGAAATCTTTAGGTAATTTTTTAACCATTAAAGATGTATTGGCCAAACATTCCTCAGAAGAATTGCGTTTATTCATGCTTTCTAGTCATTATCGTCGCCCTTTAAATTATTCTGAAGCGATGCTGGCACAAGCGCATAGTGCGTTAGAGACTTTTTACATTGCATTGCGTGGTGTCGATGCTTCGGGTGATGTTTATCACGAAGGTTATGTTGCGCGTTTTAAAGAAGTTATGAATGATGATTTTAATACACCAGAAGCGCTTGCGGTATTGTTTGAGTTAGCGCGTGATATTAATGTTGCAAAACAGGCTGATGTTAATTCTGCAGAAATTTTAGCCTCAACTTTGAAATACTTGGGCGCTAGTCTTGGTTTATTTACCCTGACACCAGAAGAGTTTTTGCAAGGACATCTATACCATACACCGGTGGTTGAAGATTTGCTAAAAAAACGCGAGCAGGCGCGTGCACATAAGGATTGGGTAGAATCTGATCGAATTCGTGATGAGCTAAAATCAATCGGTATTGCTATAGAAGATGGTCCTCAGGGCACGACCTGGCGCAAGGCGTAATTTTTATAGTAAGGCATTGTATTTCATGCGGTATTCTGTCAGGATTCGCGCGTTTCCGTATTTTAATTATCTAAATGAGGTTTTATAACAAATGGTAAAAAAAATTACTTTGGTTCTTGCTGCAGCAGGGGTCTTGGGCTACGGCTCATCTGTTTTTGCGCAAACAGCTGCAACAGAATCTACTTTGCAACAGGAAGTTCAAACATTACAAGCTCAGTTAGCGGCGTTAGAGGCTAAGGTTAATAGCAATCAGTCGCAGAATTCAAAGCAATCAACGACATCTTCTGCTAATTCTGCCCCTGTTTTAGCAACCTCATCGCAAGTAACTCAATTAGTGCCGCCAGAAAATGTATTAGTTGCAAACTATATTGGCGTTGAACCGCGTTATGATGGTTCTAGTTTAATTGTTAACAATCCTGGTATTAACAATGATGTTGCCTTGTTAAATCTTCGCAAAGCCGAAATTAATGCGTATCAGCAAGCGGGTCAGGTTTACCCAGATTCTACTAAAGTTATTTTCTCAGGTGAAATAGAGGGCACATCAGAGTATACAACCCCCTATAACTCAACACCAGCTGGGACAAATTTTAATTTAACAGATGCTGAAGTGGATACTTTTGTTGAAGGTAACCGTTGGGTGAGCGGTTTTATGACCTTCGCTTATAATTCAGGTGGTAACGGCGAAGTTAATGCTGTAAATAATTCTGAAGTCCAGCTGGGTCAAGGGTATATCACCATTGGTGATTTTACAACATCGCCTTTCTATGCGAGTTTGGGTCAAATGTATGTACCCTTTGGTCGTTACTCTAACTACATGGTTTCAAGTCTTTCCACCAAGACTTTGGGTCGTATTCAAACGCGAGCTCTTAATGTTGGTTATTATTCTGCTAATACTGAAGTTGCTCCATTTGCGGCTGTTTACGCTTATCAAGGCGCGAACGAAATTGATGGCAACCCTGCTTCTAGTGATGATGTTGAAGATTACGGTGCTAATGCGGGCGTGAATTTTGCTCATGGTGATTATTCAGCGACTTTGGGTGCCAGCTATACGTCAAATATTGCAAGTTCAGGTGGTTTGCAAGGCGATGGCTCGTCTGGTACAGGCTTTGCTCAAAATAGCACATCTGAAGATTTAGTTTATCGTGTTCCAGGTATTGATATGAACGCGATGTTTGGTTACAAAGATTATACTTTGTTAGCTGAGTACGTCACTGCGACCAAAGAATTTGCACAAAGTGATTTGAGTTATAATGGTCATGGAGCGCAACCTAAAGCCTTAGATATTCAAGCGGCTTATTCTTTTGTTTTATGGCATCCAAGTTATGTCGCCGTGGATTATGGTCAAAGCTGGCAGGCATTATCAATTGGTGTTCCTGCGAAAAACTATGGTTTGGTTTACAGCACGGCTATTTGGCGTAACACAGCGCTAAGCCTTGAATGGATGCATAACATTGGCTACAGCAATTCTGATTCAGCTAATTTAAAGGGCTCGCCAACGAAAAATAATGCAAGCCAAGGTGAAAGTTATAATACTGTTACACTTCGCTTTGACTTGTTTTTCTAATAAAGTCATTTGTGCTTTAAGGGCGGGCTTATGCTTGCCCTTATTGGCGTTCAGCAAGTTAAATCTTGCCGCTAGATAAAACACGGAGTATGTTGTTGTGAATTATTGTCATACCCACGATCACAGCGATACAACAGAAAAAATCGGTCGTGCATTTCTCATTGCTATTTTAATTAATCTTGGTTTTGCTTTAGTAGAAGCAATTTTTGCGCTTTTTGCGCATTCTTCTAGTTTATTAGCTGATGCTGGTCATAACCTGGGTGATGTTTTAGGGCTTGCTTTTGCTTGGGGTGCAAATTATTTGCAAAGGCGTCGACCAGCTGACCGTTTTAGTTATGGTTATAAGCGAACTTCGGTATTAGCCGCTTTTTTAAATGCACTGATTTTAATTGCTACAGCATTTATGATAGCCATTAGCGCTGTTGATCATCTATTGCATTCTCAGGCCGTCAGTGAAAAAATTGTCGTAGCTGTTGCCTTAATCGGCGTATTTATGAATGCTGGTACCGCTTTGCTGTTCAGGGGCGGCCACAAAGATATTAACGTTAAAGCCGCTTTTTTGCATTTAATGTTTGATGCCTTAATTTCGATTGGTGTTGTTACTGTCGGAGTAGCGATTCATTTTTTACAGTGGTATTGGTTAGACCCTGTTGTTGGCTTAACGATTATGGTGATTATTGTTGCTGGGACATGGTCTTTGTTTAAGCGATCCATGAATCTGATTCTTGATGCCGTGCCCGAACAAGTAGATATTAATCAGGTTTGTGCTTATTTAAAATCTTGGCCTGATGTGACAGAGGTTCATGATTTGCATGTTTGGGGTTTAAGCACGACAGAAGTAGCCTTAACCGCTCACCTTGTAGTGCCTGTGCGTTATTTAGATGATCATGAATTATTGCTGCTTGCTCAGTCATTACAACAAGAATTCGGTATTGGTCATGTTACTATTCAGGTGGAGCGTGGCTCGATGCAAGGTTAGGCATCTTAAGTATGTTTAGCAAGCGTTAACGGCGGAATTTACAGTAAGGGCGGTAGTCGCCCTTATCTGAGTTGTGTTACTTAGCTAGATATGCTGTTGTTTGGACAACAAAATTTTTCCCAACGGTTTGTTGAGCATAGAGTCCAGCTACGCCACCCACTAGTCCATGAGAAGCCGTAGTTGCCGATAGTTTTGCATCTGTGTTGATGCAGTCTGGGGCGTTGGCTATATCCAGGGCTGCATTGGTAAGATGATCAAAAGCGCTAAACATGCCTTGTAAAAGTAACTTTTCGACGTTATCAACTGTTGTATTGCCAGGCTTGTGAGCGTGAAATAATCCGTTGAGCGAGTTCAGCATGGTTTTAATCTCTTAAGGGTTTCTTAATAATGTGAGTAATATAGCACAACATCGTACGATTTCTACATATTTTTTTACAGCCAAATCTTATGTGTTATCTCAGGTACGGTGAGTTGATATTATTCTCGTGCTTTAACGGATTAGCCTGAGCTTCTATGTCATTGCTTTGTTCGCTAGTATGATGCGTCGGTTGATATAGTTGCGCGCCGGGAGCTTTAGAAAAAACGCTGAGTGTTTTTTTAATCGCTGCTTCGTTGTGCGCCCTTATGGCTCTATCGTAAAATGCTGTAAGGGATGTGATCAATGTTCCGGCGCCGATAAATAAAACCATGGTGGCGTTTTTTTCTACATTGCTTAGATGAATAAGCCTCTGATGTTGACTCAGGGCAGCCAGCGCACACATCAGCAAGCCAAGAGTAAAGCTTGCCAATTCCAGGTATTTTTTGTATTGATTTTGTTTTAAATCGTGTTTCAGCTCTTTGATGTTTTTACAACCAGCGGGCCCTAAATAAAGAGGGGCGGTATTTGAACGAATTTTTCTAGAAAAAAATTCGGTATGAATTGAGGGGTTGCTATTTAGTTTTGCATTATGCGCCATGAAGAGGTGAGTGATTTCTGCGTCTGTGCTAATGAATAGTTGATTGCCATGGGTGTGCAAAAAGTGAGCGCGCCTCCAGAGTGGTATAGACTCAGGGAGTACCGCCCACACTGGTTGTAATTGAGCGACAAATATGTTGAAAATATTTTTGATTTCATTGGCGATGTCGGGTTCGCTTGTGGCGAAGATGGAAAAATGATATAAATTTTCGAGTAAATAGTTTTCAAAAAGCAATTGTGTCATGCCGTGTTGTGCGCAGGATTGCTCGATAGCGTCATTAATAGCGTCAGTTTTTTGTTCAAAATAGTGATTGAGTTCAATTTTTTCCTGGAGATTTGCTCTCCATCTTGCTGGTGAGGATTGTTCGAGTTTGGCTGCGTTAGTTAAAAAAGCGGCAATAAACAGTTGTTCGAAATACGATATTGGTGTTGCGTCTCTTAGTCCAAGCAGACTGTCGATATACAGAGACAATTCTGAGAACAACGTTTGGAATTTATTGTTCTTCATGAGTTTAGCAAATTTTTTTGTAATATTGTGAGTCGTTGCTTCAAACGTTCTGGGGTTGGCACTTGTATTTTTTGCCAGTAGCGCTTTAAAAAAAATAAAGGCATATAATCGTTTTTCTTCAGCAAGATTTGGAAAGTGGTCATGTAGAATTTGATGTGTACAACGCAGTAGTTGTGTATTGATATCTGCGAGCTCTTTTGCGCTCAAGTGATGATATGTGCCTAGAAATTCTTGAAATCGATGTGTTGAATTGCTATTTTTCGCATCGCCTGTTTTTATTGGCACTGTCAGCGGATTTTTTATGGCGGCGATGAGGTCATCGTGTCGATTTTGCGACGTTCCTGAGGGGTAGCTGGTTTCATAAACAACCATCTCGGCGTTCTTATCAATTTCGACCTGTTTTTTTTTGTTTTTAGTTGGTTGAGCACTGTGATTAAGTTTGTTGTTGTGCGGTATGGCAACGGCTTGCGCACCGCTAGAATGAGCTCTTATTGACTCCTTGTTTGCAATGGGCGCAAGTTCTTGGCATTTATCTGCATTATCTTTAGCATTAATTAGGGGATAAAGTAAAAATTGTCGCATTGCAGGCATCAAAGTGATATTCAAAATTGTTCTTATTATATCAATGTTTTGTAATATTTTGCTACATTTCTATGTTTTTGCTCGTTTTTTTGAGACAATATATGAAATTCACTATTTTTTCTAAGCAGCGGTATAATGTATAATATTAATTCAGATGGCTTGTTGGTCGGGAGCCGTTTTGCCGCTTCGCCACATTGTGATGATCGTCCGCTGGGTATGGCTATTGATTTACTTGTTATTCATAATATTAGTCTTCCGTCGGGGGTATTTGGCGGGGGTGATGTTGAAGATTTGTTTATGGGACGTTTGCAAGTGGACAAGCATTCTTCTTATGCAGACATTGCGCAGTTAAGAGTCTCGGCGCATTTGTTTATTCGTCGTAGTGGTGAAGTGATACAATTTGTTCCTTTTCATCTGCGTGCGTGGCATGCAGGTCAATCAAATTTTCATGGGCGTTCCGCTTGCAATGATTTTTCTATAGGTATTGAGCTAGAAGGTAGCGATGTCTTGCCTTTCGAAAGCATTCAGTACCAACAATTGGCGCATATTACCCGGATGTTGATGAAAATTTATCCAGGCATTACGCCAAAAACTATCGTTGGTCATAGTGATATTGCGCCAAATCGTAAAACTGACCCTGGTCCATACTTTGATTGGACGCATTATTATGGTCTAATGCACATCTTAAAATAGGATGCGGAGCGTATTATGTCGTTGATTATCATTTTGTTGGCTTTGCTGGCTGAGCGTATGGCAGTTTTCATTCATCCTTGGCGCGAACATCATTGGTTTGAACAATATTCTCAAAAAATAACTCTTATGGTTAAGAGAAATGCGTATTTCGCTCTGCCATTTAGCATCATTCCAGTGGTAGCTGTTATTTTTTTAGCGCATTGGGTATTGGCACAAGTGTCTTTTGGCTGGGCAAGTTGGATCTTTGATTTAATTGTGTTGATATACTGTCTAGGAAATACGCATCTTCGTGTCCAGATTCGTGAGTGTTATGAACAAATTGAGTTAGGTAACCTTGAAAGTGCGCGCGCTCTTTTATTTGAGTACTTTGATGTGCTCGAGACTGGTGACATTACTCCTGATCTACTGATGAAAGCCTTTTATCGTGCATCGTTGCAACGTGTTTTCGCTGTTTTATTTTGGTTTGTTGTTTGTGGCCCCGTGGGCGCAGTATTGTACCGTATGATACATAAGTTATCTGTTTATCACTGTGATAATGTTATGGAAAAAATGCAGCATTTTGCCGAAAAAATAGCGTTTGTTTTAGATTGGATTCCTGCTCGTTTGCTTGCTTTGAGCTTTTGTTTGGCTGGCCATTTTACTGATATTTTTACTGTCTGGCAAACATCGTTTAAAACAGAAGTGAAAGCAACGTATCAAATTTTATATGCTTGCGGGCATGTTGCGGTTCGTGCTGAGGAATCTCCAGATACAACCATGGTTTTGGCTCAATTTGAAGAGGCGTATTATTTGGTTTGCCGTTCACTATTTATTTGGCTAGTAGTGTTGGCACTAATTATTTTGTTTTAGGTTGTGTTATTGTCAGTGTTTGCTGGCTGAGCACTTGTATAGTTTTATTGCATATTGTAGGTGTAGGAATGACAAATAATCATAATGATGTTGATATCTTAGAAACCCAAGAATGGCTTGCTGCACTTGAGTCCTTGGTTGAGCGTGAAGGGGCTGATCGTGCGAAATTCATTTTAGATCAAGTTTTGCAAAAAGCAGCGAAAGCTGGCGTACCTGTGGCATCGACCTCATTGCGTACCGGATACCGCAGTTCATTTACCCCGGATCAGCAAGCTCAGTTTCCAGGTGATATAGAAATAGAAGAAAAAATCGAAGCAATTAATCGTTGGAATTCACTAATGATTATTTTGCGTTCTCGTCGCAAAACAGGTGGTGTTGGTGGCCATATTTCATCATGTAATTCTATAGCAACAGCTTATGAAGTTGGCTTGAATTATTTTTTCAAAGGTCGTACAGAATCGCAATTAGGTGACTTAGTCTATTTCCAAGGCCATTCGTCTGAAATTAATTATGCTCGCGCCTATTTGGAAGGTCGCTTAGATCAACAGCATCTCGATAACTTTCGCCAAGAAATTGGTGGTCATGGATTGTCTTCTTATCCACACCCATGGTTAATGCCAAACTTTTGGCAATTTGCAACTGTTTCTTTAGGTCTTGGGCAAATGCAAGGTGTATATGCCGCGCGCTTTCTAAAATATTTACAACATCGTGGTTTGCAAAATACACACGGTAGACGTGTATGGGTATTTTGTGGCGACGGTGAAATGGATGAACCAGAATCACGAGCAGCACTATGTCAAGCTGCCAATGAAGATTTAGACAACTTAGTGTATATCGTTAATTGTAATTTACAGCGTTTAGATGGTTTGGTGCGTAGTAATTATAAGATTATTGATGAAATGGAAGGTTTGTTTAAAGGTTGCAATTGGAATGTCGTCAAAGCAGTTTGGGACAGTTCATGGGATGCTTTGTTTGCGAAAGACAAAGCGGGTGTTTTGCAAAAAGCATTAGATAATTTGGTTGATGGCGATTTACAAACTTTGGCAGCAAATGGCCCTCAATATATGCGTGAACATTTCTTCAATCAAAGTCCTGAATTAGCAGCATTAGTTGCGGACATGACAGATGAGCAAATTAATGCATTAGGTCGTGCAGGACATGATCGCAAAAAAGTTTTTGCCGCTTTTGATTTAGCAACAAAAAATAGCAAAGGACCAACAGTTATTTTATTGATGGGAATTAAAGGTCATGGTTTGGCGCCAGCGGAAAGTAAGAATATCGCGCATAATCAATTAGAAATGACTTTTGAAGAATTACAATTATTTCGCGATCGTTTCAAATTACCTATCAGTGATGAACAAATTAAAAATCTTGATTATTATCATCCTGGAAACGACAGCCAAGAAGTTAAGTATATGCATGCGCGTCGACATGAGATGGGTGGGTATTTGCCGGCGCGGTTTAGTGATGCACCTAAACTACCTGTGCCAGATTTAAATGTATTTGATGCGGTGGTGCAAGGTTCTGGCGATAGAGAAATTTCATCGACGATGGCGCTTGCGCGTATTTTGTCTGCATTATTAAAGGATAAAGCGATTGGCCAATATGTTGTACCCATGTTTTCTGATGAAGTGAGAACCTTTGGCATGGAGGGTTTGTTTCGTCAAGTGGGTATTTATTCTCATGTTGGTCAGCGTTATACACCAGAAGATAAAGCGCAAATTTCTTATTATAAAGAAATGCCAAATGGACAAATTTTAATGGAAGGTATTACTGAAGCTGGTTGTTTAGCTTCTTGGATTGCAGCTGGAACCTCATATAGCGTTAATGCTTTGCCTATGATTCCGGTTTTCACCTATTACTCGATGTTTGGTTTTCAGCGTATTGGTGATTTTATTTGGGCTGCTGCTGACATGCGTACTCGCGGATTTTTGTTTGGTGGTACTGCTGGACGTACGACATTAGATGGTGAAGGATTGCAACATCAAGATGGTCATAGTTTAGTGATAGCCAGCACAGTGCCTACCTGTATTGCCTATGATCCAACATTTGGTTATGAAATGGCAGTGATTGTGCGTCATGGTTTACAACGTATGTTTCATGATCAAGAAGATGTCTTTTTCTATGTTATGGCGATGAATGAAAAATATGTTCATCCTGCTATGCCTGAAGGTGTGGAAGAAGGGATCATTAAAGGGATGTATTTGTTACGAAGCAGCGTGCAAACAAACAAAACCAATGTCAATTTATTTAGTTCTGGTGCGATTTTACGTGAAGCGTTAGCAGCAGCTGAATTATTAGAACATGATTTTCAAATTTCCGCAGATGTCTGGAGTGTCACGAGTTTTAATGAATTAAAACGTGATGCCGAACAAGCTGCCCGTTATAATAATTTAAATTTAGATAAAGCACCTAAAACAAGTTATCTTGAACAATGTGTAGAAAAAATGTCTGGACCGATTGTTGCGGCGACAGATTACATTCGTACCTATGCAGAACAAATTCGCGGCTTTGTTAATACAGATTATCATGTATTAGGAACGGATGGTTTTGGTCGCAGTGATACGCGTGAAGCTCTTCGTGAATTTTTCGAAGTCAATCGCTACTATATAGCTTATACAGCGATTGTAGCTTTAGTAAAACGTGGTGATGTCGCGCAAGAAGTGGCGCAACAAGCGAAACAAAAATATAACATTGATGGTGACAAACCACATCCACTAACAATATAACAGTGATAGGGGTTAGCAGGGTAATCTGCTTATTCTCTCGTTAAACACGATATAGGTAAATTATTATGACATTAAAAAAAATTCTAGTTCCAGATCTCGGCGGTGCAGAAAGTGTTGACGTTATTGAACTGAATGTTAAACCGGGCGATATGGTTGAACTGGATCAAGGAATTGTGACTTTAGAAAGCGATAAGGCGACGATGGAAGTGCCCGCAACATGTGCTGGTATAATTAAAGAGTTGCATGTAAAGATTGGCGATAAATTATCAGAAGGGCACTGTGTCGCAGTGGTTGATGTGGTAACAAACGATGCTTCGACTGATGTAGGCGTGAGCGGCGCTTGCTCTCTAGAGTCTGCAACAACAGCACAGATAGTCGACATCATCGTGCCAGATCTTGGTGGTGCTGACCAGGTCGATGTCATTGAAATTAATGTTAAACCAGGTGATCACGTTGATCTTGATCAAGGAATTGTGACGTTAGAAAGCGATAAGGCCACGATGGAAGTGCCATCGCCGTTTTCAGGAACCATTAAAGAAATATTGGTAAACGTTGGTGACAAACTATCGGAAGGTGCTAAGGTAGCAACGATTGAGATCATAGGGGCTAGCAGCGCTCGCCCTTCTTCGGAGCCTAGTGCAGACCTAACCAGGGCGAACACCGCTAGCCCTTACAAGGCGCCCATTGCAGATTTGAGCACTACAGTAATTAGCAGTGATATAATACAGTTAACCAAAACTGCTGAAACAGCAGCCATTAACCCCAACTTCCATGCAACTCCAATTGTTCGTAGGATTGCTAGTGAATTTGGTGTTGATTTATCGCGAGTGAAAGCCACAGGCCCTAAAGGCCGAATTTTAAAAGAAGATGTACAATTGTATGTCAAACAACAACTGGTGATTGCGCAAAGTGGCGGCAAGTCTGGTTTTAGTTTGCCCGAGATGCCTATTATTGATTTTAGTAAGTTTGGTGAAGTGGAAACGCATGCTTTAAGTAAAATCAAGAAATTAACGGGCACAAATTTAGGCCGCAATTGGATCGTTGTTCCTCATGTTACGCAATTTGATGAAGCGGATATTACTGATCTAGAAGCCTATCGTAAGGCGCAAAAAACAGAGGCTGACAGTAAAGGTGTTAAATTGACACCACTTGTTTTTATTATGAAAGCAGTTGTTTGTGCGTTGAAAGAATTTCCTCGTTTTAATGCCTCTTTATCACCCGATAATCAATCACTTATAGTGAAAAAATATTTTCATATTGGTGTTGCTGTAGATACGCCCGACGGATTGGTTGTGCCAGTGATTCGCGATGTTGATAAAAAAGATGTTTATACTTTGGCAAAAGAATTAGGTGAAGTGAGTGAAAAAGCACGACAAGGAAAATTGTTGCCTAAGGATATGCAAGGTGGGTGTTTTACCATTTCAAGTTTAGGTGGAATTGGTGGCACAGCTTTTACACCTATTGTTAATGCCCCTGAAGTGGCGATTTTAGGTGTTTCCAAATCGCAAATAAAGCCGGTATACCAAGACGGTAATTTTGTGCCGCGTTTATTGTTGCCTTTATCGTTGTCTTATGATCATCGTGTGATTGATGGCGCTGAGGGTGCGAGGTTTTCTGGATGTTTGAGTAAAGCGCTAAGTGATGTACAGCAGTTGGTGTAAATGATAATCGTTACCGATATTGTAACAAAAAGATGAATTTTCAAAAAAATAATTAGTTGTAGGAGAAATTAGAACATGACCATAGAAACACAAGTTGTCGTATTAGGTAGCGGTCCTGGTGGATATACAGCCGCTTTTCGTGCCTCAGATTTAGGGAAAAAAGTTGTTTTAATCGAGCGCTATGACAGCATCGGTGGCGTGTGCTTAAATGTTGGGTGCATTCCATCCAAAGCTTTACTGCACGTTGCGAAGGTGATGGATGATGCAGCTGACATGGAGGCCCACGGCGTTTCCTTTGGCAAGCCGCAATTGGATTTAAAAAAAATCGCTGCTTGGAAAGATAGTGTTATTACACGCTTAACGGGCGGTTTAAAAGCATTAGCTAAACAACGTAAAGTAGATATTTTAACGGGTAGCGGAAAATTTATTTCTGCTCATGAAATTGAAGTCACTACTAGTGCTGGTGAAAAAACTATTGTTAAATTTGAGCATGCGATTATTGCTGTTGGTTCTCAACCAGTTAAATTACCATTTGTGCCAGAAGATCCACGAGTGATTAATTCAACTGGCGCGCTTAAATTAGAGGACACACAAGGTAAGATGCTGGTGTTAGGGGGCGGTATTATCGGTTTGGAAATGGCCACAGTATATCGTGCATTAGGCAGTCAAATTTCTATCGTCGAAATGATGGACCAAATTATTCCTGGCGCTGATGCAGATGTTGTTAAACCATTACACAAACGCGTAGCAAAACAATATGAAAATATTTATTTAAAAACAAAGGTTACTAAAGTTGAAGCTAAAACAGATGGTTTGTATGTAACATTTGAAGGTGAGTCGGCGCCTCAAGAACCGCAACGTTTTGATCGTATTCTTGTTGCTGTTGGTCGTAGACCGAATGGCGCACTGATTGATGCGGATAAAGCGGGTGTCCACGTAGATGAGCGTGGATTTATTGCTGTAGATAAGCAGCAACGCACCAATGTACCCCATATTTTTGCTATCGGAGATGTTGTTGGTAATCCGATGTTAGCGCATAAAGCTGTGCCAGAAGGGCGTATTGCTGCAGAAGTTATCGCGGGTCAAAAACATTATTTTGATCCAACCTGCATTCCCAGTGTCGCGTATACCGATCCCGAACTTGCTTGGGTGGGAGTTACGGAAAATGAAGCTAAGGCCAAAGGTATTGACTATGGCAAAGGCGTTTTTCCTTGGGCAGCAAGTGGTCGTGCTTTAAGCGTAGGTCGTGATGAAGGTATGACAAAAGTGATTTTTGACAAAAAAACTAATCGTATTATTGGTGGTGCAATTGTTGGCGTTAATGCCGGAGAATTAATCGGTGAAATTTGTTTAGCTATTGAAATGGGTTGTGACGCAGAAGATATCGCATTAACTATTCATCCGCATCCAACATTATCTGAATCTATTGCCATGGCGACAGAAGTATTTGAGGGTACAATTACCGATCTTTATATGCCGAAAAAGGCAAGTTAACATGTCTCAACACATTATTCATCAAGTGACGGAGTCATTATTGACTCCCTCGGCTTTGTCTTTACAAGATATCGATCGAGTTTTTTCGAAAATTATGTGTTCTACTGTCGATAGCGCAGATTTATACTTTCAATCAGTCTATCACGAGAGTTGGTATCTCGAAGAAGGGATAGTCAAAGAAGGTAGTTATACTTATGATCGTGGCGTCGGTATTCGCGTTATTAGCGGTGAAAAAACTGGTTATGCGTATTCCGATGATTTGATATTGCCAGCGCTAGAGGAAGCCGCTACCGCTGCTCGCAGTATTAATCGTTTAGGTAATGCTACGCAATCTGTTCAAGCGTGGCAGCGTCAACAAACGCCTATTATGTATCCGACGCTCAACCCCTTGGATTCATTAAGCTCGCAACAAAAAGTAGATTTGTTAAGTAAGGCAGATGCGTTAGCGCGTGCCGCCAGCTCGAAAATCACCCAAGTCATGGCCAGTTTAAGCGCCAGTTACGAACAAGTGTTAATTTTTAATCATGATGGTAGTTGTCATGCTGACATTCGTCCACTCGTGCGTTTTAATATTCAAGTTTTAGCTGAAGATGGTGATAAACGTGAAGGTGGTAGTTGTGGTGGTGGTTTGCGCGGTGATTACGCGCACTTTAGCGAGCACTTAATTAACGATTTTGTGGAACAAGCTGTCAAGCAAGCGTTAACTAATCTAGAGGCTATTCCCGCGCCGGCAGGATTAATGCCTGTCGTATTAGGCCCTGGTTGGCCAGCTGTATTATTGCATGAAGCGATTGGGCATGGTTTGGAAGGTGATTTTATTCGTAAAAAAACCTCTGCATTCACTGATAAATTAGGTCAGCGCGTGGCATCGGAAAAGTGCACGATAGTGGATGATGCAACGTTGCTGCATCGTCGTGGTTCTGTCGCGATTGATGATGAAGGAACTATTGGGCAAAATACAATGTTGATTGAGCAAGGGATTTTGCGTGGATTTATGCAAGATAAATTGAATGCGCGTTTGATGGGTTCTGTTTCAACGGGTAATGGTCGACGTGAGTCCTACGCGCACATCCCTATGCCACGTATGACAAATACCTACATGTTACCAGGGAATGATGATCCTCTAGACATTATTAAGTCTGTAAAAAAAGGTATTTATGCTGTCAATTTCGGTGGTGGTGAAGTCGATATTACCTCTGGAAAATTTGTATTTTCAGCTAGCGAAGCTTACTTAATTGAAAACGGTAAAGTGACAGCGCCGATTAAAGGAGCCACCCTAATTGGTAATGGTCCAGATGTATTAACTAAAGTGACGATGGTTGGTAATGATTTGCAACTTGATCCCGGCGTTGGTGTTTGTGGCAAAGATGGGCAAAGCGTTCCGGTCGGTGTTGGTCAGCCAACCTTGAAAGTCAGTGAAATGGTTGTTGGTGGTACACACATATGATAGCGCAACATAATATCGATGCATTAAAAAAAATCGCTGAACAAGCGATTGATTTCGCCAAAAAAAAGGGCTCGGATGCCGTTGAAGTTGACGGCCACATTGGTCAAGGCATGAGTGTTAATATTCTCAATCAACAAGTTGATAGTCTTGAATATGATAGAGGTAAAGAGTTTGCGGTTACCGTTTATTTAGGTAAAAAACGAGGTTCAGCAACGACCAATGATTTTTCTGTTGATTCTATTAAAAGAGCGGTGGATGCGGCTTATGATTTTGCAAAGTATGCGGCAGAAGATCCATATTCTGGCTTGCCAGATCGTAAGGAGTTGGCGTTTGCAACTCCTAACTTAGAACTTTATTTTCCGTGGAAAGATTTAAGCGCAGCTGATGCAATTGAAAAAATGCGAGCCTGTGAAGCGCACGCTCTTTCATTGAGCTCATCGAACATTAAATCTGACGGTGCTGGCTTAAGTTCACACCAAACTTATGAACTTATCGCCAATAGTGAAGGTTTTCTGCAAGGATATGCAAGTTCAAGTCATAGTATGCATTGTGCTTTGATTGCTGAAAAAAATGGCGAAATGCAACGTGAAGCTGAATTCACTTGCGCGATGGATGCCAACGATTTATGGACAACGAATTATATTGCTGAGCAAGCGAATAAAAAAGCGCTTGCCCGTTTAGGTTCGCGACAAATTCCAACACAAACATTACCCGTGCTATTTATGGATCAAGCGGCAACTGCTTTTTGGAAATATTTAATTGCTGCTGCGATGGGTGGAAATATTTATCGACGTTCGTCGTTTTTATTAGATCAACTGAATCAGATTATTTTGCCTGAACATATTTCTTTGACTGAACAACCATTGTTACACAAAGCGGTTGGAAGTTCGCCGTTTGATGATGAGGGTGTGTATACGCGTGAAAAAACCTTTATTGATAGTGGACGATTACATACTTATTTCACCAGTAGTTATAGTGGCCGCCAATTAGGTTTGCCAACTACGGGCAATGCTGGTGGCGTGTTTAATATGTTGGTTGAAAGTCAAAAAACATTGCCATTACATGATTTAATTTCAGGATTAGATAAAGCTTTGATCGTTACAGAAACGTTAGGTTCTGGCGTTAACTTGGTCAATGGTGATTATTCTAAAGGCGCCGTTGGTTTTTATGTTGAAAACGGCAAAATTAAATATCCAGTGGAAGAAGTCACTATTGCAGGTAATTTGAAAGAGCTATATAAAAACATTATTGGTTTAGGCCAAGAGCAAGATTTGCGTTACAACATTCGTACAGGTGCGGTATTAGTTAGTTCTATGACCGTGGCTGGCGCATGATGCCTTGAAGTTAGTGTTATTGCAGTCTTGGCTAACTATTCCGGTGGTGCAGCCTCAGTTTATTGTATTGACACTGGGGGCTTAATTTAAAAAATGGTTCAGTCATCGTCACTGGCGGTGATATTTCAGCAACCGCATATGTTCCGACTGCCTCACTGGGCCCAGTTACAATCAATGATACAACAATTAGTTTGTATGCGACTTAAATAAACACCTTTTAAGGTATATAAAACCGCGCTATGATGCTTCATTTATTCAATTGATTGAGGCGTCATGGTGAACCCAAGCAGTACAACGATTTTTCTTAAAGATTACCAAGTGAGTGCATTTGTTATTGAATCTGTCGATTTGGTATTTGAATTAGATGCTGAAAAAACTCGTGTTACTAGCTTGTTGCAAGTCAAGCGTCATTATCCACAGTCTGATTTATTTTTAGTCGGTGAGCAGTTAACCCTGATTTCTCTGTTGCTCAATCAGCGCTCAGTAAAGTTTTCTGTTGAAGACTATGGTTTAAGGGTGTTTGATGTTCCAGATGAGTTTTGTCTTGAGATAGTTACTGAAATTAATCCACAAGCCAATACTGAATTAACCGGTCTTTATATTTCTAATAATATTTTTTGTACCCAATGTGAGGCGGAATACTTTCGTAAAATCACCTATTACTTGGATCGTCCTGATGTCATGGCATTTTTCACTGTAAAAATTATCGCTGATAAAACACACTATCCGGTGTTGTTAAGCAATGGTAATTTAATGGAAGAGGGTGATTTACCACAAGGAAAACATTTTGCTTTATGGGAGGACCCTTTTAAGAAACCGTGTTATTTATTTGCTTTAGTTGCGGGTGATCTTGGAAAAATTACTGATCACTTTGTGACAATGTCAGGAAGGCGAGTTGCACTACATATTTATAGTGAAAAAAATAATATTGATCGATGTGTTTTTGCAATGAGCGTATTAAAAAAGTGTATGCGTTGGGATGAAGAAAATTATGGCCGTGAATATGACTTGGATATATTTAACATTGTTGCGGTGAATGATTTTGTATTTGGTGCGATGGAGAATAAAAGTCTCAATATCTTTAATGCCAAATATATTTTGGCAAATCTAGAAACTGCAACTGATCAAGATTATGCTGATATTGATACTGTGGTTGCTCACGAATATTTCCATAATTGGAGTGGTAATCGTGTGACTTGTCGTGATTGGTTTCAATTAAGTTTGAAAGAAGGTTTTACTATTTTTCGTGAACAATCCTATGATGAAGACCATCATTCGGCAGTGGTGCATCGCATTCGTAAAGTTCAGGATTTGCGAAATGCTCAATTTGCTGAAGATGCTGGGCCTATGGCGCACCCTGTTCGCCCAGCAAGCTATATAGCTATTGATAATTTTTATACGCATACTGTTTATAACAAAGGCGGCGAAGTGGTGCGTATGCTTAAAACTATATTAGGTGCAGAGAGTTATCGTCAAGCGACAGACCGTTATTTTGAAAAATTTGATGGCCAAGCAGTAACAACTGATAATTTTATTGATGTTATGCAAGAGGTATCAGGGCAAGATTTATCTCAATTTAGATTATGGTATTCGCAAGCGGGAACGCCGGTGGTGAATGCGCGTGGTGAATATGATAAAGACAAAAAAACGTATACATTAATCTTTGAGCAAACCATTCCATCAACGCCGGATATGATGGATAAGCAACCGATGATGGTGCCGATCTTGATCTCTTTGTTATCATTACGACAAAAGATGGCGAAAGACGCTTATGCAAGCCTATGTTGCTATGACAATAAACTATGTTTAGTGACAGAGCAAAAGCAAGTTTTTACCTTTGTGAATGTCGATCACGAAGTGATTCCTTCGTTGAATCGTCATTTTTCATCACCTATTAAATTGCATTTTCGCTATACCGAGCAAGAATTGTTATTTTTATTTCAATATGATACTGATGGTTTTAATCGATGGGAAGCAGGGCAGCAGTTAGCGTGTAATATTATCTTGAGTCATCAGCCTAGTGATCAGTTTTTAGAAGTGATTGGTGAAATTTTGAAAGAAAATTTTGATGATTACTCTATGCAAGCCGAGTTATTGTCTTTGCCCTCAGAAAAATATTTGCATGCGTGTGTCGATGTTATTGATGTTGAAGAAATTTCTATATCACGCACGAAGTTGTTTCAAAAAATCGCAGAAAAATATGAATCCTTATGGCTTGCTCGTTACCGTGCCTTAGAGGATGATGATTATGCTTATTCGCCGCAGGCAATGGGGCGGCGACATTTGCGTGCGCTATGTCTGCGTTACTTAGTGGCTTTAGAAAAACCTGAATATATTGAATTAGCGAATCAACAATTTAAGACGGCGGGTAATATGACGGAAAGTATTGCAGCGTTAACCGCTTTATCGCATACCGATACTTTACAGCGTATTGAAGCGCTCGCGCAGTTTCAAGATCGTTGGCAACATGAACCCTTGGTGATGAATAAGTGGTTTGCGATTCAAGCGCAATCCAGATTGCCTGATACTTTGCATAATGTGAAGAGTTTAATACAGCAGCCTTTTTTTAATATTAAAAATCCCAATAGCGTTTATGCGTTAGTGGGTGGATTTTGTGGGCAAAATTTACGACGTTTTCATGATATTTCAGGTGATGGCTATGATTTTTGTGCGAATACCGTGATCATTTTGGATGAAATTAATCCCATGGTCGCGGCAAGGATGGTTGAACCTTTATTGCATTGGAGGCGGTTTCAAGCATCACATCAAGACTTGATGAAAAAAGTATTAACTCGTATCATACAAACACAAAATTTATCAAAAAATGTTTATGAGCCAGTGAGTAAAGCACTGAATATTGGGGAAAATCATGTCTGAAGTGAAAACAAACGAAAAAATCCGTATTGAAAGCGATAGTATTGGCAAGATCGATGTGCCAGCTAATGTCTATTGGGGTGCGCAAACTGAGCGTTCTTTGCACCATTTCTCCAGTGGTCATGATCTCATGCCAAAAATATTAATTCGAGCTTTCGGGATTTTAAAAAAGTCAGCTGCGCTCGCTAATCACTCCTTGGGGCTATTATCGGATGAAAAAGTAAAATTAATTGTTGCCGCAGCGGATGAAGTGATTGCTGGTGAGCATGACAATCAGTTTCCTTTGCATATTTGGCAAACAGGTAGTGGTACCCAGACTAATATGAATACAAATGAAGTGATTAGTAATCGTGCGATCGAAATGGCGGGCGGTGTTTTAGGTAGTAAAAAGCCCGTACATCCTAATGATGATGTGAATATGTCGCAATCATCGAATGATACTTTTCCAACGGCGATGTATATTGCCGCAGCAGAAATTACCGTTCATAAAGTATTGCCAGCTTTAAAGGTTTTGCGTGATGCTTTAGATGCAAAACGTAAAGAATTTGACCCTATTGTTAAAATTGGTCGTACCCATTTGCAAGATGCTGTACCTTTGACATTAGGGCAAGAATTTTCAGGATATGTGGCTCAACTGGACGCGAATATTGTTCGAATAGAGCAAACACTACCTGGTTTATATGAACTGGCGATTGGTGGCACGGCCGTTGGGACGGGAATTAATGCTCATCCTAAGTTTGCTGATATTGCTGCAAAACATATCGCTGATTTGACGGGTTTGCCTTTTATTTCCGCAACTAACAAATTTCAAGCGATGGCGGCGCATGATGCTTTGGTCTTTGCCCATGGCGCATTGAAAACATTAGCGGCGTCTCTCATGAAAGTTGCGAATGATGTGCGTTGGTTGGGTTCGGGTCCGCGTTGTGGTTTGGGCGAACTCATTCTTCCTGTTAATGAGCCAGGCTCATCGATTATGCCCGGTAAAGTCAATCCGACGCAATGTGAGGCGCTTACTATGATATGCGTGCAAGTTTTCGGTAATGATGCAACTATTGGATTTGCAGGTTCACAGGGTAATTTTGAATTGAATGTGTTTAAGCCCGTGATGATTCATAATTACGTGCATTCCGCAACATTATTAGCTGACAGTTGTTTGTTATTTAAAGAATTTTGTATTGATGGCTTAGAGGCTGATACGAAAAAAATTGATTATTTTTTACAAAATTCTTTAATGTTAGTGACAGCATTAAGCCCTGTAATTGGTTATGACAAATCATCTGAAATCGCGCATAAAGCCTTGCATGATGGTTCTAGTTTGAAAGAGGCGGCGTTGGCATTAGGCTATTTAACCGCTGAAGAATTTGATCGATATGTAAAACCGGAAGAAATGACGCGACCGGGTTAATGGCTAAGATAGTTTAAATTGAAGTTAGTGCAACGTTCTTTCTGTAAAATAAGCCATAACGCCCTCACTAGTTATATAACAAGCATGTTGTTAAGTGAGGGCGAGAGTTTTGACGAATTTTATACTTTACTTGGACACAGCACCCATCGTTTTATCGATGTGCGCAGCGGTGATCGGGCTAACTAAGTGCCCATCAATATAGAGAGATGGTGTTTGTATTGTATCGCCCATTGCTTTGCCAGCGATGGCCAGGTTTTGTTCTAGTTGGGTATAATAAGTGTTGTTATGAATGCAGGTTGTCAAAGCGCTCATATCAATTCCTGGGACATGTTGCGCAAACTCAGTTAAAGTTTCTGGTGTTGCCCAATCGAGCGCTTCATCGGGTTGGTGTTGATAAACGTAATCAACATAACTAAAAAATAATTCGGGCTTTTGGTGGTAGGCACATAATGCTGCGTTGCCAGCGGGTATGGAGTTATGAAGAAAAGCCAAGGGGATCATAACATAGGTTGCTTTACCTGAATCTATGTAATGAGATTGAATAAATGGATAGATCACTTCATTGTAGATTTTGCAATTACTGCATTTCATATCTTCAAAGGCAACGATAATCGTTGTTCCGTTACCCGTGTGTGGCTGTCCAGAAATATCTATTTGTACAGCAGGCGGCAGATCAACGCGTTGTGTTTTATAAAAAACCAAAGCGCCAAGAATCAATACGGCTAATATAGATAGCGTTATGGAGACTAGTTTCTTGTTCATATTCAAAGGTTGCTTATTTGAAAACAATAATTATGACGCAATAAACATCGCATCGCCATAGCTGTAGAAACGATAATTTTCTTTAATTGCTTCTTGATAGGCGTGTAAAATATTTTTTTGTGTAGAAAAAGCGCTGACCAGCATGAGTAATGTTGATTTAGGCAGGTGAAAATTTGTAATCAAAGCATCAGCAACTTTAAACTCAAAGCCTGGATAAATGAAGATGTTGGTTTCTTGTTCGGTGGCGGATAAGTGCTGTATGTTGTCGGTCGCGTCGTTGTTCAGCGCCGCGCTCTCTAATGTTCTTACTGTGGTCGTTCCTACTGCAATGACACGTCCGCCGCGTTTTTTGCACGCAGAAATCGCATCGCAAGTTTTTTGAGGCAATGAAAACCATTCATAGTGCATCGTATGATCTTTAATATCATCTGCTCGCACGGGTTGAAATGTGCCTGATCCAACATGCAGTGTAACTGTGGCGATTTCAATGCCCTTATCTTTGATTTTTTCTAGCAAGTTTTCATCAAAATGCAAACCGGCGGTAGGGGCGGCAACGGAGCCCTCAGTTTTAGCGTAAACCGTTTGATAGCGTTCTATATCTTCTTTTTTATCTTCACGCTGCATGTATGGCGGCAGGGGGATGTGGCCGTGTTGATGTAGCCATTCCAGCAAAGTTTCTGCTTGCGTTTGTTTTTCGATGATATAGAGGTCTTCTTTGCGCTGTAATATTTTAAAAGGCGTTTTAGCGTCACCCAGGAATAAAATACGCTCTGGATTTAGAGCTTTGCTGGCGCGCAAATGTACTAAAGCTGTATTTTTTGACAAAATGCGCTCGATTAGCATTTCTACTTTACCGCCAGATTCTTTGTGACCAAATACACGCGCAGGAATGACTTTGGAGTTGTTCATGACGAGTAAGTCGTTTGGCTGTAGTAGGTCGATTAATTCATAGAAGTGACGATGGCCAAGATCGCCACTATTTCTATCCATGCAAAGTAGTCGGCTCGCAGACCGTTCTTTTGTTGGGTATTGCGCTATTAGCTCTTCAGGTAGATGGAAATCAAAATCGCTAGTTTTCATTGTATCAATTGGGTTGATCTTCAACTAGACCCAGGCGCAGGGCTAAACGAGCTAAATCGACATCGGAGTTAATGTTGAGCTTAGTGAATATGCGATAACGATAGCTATTAACGGTTTTAGGGCTAATGCAAAGAACGTCAGCGATTTCAGGTGCTTTTTGTCCATTTGTGATCATGATCATGATCTGTAATTCTCGCTCAGACAGTAATTCCAGCGGAGATTTTTGTCCTTGTGTCAAATTCTGCAAGGCAATTTTTTGTGCAATTTTAGGGCTAATGTATCGTTGACCGCTGTTAACTGCGCGAATAGCTTGTACCATTTCTTCTTTGCCGCAGCCTTTGTTCACATAACCCATGGCGCCTGCTTGGATTAAGCGAGTCGGAAAGGGTTCTTCTTCGCATACTGTCAATACAATCACTTTGGTGTCAGGTAAGTAGTGCGCTAGTTTTTTTGTAGCTTCTAAACCGCCTATCCCGGGCATTTGGAGATCCATCAGAACAACATCTGGCTGTAATTTTCGAGCTATCGTAATGGCTTCCTCGCCACTTTCAGCTTCGCCAATAATTTTAATGCCAGTGATATTTTCAAGAAGGCTTTTGACGCCAACACGGATTAAGTCCAAGTCATCGACAACAAGTATTTTAATCAAAGTGACGCTCCAACGATTACTCAAGGGTTGGCGGAGAGATAGGGATTCGAACCCTAGAAGGGGGGATACCCCTTAACGGTTTTCAAGACCGCCGCTTTCAACCGCTCAGCCATCTCTCCAAAACATGCAGTGTGATATTATAACTTTTCAGGTATAATGTCTATGTTGAGGTAGTTTTTTTGTTTCTGCCTCAAAAGAGAGGTTATTGTTAACAAAATTTGTTTCATCGTCAAGAAAAATCGAGAGGAAAATGTATGAATTCTACAAAATCACAGTTTTTTGTGTCTCAAGCGGGCGGATCGTTGATTGCGGAGCATGCTGTATTGAAAAATACATATCTGTTATTAAGTCTAACGATATTATTTAGTGCTTTGACTGCTTGGTTTGCGATTGCTACACAAGCGCCACCGATGGGGATTATTTTAACCTTGGTTGGTATGTTTGGCTTACTGTTTTTGACTACTTACTTACGAAATAGCATCTGGGGGCTGGTGAGTGTGTTTGCATTTACTGGTTTCATCGGTTACATGTTGGGGCCTATTGTAGGTATGTTTATGAAAAATTATGCCAACGGTAGTTTTTTAGTTCTTTCCGCCTTGGGGACAACAGGCGTGACATTTTTGGGTCTGTCTATGTACGCTTTAACAACTAAGAAAACATTTTCTGCGTTGGGTGGATTTTTAACTGTTGGTTTATTGGTTGTTATTGTTGGCAGCATTGTGAATATTTTTTTAAAAATGCCTGCGGTATATTTGGCTATATCCTTTGCGACATCCTTTATCGCTTCCGGTTTAATTTTATTTGATACTGCGCGGATTATTCATGGCGGCGAGCGTAATTATGTTATGGCGACAATTGCTTTATATCTTGATATTTACATGTTATTTGTCAATTTATTGCAAATTTTTGCAGCCTTGAGTGGTAGGGAGCGTTAATTGTTGTCTTATTGGGATAACCAGGTGGCGAGTAATATTGCAAGGGAGTGCGGTATTACTCTTACGTCACGGCATGTTGAAATTATTAATATATTGCGTGACCTGTATTGTGCGCAACATCGCCATCCTTCAACGCGCACATTTATTAAAGCGTTGCGTGATGGTCAGCATGCTGAAACAATGTTGGAGCTTATGCAATTATTTGGTGAAAAGCCGTTGAGAGTTATTAGCCATATTGCCGGCTTGCCACAACCTCCGCATTGTATTTAAGGTGAAAATTTATGATTAAGAGAATCCTTTTTTCTATAAAGCAGGCGGTAAAGTATCGTTATGCATTACAAGCCTTGCCGTTCGAAAAAAATATTACCTCAATTGATTGGTTAAAATTAAATCAATCAGGTATTCGCGCTATCGTATTAGATTTTGATGGTGTTTTAGCCGCGGATGATGAGTTGGAAATTCATCAAGATGTTTATGATGTTTTGCGTAATATTAAAATTATTTTTGGTGAGCATGTTTACATTTTATCTAACAAACCAAAGCAAGAGCGTCAAGATTTTTTTGCTCGTGATTTCCCCGACATTTCTTTTGTCATCGCGAAGAAAAAACCTTATCCCGATGGTTTGGAGAAAATTATTGCCCAGAAAAATTACCATGCACGAGAAGTGATGTTAATTGATGATCGTTTATTGACGGGTGGCTTGGCATCTATTTTGGCAAAAACGAAATGCATTATTATTGAGCAGCCTTATATTTCTTGTTCGAAAAATTTTTTTCGAGAAGCTGTGTTTATGACTTTAAGGGCGATAGAGCGTTTTTTATTTCATTAAATCTAGGGTTTCTTGCCATAAACAGGCGCCTTTTTTTTTCATGTTTTCTAGATAATTATTGTGAGCCAGTTCTTCTTCTGTGTTGGCAAGAATGACACACAAATCGTTGTGTTGTTTGTTGCTGCTTTGCCGTGTTTCTCGATCTGAGCTGGTTTCTGAAGTTGCTATTATGTTTTCAAATAAACTGTTTTGCCCGCCGGTCATGCGTAAAAAAACTTCTGCGAGTAGCAGTGCGTCAAGACGTGCTCCGTGCAATTGCCGATGCGCGTTACTGATATCGTAACGTTTGCATAAAGCATCCAAGGAATTGCGTTGTCCCGCATGGCGTTTTCGCGCCATCGCAAGGGTGTCAGTTATGGCGCATATTTGATGAATTTTCGGATAATTTCTATTTAGCCAACGAAATTCATGATCCAAAAAATTTAAGTCAAAAGGAGCGTTGTGGATAATAAGTTCTGCACCTTGAATATAATTTAAAAAATCTTCAGCAATATGTGCAAACAGCGGTTTATCGCTTAAAAATTCTGTGCTAATTCCATGAACTTTGAAGGCGCCTTCATCAATCGGTCGTTCAGGGTTGATATAAATATGTCTATCATTTTTTGTAAATTGTCTATCGATAATCTCTATTGCGCCAATTTCAATAATGCGATGGCCTTCTTCTGGTTTAAGGCCGGTGGTTTCTGTATCAAGCACAATTTGTCGTGTCATAATTCGTCAATCGCCTTATTTGCTAGTTGATCGGCTAGCTCGTTTTCTGGATGGCCATTATGGCCTTTTACCCAATGCCATTCAATGGTGTGTTGTCTGTTTAGTTCGTCGAGACGTTGCCACAAGTCTTGGTTTTTTACCGCTTGTTTACTGGCAGTTTTCCAGCCGCGCTTTTTCCAGTCGCTTAACCATGTTGTTATGCCCTGTAACACATATTTGGAATCAGATGTTAGTATGACGTGGCAGGTCTTATTTAAGGCTTCTAAGGCTTTAATAACGGCTAACAGTTCCATGCGATTATTGGTGGTTAATGTTTCGCCGCCGTAGAGTTCTTTGCGCGCATGATTGTGTATTAGTAACGCACCCCAGCCGCCAGGGCCTGGGTTGCCGCGACAAGCGCCGTCAGTATAAATGTGAACAGTAGTCATGATGTGTTTCTCGTGCGCGCTGCGCATTGTGTGTTTATCCCAAAAGAAAAAACTGGGGCTGTGTCTGCTTGTAGGCAATGCTTGGTCTTGCATAGCGTGATTTTTTTAGCTACCAGGTAGGTGTTGTAGCATAAAAAGGGTAAATAGAGCGCTAACATGCGGTCGCATAGGTTCGTCCATCGATGTTCTGTCAGATGTCTAATGATAGAGAAGAAATGTCTTTTTTTTGTCAGTGTGAGCCCAGTGCTTGTTAACAATGGTGTTATGTTAGTTGCGCATGGCCGTCGCAAAAAAATAATTAATGTCCCTCTGGGCGATAAGCATTCTGCAGCTTCTTCGATTATGGCTTTGGGGTCGCTTGCGGATTCAAGATTGTGAGCCAAAATGATGAGATCTATCGATTCAGGAGCGTAGGGTAAGTCTGTAAATTTCCCTAGGCAAGTATGCGTCGGCTGGGTGGGCTCAGTAGAGTAATGCTCGCACAAGATATGGCCGTGCTTATGCTGTAAATTTTGCAGTAAGCTGTGTTGTTCTGGCTTTCCAAGCACTAGAGCGTGTTCAATCACGATGTCAGAGCTCAGTTTTGCGACCAATTCTTTTTCTATTTTCTTTAAACATGTAGACATATTCGGTGAAAAATATTGTTTAGTCATCATAATGTCCCTTGTTAGGTGTTTGCGCCTTAAGTGCTTGAATCGCTGTACTTCTTGCTCCAAATCATTTATATTTTCGGACCGTATAAGTATATCTAGTTACTGCGCATTTCGAAATATTTATATTGTTTTTGCAGTGAGCTAGATGAGGATTAGAGAGCGTGCATAAAAAAGCCGTCATTAACAGAATAAGTTGCTGTGCTTGGGTAGTTTTGTGCCTCATTCTAGGTTTGTCATTTTCTCCAGTTGCAACCGCAGAATACAAGGTTGTCTACTCTCACTCGGCGTCTCATAAGAATTCTCAAACTTTTAGCGCCAATGATGATATTTGGAAGGTGCTGCAGCATGAGTTTGCGCTGAATCATCAGGCCGAGCGCCCAGAAGTTAAAGAGCAGATAGCATGGTACATGGCACACCGTAAATATTTGCGAGCTGCGGCGAATAATGCTCGCCCGTATATGTATTATATTATCACGCAAGTGCAAAAGCGTGGTTTGCCTTTGGAGTTTTCATTATTGCCTTTTAATGAAAGCGCTTATGATCCATTTGCATATTCAACTTCCGGCGCATCAGGCTTGTGGCAAATGATGCCGGCGACAGCAACTGATTTTGGCTTAAAACAAAATTGGTGGTACGATGGTCGTCGTGATGTGATTGCTTCAACAAACGCAGCTTTAGATTATCTTGTTTATTTGCAAAATTTCTTTGGCGGCAATTGGATGTTTACTGTTGCTGCTTACCATGCCGGTCAGGGCACAGTTTTAAACGCACTAAAGAAAAATGCGGCTAATGGCGAGGCTACGGATTTTTGGTCTTTACCTTTAGGTAAACAGACGCAATTATATATTCCTAAGCTGCTGGCTTTATCTGAAATGATTGCGCATCCTGAAAAATATCCTCTAGACTTGCCACCGATTCCCAACAAGCCTTATTTGACTGAAGTCGATGTCGGCTCGCAGATTGATTTGGCTAAGGCGGCAAGATTGTGTGGTTTATCATTAAGTGAATTAAAAAATTTAAACCCAGGTTTCAATCGTTGGGCAACTTCTCCTGATGGTCCTTATAGGTTGGTTGTGCCTATTCAAAATGAGGCAGCCTTACGTGAAGGTTTGGCTTTACTGCCTCAGGGAAATCGCGTCACGTGGGAGCGTTATGATGTAAAATCAGGCGATACGTTAAATAAAATCGCATTGAAATATAATACGACTATGGCGGTTCTTCAGCAGGTTAATAAGCTTGATACGACGATGATTCGTGTTGGCGATATTATTTTTATTCCGAATACTGTTTCGCATGTCCAAATACATGAAGCATCATCTGCTTCAGCGGCGCTTTCGACCAAGTCCGCTGATGCGGTTTCGCTTGAAGAGGGTGCGTTAGTAACACGCCATGGCACAATGACTCATGCGGAAAACACTGATGCCGTAGCGATTTATACCGTGCGTCAAGGCGATACATTGTCTAGTATTGCCCAGACATTAAATATTCCATGGCAAACTTTACGTGAGTATAATCACCTTAATGATAATGTATTGAAAGTTGGGCAGAGATTAAATATTCCGCCTTTAATGACGATACATGCAAGTGTGGAAAAAACCAAAACACAACAAGTTCGTTATGTCGTACAAAAAAACGATAGTTTAACTAAGATCGCTTTACGTTTCGGGGTTACTGTCAAGGATATTCAGCGCTGGAATCCGTCTTTGCTGTCGCGTACAGTTTTGCAACCGAAAGAAAGATTAGTTATTTATCAACCATTGGCAGATTGACGTTGAATAATATTCTTGATGGAAAAAAACTTGCAGCAAGTTTGCGACAGCAAATCGCATGCAAAGTTATCGGTATAAAATCCCGTCTTGGTCGGGCGCCTGTTTTGGCAGTGATTATTGTTGGCGATGATTGCGCGTCACAAATTTATGTTGCGCATAAGCAAGTTGCTTGTGATGAGGTAGGTATTGAGTCGCAAAAATATGCGTTGCCATCGACTATAACGCAGATGGAATTATTAAATTTACTTCGAGAATTAAATCAAAATATTGCCGTTGATGGCATTTTGCTGCAATTGCCTCTGCCGGCTCATCTTAATGCTGATGATTTATTGGAGGCGATAGATCCTGCTAAGGATGTGGATGGATTCCATCCCTATAACATTGGTCGTTTAGCTCAGCGCCGACCAATGATTCGCCCTTGCACACCGTTGGGTGTGATGGCTTTATTAGACTCTGTAGCGTGTGATTACAAAAATTTAGATGCGGTAGTTGTCGGTAGTTCTAATATCGTTGGGCGCCCAATGGCTTTGGAATTATTGCTTGCTGGCGCGACCGTCAGCATTTGTCACAGTAATACACGTGATTTGATCAAGTATCTTAAGGGCGCAGATATCGTTGTGAGTGCCGTAGGTAAACCTGAATTTATTAGGGGTGAGTGGTTAAAAGAGGGGGCGATTATTGTCGACGTTGGTATTACACGTTTGCCTTCTGGGCGATTGGTAGGTGATATTGATTTTGCGTCTGCGCAACAGCGTGCAAAATGGATTACGCCGGTTCCAGGGGGCGTTGGTCCCATGACTGTTGCTATGCTGATGCAAAATACTTTGCTGGCGATGGAGTGGCGTAAGTAGTAAATAAATAATAAAGGGCCCGTGGGCCCTTTAAATCTAAACGAACATTAAGCCGCCATTTCTTTTAATTTTTTCAATGCGCGAATTTTGACCACGTTATGAGCTGGCTTAGCTTTAAACATAACTTCTTCGCCTGTGAAAGGGTTTTTACCTTTACGAGCCTTTTTGGCAGGTTTTTTAACAACATTAATTTTCAAAACGCCTGGCAGTGTAAACGCGCCTGGTCCTTTTGATTTGATTGAAGCTTCAATCAATGAGCTTAAAGTGTCTAATACGGCTACTACTTGTTTTTTTGTCAAGCTGGCTGTTTCAGATATGTGCGCTAAAATTTGAGTTTTAGTCAATGGTTCTTTGACGCTAAATGATTTTTTTGCCGGAGCGGCTTTCTTAGCTGCTGGTTTAGTAGCGGCTGTCCGTGTTTTCTTTACTGTCATGCCTGTCCCTCTCGAATATAAGGTTAATTAATGATAAAAATGTAAATTACCTCTTGAAAAATAGCATAAATTTAAATTTATGCGAATGCTTTTTTTCAAAAAAACCTTATATTTTAGGTTTTTTTACAGAATCACAGATTTTCTGCGGCAATTTAGCGCTGCTCGATCAGGCTTTTTTCTAGTCATTGTTTATAGGACTTGCTTGTTCGCGATTTTTTATGTAGAATTTCAGGCTCATTTTTGAATCTCAATAATATTTTGTCTTGGAGCAAGATTTAATGAAAACTTTTAGTGCAAAAGCACAAGCAGTAAGCCATCAGTGGTATCTCGCTGATGCTTCAGAGCAGACTTTAGGGCGTTTCGCATCGCAGGTAGCTAAATATTTGCGTGGAAAGCATAAAGCAATCTACACACCACATGTTGATACTGGCGATTATATCGTTGTCGTTAACGCTGAAAAAATAGCGGTAACCGGCAAAAAAATGTCAGATAAGATTTATTACAGCCATACCGGTTTCCCAGGCGGCTTGAAAGAAGTTAGCCTAGAAAAAATGTTAGCTAAGAGCCCGGTTAAAGTGATTGAGCACGCTGTTAAAGGTATGTTGCCGAAGAATCCTTTGGGGCGAGCTATGTTTAAAAAATTGAAAGTGTATGTCGGTAGCGAGCATCCGCATGGAGCGCAGCAGCCACAAGTAATTAACTTTGAAGATAAGGTTTGATAAATGACAGTAAAGCAATATATTGGTACAGGTAGACGTAAAGAGTCTATTGCTCGTGTGTTTATTCGTCGAGGAACAGGTAAAATCATAATTAATGGCCGTTCTTTAGATGAGTATTTTGATAGAGCTACATCGCGCATGTTAGTGACATCACCTTTGCTTGTTGTTGATATGGCGACTGGTTTTGACGTACTGGTTACTGTTAAAGGTGGTGGCAGCACAGGACAAGCTGGCGCTATCCGTCACGGTATTTCTCGTGCCTTAATCGCTTACGATGAAGAAGGCGTTAAATCTGATGCTGAGTCACTAACAACTTTCCGTAAAAGCCTTAGAGCTGCTGGTTTTGTTACTCGTGATCCACGTTCTGTTGAGCGTAAAAAAGTTGGTTTGCGTAAAGCAAGAAAACGTCCTCAATACTCAAAACGTTAAAGCCTATTTTACTGGGAAAGCCATTTGGTTTAGTTATGGAGGTTTTTTATGGCAATGGTAGCAAATAGACGCTCTGTTATGACGCTTTATACAGGACCTAATGATCTTTATGGTCATCAAGTTCGTATTGTTTTAGCAGAGAAGGGTGTCGCGGTTGATTACGTTTTTGTTAAACCAGATGATGCCCCTGAAACCCTTGCCGAACTAAACCCATACGGCACTTTGCCAACTTTAGTCGATAGAGATCTTGTTTTATTTAACAGCTCTGTTATTTTAGAATATCTTGACGAACGCTTTCCACATCCGCCTTTGTTGCCTATTTATCCTGTGGCGCGTGCACGCGCGCGTCTCATGATGTGTCGTATTGAAAAAGAATGGTATCAGGCTGCTCACGTTATTCTATCTGCTAGTTCATCTACTGCTCAGATTGAGCAGGCGCGTGAAGAATTGCGCCAAAGTTTACTGGCTGTGGCTAAAGTATTTGATGAATCTCCTTATTTTTTAAGCGATGATTTTTCCTTGATTGATTGCGTGGTAGCACCTTTGTTATGGCGACTTGAGCGCATGGGTATTGAATTGTCTCCTGTAAAATCTAAGCCTATTCTTTCTTATATGAAGAAAATTTTTGAGAGAGAATCGTTCTTGGCCAGTTTAACAGAAAAAGAGCATGAATTGAGGGATTAACCATGTTGCCCATGAAAGCTTATGTTGTAGAAGCTTATTATAAGTGGATAGTTGATAGTGGCTGCACTCCTTATATTGTTGTTGATGCAACGGTAGAGTATGTCGATGTGCCTAAAGAGTACATTCACGATGGTCAAATAGTCCTGAGTGCCGCGCCCATCGCTATTAGAGATCTTACTTTTCATCGTTCTTATTTATCATTTCGAGCCCAGTTTTCTGGCGTCACACATGATATTTATGTGCCTATGATAGCAGTGTTATCTATTTATGCTAAAGAAAATGGCGAAGGAAAACTCTTTGATATAGCAGATGAAGATTATGATCATCCTGTTATGCAGCCTATGCCGCGTTCGCATTTTGAAGGAGGTGATGGTGATGGCTCAGGTGGTGGTGCTAACGGCGCGCCTTTTTTGCGTGTTGTCAAGTAATCCTGATTAACAACCCTCGATATTTCATTTTCCAAATTTAACCACGGGCTGCGTCATCTCAGCTTGCGCCGGTATGACATAGTCGCTACAGTTTCTACGTGTCTAATGGATATAATTCTAACACATAGTGTCAGCATGCCCTAGTTTTGAGCTGGAGAAGGTGTTTCATCAGGTTTATCATTACTTGCCACTGCAGCAGTAGGCGGTGAAAATAGGGTATAATTCTGTGAGTTTTGTGGAGAAGTCGTTTCAACCGAGGGGGGTTCTTCGATTTGCTCCAGCGGTGTTTCAGGTCGGGTGGTTTGTGTGCTAGTAAGTACATCATCATCAAGCTCAGTTGCCTGAGTTGATGTGTCATCATCGTTAGATGCAGGTGCAGCGATAAGGCCGCGTACTGTAACTATTCTAGTTGAGTGCTCTTGATTATCCATAAAAATACTGTTTCATTAACCTGAATATTTCATAAAAGAAGAAGCGAAATCCCATTAAATACTATATAATTCAGTTGCTTAAAATGAAAATTAGTAAGAATTTCATTCTGTTAAATTGTACCTCAAATTTAATTAAATTTTCATCCCTAAAACGAAAAAAAGTTGTCGGTAATTTTAGTGGCGGCAACTTATTCTGTCTTGTTACTTGAAACGAAACTCTTTACAAACCGGAAGGGACCATATACGAATTTAGGTTAATGGCGGAATTTAGGATCAAGTTATCGTTTTGTTAATTAATCTATCTATGCTAGGATTTCATTTTTAAATATATTGTTTTTTTATCTGTGACGTAGCAGTCATAGAAGGATTGGAGAATAATAATGTTCGTTATAACCCTGCCTGATGGCAGTCAGCGTTCTTTTGAGGCATCTGTGTCGGTTTATGAATTTGCGCAATCGATAGGCGCTGGTTTAGCTAAGGCAGCTGTTGCTGGCAAAGTAAATGGGCATCTAGTAGACACCAGTTATATTCTCAATCAAGATGCCACGGTGTCTATTATCACATTAAAAGACGCTGAAGGCCTTGAGGTGTTACGTCATTCTTGTGCGCACTTGATGGCGCACGCGGTGAAGCGTTTGTTTCCTTCTGCTCAAGTAACTATTGGCCCGGTGATTGAGGATGGCTTCTTTTATGATTTTTCTTTTCAGGATCGTTCATTTGCCCCTGATGATTTGCTGGCGATTGAGCATGAGATGCACAAAATCGCAAAAGAGAATTTGGCTATTCAGCGGCAAGAAGTATCCCGCGAACAAGCCACTGAGTATTTTAAAAATATTGGCGAGGACTATAAAGTTGACATTATCACTAGCCTGCCAGCCAGCGAAACGATTACTTGTTATCAACAAGGTGATTTTAAAGATTTATGTCGTGGTCCGCATTTGCCCAATACTAGTTTTTTACAACATTTTAAATTAATGAAATTAGCTGGTGCTTATTGGCGTGGTGATTCCAATAATGAAATGTTGCAACGTATTTATGGCACCGCTTGGCCGGATGCGAAACAATTACAATCGTATTTAACGCGACTTGAAGAGGCGGAAAAGCGCGATCATCGTAAGATAGCAAAGCAGCTTGACTTGTTTCATATACAGGAAGAAGCGCCGGGCATGATTTTTTGGCATCCTAATGGTTGGACAATTTATCAAGTGCTTGAGCAATTTATGCGCGGTCAATTTAAAAAACATGGTTATCAAGAAGTAAAAACTCCACAAGTAGTTGATCGTGTATTGTGGGAAAAGTCAGGGCATTGGGAAAAATTTGGCGAAGATATGTTTTATCTTAAAACAGAAGATAAGCATTATGCAATCAAGCCAATGAATTGCCCATGCCATGTACAAATTTTTAATCAAGGCGTGAGAAGTTATCGTGAATTGCCGATTCGTTTAGCAGAATTTGGTTGTTGTCACCGAAATGAAGCGTCTGGCGCATTGCATGGATTATTTCGTACGCGCAGCTTTACTCAAGATGATGCGCATATTTTTTGTATGGAAGAACAAATTGGCTCAGAAGCGCAAGCGTTTATCAAGATGTTGTTTGAAACGTATACCGCTTTTGGCTTAGAAAAAAATATTTCAGTTAAGCTGTCTACGCGCCCTGAAAAACGAGTTGGTTCAGAGGAAACTTGGGATAAAGCAGAGCGTGCATTAGCAGAAGTTTTAAATCACAGCGGTTTGGAATGGCAATTAATGCCTGGCGAGGGCGCTTTTTATGGGCCTAAAATTGAATTTATTTTAGAAGATTGTTTAGGGCGTAAATGGACTACTGGTTCAATTCAGTTAGATTTTTCTATGCCGACGCGTTTGGGTGCGGAATATACCGCTGAAAATGGCGAAAAACGTATTCCCGTGATGTTGCATCGTGCGATTTGTGGCTCTATGGAACGCTTTTTCGGTATTTTGGTAGAGCATTATGCGGGTAAGTTTCCACTGTGGTTATCGCCCGTGCAGGTGGTGTTGATGAATATTACCGATAAGCAAGCGAGTTATTGTCAGGACTTAGCGAAAAAATTACAAGACGCGGGTATTCGTTGCCAAACCGATGTGCGCAATGAGAAGGTTGGATACAAAATTCGCGAACATACCCTTGCGCGCGTACCGTATTTAATCGTGATTGGTGATAAAGAACTCGAGCGCTTGACTGTTTCGGTGCGCTTGCGTGATGGCCAGGATATGGGTGAGATGACGTTTGAGGATTTTTTATTAAAAATTCAGCAAGAGATACAAAGCAAAATCTAGGTGTAAACAAGGAGAATAGGCGCCTGCAAGGCGCAGGAATCGACGGAAGAGCGTGTTATTTTGACAATAGATAAGTCTCTTGTCTCCTGTGCCCCTGATGCTAACGACAGAATCCAGGTTAAAACATGGTAAATAACGTAAAACACCTTGAGAAATGACTAAATTGGTTATAAAATCGAAAATCACTCGTTTTTGCGAGTGGTGTTTTTTATTGAGTTAATAACAGTAGGAGAGTAAGCCATTACTACGGTCGTAAAAAAAGAGCAGAAGCATCGTTTAAATCACGAAATTAAAACACCTCAGGTGCGTTTAATTGGCCAAGAGGGTGAACAACTTGGTGTTGTTTCTGTCAAAGAGGCATTGTTTGCTGCACGCGAACAGGGCGTTGATCTTGTTGAATTACAACCTAATGCCGAACCTCCAGTATGTCGGTTAATGGATTATGGAAAGTTTTTGTATCAACAGAAGAAGAAAACTGGTGATGCAAAGAAAAAACAAAGACAGATGCAAGTCAAGGAACTTAAATTCCGTCCAGGGACAGAAGAAGCTGATTATCAGGTAAAGCTTCGCAACCTGCTTCGCTTCGTGGAACAAGGTGACAAAGTCAAGATCACTATCCGTTTTCGTGGTCGTGAGATGGCGCATCAGGAATTGGGCATGGAAATGCTATTGCGATTGGAAAAAGACATTGAAGGCCATGCTTTAATTGAGCAAAAACCTAAAATGGAAGGAAAACAATTGATAATGGTTGCCGCGCCTGGCAAAGGTGTACAAAAACAAGCGTAATTATTAGCTAATAATTGCAAACTATCATAAAAATGCGAGTTGAAAACTATGTCAAAAATGAAAACTAAAAGAGGTGCTGCAAAGCGCTTCATAAAAACAGCCGGCGGTTTTAGGTTTAAGCGTGCCAATCGAAACCATATTCTCACAAAAAAATCTCAAAAGCGTAAAATGCATTTGAGAGCAAACCAGTTAGTGAAGAAATGCGACGAGCTTTCATTACAACGCATGTTTTGTTTGAAATAAGGGGAATATAAATGGCAAGAGTAAAACGTGGCGTACAAGCGAAAGCCCGTCATAAAAAAGTATTAAAGTTAGCAAAAGGTTATTATGGTGCCCGTAGCCGTACTTATAGAGTCGCGGTGCAAGCTGTCGCTAAAGCAGGTCAATATGCATATCGCGATCGTAAACAACGTAAACGTCAATTTCGTGCATTGTGGATTATTCGTATTAACGCTGCAGCGCGTCAAAATGAAATTACTTACAGTCAATTTATTTTAGGCTTGAAAAAAGCGAATATTGATATTGATAGAAAAGTATTAGCTGATATGGCTGTCCATGATGCAGCAGCGTTCAAATTAATTTGTGATCAAGTTAAAGTAGCGTTGGCGGGGTAAAGTTCGTCAATCTTACGAATAAACGTAGGATTATACTGTGAGAATAACGACGAAGATCCTCCTCCCCTCGAGGGGAGAAGGTGGCCGGCAGGTCAGATGAGGGTGTTGGTTATTATGCTCTCTCACCCCTCTCCCTCTCCCAGAGGGAGAGGGCTTCAGTCGTAACTTGTATTGGTGTAAGTTAGGACAAAACCATGCTCAACAATATCCAGGCGCTCCTAGCGCAAGCAACAGAAGAAATTAATAATACCCAAGATCTTGGCAAACTCGATGAATATCGTATTCATTATCTTGGAAAAAAAAGTCCAATTACTGAATTGGGTAAAAGTATTAGCCAAGCTCCAGTCGAAGACCGTCCACGTATTGGTCAGGTTTTAAATCAATTAAAAGATACCATTCAACATCTAGTTGACGCACGTTTGCAGATTTTGCAGGCGGCAGAAATAGAAAAAAAATTAGCCAATGATGCACTGGATATAACTTTGCCAGGACGTGGTCAAGTGCACGGCCATTTGCATCCTATTGCGATAACACGTCAGCGCATTGAAGCGATTTTTACTATGTTAGGATTCGCTGTGGTTGAAGGCCCGGAAATTGAAGACGATTATCATAATTTTGCAGCTCTCAATATTCCAGACAATCATCCTGCGCGCGCGATGCAAGATACATTTTATTGTGATAACAATAGCTTATTACGCACACATATGTCCCCGGTGCAAATTCGTACCATGGAAAATCATCAGCCGCCATTACGCATCATTGCGCCCGGTCGAGTGTATCGTCGTGATTTTGACATAACGCATACGCCGATGTTTCATCAAGTAGAAGGTTTGTATGTTGATAAAGATGTCAGCTTTGCCAATTTGAAGTACATCATGCGTGAATTCTTAAGCGCATTTTTTGAGCGAGATATTCCGGTTCGTTTTCGTTCGTCATATTTCCCTTTTACAGAGCCATCTGCAGAGCTTGATATGCAATGTACGCACTGTGATGGTAAAGGTTGCCGAGTGTGTAGTGGAACGGGTTGGCTGGAAGTAGTCGGTTGCGGCATGGTACATCCGAATGTGTTAAAAGCTGTCAATATTGATCCAGAAGAATATCGAGGTTTTGCGTTTGGATTCGGTTATGATCGTTTGACGATGTTGTACTATGGCGTTAACGATTTGCGCGCATTTTTTGAGAACGATATGCGTTTCTTGGAGCAGTTTTAATGAAAATCAGTGAAAAATGGTTACGTTCATTTGTTGAAATTAATAAGCCGATTGAAGAAATCGCTGAGATTTTAACATTACGAGGATTAGAAGTAGAAGAGATTGCACCTGTTGCAGCCACATTAGATAATATTGTTGTTGCAGAAATTATTGCGACTGAAAAACATCCGAATGCTGATCGATTGCGTGTTTGCCAGGTTAATAACGGAAGCAATATATTAACGATTGTTTGCGGTGCGCCGAATGCACGTGCTGGCATAAAAGTGGCGCTCGCGCAAATTGGTGCTGTCTTACCGGGCGTTGTCATAAAAAAATCAAAGATTCGTGATGTTGAGTCATTTGGAATGCTGTGTTCTGTTTCTGAATTAGGTTTGAGTGATAAATCAGAAGGTATTATGGAATTACCATCTGATGCCCCTGTTGGCCTAGGATTGAGTCAATATTTAGATTTAGATGATAAGGTCTTGGATATTAGTATTACGCCAAATCGTGGCGATTGCGCGAGCGTATTAGGTATAGCGCGCGAGGTTGCAGCGATTGAGGGTGGAAGATTGTTGATCGAAAATATGGCGACAACCAATATAGGGGCAACCCCCCGTGGTTGCCATAATGCAGATCAAACTGAGCGATCAACCGCTAGCCTCTATGTTGGCACTAGCAACGTCGTCGATAGTTGCCCAATTTATTTAATTCAAAAAATCACCAATCTCAACCCATCCGCAGTGACTCCAGTATGGATGAAGGAGCGCCTGCGTCGCAGTGGTGTGCGTAGTATTAATGTTCCAGTTGACGTTACTAATTATGTCATGTTTGAATGTGGTCAACCATTACATGCATTTGATGCGCAAAAAATCGAAGGTAACATTACCGTTCGTTTCGCAAGAAATAAAGAAGCCATAGAATTATTAAATGATGCAACTGTGGTTCTTGATGAAAAAACCATTGTGATTGCTGATGATGCTGGTCCCATTGCGATTGCTGGAATTATGGGTGGCAAGCGGGCCGCGGTTTCGGAGATGACAACAGAGATTTATCTTGAGTGCGCGCATTTTTTACCTCAGCATATTGCTCGTACAGCTCGAAAATTTAATTTAAGCTCAGATTCATCGTACAGATTTGAGAGGGGGGTTGATCCTGCGCTTCCTGAATATGCGCTAAGCCATGCGGTGACCAAGATTATAGAAATTGCTGGCGGCCATGTTGTAGCGCCTGTCATCTCTATTTTTAGTAAGCAGCAAGTGCAGCCTGGTATGATCAATTTATCTGCGAGTGATGCGACAGTAGTGCCGACAATAAACAAGCTGGTGTTGCGTTATCATAGGCTTGAAAAAACGCTTGGCATTCAAGTCGAGCCAGCGCAAATTAAAAAATATTTTAGCGCATTGAATTTTATTTTTGAAGACAGTGCAGAAGGTCTGGTTGTTACGCCGCCAAGCTATCGTTTTGATATAGCGATAGAAGAAGACTTAATAGAAGAAGTATTTCGTATGCATGGCTGTGATGCCGTAGTCGAGGTAGCGCCAACAGCCGTGCTATCATCTCAAACAAATTTGACATCGACCAATGTGGATAGCGAAAGATTATTATTAAAAATCCGTGGTTATGATGAAATTATTAGCTATAGTTTTGTGGATGAAAAATTGCACTTACAACTTTTTCCAGACGCTCAACTCATAAAGTTGCTTAATCCTATTTCACAAGAAATGGGGGTTATGCGTACTAGCTTGTGGACAGGCTTGCTTTCTACATTGATGTATAATTTACATCGACAACAAACACGCGTGCGTTTATTTGAGGTTGGTCTGTGTTTTCATGCGAATAACCAACAGCCTAAAAAAATTGCTGGTTTGAGCTACGGTGCTGTATTGCCCGAAGCATGGACTAACGATAAAACCCTAGTGAGTTTTTTTGATGTCAAAAATGATGTTGAAGCTCTGTTGGCAGAAAATAATTTGTTCGATGTTGCATTTTTGCCGACTATGTCGTCCGTTTTACATCCAACGCAATCCGCAAAAATTGTGTCTCAGCAAAAAATCATAGGTGAACTGGGTGTCTTACATCCGCGCTTAGTTCAAGCGTTAGATTTAACTATAGCACCTGTTGTATTTGAGTTAGATGTCGAAGCGCTCAGGTCAGCTAGTGTTAAAAAGACATATCATTCTTTATCTAAATTTCCGGAAGTGCGTCGTGATTTATCTTTTATCATGCCACGTTCTGTGCAGTACCAAGATATTTCTAATCTTGTGCTAGATATTGACCGTGAACGACTTAAGAAAATAAATATTTTTGATGTCTATCAGGGCAAAGGTATTCCAGAAGGGCAAAAAAGTGTCGCGATTTCTTTAATCCTTCAAGATTTTTCTAAGACTTTTACCGATGAAGATGTTGCAAGCTTAATTAAAAAAGTGATAGATTTAATAGAGAATAGCTTTGATGCGAAATTAAGGGATTGATATGTCGGCGTTGACTAAGGCGGATTTAGTAGATAGTTTGTTTTTAGAGCTAGGGATGAATAGGCGTGAGTCAAAAGATTTGGTAGAGGCTTTTTTTTCGACAATTTCAAGTTGTTTAGAGGCTGGCCATCCCGTGAAGTTGGCTGGCCTTGGCAATTTCGATTTGCGTGATAAAGATGCTCGCCCAGGCCGTAATCCTAAAACCATGGAAATAAAGAATGTTGATGCTAGGCGCGTTGTTACCTTTCATGCAGGTCATAAGCTTAGAACGCAGGTTGAAGCAGTTGAAAATTAACTTGTTTGATTTGACAGCTATGCTAGCTTTCAATACATGATGTAACAGGCTTGGCCTTAAGCCGCTTAAGTTTAATTGCTAGTTTTTAATGACTAAATCTAAGATTAACTTAGCAGATACTCTGCGTCCACTTTGCAGCCGAGGTCTTGTTATTTACTATCCGACTGATGGCTTGAGATGTTGGGCATGTCAAGATTGACTCAATCACTACCATTCGTTATTATCATTACCTCGGGGTATAGCGCAGTCTGGTAGCGCGCTTGCATGGGGTGTAAGAGGTCGTCGGTTCAATTCCGGCTACCCCGATTTTTAACCTAGTTTAGGCAGTGAAAACTTGGCGCATAAGTTTAATCTATTGAATCTAGGCAATATTCTTGATATTTTTCTCCAATCTCAAAGACAAGCACGTGCTTTCACTACCTTCAGTCTATTCGCTGCGATGTTAACGTTAAGTATCAATCCATCTTGCAAACATTTCGTGGTGTTCTTTAAGCTTTTCTTTTGCGAAAGTATAAGCAATTAAACTTTGTGGATCACCGATGGATGGATCAGAAAAACTTAACGATGATGTATCCGCGGCGATGACAATATCTGCTTTTTTTAATCCTTCACTGTCATAAAGATACTGCTCTATCGAAGACGATTCCAAAAGAATATCCATCATATTGGGTAAGACATATTTTCTTTTTGAAAAACCGAGTTTATAAGCAAGTAATTCTTTAAATTGTAATATCGGTGGGAAGGAATATTGATATTTATCTTTTAATAATAGCGGCGAGCGAACATCAAAGCTAATGATTTTGCCCGCATCATTTAATAATGCGCGCATATCTGGTACAGGTAGCGATGTGCACACGGCACCGTCAACATAAATTTTTCCGTCTTTTTCTACGGGTGGAAAAATTCCTGGAATAGAGATGCTTGCCCGCAACCATTGCCAAACTTCACCAGATACTTTTATTTCTTTTTGTCTTGTTGATAAATTTCCTGTAACACAGAAAAAATTGATAGGAATATCTTCAATGAGTCGGTCGCCATAGACTTCTTTCAAAACTTCGGTTGGAAGTTTGCCGCTTAATAAAGAGGTTATCGGTAGTGTAAAATTAAGATTGAATTTTCTTTTTTCCCTGAATTTTCCGATAGATTTCTCATATATGGTTTTAAAAGTTTCCCATTCAAAGTTCTCAGCAAGGCCTGCGCCTATGGCTGCGCCAAAACTGCAGCCACCAATGCAATCTATAGGAATTTTAGATTCAAGTAGAGCTTTAATTAAACCATAATGAGCATAACCACGAAACCCGCCTGCGCTGATAACTAAGCCAATCGCTTGTCCGGTCATGTATCGATAAATACGTCGGTATGATGATTTTTCATGGTGAAAATGATGGTGGCGTTTAAACGCATAACGTGCATGGAATTTGTCTGTATTTTTGTAGGGTGGTGATTTTTCGTGATAAATGACAACATCACAAGGACAGGGGTTTTCCTTATCTAGAAAATCAGTTGTAAAGCTATTCCAATTATGTTCATTAGTGACTAAGTAAATATATTCTGCGTGAAATAAAACCCCTTTGTGCCATGCATCATCACTAGGCTCTAGTAAAAAAATATTGACGCCAGTTTTGCTCTCACATTGTAATAAAAAGGGAAGTAACTCTAACCCGGATTCTATAAAATTTTGTTTGTCATAAATATGTGTTCCATCCTGCAAAGCATCGCTGTGAAAATGCGATTTAAAATTCTCTAATGTAAGCGATGTTACTGTGTTATATAGCACAATATTTTTAAATGGATAACTTTCTGATGCCAAACCCATGACCAATCTGCGTAGTCGCTTCGCAACATTTTGTGTTAATGGCATTAAGATATGAGGATCATCTTCAAAAAACTTTAAAAATGTCGATTTATTAATTTTAATCAGTTGTGAATGCTTGTTTGTACGTGCTGTAAATCCATGTGGTTCATTGGCAAGTAAGCTGGTTTCGCCTAGTAGGCTGCCGCTGCGAACGCTAGCGATTTTATGCTTACAATTACTCGAGGAAAATAATTCTATATAGCCATCAATAACATAGTAAACACAATCTGAAGGTTCATGAATTTGGAATAAAATTGTGCCGGTAGGGGGTTCAATAATCTCGGATTTCGCAAGAAGTTTTTTTAACGCAAGAAATGAAAACTTGTCAAAAATAGGATATTTTTTTAGTCTATCTATAATTTCGTCGTGTTTGAATAAAAACATACATTCCTTGCATCTAACGTTCATATGGCGACGGTATTGTTCTAGATTCCGCAATTAACATCTTGTGGCTAAGCTAGCCGCGGATTCTAGATATAAAATACAAAATCTCAGTAGGCTTGTAATAAGCTCTATAAAAAGTCTAACACTAAGTGATAAATTGTTTCAATATTTCCTTTGTTTTTTCAGCTCGTTGAGTCTCAACATGATCTGAAATATTTGCTTTAAATGTGGTGTTGTTCACTAATTGATACGTGTTGGGTCGAGATTGTATGAGCTTGATCAAAATAATGGGTTCGACTCGTGTTGATTCACTAAAATCAATTTTAATATAGTTTTTTGTCGCTGTCAGTTTTTTAATGCCGAGGTCTTGGCATATTAATTTAATTTCAATGCTTGCCACGAGATTTTTCACAGGCTGAGGTAATAAGCCAAAACGATCAATCATTTCGATTTGTAGTTTCTCCAATTCGATGTTGCTAGAAGCATCGGCTAAGCGCTTATAAAATTTTAGGCGATAGTGTACGTCTGGCATATAGCTTTCAGGGATTAATGCTGGCAAGCCTAAATCGACCTCGTTTTCTTTGCCAAAATCTAATTGATAATTTGGTTGTCCGCCTGATTTTAGCGTTTTAATTGCTTTTTCAATTAATTCTAGATATAAAGAAAAGCCAACTTCTTGCATTTGACCACTTTGTTCTTCGCCTAGCAATTCTCCAGCGCCACGAATTTCTAAATCGTGTGAAGCGAGTTGGAAGCCAGCGCCTAAATCACCTAATGAAGCAATCGCGTCTAAGCGTTTTTTTGCATCAGAACTTAAACTCGCCATGCCGGGGTGCAATAAATAGGCGTAAGCTTGGTGATGAGAGCGACCAACGCGACCGCGTAATTGATGCAACTGAGCCAGGCCTAATTTGTCAGCGCGATCCATAATAATGGTATTTGCCGTTGGGATATCAATACCGGTTTCAATAATCGTCGTACACACTAAAACATTAAATTTCTGATGATAGAAATCAATCATAATTGTTTCAAGTTCGCGCTCTGACATTTGGCCATGTGCATAACGAATATTGGCATGTGGTAACCAATTTTTTAATTCTTCAGCACAATGTTCAATCGTTGTGACGTTGTTGTGCAGAAAAAAAACTTGGCCGCCACGATGTAGCTCACGCTCAATAGCTTCAGTAATAATTGCACGATTGCGTTCAAATAAAAATGTTTTGATCGATATGCGCTTTGCCGGCGGCGTAGCGATAATAGAAAAATCGCGTAGTTTTGACATTGCCATGTTTAATGTTCGCGGAATAGGTGTTGCTGTCATTGTTAATATATTGACTTTAGCTTTAAATTTTTTAAATTTTTCTTTTTGACGAACGCCAAATCGATGTTCTTCATCAATAATGAGCAAGCCTAACTGATGAAAATTAATATCTTCTTGTAATAACTTATGAGTTCCTATGACGATGTCTATTTTTCCAGATTTTAAGCAGTCAATAATTTCTTTTTGTTCTTTGGCTGTTTTAAAGCGTGATAAAACCGCAATTTTTACTGGCCACTCAGCGAAGCGATTAATAAAGTTTTCACCATGTTGTTCGGCGAGTAAGGTTGTTGGAACCAGAATGGCAACTTGCTGATGATTTAATGCTGTGATAAATGCTGCGCGCATGGCTACTTCTGTTTTGCCAAAACCGACATCACCGCAGATGACACGATCCATTGGATGTTCAGATTGAAGGTCTTGCAGAGTGGCATTAATGGCTTCTGCTTGATCAGGAGTTTCTTCGAACGGAAAGCCATCGCAAAACTTCTCATATTCTGTTGTATCTAAAATCATGGCGTCATTGAGCATGGTCTCTCGTTGCGCATAAATGCTGAGTAATTCAGCAGCGATGTCATATGCTTTTTCTAAAGCTTTTTTTCGCGCCTTACCCCATTGATCGCTACCAAGAGTGTGTAAAGGCGCATGTTGCACATCGCCGGCACTATAACGGCTGATTAAATGTAGATTGGCGACTGGTACAAATAGTTTATTTTTTTGTTGATATTCAATCGCAAGAAATTCATTGGTACTATTGCCAATAGTTAACGTTTCCAATCCTAGATATCTACCAATGCCATGTTCAAGATGCACGATTGGGTCGCCAGGATTTAATTCGGCGATATGTTGATAAATGACACGTTCATCATCGGCTTTAGACAAGGTTTTTTGGCGTCTTTGTTGAATTTTTCTGCCATATAAATCATGTTCACTGATAATAAATATGTGTTGCTCTTTTAATTCAACGCTAGACCATAGTGGCGCGATAGTAATGCATAGTTTTTCACTACCATGTAAAAACTCTTTCCATGTTTGAAGTTCTGAGAACGTAATATTTTGCTTTTCAAACGTTGCTTTAATAATTTCTTTACGTCCAGCACTTTCTGCGGCGATGAGGATACGAGCGTTTTGTTGATGCAGCAACTGTTCTAATTGTAGAAAAGAGGGAGGGCGCCACTCATCTTTAGAAGAAGTTGTAGACGGGTGTAAACGATAGCGCGGGAATTTTTTGAGGTATGAAAAAACCTCTTCGGCGCTCAACCATAATTTTTCAGGTGGTAAAATAGGTTGTATAATATCATGTGACTTTTGTTCGTAACGAATATTAATATCTTTCCAAGTATTTTCTAAAATATGATGTAAATTTTGTGGGTAAATAATTGAAAATTCATTATGTAAGTACTCAAACAAAGATGACATCTTATTAAAAAATAAAGGAATATAATATTCTATGCCTCCAAAAGGTTTTCCGGATGTCACTGCTTGGTAGAAAGGGCATATGCTTGGGTTATTCTGGAATAGTCTTTCCCACTGTTGTCTAAATAACTCAATACTATTGCTATCTAAGGTAAATTCTTTTGCTGGTAATAATTCAATACATCCTACTTTTTCAATTGAACGTTGATTTTCAATAGAAAAAATACGAATGCTATCTATTTCATTGTCAAACAAATCGATACGATAGGGCGTGTCACTATTACTAGGGAATATGTCAATAATGGCGCCTCGAATAGCAAATTCACCGTGCCGCATCACCTCGCTGACGAATTGATAACCTAAATTTATTAATCGTTTACGCGTTTCTTCTAGGTCAAATTTATCGCCAACATTGAGTAAAAACATATCTGCTGCCAAGCTTTCTTTTGGAGAAAGTCGTTGCATAATGGTTGCAGCTGTGACCAAATAAATTGCTGCTTGGTCTTGTAGCATAGTTGCGAGTTGTTTAATGCGCGAAGCAATAATATCTTCATGTGGAGAAAAAGCATCGTAAGGTAACGTTTCCCAGTCAGGAAAAATATGAATATTTTTTTGAAATTGTTTGCCAAGAAAAAAGGGCAGTTCATCTAACAGTTGTTGCGCTTCCTGACTATTAGCACAAATAATCAGCGCGGGTTTCGTTTCGTTTTCCAATAATTCGCTAAGCAGTAACGCTGTTCCGCAGCCGGGTAGTTTTTCTACAAAAGTCTCTGTGGCTTTTGAGTATTTTTGAGTCAAGTGTGATGTCATAAAGTTAGGCAGTTTGCTATTATCGCTTTTTATAGATTATGATCGTACACTAAAATCTTGTAAAAATCACAGAGTTCTCATTATGGCAGTAGCGATTGTTATTCCGGCGCGTTATGCGTCATCTCGTTTTCCCGGCAAACCATTGGCTAAAATTGGCTCGAAAACCATGTTACAGCATACCTGCGATACTGCCTTAGCAGCTGCCAAATATTTGCAGAATGTTTCTGTTATTGTTGCAACAGAACATCGGAGCATTTTTGAACATGCGAGTGATATTAGCGGCATTATACCTGTGATGACGCCAGATACTTGTCCGACAGGTTCTGATCGTGTTCTCGCAGCCCTAGATGCACTCGACCTAAGGCCTGAAGTTGTTATTAATCTACAAGGTGATGCGCCGTTCACGCCACCAAATTTTATTGCCCAAATTGCTCAAGGTTTACTAGACCATCCACAGTATGCGATGGTGACTCCTGCAGTACAATTAACATGGCAAGAGTTAGATATATTGCGCCAAAATAAACAAACCACACCATTTTCAGGCACAACAGTTGTGATGGATGTCAATCAACGAGCATTATGGTTTTCAAAAAATTTATTACCCGCCATTCGGAATGAAGAAAAATATCGTGCACAGGAAAAGTTTTCACCCGTGTACCAGCATATTGGTTTGTACGCGTTTCGGCCCCCTGTGTTGAGACAATTCGTTGCGTTGCCAGAGAGTCACTATGAAAAACTCGAGGGGTTAGAGCAATTGCGTTTATTAGAGCACGGATTTGCTATTCGCATTGAGCAAGTCAGTTACGGTAATTATGGCCCCATCCCTGGCATTGATACGCCTGAAGATTTGGCAAGAGCGGAAGCTTTGTGGTCGCAACATTGCTGTAGTAGCTAAAGTCAATGCTAGTCTGGTTCAGTATTTTGCCCGAGGATCGAATTTACCTTTGAGTTAATTTTTGTTAAAGTATTATACTATTTGTACGTTTATCAAGATATGGCCACATGATGTTAACATTACTTATTGCCCGTCACGGTAATACTTTTGACCCAGGTGAAACGGTTTTGCGCGTCGGCAAACGTACTGATTTACCTTTATCTCATAGTGGGCGAGAGCAGGCAAAAAAGTTAGGTGATTTTTTACGAGATAACTATCCTAATATTTCACAAGTTTTTGTGAGTTCTTTGAGGCGTACCCAAGAAACGGCGGCAATCGCTCTGCCAGATATTCCGTTTGAAATTAACCCCATGTTTGATGAAATTGATTATGGCGTAGACGATGGTAAGCCTGAATCTGAAGTTATTGCGCGTATTGGTCATGAGGCTCTAGAGCGGTGGGAACAAGCATCCATTCCGCCAGATGATTGGGTGCTTGATACACAAAAAATCGTTCAGAATTGGCAAGAATTTGCTAAGCAATTTGTTGATAGTGCTCATGCTATGCCTGCTCTAGCTGAGGTAAAGGCGCAACCTGCGCCTAGTGTTATTTTGGTGGTAACCAGTCATGGTATTGCTCGTTTTGCCCCAAATATCATTTCTGCCTCCCAATTTGAGTCAAAAATGCATACCGGGGCGATTAGTGCACTAACTTATATTGAGGATTTTTGGAAAATTGAATACTGGAACCTGCGTCCGGGCGAATAAATAATATTACCTTAAGCAATATCTTGTACAATCTAGCCTTTATTAATACTAAAAATAATAAAGGTTATATTTATGACTTTGTTTTCTACTGCTTCTGCTTCTGGATCTCTAGCAATACCATTAGTCCAGCCTAACAGTGATGCTGGTTCATCGAACAAATTTGAAGATCAACTGAGACAGTTTACAGAATATCGAGGCGGTGTTACTTACTCGACCAAATTTATTGTCTGGACAAGTTTGTTAGGCTTAGCCAGTGCGGCGATATTCTTTTTCTCAGCACAAAAAGCTAGCGTATATTATGTCGATTTATTATCTGAACAAAATCAAGGTGCTAGCTTTATTTTTGAATGGTTTGCTCCTCTTTGTGTAGCAATTACTAATTCGATTTTTAATGCTGAAGCGTTTATTGCTTTATGGGGAAAAATAGAAGGACTCTTGCCTGCTTTTCTTGCTTATTGTCATTATATTTTCACTCATCCTATGACAGAAACTAATGCCTGGTTAGTTAGTGCAGCAACTATTTTACCTTTTTGGTATGTCAGCATTAATGATCCAGCTGCGTTATTTGTGCCTGAAAGCATATCGTCATTTCTGTGCTTATTTGTTTTTTATGATGGCGCAGAAGAGTTTATGAAAATTATGTCTTATCCACTGATGCAGCAGTTGAGATTTACTATCGAATTCTTTGTTCTGGATCTTTGCAAGAGCATAGCTGATTTATGTAATTTTTCGAATTTGTCAGAAAACTTGCAAAATCTAATGGATCAACGTACTGCTTGGCTTGAGCTCGTGCGTGTAAAAACATTATTAGTTAATGCGCTGGAAGAAGTAAATTATGCCTATTGCTATTCCTCTTCTGCTAACAGGAATCGCTTTGTTGAAGAATTAAAGGGCAATCAGCAGCCATTGTTATCTTCTTTATTGACATATCCTGATGCGCTTCAGGTTGAGAATGGCCGAATCACCAATCCTATATCGCAATCACGGGTGTTGCAGTTTATTAAATATGGTCTGTTTGCGTTTTTTGCCATGGAGCAAAACTTTGGTCACGGTGTCGAGTCTTATAAAGCCGGGGCGCAAATACATCCTATGCTTGGTGTTGTGCTTGCGTTGTTAAATTTAGTGCCAAGCTTAGGTTTTACAATTAGTGGCATTTTGGGTTATGGTCCGGTGGAAATGTGCTTAGAAATCACTGGTTATCGTCGATCAGCGATGCAACAAATAGCGCCGACGCAATATAACTGGATTTGGTTAATGCGTTTTTCTAGTTTGTTTTCGGGTTTTAGCAACAATGCGTTGAATTTAATTGGAGCCAAGGATTGTGGCGCTTCTCCTCTGCTCGCTTTTTATGTTGGTTTGATAGCGAATATTGGCACAGTATTTGGCTTTAATAATCCAAAGTGTGAATTATGGTATCAGAGAAGTGTGATGGAGAAAGTGTTGCCAGAGACATATCGTAGTCAAATCGTGGTGCAGCAAAATCTTCGTCAGTTGTTAAGTGATATCAAAACTGCCTCGCCTCAAGAGATCGATGAGCTAAGGTATAACGAATACTGCAAAAACTCTATTACTTTGTTTTTAAATGAAAAAAACGCGAACATTCAGCTTAGGTCTCGGCATCTAAAAGCACCAACAGCTTTGTAAGTATATGTACTGTGGTTAACTAATGTTAGTTCGCAGTTGATGCTTAGGTGACATGGTAGAACGAAGGTTCCTTATCCCGAGGCTTAGCCTCGGGGTAAAAAACGTTGGACTTTAATATTTTCTAACAAACAAGTTCGAATGAATTTCGGGCAATAAATTCACTCACAACGGATGCTAGGCTTGTTGCAATAAATACTCAATCAACAATGGCACGGGTCTTCCAGTGGATTTGCGATTCAGGCCACCTTTCGCCGATGCAGTTCCAGCAATATCCAAATGTACCCAGGGGTATTTTTTTGTAAAGCGAGCTAGGAAGCATGCTGCTGTAATCGAGCCTGCGGCTGGCCCGCCAATATTTTTTATATCGGCGACAGGTGAGTTGATCATAGCGTCATACGCTTCGCCCATCGGTAGGTGCCATACGCCATCTAATGTCTTTTTGGCGGCTAGTTGAATTTTTTCTATTAAAGGGTCGCTATTGCCAAATAGACCGGAGTTAATATCGCCCAAACAGGTGATAATTGCGCCAGTTAATGTGGCAACATCAATCACCGCTGCGGGCTTGTAGCGCTCAATATAAGTTAACGCATCGCATAAAACCAAGCGACCTTCGGCGTCTGTATTTAATACTTCAATTGTTTGGCCTGATAGGCTGGTAATGATGTCTTCTGGTCGATACGCATCTGGGCCAGGCATATTTTCTGCTGCAGCTAAAATACCAACCACATTGATTTTTAATTTCATTTCAGCCACGGCTTTTACCGTGCCCATGACAGAAGCGGCGCCGCTCATGTCATATTTCATGCCGAGCATGCCATCAAAAGGTTTAAGATTATTCCCGCCTGTATCAAAAGTAATGCCTTTACCAACTAAAACATGAGGTTGCGCATTTTTAGCGGCGCCTCGGTATTCGACAATAACAAATTTTGGTTTATGGCGACTTCCTTGTCCAACAGCAAGAATCGCGCCAGCACCCATTTTTTTCAATGCTTTGTCATCAATAATTTTTGCCGTCAAAGATTTATGCTGCTTTGCCAATGCTTGTGCTTGTTTGGCTAGATATTCTGGGTGACAAATATTCGGCGGGCAGTTTGCAAGATCCATCATGAAATTCATACCTGATATCGTTGCTTTTGCTTGTTTGATAGCAGTTTCTAGTGTTGTTGTTGTTTTGGATACAAAAAAATTAACGTTAACAAGCGCTGGTGTTTTCGGTTTTGATTTGTACTGTTCAAAACGATAAATCGATTGTTGTAATGCAATTGCTGTGAGGCGAATCGCATAATCTAAAGAAGAGTCAGCTAAAATAATGTCATTGAAAGAAAAGTTGACGTGAGTAAAGCGTGACATCTCAATGGATATAGCTGCTTTTTCCATGGCTCGGCGTAATATTTCTAAAGTCAGTTTTTTTTGATTACCAAGGTTGACTAATAATAATTGCGTTGCTTTGACGTTTTTATTAGCTGGGCTAAAAAAAACGATCTCAGAAGCTGCATCAGGAGTCGTGGTTTTTTTTAAAAAATCACTGAGAGCGCCGTTAAGCAATTTATCTAGATCTAATCCTGTTGTTGAGAGTTGCTTTTTTTCCCAGATAGGTAAAATGATGCAATCACTGCTTGTGGCGAAAATAGACGTTGTTTTGAGTTGTAGTTTCATTAACATTTACCCTAAATCATAAAAAACGTATTGTACCGACATTGTTGTTAAAACTCAAAACGTGTAAAATTAAAATTTGCGTCTAAAACTGGCACATATGATTATCGCGCGTTATTTTGCCAAAGAAGTCTACAGTACGGTGTTCGCTGTTACCTTGGTGCTTATTTTGGTTTTTTTAGTGAATCAAACTATACGTTTTCTTAGTCAGGCCGCTGTTGGTCATCTGGCTTCTAGTGCGGTATTAAACTTAATTTTATTAGAATTGCCCTATCTATTAGGGCTGTTATTGCCGTTAGGGCTGTATTTGGGTGTATTAATCACGTATAGCCGTTTTTACGCCGAACAAGAGATGACGGTTCTGTTCGCTGCAGGCATGAGCCATTGGCAATTGTTACGTATTACCTTGTCAATGGCCAGTTTAGTCTTTTTCTTAGTCAGTGCTTTAATGTTTATTTTAAATCCTTATTTGGCACAAAAAAAGAGTGAAATTTTAACAACCAAGGCAGTAAAAAATTTGGTTGAGGCATTGGTGCCAGGGGCTTTCAAAATCACTCAAGATGGTCAGCGAGTAATTTATGTGGGTGGCGTGTCGCGTGATCATAAAACGGCAGAAAATTTATTTGTTGCGGAATTACCGGCGCAATCCATAGCTTCCGGTGATCAGTACCATAGTGAAGAACAAGCCAAATGGACAATTACATCAGCACATACTGGTCTACAAAAGCGCGATTTGAGTAATAATCATTTATTTCTTGTTGCTCATGATGGTTATCGATATCAAGGTGGTGCGGGTCAACAAGACTTTAATGTGACGCGATACGAACAATATGGTGTTCAATTACCCGAAGATGAAACCTTTGTATCCATGGATAGAGATGCTCTTTCAAGTTGGCAATTATTTAAGAATCCTAATCATGAATTGCGTTATTCGGCTGAGTTGCAGTGGCGAATAGCCTTACCCATTTCAGTTATTTTACTTGCCATTTTGGCGCAATTACTCAGTCGTGTAGCACCAAGACAAGGTCGTTTTCAACGTTTGATGCCAGCTCTGCTTATTTATATTGTGTATGCTAATATGATTTTTGTTGGTAGAAGTTGGATGTCGCATGGTCAAACGCCAGCGTATTTAGGGTTGTGGTGGATACATGGTTTGATGTTGTTATTTATTGCCATCTTGGCATTAAGACGAAGGTAGGCAATGCGTATAGGAATTTTGCAGCGATATTTAATGGCAACTTTAATTAAGGCAACGTTAGTTGTTTTATTGATTGCTTGTGCGGTCGATATATTCATTGAATTTGCCAATGAAATTAAAAGTGTCGGTCATGGCGGATATACGGTTTTAGATGCATTATTATATGTGCCCATGATCGTCCCCTCTGATCTTTACAGCTTATTTCCCATGGTTGGATTATTGGGTGTGTTAATTGGCTTAGGGGCATTGGCATCCAGTAATGAACTGTTGGTTATGCGAGCCTCGGGAATGTCATTATTTGATATTCTGCAGGCGGTTTTTATCTCTGCTATTATTATTGGCGCTGTGGCGTTGAGTGTGGGCGAAATTTTGGCACCAAAATTATCATTGCAAGCCAATCATATTAAACAAGAAGCGATCACGGGTAACCAGGTTGTAGAAACAAGGGAAGGCACTTGGATACATGTTGGCGATGATTTTTTAAATATTTCTCGCATTTTAGACAGAGAACGATGGCTGGGTGTCACCCGTTATCATTTTAACCAGCAGAATCAATTATTAGTTGAGTCATGGGCGCAACGTGTCGAATATCGTAATAACCATTGGCTGGCATTTTCAGTGAATGAGACTCAATTGTTTGATGATCATACCATTGTCAATCACTTGAATTCCCAAATTTGGGCGATATCGTTAACGCCGGATGCTTTAGCCTATGGTTTTGATGATGCTCAAGAAATGTCATTACTCAGGTTGCAGCAGTTTATACATTACCGAGAGGAAGCAAAATTACCTTTGAATCATTATTCGCTAGATTTTTGGCAGCGTGTTTTTCAGCCATTAGCGATGTTGGTTATGATGTTGTTGGCTATTCCTTTTGTTTTTGTTGCCGCTCGCTCCGGCACCTTGGGCTTACGGGTGTTGATTGGCGTGATGGTAAGTATGAGTTTTTATTTGTTAAGCCAGCTATTCGGCCAAATTAGTATCGTTTATCGCGTGCCTGCCTGGATAGGGGCGTTGTTGCCTATACTCCTGTTTCTCGTATTGAGTATTTATTTGTTACGACGTTCAAAATAGAATACATCTAAGACGGTCGATTAACCTTATTTCCTGTATATTCACAATATTCACGAATAATACACGTTTGACAGCGTGGATTTCTTGCTAGGCATGTGTATCGTCCATGCAATATTAACCAATGATGCGCATTTTTTTTAAATGCTTTGGGTATGACTTTTAGTAATTTTTTTTCGACTTCGATGACATTTTTCCCGGGCGCTAAGTTGATACGGTTAGCAATCCGGAAGATATGCGTATCCACAGCAATAGTATCATGTCCAAAAGCGGTATTAAGAATGACATTCGCAGTTTTTCTGCCAACACCGGGTAAAGCTTCCAAGGCTTCGCGAGTTTGTGGCACGTCACCGTGATGTTTTTCTAGCAAAATTTCACAGGTTTTAATAATATTTTTAGCTTTCGTATTAAATAACCCTATTGTTTTTATCTGTTGTTTTAATTGTTCTTCGCCAAGTTCGATAATTTTTTTGGCCGAATTGGCAATGGAGTATAAGTTTTTAGTTGCTTTATTAACACTGATATCGGTTGCTTGTGCTGATAAGATGACTGATATCAGTAATTCAAACGGTGTTGAGTAAATTAATTCTGTTGTTGGATTGGGGTTATGTTGTTGAAAAGTTTCGAATATTTTTTGAATTTTTTGTTTATTCATTCTTTGCCTTTTAACAACAGTTGCTTCATTTTTGCATACCGCTCTTGTTTGTTATTTTCTTCTTCAGTTAAGCGTTGATTACGGGCGCGAAAGCGTGCTTTGGTGTGACTAGCTCGCTCAGATTTATAATATTCTAGCAACTGTCCTTCAAGTCCATCATATGTGTCGTATTCAATTAAATCAATACAATCGACAGGGCAAGGTTTAACGCATAATTCACACCCAATACATTCACTTTCAATGACAGTGTGCATATGTTTTGATGCGCCAATAATCGCGTCAACGGGGCAGGCTTGAATGCATTTGGTGCAACCTATGCATTCTTGTTCACGAATTTTTGCGATGATGGATCTCATGCGCTTACATCCTGCTTGGTCTGTTCAATTAATGCCTCGATTTGTTTGGGGTCTATTCGTGTTAATAATGGCTTAAATTCTTGAATCGCATGATCCAACAAAGGTGTTTGCAAACTTTGCCAGCTGAGTGGCGCGCAATTTAAGAATTGTTCTGCTTTGTTCGCGGTTTCGGGCAAGACGGGTTTTAAGTAAGTCATCAAAACATAGAATAGATTGATAGCTAAACTGCATACTTGGTGTGTTTCCGTTTCTTTGCCTTCTTCTTTAGCGAGTTGCCATGGCTTATTTTCATCAACAAATTGATTGGCTTTGTCAGCTAACGCCATAATCAGACGAATAGCTTGATGATAATCCCGATTTTCATAATATGCATTAATGTGGTCTGCTTCTGCGATAAATTGCTGATAAAGATCGCTATTGCCGAAACGGCTTGCTAATTTCCCTTCAAATTTTTTATGAATAAAGCCCGCAGAGCGGCTAGCGATATTGACAAATTTTCCAATCAGATCAGAGTTAATGCGAAAAACAAAATCTTCCAGGTTTAGGTCTATATCTTCAATTTTGCTGGATAATTTTGCCGCGAAGTAATAGCGAAGATATTCTGGGTTGATATATTCAGCAAAAGTTGTTGCTTGAATAAATGTGCCGCGTGATTTAGACATTTTTTGTTTATCTATGGTTAAAAAGCTATGCGCAAAAATTGAAGTGGGTGTTCGGTAATTTGCGCCGTGTAATAATGCTGGCCAAAAAAGTGCGTGGAAATAAATAATATCTTTACCAATAAAGTGGTGCACTTCGGCCTCGCTATCTTGATGCCAAAACGAATCGAAATCGATTTGTTGTTTTTCGCACAGTTCTTTGAAGATCGATAGGTAGCCTATGGGCGCATCAAGCCATACGTAGAAAAATTTACCTGGTGCATCTGGGATGTCAAATCCAAAATAAGGTGCGTCGCGAGAAATGTCCCAGTCTTTTAAGCCAGCATCAAACCATTCATTCAATTTGTTTGTTACTTGTGATTGTAATCGACCACTTGTTGTCCACTCGCGTAAAAATTTCTCATACTTGCCAAGTGTGAAAAAATAGTGGTCAGATTCTTTTTCTATAGGCGTTGTTCCAGTGACTGCGGAAACGGGATTTTTCAATTCCGTCGGTGAGTATGTTGCGCCACAAGCTTCGCAGCTGTCGCCGTATTGATCTGCTGTGTTGCAACGTGGACAAGTTCCTTTGATGAATCGATCGGGTAAAAACATGTTTTTTACCGTGTCGAATGCTTGTTGAATAGTTTTAATCTCAATATCGCCATTACCACGCAGTTTGCGATAAATATCTTGCACAAGTTTTTTACCTTCCGGTGTATGCGTTGAGCTATAGTGATCGAAATCAATTAAAAAGCGATCAAAATCGTTTTTATGCGCTTTTTTCATGTTTTCTACTAGCTCTTCCGATGATATTCCTTCTTTTTCTGCTCTGAGCATAATCGGTGTGCCATGGCAATCATCGCCGCAAATAAAATGAATATTATGGCCCTGCATTTTCTGAAATCGTACCCAGATATCTGCCTGGATATGTTCTAATAGATGTCCCAAATGAATATGGCCATTGGCGTAGGGCAGTGCGCAGGTCACGAGGATGTTTCTTATTGACATAATGTTATTTCCGTAACGAATTTCGCGAAGTATAACATATAGCCATAGCATTCGGAATCTAGGTGTTTATATTGGCGATTAATTCAGATTATGCAACGATGTCTCTTTGTGAAAAGCTCGACATAGTATGTACTCTTGCAGCATTTTTCTCAGTAACCATTCTTGCAATCTTGCCGATTATCCTGGATATTAACACCTACATATCAAACGCTGTGGGTATTGGTAAGACAATGGAAAAAATAAAACTCGACTCTATTAAGCAAATAATAGCGATCGCTTCAGGTAAAGGTGGCGTTGGCAAATCTACGGTTGCAGTTAATGTAGCTGTGGCATTACATGGTTTGGGTAAAAAAGTAGGGTTACTTGATGCTGATATCTATGGTCCGAGTCAAGCTTTGTTGCTTGGTGCTCGAGATGTTCGCGCAGAAAGTGATGATGGCAAGAGCGTTAATCCAGTGATGAAATATGGTATTGCATCTATGTCCATTGCTTATTTAATGCCTGAAGCTAAGCAGCCTGCGATTTGGCGTGGCCCCATGGTCAGTGGTGCGTTACAACAAATGCTGCGAGACACTCGGTGGGGTGAGTTAGATTATTTAATCATTGATTTACCGCCAGGGACTGGTGATATTCAGTTGACCATGGCGCAAAGAATCCCAGTGGCTGGCGCTGTCATTGTGACGACCCCGCAAGATGTTGCGTTAATTGATGCGCGAAAAGCTGTTGAAATGTTTAATAAAGTCAACATTTCTGTTTTGGGTGTCATTGAAAATATGAGTACTCATGTTTGTGAGAACTGTGGTCATGCGAGTGATATTTTTGGCGGTGACGGCGCTGCGCAACTAGCGCAAGAATATGGCGTTTCCATACTGGGTAAAATTCCGTTAGCGAGGCAAGTGCGTGAGCAGTCAGATCAGGGGGTGCCTATTGTTGTTCAGGGCCAAGGTGGCATATATCGCGAATGCTTTTTTGACATCGCTCGTAAAGTGATAGAAAAATCGGGCTTGCAAGAAGAGACAAGTTCGCGTATTTTCCCTGAGATTGAAGTGTAAATACGATAGTAGGCTATGTCGCAAGCATATTTTATGCCTAGTTGAATATATTAAATGAGGAAAAATTATGGCAATTTTATCGGATAAATGGATCACAAAAATGGCGCGTGAACATGGCATGATTGAGCCATTTGAACCTCAGCAGGTAAGGCAGCGCGATGGCAACAAGATCGTTTCTTATGGCGTATCTAGCTATGGCTATGATGTGCGTTGCGCACCTGAATTCAAAGTATTTACCAATATTAATTCCGCGATTGTGGATCCTAAAAATTTTACATCCGATAGTTTTGTTGATGTACATTCTGATGTTTGTATTATTCCGCCAAATTCTTTTGCGCTGGCTCGTACGGTTGAATATTTTCGGATTCCACGAGATGTGTTAGTTGTATGTTTAGGTAAGTCGACTTATGCGCGTTGTGGCATTATTGTCAATGTTACGCCGTTGGAGCCTGAATGGGAAGGGCAAGTGACTTTAGAATTTTCAAATACTACGACGTTGCCAGCAAAAATTTATGCTAATGAAGGCGTGGCGCAAATGCTATTTCTTTTGGGCAATGAGCCATGCGAGGTGTCTTATAAAGATCGTGGTGGTAAGTACCAGGGGCAGATGGGCGTGACTTTGCCTAAAGTTGCAGGTGGTGAAACAAAGTAAGCTTGTTTTTTTATGTGCTTCACGGGAAGATCTTAATTTTGTTGACACAAACCCGGGCTTACTCCCATGATGAACTGACATATGGCAACAACAAGTTAGGCCGCTGTATTAATAAGCAGTTGGTTAGATTTCTTCTTTTTCTTCGCGGAAAATGGTTTGTCCATAGGTGGCATTAATTCTATCGCGCAATTCTTTTCCCGGTCTGAAGTGAACGGCATGCTTTGGTTGAGTGTGTAATTTCTTACCAGTTTTTGGGTTATGAGCTAAGCGCGGCGCACGAAAATGCAGAGAAAAAGCGCCAAAGCCGCGAATTTCAACACGTTTTTTTTGTATTAAAGCGGCAGATATTTTATCAACAATATGTGTGACGCCATGAGCAACGTCTCTTTCAGAAAGTTGTGTTATCTTCTCGCTGAGGATATTGATTAGCTGAGATCTAATGATCATAGTAATGCTTCCTTGACTATTTTTTCCATACAAAACAATATGTTATACTTTTTAATATATACTAAAATTTTAGGCGTATGCAATAGCATGTTTACCTTATTCAGAAATATACTGTTGATTTTTTGTTTTGTGTTACCTGCGTTTGCAGGTGCTAGTGATGCGTTGAGTGTCGTTGTGCCTGTCGCAAATCAATCTGAGCAACAGCGTATGATGGGTTTTGGCGCCGCTCTTCAGCTGCTCGCCAATCGTTTTAATGAAAATTTATCCTCTGACCATCTCATTGATTTCACGGTGCCCTTAGAGCATCCAGAGCAATATGTTGAAAGTTTTTCATATATTACTGACCCGGAGTCAACTGATGTTTTACAGATGGCTGTGCATTTTGATCGTCACGCATTGCAGGATTTTTTACCCCAACAACACGCTGTGCCCGTGCAAAATTTTGTTATAGAGGTGAATGGTATTCATTCCGCATCAAATCTGCAGGCAGTAGAAGCTTATTTAACCCATGTTCCTAGTCTACAATCTGTTTTTATTCGGCAGGTGTTTAATGATAAAGTAGAGCTCGTGGTGGCATTTGAAGGTGATAAGTATCAGTTTATTCAAGCCCTGCATTTTGGTCAGCATTTGTCTGCTGAAAATACGGATAAGGAAAATCAATCGTTACTGTCCTTTGAATGGATAGAATAAAGGAAATAGTATGTCTAACAGTCGTTTATTGCGAATAACTTTTTTTATAGCTTTGTTTGTTTTTGTGCTTTACTGCTTATCTCCGATCACTACTCCGTTTTTTTTGGGAGCTTTGCTGGCGTATTTAGGTAATCCTTTAGTCACTTATTTGCATACAAAGCGCCTGCCACGTATTTTGGCGGTGGCAATAGTTTTTTTATTTGTGCTTGTTATTTTGGCTGCCGTGCTGATATTAATGCTGCCTATACTGCAAGAGCAAATGAGCCTGGCTATGCTAAAAATTCCGCAAATATTGACATGGTTACAACTAAAAATATTTTATTGGGTGGATAAGCATGAACAAATTAATACTTATTTAAATGTTACTAACGTTAAAAGACAATTGGCCGAGCATTCGCAAAAAATCAGCAGCATCGCTTCAATAATGATCAAAGCTATTACTCATTCTACTTTTGCTATGATTGAATTTATGATCAATCTCATTTTAGTGCCCGTGGTGGCTTTTTATTTAATGCGTGATTGGCCAAAAATTATGAAGAATATTCAATCGATATTACCCTTGTCGATTAGGGGGCATGTGTCTGCTATGGCGAAAGAATCTGATGAAGTAATTGGTGCATTTTTTCGTGGGCAATTATTAGTGATGTTTGGGCTTGCTATCATTTATTCTGCTGGTTTGTGGTTGATAGGTTTGCAGATGGCGATTTTTGTCGGCTTATTTTGTGGTATTCTTGCTGTCGTACCGTATTTGGGCTTTACGGTCGGCATTATTGTTGCCAGTCTTGCGATGTATTTAGAAACCCACTCCTTAATACATGTTACTTATGTTTGGGGGGTGTATGCGGTTGGCCAGGTTTCTGAAAGTATGGTTTTAACCCCGTTACTGGTTGGGGACAAGATTGGTTTGCATCCTGTAGCGGTGATTTTTGCGGTTTTAACAGGTGGTTTATTGTTTGGATTTTTAGGTGTGTTATTGGCTTTGCCTGTCGCGGCAATTATTCTTGTCATTTTGAAGCATATGATTGTAAATGAGACTAAGCATGCAGCTAGCGTTTGATTTAAAATTACATTCCGATGCTACTTTTGAGAACTTTATTGCGTCCTCAAATGGCGTTGTTGTTGATGTATTGAAGAAGATTAGTTTGGGGCATGGTGAGCACGGTTGTTATTTATGGGCGCAGCCTGGTGAGGGTGTTAGTCATCTTCTTCAGGCGGTTTGTCATGAAGCTCAGCGAGAGGCCATATCTCATATTTATTTACCCCTAAAAGAATTGAAAACTTTTGGCGCATCTCTGCTTAATGGAGCTGAAGAAGTGTCAGTTATTTGCTTGGACGATGTCGATCTTGTTGCTGGTGATCAAGAATGGGAAGAGGCTTTGTTTCATCTTTTTAATCGATCACGAGAAGTCAGCGGGTGTTTAGTTGTAGGTGCACACCATGCTGTAAATGATGCCGGCTTTCATTTGCAAGATCTTGTGTCGCGTCTTTCTTGGGGTGGTATCTATAAATTGTCGCCTTTGACGGATCAGGCGAAAATTGATGTGTTGCAATCTAGTGCAAAACGACGAGGCTTTGAGTTAACGCTTGAGGTAACTAAGTATTTATTAAGCCATTATCCCCGCGATTTCGGTACGCAGTTTCTATTGTTAGATCGCTTAGATGCGTTATCCTTGCAAGAAAAGCGAAAAATTACTTTGCATTTTGTGCGTCAATATTTAGCTGATTTTATGTTTTAATTTTGTTATGTTTAGACTTTTTAAGATTCTGGAGATAGCAATGTCAGTTATTGCACACATTCGTGCACTTGAAGTATTAGATTCTCGTGGCAATCCAACGGTTGAAGCTGAGGTTGTTTTGGATAACGGCGTCTCTGCCCGAGCAATAGTACCTTCCGGCGCATCTACCGGGTCCAAAGAAGCTATTGAATTACGCGATCAAGATGCTCGTTATTGTGGCAAGGGTGTGCGTACAGCGGTTGCGGCCGTTAATGGTAAAATTGCCGCTAAACTTAAAGGTATGGCTGTTGATAACCAACAGCAACTGGATGAAACACTGATTGAGTTAGACGGTACGGAAAATAAGGCTAATTTAGGCGCAAATGCAATCTTAGCTGTGTCTCTTGCTGCTGCAAAAGCCAGCGCTAGCGAACAATCATTGCCACTTTTCCGTTATTTAGGCGGTGATGCGGCTGTTACTTTGCCCGTGCCGATGATGAATATTATTAATGGTGGAGCGCATGCCGATAATAATGTTGATATTCAAGAATTCATGATCCTCCCAGTAGGTTTGCCAACATTTGCAGAAAGTTTGCGTTGTGGCGTTGAAATTTTTCATACTTTAAAAAGTGTTTTAAAAAAACAAGGGTTAAACACAGCAGTTGGTGATGAAGGTGGTTTTGCGCCGAATCTGTCATCCAACGCGGCGGCCTTAGATGTGATTTTGATGGCGATTGAGCAGGCCGGTTATAAAGCAGGTAGAGATGTTTACTTGGGGTTAGATGTTGCTAGTACCGAGTTTTATAAAGATGGTAAATATCATTTATCTGCTGAAAATAAGCAATTAGATAGCGAGGTCTTTGCAGATTATTTGGCGAATTTAGTAAAGCAATATCCAATTATTTCTATCGAAGATGGTATGGCCGAAGATGATAGCGCTGGTTGGAAATATATAACTGATATTTTAGGAAAAAAAATTCAGTTGGTTGGCGATGATTTATTTGTCACCAATCCCAAAATTTTGCAACAAGGGATTGATGCAGGTCTGGCAAATGCAGTTTTGATTAAGCTCAACCAAATTGGAACGCTCACAGAAACTTTACGTGCCATTCGCTTAGCACAAGCAGCTAATTATAACACTATCATTTCGCATCGTTCTGGCGAAACCGAAGATTCAACTATTGCAGATTTGGCGGTAGCAACGAATGCGAGACAAATTAAAACGGGTTCATTGTGTCGTACGGATCGTGTGGCAAAATATAATCAATTATTGCGTATTGAACAGATGTTAGGCGCGGCAGCGATTTATCCTGGCGCGACTTTATTTAAAAAATTATTATGACAATAACGACGTAAAGCGCCCTTAACTAAAGGGTGCGATTGCGTAGTGGGTGGGGGGATTTTATGCAATGGCTTCGGCGTTATTCTTTAATCATTCTTTTGATGGTCATATTTTTATTATTACAATATGAGTTATGGTTTTCACATGGCGGCATGATTCAAAATCATCGTTTACAACAACAATTGAAGCAAGAGAAGGTATTGTTGGACCAACAAAAGGCTATTAATAAACAGTTAATGACCGAAGTGATGAAAATTAAAAAAGATCCTCAGATGATTGAAACGCATGCCCGTGACGAGCTCGGGATGGTCAAGCAGGGTGAAGAATATATCGAAATTGCTGTAACATCTAATGGAGAAAATAAATGAAAATTTTATTGAGCAATGATGATGGATTTTTGGCGCCTGGGTTACGTTGTTTAGCTAAGGAATTATCTGAAATTGCTGAAATCACTATTGTAGCCCCGGATCGTAATAGAAGTGGCGTAAGTAATTCTCTCACTTTAGATAGGCCGCTGAATATTACTAAACATGCTGAGCGCGAATTCAGCGTCAATGGCACGCCCACGGATTGTGTGCATCTTGCCATGACGGGTTTATTGGACGATATGCCGGATATGGTGATTTCAGGCATTAATGAGGGCGCGAATTTAAGTGATGATGTTGTTTATTCAGGTACGGTGGCTGCGGCTATGGAAGGGCGTTTTCTTGGTTTTCCAGCAATTGCGGTTTCGTTGGTCGGTGAGCAATTGCGTCATTATCAAACGGCGGCACGGGTTGTGCGCTCTATTGTTGAGAATATTAGGGAAAACCCTATTCCAAAATCATCCATTCTGAACATTAATGTTCCAGATTTGCCATTTTCTGACATACAAGGGGTGCGTATGACCCGTTTAGGGGCGCGTCATCTCTCTAGACCGATGTTACAGGGGGTAAATCCACGTGGTCAGCCTGTTTATTGGGTCGGTTTACCGGGTGATATGCAGGATGCTGATCAAGGAACTGACTATTTTGCTGTTAAATCTGGTTGTGTTTCTGTGACCCCTTTACAGGTAGATTTAACGAAATATGAAGAGGTTAGCTTATTACAACCTTGGGCTGAACGCTTAGAGTGTATTATGCTTTGACTCCTGAATACTTTTTCTCGTATGATGAGAGTAACACAGATGTTGTGTTGTTTTTCCGATGTGTAGTTGTAGTGCAAAAGTTAGGTAGTAGTACCGTGGAAGATAATAAGAAAAACAGTACCGATAAATTCGCCGTAATGGAATATGGCCCGTCACTGACTCTTGTTGACGGTAGACTGATATAAGGAGAGAATAATGGCTGCTATAAGCTATGTAGAAGATATTTCCCCATTGTTATCTGATGATGTTGAGCAGATACCGCTTGCCGATGACCTGGTTGATGAATCTGTTGTTGATTCTCAGGATGAAGAAGTATTGCCTAAGAGCAAAGGCTTGGCTGCAGAAGATACAAGCACAGATCCAGCTCAATTATATTTAAACGATATTGGCTTTACACCTCTGTTAACAGCTGAAGAAGAATTTCGCTATGGTAAATTGGCCCGTGAAGGAGATATAACAGCGCGTAACCGTATGATTGAAAGTAATTTGCGCTTAGTCGTTAAAATTACTCGTAAATATTACAATCGCGGTTTGCCTTTATTAGATCTCATCAATGAAGGTAATTTGGGTTTGATGCATGCTGTCGAAAAATATGAGCCTGAACGTGGCTTTCGTTTTTCAACTTACGCAACATGGTGGATTAGGCAATCGATTGAGCGTGCGATTATGAACCAAACCCGCACCATTCGTTTGCCAGTGCACGTCATTAAAGAATTAAATGTTTATTTAACAGCCGCGAAAAAAATGACCAAAGATTTGGGTCGTGAGCCTAGTGCTGAAGAAGTTGCTAAGCATTTAGATGTTCCGGTTCATGAAGTGAAAGAGGCTCTGCATTTAGTTGATGATGCTGTGTCAGCTGATGCGGTTGTAGGTCATAATGAAGACGGCGGCAAATCCTTGATGGAAATGATCCCGGATCAAACTATTGTCAACCCTGTCGAAACGCTAGTTCAAGAAGATTTAATGAACAGTTTGTCGCTATGTCTTGCTGGCTTAGAAGAAAGGCAGCGCCAAGTGATTAGTCGACGCTTTGGCTTAGAAGGCTTTGAGCGCCAAACGCTAGAAGAAGTTGGTGAGGCTGTCGGTTTAACGCGTGAACGTGTTCGTCAAATTCAATTAGTTGCTTTGAAAGAATTGCGTAAAGCCCTAATTAAACATGGTGTGACGGATATAGTGCTTGTATAGTCATACAACAAAGGGTATCTCATGATACCCTTTGTTCTTTAGCGCTTTTTCGCGCCGATTCTTTACGGTCCAGTGTTTTGGTTGTTCGTGTCTGCTACCGCACCTAATAGGGGTATGTGTATTTGACTTGGGTTGTGTGGTTGCCAGAATCTGCTCCATGATTCAGGAAAAATGCGATTAATTTTATTGATCGTTGTATTGTGCTCAGGGTCGTTTTTATCCAGTATCTTGGGAAGGTTGTCTAGCGACATGGCTTCGTTCAACTTGTGTCGCAAAAATAATGCGCCTAATGGAATGCCGACACCGTAATAGCCTAGCAGAATAGCCGCAACATTTAAGTTTAATGGCGCTTTGCATAGTGCAATGGCAATTGGAATATTCACCATCCACAAAGTAGCAACGCTGCTAACGGCAGCAAGACCAAAAATACCCAGTGAACGTAGCATAAATAAACATAAGTCCCGTCGAGAATTGATCAATAACCCAACTCCAATAATCGTAGCTAAGATATAAGGGTTGTTGCTGACGCCGGGTATATCTGTTTCTTGTGGATTATAAAACAGCGATGCAATTTGATAAGCGCCTGGGACTAAAGCAAGGATAATTAAAGAATTATAAATAAGCCCACCTCGGAGTGTTGTGTGTGCTATTTGACGAATGTCATTCAAATACCTACGATCTGAACTATTTCTATAAACCTTGACTAAGCTATCCATTAAATTACTACCCGCTTGTGCGAGTGTAATGCTTGGTACGACGGCTGTTAAATTAATGATGTTAGCAAAATTTAAAATCGCTAGAGCATCTGTAATGTACTTTTTGTCGATTAATATAGTTGCTAGAATAGGCATCAGGATAACCGCGAATAACTCACTCACTAATTGGACCGCAATGGGGTTGCCATTATGGAAAAGATTGGTGAATACAGAGTCAGGGTCGACAAATAGATTTGCAAAGAATGAATTGAGGCTGGGCATCAATTCTCTGTGATGTAAATATCGAAGGTAAAAAGCTAGTGTTCCCCAGGTTCCGATGACAAAAGATAGGGCGATATTTTGCGCGTCATTTAGCGGCCCCCAGACGAGCTGAAAAAACAATAAAGAACTTAACGTTAAGGTTAGATAAATAGTGGCACCTTGTACTAATTGTCTATGCTTATCCATTTTAAATAGCGTTTGTTGTAAGCCAACATTTAAAATTTGCGCATACAAAGAAATGGCCGCAATGTTGACAAAATCTTGACTGACATCGGTGATGTGACTTGCTGTGCCTAGGAGGCGATAAATAGATGGTACAGAGAGCAAAAATAATGCCGCTAAGGTGCTGTCAACTATACCTATTTTTATTAATTGAATAAATGATTGTTGTAGCTCAGCCGGTGTTATGTTTACTTCTATTCTATTATCTGAATTTTCAATGGCTGTAATGCCTTTCATGGTGAAGAGCGCGGCAATTTGATGACAGCTTCCTACTACGCGAGCCACAGTATACGCCGTCGCGCATATTGCTCCCACAGAGGCTGAATCATCGCTACTAAGGTTATGTAAATGTGCCATAAACGAGGCTGCAACCATGACGCAGATAGCATTAAAAACATCATTAGGGCTAATCGATAAGCCTTGTTTTAATAAGGTATATAAGTGTGAAGATTCTTGCTCAGTGACAATGTTTGGCTGCTCTATATCGTGCTGCTGGGGTTGCGATGCCACAGAATTTCTGGGTCGTGGTGTCAATTCACTGCTCCTAACGCCGTTGGCTCTAGTATCCGTCATAATATGTGTACCTTTTATTTATATTGTAGTTGGGAAGTCGCATGGACTCACTGAATAGTGGAAGACCCGCATATTTTTTTTATCGTTTATTGCGTATTACTTAAATAAATCATATCCATGTTAGCAAAAAATAATTATCGCAGGCTTAAATGCTTATATTTTTTATTTTAATTATGGCGATGCTGGCATGCTGAGAGTGTGGTGTGTTATATTCCAATGCGGGTCAGCCAAGACAATCGCCGCTTCATTCGTGAAGGGGAGGAAAGTCCGGGCTCCACAGAGCAGGGTGCCAGTTAATGGCTGGGGGGCGCAAGCCTACGACAAGTGCCACAGAAAATATACCGCCTGAATTTACATTTCGGTGTCAATGAGGTATTCAAAGTATGTCGGTTCGCAGCAGCAATGCTGGGGCCCAAAACAAGGAATACCAGGTAAGGGTGAAATGGTGTGGTAATAGCGCACCGCGCCCCTGGTAACAGGGGTGGCAGGGTAAACTCCACTCGGAGCAAGGCTAAATAGGAATACATTAGGCGCTGCTCGCGCTGTATTCGGGTAAGCTGCTTGAGGTGTTGAGCGATTAACATCCTAGACGAATGATTGTCCACGACAGAACCCGGCTTATCGGCTGACCTTTTTTATTTTCTGCATATTCAATTCATGATTCAGTAGGCCGCGCACCGCTAGTTTCTCTATGGAGTTAACGAAAAAATAGAAGTCACGGCTTCTTCAAAACCAACAAAGTGCCTATTTGATGCACCAACGTTTTTGTCATGCTATCAACAAATAGCTCGAGCAATATAGGGATACGTTTCGCCCGCTCTGATAATGAGATTGCCACAGTTCCGTCATGATTATATTAGGCAAATATTAGGGTTATCCCTAGTATCTGGCCACAGAATTTTGTACAAAATTCTGGCGATCACAATATATTGTGTCTGGAATGTGAATATAACACAAGTCGCCGTTTTCTCATAAAATTCATCGAAAAATCTTATAAAAAACCCTGAAAACCCGTAGTAAAAGGGAAAAAAGTGGCATAAAGTGGCGCCGCGTGGTGGAAAAAGTCATTCGCCTCTTCATCAAATAAGAAAAGTGATAGTAAAAGGAGTAATCTCGTGTTTCGAGGCATCAATGTTGTGAATGTTGAAGCGAAAGGGCGTTTTGCCATGCCAGTTCGTTATCGTGAACAACTTGATACAGAAGCAAAATCTCAGTTGGTGATGACGATTGATACTGAGGAACGTTGTTTGTTGTTGTATCCCTTGAATGCCTGGGAAGTGATAGAAAGTAAATTGACAAAACTTTCTAGTTTCGATCCTGCAACAAGACGAGTGCAGCGTTTGCTCATCGGTCATGCAACAGAAGTGGAGTGTGATGCGCAAGGGCGTTTGTTAGTTCCACAAGAATTGCGTGATTACGCAGGTATCGAGAAAAAAATAGTTTTGCTTGGACAGGGTAATAAATTTGAAGTTTGGAGTGAAGAAGTTTGGCAAGCGCGCCGAGCTACATGGATAGAGGATCAAGGCAAGGGCGATATGCCTGAAGATTTAAAATCAATTTCGCTGTAAGGAATACTGGATAATGGAACATACACCGGTGTTGTTTGCTCAAGTGCTAGAGGCTTTGCCTCTTGCAGAGGGCGGTATATTTATCGATGCGACGTTTGGTCGCGGCGGACATAGTGAAGGAATATTGAAACAATTAAAAGCAGATAGTCGTTTAATTGTGATAGATCAAGATCCTGAAGCTATTCATGTTGCGAGAACGAAATATGGTGCGCAAAAAAATGTATCGATTTATCATGCGTCATTTACTGCATTAAAAAATATTGCAGAAAAAGAATCTGTGATTGGTAAAGTAAGCGGAATTTTATTTGATCTTGGGGTATCATCACCGCAGCTGGATCAAGCGGAGCGTGGTTTCAGTTTTAAGCAGGATGGCCCGTTAGATATGCGTATGAATAATATGCAAGGAATAACGGCGCAGGAATGGCTCGCTGAAGTATCTGAGGAAGCATTAGCGCTAGCCATCAGGGAGTATGGAGAAGAAAAGTTCGCGAAGCGAATCGCGAGAGCTATCGTCATAGGCAGAGAAGTTGCGCCTATAACGAGGACGAAACAATTGGCTGACATAGTCGCAGCTGCCGTGCCAAAACTACCTTTTTCAAAAAAGGGGCAGCAAAAGCATCCAGCAACTAGAACGTTTCAGGCAATAAGAATAGTAGTTAATCAAGAGTTAAACGCGATTTCTGAAACATTAATGCAGAGTTTAGATGTGTTACGTGTAGGTGGTCGTTTAGTTGTTATTAGTTTTCATTCGTTAGAAGATAGGATAGTTAAAGTGTTTATGCGAGAGTATATAAGAGGTACCGTACTCCCCAAAGAGATCCCTATAATGAGCGGTACATTAGGGAAACGATTAATACCAGTTGGAAAAGCAATAAAAGCAGATGATGTTGAAGTGGCAAGGAATATTAGGGCGCGTAGCGCCGTGTTAAGGATAGCGGAGAAAATAGCATGAATGCAGCAGCAAAAGTTTTACAACAAGAATACGTCGCAATTCAGCCATTAAGCTGGGCGCGTGTGACCAATTCGCCATATCAATGGCTGATTCAAATTTCTCTATTATTGGTATTATTATCAGCACTTGCGACCATTATTGTGACGAGTAATACGCGTCATGATTATCGACAATTGCAGTCGTATCAACAACAAAGGAGTGATGCAGAGTTAGAGCGTGGACGTTTGCTTCTTGAAGAAAGTACTTTATTATCGCACGCACGGGTTGTGCAAATGGCGGGAAGCCAGTCAGCGATGCAAATGCCTTCTCAGAAGATGTTAGTTGTTGTGTCAGAATAAAATATTTGATGATATGATTGGGTTTTAAGGCTCAGCCCCAGCTTATGTTGGGGTGACACAGTAGAGAGGAAGTTGTTTTAGTGAAAAGTCCACAAAAAATCCCTTTTTATCGCTGGCGCTATCTTTTCATCCTTGTTATTTTTTTAATTATTGTATTAGCTTTGTTCGCTCGCATGGTTGATTTAACCATATTGCAAAAACAATTTTTGCAGAAACAAGGCGAGTCACGTAGTAAACGTATCGTCAGTATTCCAGCGTTAAGGGGGATGATTGAAGATCGTAATCACTTTCCATTAGCAATCAGTTCCCCGGTCAGTTCTTTATGGATTAATCCGCAAGAATTTATATTAACACATGAAAATGCAGCGATTATTGCTAAGCAAGTTGGTTTGTCTGAAAAAGAAGTATACCAACATGTTGAGTTGTACAAGAAAAAATCGTTTGTTTATATTAAGCGTGAATTAACGCCTCTTATTGCTCATGCTATAGAAACACTAAAAATTCCGGGTGTTTATTTACAACAAGAATATAAACGTTTTTATCCTGATGGTGAAGTGACGGCACAGTTAGTAGGGTATACAAATATTGATGGTAATGGCCAAGAGGGTATGGAGCTTGCCTATAATAGTTGGTTAACTGGACAAGTGGGTAAAGAGCTGGTTGTGCAAGATTTGCGTGGCAATATCGTTTCAGTATTGAAAAAAATTTCTGAACAAAAACCCGGTCATAATTTAACATTGAGCATAGATAGGCAAATTCAATTTTTAGCGTATCAAGCGCTAAAAGAAGCGGTCGTTCGCTACCAGGCCAAATCTGCTTCTGCGGTTGTCCTAGATATTCAAACTGGCGAAATTTTAGCCATGGTTAATCAGCCGTCTTTCAACCCAAATGATCGCAGTCACTATAGTGAAGGTTACCGTAACCGCGCAGTGACAGATACATTTGAACCTGGTTCAACGATGAAAGCATTTAGTATTATGAGCGCTTTGGATAGTGGCCAATACACACCGGATACTCTGATCGATACAGCGCCAGGTTGGTGGCAAGTTGGTCGTAATTGGGTGCGCGATGAATTAAATTATAAAACATTAACCGTGACCGGTGTATTGCAAAAATCTAGTAACGTTGGCGTTGCTAAAATGACATTATCACTGCCGGGTGATCAATTTTGGGGTATGTTACAGCGCGTTGGATTTGGTCAGCCAACATCAAGTGGGTTTCCTGGTGAGCAAGGTGGTTATTTAATTCATCAATCGCCTTGGAATCCATTTGCTTTGGCGACACTTGCCTTTGGTTATGGGATTTCTGTTACAACCTTACAATTAGCGCAGGCATATGCTGTTATTGGCAATCATGGTATGAAAGTGCCGGTAACATTATTGAAGGGTGGAAATCATACGAATGAACAACCTGAACAAGTCATCAATGCTAAAGTCGCCGATCAAATGCTCACTATGCTAGAAGCCGTCATTGGCGGTGATGAAGGAACTGGCGGGCAAGCACGCGTACAAGGTTATCGCGTTGCCGGAAAAACAGGTACGGCGAAAATGGCGGGCCCTGGTGGCTATTATAAACATCGTTATCGTGGATCTTTTGTCGGCATAGCTCCTGTGAGTAATCCCCGATTAGTAGTAGCGGTTGTGGTCATGGATCCACAAGGCAGCGCTTATTATGGTGGTTTAATTGCGGCGCCTGCTTTTTCAAAAATTATGAATGCGGCGTTGCAACAATTAAATATCCCAGCCGATAGGGTGAATTGATTTTTTATTTTGAAGCTAGAAATATCTAGGCAATAATAACTGTGTTGCTCCAGTCTTAGCTGGAGCTTCAGTCGTTATTGTTTTTGTAAGGTTAACCATATGAAGTTGTCCGAATTACTGTCCGATTATATTTCTATTTCAGCAGCACAAGACTGTGAGATTTCTTCTTTATCTCTATCCAGTCGTGATGTGCGATCTGGCGCGTTATTTTTTGCTTATCCGGGTGAGAAAGTCGATGGGCGCGATTTTATTGAAGATGCGCTGAACCAAGGAGCTGTTGCTATTGTTGTTGAATCTGCCATAGGGGTTGCTGGCCGATTACCCTCTTGGGCGTACTATGCAGATCAAACAGAGCGATCAATCGGTAGTATGTGCAACATATCACAGCAAGGGCAATCGGCATGTATAATTTCATTGCCAAATGTTCAACACAAAATCGGCCCCATCGCGCAGAAATTTTACGCTTATCCTGCTAAAAATATGCAAATTATTGGCGTCACCGGGACCAGTGGTAAAACCTCAGTTACCAATATTATTGCGCAATTACTGAATTTGTCGGGAAATAACGCTTATGTTATGGGGACATTTGGTATTGGTAAGCCTGAAGGCCCATTTATTGAAACAGGAATTAACACCCCTGATCCGATCACTATTCAGCATTATTTTGCGCACCTAAAGCAGCAGGGTTGTGACACTATTGTCATGGAAGTGTCATCACATGCCTTGGTTCAAGGGCGTGTTCAAGGTTTGGTATTTGATGCCGCGATTTTTATGAATTTGACCCAAGATCATTTGGATTATCATAAAACTATGCAGGAATATGGTTTGGCAAAAGAACGTTTACTTACTGAGCATCACGTGCATCGTGCTATTTTTAACCTTGATGATCCATGGTGTCTTGCGCTTTACCAGCGTTATAACAATACTCAGATGATTTGTCATGGGTTTTCTCGCTCCCAGCCCATTGCAGATATTCACAAAACCCGGCTAGTGGGTGAATTTAATCAACAAAATCTTTTTGCTGCCGTGACTTGTTTGTTATCATTAGGATACGATGAACAAGCACTATTAAACAATATATCGTTGATACTCCCCATACCAGGTCGTTTGGAAAGTGTCAAAGTTCCCGGTAAGCCATGTTGCGTTATCGATTATGCCCATAAGCCTGATGCGTTAGAAAAAGCCTTGATGGCTGTACGTCATATAACACAAGGTAAACTGTTTTGTGTGTTTGGTTGTGGTGGTGATCGCGATAAAAGTAAGCGTCCTATCATGGCGCGGATTGCAGAGCGCTACGCGGATGAAGTTTGTATCACTGATGACAATCCACGTACGGAAAAGTCTGCGGATATTTTGCAAGATATTCTTGCGGGTTTTTTAGATCAAGCTAGGGTGCGCGTCGTCTCTGATCGTGCTGCAGCCATTGAATCAACTATCGCTGCCGCAGCAGAAAATGATGTGATTTTGATCGCTGGCAAAGGACATGAGAATTATCAAATCATTGGTAATGAGAAAAAGTATTTTAGTGATAGAGAAGTTGTTGAAAAATTTTTTAAGAAAATCTAGGCCTGAGTCCCTGTGCTCGCCTTAGTTGTTAATTGTGAATTGGTTATTTAGGGTAGGCAACCACTGGGGGTTGCCTTTACAAACGTTAAAGGTACATCATGCTATATCATCTACTCTTAAAATATGCTCCGCATTTCCATGCATTTAATGTTATTCATTTTTTGACTTTTAGAGCCATTTTAGCAGCACTGACGTCCTTATTGTTTTGTTTGGGTTGTGGCCCTGTTGTCATTCGCAAATTACAATCGTTGCAAATGAGGCAAATCGTGCGTGACTGTGGTCCAAAATCTCATTTAAGCAAATCGGGTACCCCGACGATGGGAGGGATGTTAATCTTATTATCAATTTTCATCAGTGTTATTTTGTGGGGAGATGTAACCAATCGATATGTTATTTTTTTAATATTTGTTACCTTGGGCTTTGGGATTATTGGCTGGACAGATGATTATTTAAAAATTTATCGTAAAAATACTGATGGTTTAAGTGCAAAGCAAAAAATTTTCTGGCAATCGGTTATTTCTTTAATTGCCGTTCTTTTGTTATATAAATATATACAATTACCGCAAGAAACGCAGTTAGTCATTCCTTTTTTTAAAAATATCATTATCCAATTAGGGCCATGGTTTGTTGTGTTGAGTTATTTTGTGATTATCGGCTCAAGTAATGCGGTTAACTTAACCGACGGTTTAGATGGTTTGGCGATTTTACCAACCGTATTGGTTGCGGCGGCTATGGGCGTGTTTGCTTATGTCACAGGCAACTCTCAGTTTGCTCATTACTTAATTATCCCTTATATTCCAGGTGCTGGTGAATGTGCCATATTTTGTGGGGCCATTGTTGGTAGTGGTTTAGGGTTTTTGTGGTTTAATGCCTATCCTGCCGAAGTATTCATGGGCGATGTTGGGGCATTAGGTTTAGGCGCCGCGTTAGGATTATTGGCAATTATTGTGCGCCAGGAGTTAGTATTGGTTATTATGGGCGGGATATTTGTTTTAGAAGCCGTCTCAGTTATTTTGCAAGTGGGATCATTTAAGTTGCGTAAAAAACGCATTTTTAAAATGGCGCCTATCCATCACCATTTTGAATTAAAAGGTTGGCCTGAGCCTAAGGTGATTGTTCGTTTTTGGATCATTACTTTTGTGCTAGTATTGGTTGGCCTTGCAACATTGAAATTACGATGAAATTATTAATTGTTGGCTTAGGAAAAACTGGTTTTAGTATTGCGCAATATTTAATTAAAAAAAATATTGCGTTTGATGTTTTTGAGGAGCATGTTGCCTGCACAAATCTTTCGTTATTAAAAAATGTGCCTATCTTTCATCATATGACTTCTGAGCAATTACAAAATTATCACACAATTTATTTAAGTCCCGGTGCGAATCCACATGCGTCGCTCTATGAATCTGTTCAAGATAAATTAAGCAATGATTTTAATCTTTTTGTACAAGAAGTGACAAAGCCATATGTTGTGATTACAGGTTCAAATGGCAAAAGTACCTTGGTACATTTAGTAGAAGCAGGATTGCGTAGCGCGGGATATAAAGCGATTGCAATAGGTAATAATGGCTTGCCTTTTTTAGATCATGTTGAAGATGATGTGGATTATTTCGTATTAGAATTATCAAGTTATCAATTAGAATTAGCGAAGCCGTTTTTTTGTGAGGTCGCTTATGTCAGCAATATTTCACAAGATCACTTAGACAGACACGAAACCATGCAGAATTATGCGGCGATTAAGGCAAAAATTTATCAAAACTGTCGATATGCGGTAGTAAACGAAGAAGATGATTTTTGTCGCAAGATGCCGATCAAAGCAGAGAAAATCTTAACAATCAGCTTGGATGATCTAGGACCGAGTGCTATTCACCGTTACGCCATGCATCGCAATGACGATTGGCGGCAGTGTTTAAAAATATTTGGTCGGCATAATCAGCATAATGCTCTTGCTGTTATGGCAATAATGTCATTGTTAAATATTGATCACGTATCGGCATTTGAAGGTGTTGCTAATTTTCCAGGTTTAGAGCATCGCTGTGAATTTGTTCTAAAAAAAAATGACGTTACCTGGTGGAATGACTCTAAAGGTACTAATGTTGAATCAACTGTTGTGGCGATCAAGAGTGTCAGTGGTATTATTTCTGGCAAACTTGTGATTATTTTGGGTGGCCAGGGTAAGGGGCAAGATTTTGCTCCGTTGGTGAGTTTATTGCAAGATAAAGCGCGTGCGATTATTTTGATGGGCGAAAATAAGTATGATTTAGAACACTTGTTTTCAGTTTATGTCGGGGATAGCGGCGCTCGCTCGTATTCAAGCAATCTCTTTGTCGTAGACGACTTGCAACAAGTGGTTATAGTCGCTGAAAAAAACGCTCAATCTGGCGATGCGGTTTTGCTGTCCCCTGCATGCGCGAGTCTCGATATGTTTAAAAATTACGAAGATCGTGGGCGTCAATTTAAATTTTTGGTTACTAAGGAAAATTAATGAATACAACAACTAAGCGTATCGGCTCTATAGATACGCCGTTATTAATTAGCGTTATTGGTATCATTATTTTAGGCCTCATCATGGTAGCTTCTTCTTCTATTGATGTGTCTGAAAAACAATTTGAAAGTCCTTTCCATTTTCTAGTGCGTCAAATGATTTTTTTATTTGTGGCATTGGTTATAGCGCGCTTCATTTTACGAACATCAATGAAGAAAATTATGGCACTTAGTCCAAATATTTTTATTATTAGCTTGATGTTGTTGATTTTGGTGCTGGTACCGCATATTGGTCGGAGTATTAATGGTAGTGCCCGTTGGATAGGTATAGGGCCTGTTGGTTTGCAAGTATCGGAATTTGCTAAATTAGCCGTAATTTTATATTTATCAGGATATTTAGTTCGGCAAAACTTATGGATACAACAGCATATTTCTGGATTTATTCGGCCACTATGTGTATTAACTATCGTTGCGGTATTGTTATTAAAGGAGCCTGATTTTGGTGCGTCGGTTGTTATTATTTCAACCGGTATGGCAATGATGTTGCTGGCAGGTATGCCTATACGGTATTTTCTTTTATTGCTAGCTCTGACCGCTGGTTTATTTGGCTTATTGGCATTTGTTTCCCCTTACCGTATGTTGCGTATTACCTCATTTTTACATCCTTGGGAAAATCAGTATGGTAGTGGTTATCAATTAACTCAGGCTTTGATTGCTTTTGGCAATGGCGGATTTTTGGGTGTTGGCTTAGGTAACAGTATTCAAAAATTATTTTATCTTCCGGAATCACAAACAGATTTTATTTTTTCTATTCTAGCTGAAGAACTAGGATTGCTTGGTATTTCTTGCCTTTTTGTTTTTTATGTCATGCTCGTGTTGAGATCTTTGGCAATAGGTAAAAGAGCCCATGATTGTTCTGAGTATTATTCTAGTTATGTCGCATTTGGTATAGGTATTTGGTTAGGCTTGCAGTTTTTGATTAATGTTGGTGTAAACTCTGGGGTGTTACCAACCAAGGGGTTAACTTTGCCTTTTGTTAGTTATGGCGGTAGTAGTTTATTAATAGATATATGTGCTATTGCGGTATTGTTTCGTATTGATTATGAAACACGATTGAAGACTATTAATTTGAGAATATATAAATGATAGAAAGTACAAAACATGCTGTTATTGTTGCTGGCGGGACAGGTGGTCATGTATATCCGGCGCTCGCTTTCGCTGAAAAATGGCAAGAACAAGGCCATCGCGTGTCTTGGATAGGAACGCAAGAAGGCTTAGAAGCATCCATTGTCCCCAAGCATGGCATTTCATTATTTTTCATTAAAGTGAAGGGTGTGCGTCGTTCAGGAAAGCTGTATCAAGTTTTTGCCTTATTAGGTGCGGTGCGTGCTTTTTTTCAAGCGCTGAGATTATTGAAAAAATTAAAGGCTAATCTTGTCTTGGGTATGGGTGGTTACGTCAGTGGCCCCAGTGTTTTAGCGGCACGATGTTTGAATATCCCGGTTGTTATTCATGAACAAAATGCAATTGCAGGAAAAACCAATCAATTAGCGGCGCGTTTCGCCAAAAAAGTATTGACAGCTTTTCCGGATGTGTTAACAAAATATCATCCTACGGTATGTGGTAACCCGGTGCGCGCCGATTTAGTTCATATTAAGCCAAAAAAGTTTTCAGATATACCCATGAGAGTGTTAATTATCGGTGGCAGTCGAGGTGCTTTAAGTTTAAATAAAAAACTACCAGAATTATTGAGTCAAGTTGACAATATTCAAGTTTGGCATCAGACCGGTGATAAGCATTTTGAAGAGATGCAAAAGATTGATAATAATATTCATGGCTCATATAAAATCACACCTTACATCGATGATATGAGATCGGCTTATGAGTGGGCGGATGTCGTCATTTGTCGTTCTGGCGCCATGACTGTTTTTGAAATAATGACCGTTGGGCGCCCAGCAATTTTTATTCCATACCCTTATGCTGTAGATGACCACCAAACTGCCAACGCTAAATATTTAGTAGATCAGGCTGCAGGATTATTAATTCAAGAAACAGAGCTTTCTGTAGATTCATTAAAAAATTTGTTAGATGCATTAAAAGAAGAGCTCAATTATCGGCGTTACTCTCAGCATGCTTATGCGCATCGTATTATTGATGCTGATGATCATCTTGTGCGTGCATGCTTAGAGGTGGCAATATAATGAATTTTCCAAGAAAAAACTTAGTTAATAAGTTGCATTTTGTCGGGATAGGCGGCATTGGTATGAGCGGAATTGCTGAGGTCTTATTAACTGAAGGTTACCAAATTTCAGGTTCAGATGCTTGCAAAAGTGCTATAACCGAACGTTTAGAAAAATGCGGTGCAAAAATTTTTATTGGCCATAATCCTGATTATATAACTAATGTTGATGTGGTGGTGCAGTCTTCAGCAATTAAACATGATAATCCTGAAATTGTTGCTGCAAGAGAGGCGCATATTCCTATCGTGCCACGTGCTGCGATGTTGGCCGAGTTAATGCGATTTCGATACGGTATTGCGATTGCTGGTACGCACGGTAAAACAACAACAACTAGTTTATGCGCTAGTGTTTTAGCAGAAGCGGGTTTGGATCCTACTTTTGTTATTGGAGGCAAATTAAATAGCCATGCGGTAAATGCCCGCTTAGGAAAAGGTCATTATTTGGTTGCAGAAGCAGATGAAAGTGATGCTTCTTTTTTAATGTTGAACCCAATGATCTCTGTTGTGACGAACATTGAGGCTGACCATTTGGAAAATTATGGCGGCAAATTTTCACATGTTAAGCAAGCATTTGTTGATTTTTTGCATCATTTGCCTTTTTATGGTTTGGCGGTATTGTGGGGTGATGACCCTGTGATACAAGAATTATTACCACAAGTGTCGCGCCCATCGATGACTTATGGTGAGAGCGCACAGTGTAATGTGCGTTTGCTGTCATTTAAACAACAACATACGGCGAGTGAATTTACTTTAGATGATCAAGGTATCGTCAAATCTTTTCACTTAAATTTGCCTGGAAAGCATAATGCACTCAATGCGCTGGCTGTTTATATTATTGCCAAGCAGTTGGATATTAGTGACGATAATATTCAACAAGCATTTAAACACTTTTCTGGTGTTGGGCGACGTTTTCAGCATCTTGGCGTGATAAAAATTCGTGATTGTGATGTCACTGTGATTGATGATTATGGCCACCATCCGACAGAAGTCGCTGTAACCTATGCTGCAGCGAAAGCCGCTTGGCCGACGTCACGAATTGTTTTGTTATTTCAGCCGCATAGATATACACGCACTTTAGAGCAATTAGATGCGTTTGCCAAAGTATTATCGGAAGTCTCGGTGTTGCTGCTAATGGACGTTTATTCTGCTGGTGAAGCATTTATTGAAGGGGCCAATAGCCAAGTTTTAGCGAAAGCTATTCGTTCGCGCAAGTTAGTTGAGCCTATCTTGGTCGGTGATGAAGAATTAAAAGACGTATTAAGCCGCATTGTTCAGCCGGGTGATGTTATTTTAGCTATGGGCGCTGGTAGTATTAGCAAAATGGTTGTGCAATTAGTCGAGAGTGCTTGCAAGTCATGAAAAGTGTTGTTAAGTTGAACGAGTCATAATCTTTAAGGAAAAAAGATGAAAGTTAAAACATTATTATTGTCTCTATCATTATCGCTAGGTGCATCGAGTGTTGCCATGGCTGATTGGTCGGGTTTTTATGTGGGCCCACAACTTTCTTATAGTTGGATGAATACATCCACATCAGCGGCCTTGGTTGGCAATACGCAGGATTTGGTATCAACTCACCCGGATGGGTTTGCCGTGGGGCCTCATGTTGGCTGGGCTTATCAAATGAATCAATGGGTACTTGGTCTAGAAGCGAGTTACTCTGGAGGAAGTTTTTCCGACAGTGCGACAGTTTCTGATGGTGATGCTTATAAAACAAAAGTTAGTCACATGTTTGGTTTAACCCCAGTGCTTGGTTATTCTCAAGAAAATTGGTTGTTTTATGGTAAAGCAGGCTATGTCTCTGGCACAGTAGAGGTTGAAAATTACGACGATCAGTCAACTATTAGTGATAGTGAAAGACAGTATGGTTGGTTAGCTGGCGCGGGTGTGTCATATATGTTGAATGCACATAGTTCACTTGGACTTGAATATGATTATACGCGTTTAGGTAGCACTGATCTTCACTCTGGCGCAGTTGATGTTAACGTTAATCCTATTAACATAAATACAATCTCATTAAATTATACACATTATTTTGGGTAGTATAGACGTGACGCTTGCTGATGTTTTTTCTTGGGCTGTTATTTCTGAGCAGCTCAAGACACCTTTGCTATTGAATCATTCTTTACATCGTTATACCTCTTGGCGCGTTGGCGGGCCTGGTGATGCAGTGTTAATTCCCCAACATCTTGAGGATATTTCCAAGGTATTGTCGTTGTGTCCTGCCGAGGTGTCCATTACTTGGTTAGGCTTGGGTAGTAATGTATTGATTTCCGATCAGGGTATTCGCGGTGTAATTATTGTGACCCAGGGATCAGTATTAAATCAAATCAGCGTAGACGGCCATAGTATATATACAGCTGCCGGAGTGCCTTGTGGTCAGCTGGCGCGCTTTTCAGCGCGAAATAATTTACAAGGCATCGAGTTTTTGGCGGGTATTCCTGGTACTGTGGGCGGTGCTTTACGTATGAATGCTGGATGTTATGGCGGTGAAACTTGGGACTATGTTACTAAAGTCGAAACGATAGATCGCCAAGGCCATATTCATCTACGTGATAGAAGTGAATTTATTACTCGTTATCGTGAAGTTATTATGCCGCAACAAGAATATTTCTTAGGGGCTTATTTTCAATTACAACCTGGCTCGAAAGAAGAATCATTACTAAAAATAAAAACCATGTTAGATAAACGTAATCAATCTCAGCCGACTAATTTACCTAATTGTGGTTCGGTTTTTAAGAATCCTCCGGGATATCATGCGGCTGCTTTAATTCAAGCCTGCGAATTAAAAGGGTGCCGTATCGGTGGCGCCCAGATTTCAGAAAAGCATGCTAATTTTATTGTCAACATTGATCATGCGAGTTCGAAAAATATTGTCGATTTGATAACATTAGCAAAAGAAAAGGTAAAAGAGAAATTTAATATTGAATTAGAGCAAGAAGTAAAAGTGATGTGATGTTTTATACCCTTCCTGTTGTCGGAAAGGGTGAGGCGCGCTCGCTGATGGAGAGAATGAAAATGACAGATGTAAGAAAATTTGGCCGTGTGGCTGTGTTGTTTGGTGGTGAAACAGAGCGTGAAGTATCGCTGAAGTCTGGACAAGCAGTGTTGCAGGCGTTGTTAGATCAGGGTGTCGACGCGTTTGGCTTAGATCCTAGGGATGATTTTGACAAGTTAAAACAATGTGAGTTTGACCGCGCATATATTGTTTTGCACGGCGGGCATGGTGAAAATGGCGAAATTCAAGGTTTTTTGCAAACCATGAACATCCCGTTTACTGGTTGCGGTACGTTGGCGTGCGCCATTACTATGGATAAAATTGTCAGTAAACGCGTGTGGCGAGATATGGGGTTGCCAGTTTTGCCTTGGTTTGAAATCCGTTCTTTAAATGAAAAAGAAGCAGTAATTGCGGCGCTGGGGTTGCCATTAGCGATTAAGCCGCCGGCTGGTGGCTCAAGTATTGGTGTGCATAAAGTAAAAACTTCTGAAGAATTTGATGTCGCCTTTAACGATGCGCGTCAATATGATGAGCTCGTATTGGTTGAGCCTTGGGTATCCGGCCGTGAATTTGCTTTGCCGATTATTGATGGTGAAACCTTTCCAATGGTAGAGATTATACCATCTGCTAAGCATGAATTTTATGATTATGAAGCCAAATACAAAGATCCTGACACCCAATTTCCTTGCCCATGTGATCTGCCTGATGATATACGTGCGCGGATGAACGAAATCGGGTTACAAGCTTATCGAGCGACACATTGTCGTGGAATGGTGCGCGTTGATTTCAAGATGGATGATAAAAACAATGCTTGGCTTTTTGAAATTAATACCATTCCAGGCTATACCAGTACTAGTCTCGTGCCGCGCTCAACTCAGGTTGCCGGCTTAGATTTTCATAGTTTGGTGATGCGAGTCTTAAGTTCTACACTTTAATAGATTGTGCGGTCCATGTATGTCACATGTTATTATTGCAAATTTTGGTAACGATTCTATTGCGCTTATTGAGTGGGCGCGGCAACAAGCGTTATCATCCTTAATCGTGGTATCGGTAGATACTGGTTGGGCAGCAGCGGAGTGGAATCAGCGAATAGATGCGGTAGATCACTATTTGCAAAAACATCATATTAAGCACGTTCGCTTAGCGGCGGAATATAGCTTTGCAAGATTGGCGCAAGAGCGAAAAAACTTCCCGAGCATTAAATTTCATTGGTGTGCAAGTTTTTTAAAAGGGTTGCCTATTTTAGACTGGCTAGATGAGGTAGACCCCAATTTACATGCAACAGTTGTCTTGGCAAAGCGGTGTCAGCAAGCGTCTGAATTGCGGGATTTACAAGAATTTATGCCAGAAAGTCATGCTTATGGATCAAGGAGAGTCTGGTGTCCATTATATCAGCATACGCTTGAACAAAGAAATCAACTAGTCCAGCAAGCGGGCTTTGACTTAATTGCCACCCGAAGTTTAGAATGTGACCCTTGTATCTATAACCAGCAGGCTGATTTTGAACGACTAGATCCGGCGCGTCGTAGTGAGTTGGCTAAATTGGAACAAGAAATAGGGCGCCCGATGTTTTCCGTGCCTATTGACGTAGTTGTCGCAACTGATTTTTCGGATAAAGATGTTTCAGGGAATGATAAATCTGTATATTACCAGGGGTGTGGTAGTGAATTTGCTTGTGGAGATTAAAATAAAATGACCTTTGTTGTAACCGAACAATGTATTAAATGTAAATATACCGACTGTGTCGAAGTTTGTCCTGTTGATTGCTTTTATGAAGGACCTAACTTTTTAGTTATTAATCCAGATGAATGTATTGATTGCGCTCTTTGCGAGCCTGAGTGTCCTGTTAACGCAATTATGTCGGAAGATGATTTGCCGCCTGAGTATGAAAAATATCTAGAAATTAATAAGAAATTATCGGTGTCCTGGCCGGTAATTACTGCGGTAAAACCTGCTCTTGATGATGCAGACGAATGGGCAAATAAGCCCGATAAATTTGAGCATTTAAAGCCTTATCTTAATGAGTGAATTATTATCTAGCATTCTTGGTGATCAAGGTAATTTAAAAAAAGCGTATCCACATTTTATCCCGCGTGCTGCTCAATTAACTATGGCTGAAGCGGTAGAATATGCTATCGATACGCATACCACTTTGGTGGTTGAAGCTGGCACCGGCATTGGCAAAACCTTTGCTTATTTAATTCCTGCTTTGTTGAGCGATAAAAAAATTTTAGTGTCTACTGGCACTAAAAACTTGCAAGATCAATTGTTTCGAAAAGACTTGCCCATATTAAAAAAATTTTTAGCTGTTAATAAAAAAATGGTGCTACTAAAAGGGCGCTCAAATTATGCGTGCTTATACCGTTTAGATGCTCCGCAGCAACATCAGTTATTTGAAAGCAAGGAAGTTATAAAAGATTTTGCAAAAATACAAGCATGGTCTAAGCTGACTACAGCTGGTGACCTTAGTGAATGTGATGGTTTTTCTGAAGACGCGGGCATTTGGCAACATGTCACTAGTACTGCAGAAAGTTGTTTGGGTAATGAATGTGAGTTTTACGAACAATGTTTTGTCGTCCGTGCACGTAAAGAAGCGTTATCGGCAGATGTTGTTGTGATTAATCATCATTTGTTTTTTGCAGACATGTCATTAAAAGAAGAATCTGTGGGAAAGCTGTTGCCCGATGTCGATACGGTTATTTTTGATGAAGCGCATCAATTATATGATGCGGCATCAAGCTTTTTGAGCGAACGTTTTTCATCAAGACAGTTACTGTTATTAATTCGTGATATTCAGTCAGAATATGCCATATTAGGAGCGGATCATCCCACCATATTGCGATTGACGCTTGTTTTAAAGCAAGAATTAACAAATTTACGCTTACATATGGGGGATAATGGTCGGCGTGAAGCATGGTTTGAAATTGCAAAGCAAACAACAATTAAAATAAGCGTTGACAATTTAGCTCATCAATTATCAGAGTTAACAGAATGTTTAGCCGAGCAAAGTCAGCGTAGCAAAGGCTTAGAAAATGCTTGGCAACGTTCTCAGTTAATGAGTGCGTTTCTCAATGACTTGTCTTCCGCTGTGTTGCAGCCTCATGCCATGAGTCATAACAATCGCTCTGCTAAAGAACAGGTTGTCTTTTGGTTTGAAGTTTTTTTAACTGGCTTTATGATTTACAAAACGCCGATAGATTTTTCTGGTCAGTTATCAGTTGCTTTAAATGACCCCAAAAAAGCATGGATTTATACGTCTGCCACATTGGATGCGGGCACTGGCATGGAGCATTTTACTCAACCTTTAGGTATTCAGGCGCATAAAACTTTATTATTAGAAAGTCCTTATCATTATCATGAACAAGCACGCTTATACTTCCCGCGTTATTTACCTGATGTAACAGATAAAGATTTTGTTAGCCGTTGGGTTGATGCCATTGCTCCTCTCTGTGAAGCAGCGTCTGGCCGCACTTTTTTACTCTTTACCAGTTACCGGGCCATGCAAGAAGCCTATGAGCATCTGTCTCATCTGCTCCAGGCGGCGCATGATTCTTCATCTAGCATGTCGCTACGCGGCTCCGATTGTGACGCTCAGTGCCGAAAATTTACTTTGTTAATGCAAGGACAGGCGAGCAAGCATACTTTGCTGGAGCAATTCAAAACCAATGAACGTATGATTTTATTGGCAACGAGTAGTTTTTGGCAAGGTGTTGACGTACAGGGGGCAGCCTTGTGTTGTGTATGTATTGATAAATTGCCTTTTGCTTCTCCGGGTGATCCTGTTACCAAGGCGCGCATTAATGCCTATAAAAGTTCTGGTAAAGATCCTTTTTATGATTACCAGCTACCACAAGCAGTGATTATGTTAAAGCAAGGTGTTGGGCGTTTAATTCGTAGTGAAACCGACAAGGGCGTTTTGGTTATTGGTGATATGCGGATGTTAACCAGAAAGTACGGCGCGGCATTTTTGAAAGCGATGCCCAAAGCCTTAATTGTGCGAGATGAAGATAAAGTCGTGAAGTTTTTACAAGAGATAAATTTATGAAAATATTAAGCATCGATGCATCGGGTAATGATTGTTCTGTCGCAATTTTTGCTAATGAAAAATTTTATACACATGCTATAGAAGCCCCGCGTCGCCAGGGCGAATTGATTTTGCCCATGGTGGAAGAAGGATTGCGAGTGATGGGCATAGAAGGTCAGGATGTAGATGGCATTGCATTTGGTCATGGTCCAGGTTCATTTACGGGGGTGCGTTTGACAGCCAGTGTTGCGCAAGGCTTAGCGGTAGGTTGGAATAAACCGCTATTGCCGTTGTCGAATTTGGCCGCGTTGGCCTATAAAAAATATAAAAATTTTGCCATAGAAGCCCCGATTTTTGTCGCCATAGACGCGCGAAAACAAGAAGTTTATGCGGGAGAATACCAGTTTACAGAGCGGGGTATGAAGATTACCTACCCAGAGCGGGTGGTTGCGCCAGAAGGGCTTCCTGTGGCAGATGTTGTTTTGTCATTGCCGCCTACGGCGCTAGACATGCTGGAATTTGCGCGCTATCAGATTAAATATGAATCAAAATGGGTTTTTCCAGATCAAATTGATCTGGTTTATTTACGTAATAAGGTAACAGATTAAGCCTCATGAATTAAAATCAGTTAAGTTTGTCATCAATAGATTTTGGCTGCTATAATCACGCCAATTTTGTCCGTTTACTTGTTTTTAAATAGGAAGAAACATGCCACAGCAATCACAAAAATCACGCGAACAAATTATTAATGAAATTTGTCAGTCTCTTAAGAAAAAGGTTAAGGTTTCAGGGGTAGAAGTATTACTATCATTTGCGCGTATTTTTTATGACACTTTATCGTTAGAAGATTTATTGTCCCGCTCGATTGACGATTTGAGTGGCAGTATGATGACTCTGTGGGAGCATATCAATCAGTACAAAGCCAAGGCGACAGATCTGCGAATTTATAACCCTGATTATACGCGAGATGGCTGGTCATCAAAGCATTCCGTGATAGCACTTTGTCAAGAAGATATGCCATTTTTAGTTGATTCCATGATGATGGAGTTTGAGCGCTTAGGCATATCAGTCCATTTTATTGTTAACGTCGGTAATTTACACTTTACTCGCGATACCAAGCGTCAAGTAACAAAAGTATTGTCGCAAAATCTGACTGCAGAGTTGCCAGCTGAAGCTGTTGTTTATTTTGAAGTAGATCGTATTGAAGATCCAAAAGCATTGAAATCTCTTAAAGAAAATTTAATGCGTGTTTTACATGATGTGGCATTAGCAGTGAGTGGTTGGTCATCCATGGTCAGCAAAGTTGAAAAATCTGTAGAGGATTTAAAGCAGATTGCGCCGACCTTTGATCAGGATGAGTTGCACGAATCATTAGATTTTTTACAATGGCTACTTAATAAGAATTTTATTTTTCTTGGTTGTCGTGATTATCGTTTTTCGCAATCAGATAAAAAAGATGGCACAATCGATGCAGTTGCAAATTCAGGATGCGGCGTTTTGGCAGAGAAAAGTAGTTCTGCATTAACGAAACATCTTGCTAATTTGCCGGTACGCGCGCGTGAAGTGTTATTGTCGCGTCAAATCCTTGTCGTGGCTAAAACTAATACTATTTCTACTGTACATAGGCCAACGTATACTGATTATATTGGTATTAAACAATTTGACGCTAAAGGTAAAGTTGTTGGTTTTCGTTTACTGATTGGTTTATATACTTCAGCCGCTTATAATAGTGATCCTCGACACATTCCTTTTTTGCGCAAAAAAATAGAACATATTTTAAAGTTATCCAAATTATCCATGGTCGACCATTCTGGTAAGGCCTTGTTGAATATTTTAGAAACGTTGCCACGCGATGATTTATTTCAAGCAAATAAAGAAGAGCTTTTTGATTTATCCATGGGGATATTACACTTAAAAGAGCGACAACGCACACGTTTGTTTGTTCGAAAAGATACTTACAATCGCTATTTTTCTTGTCTTGTTTATCTGCCAAAAGATCGTGTTAGTACTGAATTGCGTTTGAAGCTTCAAGGTATTTTAGTGCAGGAGTTACATGGTTTTGAGTCGTCATTTAATACAATTTTTACTGAGTCGGTATTGGCAAGAATCCATTTCTTGATTCGTGTTGATCCAGCGATGCCACATGATTACGATTATGCTGCAATCGAGCAGAAAATTATTGCTGCGTCACATTCATGGGTTGATTCTTTAAAAGAAAATTTAGAAACCCAGTATGGCGCAGTGCAGGGGATGTTACATTTCAATAAATATCGTTATGCATTTAGTTCGGGTTACCGTGAAGAATATGAAGCAAGAGCAGCGTTAGTTGATATTGAGCATGTCGAAAAATTAAATGACACACATCAATTGGAGATGGCTTTTTATAAAACACAAGATACTGTTCATTTGAAACTATATCGGGCAAATGCACCATCGCCATTGTCTGATGTATTGCCTATCCTAGAGAACATGGGTTTTCGAGTGATGGGTGAGTCGCCCCATGTAGTTCATTTCGAAGAAAATAAAGTTGTATGGATTAATGATTTTCAAGTGGTGTCATCCAACGGTGCTGAAATTCATGTTGAAGAAATTCGTGAAGTTTTCCAAGATGCTTTTCCGCGCGTATGGTTTGGTGAAGCTGAAAGTGATCGATTTAATCGTTTGATTTTAGCGGCGCAATTATCTTGGAAGGAAACGGCATTACTGCGTGCTTATGCAAGATATCTCAAGCAAATTGGTTTTACTTTTAGTCAAGATTATATTGCAGATACTTTGTCCCATAATCCTAGTTTATCAAAAACGTTAATTGCTTTATTCAAAGCGCGATTTGATCCAAGTTTTAAAGGAAAACGCGACGAAGAGGCTGTTGCATTGCAAGCACGTATGGATGAAGATCTGAACTCAGTAAGTAGTTTAGATGAAGATAGAATTTTGCGTCGTTACCTAGCATTGGTCATGGCAACACTAAGAACTAATTATTTCCAATCGTTGGAACAAGATATGCGTACATCTTGTATATCGATTAAGCTAAGCCCCGATAATATTCCTGAAATGCCATTGCCGAAACCCTTATATGAAATTTTTATTTATTCACCGCGAGTTGAAGGTGTGCATTTGCGAGGTGCAAAAGTAGCGCGTGGAGGTATTCGTTGGTCAGATCGTCGTGAAGATTTTAGAACTGAAATTTTAGGCTTAATGAAAGCGCAGCAAGTAAAAAATGCGGTGATTGTTCCTTTAGGTGCGAAGGGTGGTTTTGTGCCTAAATTATTGCCAACCGATGATCGTGAAAGCATGATGCGAGAAGCCATTGCTTGCTATCAAATTTTCATTAAAGGTCTATTATGTATTACAGATAATATTATCGAAGGCAAAATTATCCATCCTGAAAAAGTCGTGCGTTATGATGAAGAAGATCCATATTTAGTTGTGGCCGCAGATAAAGGAACAGCAACGTTTTCAGATATTGCTAATGCTATTTCTTTAGAATATAAATTCTGGTTAGGTGATGCCTTTGCTTCTGGTGGTTCTGCAGGTTATGACCATAAAAAAATGGGGATTACTGCAAAAGGTGCTTGGGAATCTGCAAAACGGCATTTTCTTGAATTGTCTAATAAAGATATTCAAACAACACCATTTACTGTCTTGGGCGTGGGTGACATGAGTGGGGACGTATTTGGTAATGGAATGTTATTATCGCGTCATACCTGTTTAGTTGCTGCCTTTAATCACATGCATATCTTTGTTGATCCAAATCCTGATCCAGAAAAAAGCTTTATTGAAAGAGAGCGGTTATTTCAATTGCCTCGTTCTACTTGGGATGATTATGACCGTAAGGCTATGTCAAAAGGAAGTGCGATTTTTAAACGTAGTGAAAAATCATTAAAATTGAGTCCTGAAATTCAGAAGTTGATTGGCTTAGAACAAGCCGAAATGACACCAAATGAACTCATTAAAGCGTTGTTTCGTGCGAATATCGATATGTTTTGGAATGGTGGTATTGGTACTTTTGTTAAAGCAGAGTCTGAAACCGATATTATGGTTGGCGACCGTGCAAATGACGCTATTCGCGTTAATGCGCATGAGTTAGGCTGCAAGGTTGTTGTTGAGGGAGGCAATTTAGGTTTTACGCAAAAAGCTCGCATTGAATATTCGCGGCGTGGCGGACGTATTAATACCGATTTTATTGATAATTCTGCTGGTGTTGATTGCTCAGATCATGAAGTTAATTTAAAAATATTACTGAACCAGGTCATGGCAAATGGCGATTTGACCTTAAAGCAACGTAATAAATTGTTAGCGGACATGACCGACGAAGTCGCGGAATTAGTGTTGCGTGATAATTACTTACAAACTGAAACCTTAAGTCTTGAAACATATACAGCCACGCAAACTGTCGACTTGTTGCATCGCTATTTATTAGGTTTAGAAAAGAAAGGCAAGATTAACCGTAAGGTTGAAGGTTTGCCGAGCGACGAAGAGATTTTAGAAAGAAAAATTGCAGGCCAAGGCTTTTCTCGTCCGGAAATTGCGGTGTTATTGGCTTATGATAAAATTATTTTGAAGCAACAAATTTTGGCTTCAGATTTGCCCGAAGATCCTTATTTCTTTGAGATGTTGGCTATGGCGTTTCCTAAGCGTATTTCTAAGAAATATCCTAAAGAGCTGTTGCAGCATAGTCTGCATCGCGAACTGATTGCAACGCAGTTAAGCAATCATATAGGTAATGCCATGGGCATTAACTTTGTTCAACGTTTAAAAATTGAAACGGGCGCATCAACAGATTTTATTGTAAGAGCTTATTTGGCTTCACATCATTTGTTAGATGTGCCTCGCTTGTGGGAAAAAATTCGTGCTTTAGATTGTCAAGTAGATACTAAATTACGTTTTGATATGATGTTGAAAATTTACTATTTAGTGCGGCGTTCAACACGCTGGTTTCTGCGTAATTGCTCAAATGATTTTAATATCACAAAAGTGATAGAGACGTTTGAAAAACCTTTGAAAGAATTGAAGACGAAAATTCCGAGCTTGTTGGCCGAAAATGACAAAAATTCATTTAAACAGAATGTGCAACGTTTGCGTCAGCAAAGTTTGCCTGAAGATTTGGCAAAAGACATTTCTTTGATTCCGTATATGTTTAATATTTTAGATGTTGTTAAAGCGGCTCAAGATTCAAAGCGATCCGTTTTAGATCTTGCAGAAATTTATGTTGAACTTGGTAAAACATTAGATTTGAATATATTGCGTAGCAAAATGATGTTGCACAAAATCGAAGGTCAATGGGATGAGCTGGCACGTGCAAGTTTGTTAGATGATATTGATTATTACCAACGTATTTTAGCGTTAGATGTATTGTCACATCGTCGAGGAAGTGAAAATATTTCTGCTGCTGTTATGCGTTGGATGCAAGAGCACGCCGCGGAGTTTGAGCGTTGGAGCAATTTCCTCATTGATTTATTGGCGAATCCAAATGCGGGTTTTGTGATGTTTGCGGTTCTTGGTCGTGAATTGCAAGGATTGACGCGCAGTTGTTCTGTATAAAATTTGTTTCTTAAGGGGCTGCGCAATTTTTTTTGCGCAGTTCGCCTTAAATTTAACCTTCCCTTAATTTTTCTTTGATATTGTGTTCCACGTTGACTTTGGAGCATAAGTTAACAGAATCAGAACTAGGAGAAGGATTTTATGTCTATCGATCATCGTAGTAGTGTCTATTTAACCAAGCCTACTTCTGAATTTCGTATTTGCCGCACTGAAGATATTTTGCTGTATGCAACGCATTTGTATGCCTTTTTAGATTCTGCAGCATATGCTTCGCCGGGTCGCGTGGCATTGGAGATAGGTAGTGCTTCGATTACCTATGAAGCATTGGTTGCCAAAGTAAATCTTTGTGCTTCAAGTTATATGAGCTTAGGTATCGAGCCAGGTGATACGATAGTATTTTCTATGTCGCATTCTTTAGCATTAGTTGTTTCAATGCTGGCTGCTTTGAAGGTGGGTGCAAAACTGTGTGTTTTGCCAGAAAATATTTCGGTGTTGCGTTTAAGAGCGATTCAGTATTCAACTCCTATTGCCTTGTTAGTATATCGCTACACGCAAACAATCGAGCTAGATGTGCGCACATTCCATGTGCAGTCTATTTCATACCAGGGGTTAATGGAGCGAAGTGTTTATTCAAATGCAACAGCGTTTTATCCACATGCACATATTTCCGCCGGTCAAATAATCATGGCATATGATGATAGTCATACGTGGAGGCCAGTTGAATTTTCTCAAGCAATATTTCTCAAAATGTTGCACGAAATTGATGATATTTTACCGTCTCAGCACGCAGGTGAAAAAATGTTAATGACGGCGCCGGCAACTAAGCCGCTATTTTTATTAGAGCTATTTTATGTATTTATGCGTCAAGCAACCGCCATTTTGGAAAAACCGGCTGGCAGTAAAAGTGCTGTGGAATATCCGATTAAATTGCCTTTGATTGGTGCCGTTCGCTTATTTTTGGAAAAATCCGGCTGGATCAAGCCCTGTGTTACTGGTTTAGAGCTGCAAGGATTATGCGCTTCTCTAGGTGAAATTGAATATTTTGCTAGACAATACCCGGGTGTTTCTTATGCAAAAGCCGATTTTTTTGAACAGGGTTTGGTATTGCGAGTCAAATTTGCTTGGGATTTTTATCCTTACCCATCTGTGCATTTTGCTGACATGAATAACATGAAGCCCGCTTCTGATATAGATCGTTTAGTACTGCGTTTACATGAATTTTTGTCCCAACATTTTTGGCATGCTTTGCCATTAAGTGTTATTGTTTTGGAGCCGGTTTAGTGGCGCGGGCAGTCCCGCGCTATTTCTATACGCGTAACAGCTCATTCAAGCTGGTTTTTAATCGCGTTTTTTCATCGACTTGCTTGATAATCACAGCGCAAGCGAGGCTGTGTGTGCCATCTTCGCTAGGCAAGCTTCCAGGAACAACAACAGAACCTTGTGGTACGCGACCATAAGAAATTTCACCGCTTATGCGGTTATAAATTTTTGTGCTTTGACCGATAAAAACGCCCATGCTAATCACAGAATTTTTTTCAACAATGACGCCTTCTACAATTTCTGAGCGTGCGCCAATAAAGCAATTATCTTCAATAATGGTTGGATTGGCTTGTAGCGGTTCTAAGACGCCGCCAATACCAGCGCCACCTGAAATGTGTACATTTTTTCCAATTTGTGCGCAACTGCCGACGGTTGCCCAAGTGTCTATCATGCAATTATCATCGATATAGGCACCAATATTGACAAAACTTGGCATCAATATGACATTTTGGCCGATATAAGATCCGTAACGGGCGTAGGCGCCAGGCACTACCCGAATTTTTTCAAGTAAAAACTGTTCTTCACGATATTGTTGATATTTTGGTGCAACTTTATCGAAATATTGTAAGTCACCACTATGAATAATCTTGTTATTCGTGGTGATAAAAGATAGCAAAACGGCCTTTTTTACCCACTGATTTATCTGCCAAGTATTAGAGATTTGTTCTGCAACTCGTACTCTTCCTTGATTTATTTCAGCCAGTACATATTGAATAGCGGCGGCGAGTTCCGTCGGGTGGTTTGAGGGTGAGTAATCGCTTTTGTTATCATAAGCGCTGCAAATTATTTGCTCATAGTTATGGTGTGGCATAGCATCTTCCTGGTTATTTATTACGGCATGCGGTAATCTAGCATGTTGAGAGATATGAATAAACGTTCTTCTAAAATTTGTAGCAAGCTATACCACAACAGTAAAGTTATGATAGCGGTGTATGATGTAGAAATGATCTTGGAATGAGTATGAAACAAAAAACAAACAGCTGGCAATTATATAAGCGTTTATTACGTTATGTGTTGCCTTTTTGGCCGGCTTTTTTTGCGGGTATAGTCGGAAGTGTCGTATATTCAGCGGTCGATGCTTGGTTGGTGCATTTTATGACGCCGCTACTAAATAAAGGTTTTATTCAGCACGATGCTTATTTTATTCGTTGGTTGCCAGTGATAGTGGTGGCGATTTTTCTCGTCCGAGGTGGTGCCAACGTTGCATCCGATTATTTCATGACTTCTGTTGCTCGTCATGTCGTGCGAGTATTTCGAGAAAAGTTGTTTCATCATTATCAGCGTATGCCTGCCCGTGAATACGATAACAATACTACAGGAAACTTACTTTCCACTTTGACATATAATGTTGAACAAATTGCTAATGCGAGTTCTGATGCTTTAACGACATTTTTGCAATCGCTGGTCTTGGTGATTGGCTTATTGGTGGTTATGTTTAATATCAGTTGGCAATTATCTCTCATTTATTTTATGGCAATTCCGTTTATTATTTTAGTTGTTTCCTTGACGAGTCGACGTACTCGAAAATTTAGCTTATCAATTCAGCAGTCAATGGGGTTAACGACGTCAGTTGCTGAAGAAAATATTAGTGGCTATAAAGTGGTTCGTACATTTGGTGGTCAAGATTATGAATTGCGCCGTTTTGCTGAAGCTGTTAAAACAAACTTATTGCGTGAATTAAAGGTAGCGATGGCAAAATGTCTGAGTACTTCTGGGGTTCAATTAGTTGCGGCTATAGCTTTGGCGAGTATTATTTTTGTGGCAACATCGACTAAAGTTAATTTAACGGCGGGCGCATTTACTTCTTTGGTTGCATCGATGTTGGCTATTTTAAAGCCTATGCGAGACATTACCAATGTTAACAATAAAATTCAGCGTGGCTTGGCTGGAGCGCAAGCTATTTTTTCGATTTTAGATGCGCCACTAGAGATGAACAGAGGGACTAAAAGCGTAAAAAACGTTGTTAGTCACATAGAGTTTAAACAATTACATTTTAAGTATGATAACACGGGTGATCGTGTCTTAAAGGATATTCATTTTGAAATACAGCCTAAAGAGATTATTGCTTTAGTTGGTCGTTCGGGCAGTGGTAAAACGTCTCTTGTCAATTTGCTGATGCGTTTTTATCCTGTAGAAAATAATCAAATTTTTCTCGATGGTACAGATATTAACGATTATGAGTTGACTGAGTTTCGTCAATATTTTGCTTATGTAGGGCAGCAGGTTGTGCTGTTTAATGATACTGTAGCAAATAATATTGCCTATGGGCCATTGAGACAGACAGCATCGCGTGAAGATATTATGCAGGCGGCTAAAATGGCCCATGCGATTGAGTTTATTGAAACCCTGCCTATGGGATTTGATACCGTTATTGGTGAAAATGGTACTTTGTTGTCAGGTGGGCAGCGTCAACGTTTAGCGCTTGCGCGAGCTATTTTGAAAAAAGCGCCTGTATTGATATTGGATGAGGCGACTTCAGCATTGGATACGGAGTCAGAGCGTTATATTCAAGACGCGTTGAATACCTTGATGCATCAGTGTACAACATTAGTTATTGCACATCGTTTGTCAACGATTAAAGAGGCGAATAAAATCATTGTCATGGATCAAGGGCGGATAGTTGAAGTTGGTCGCCACGAAGAGCTTTTGGCTCAGCGTGGATATTATCATCGTTTATATGAGATGCAATTTGCTGATGAAATCAATTGAAGCCTGGGTAACAAAGCATTGGTATTCAGCGCGTAAAACGTGGTTTGCTTACCTATTATGGCCATGTTCCATAGTGTTCCATGGCGTAATTACTGTGCGTCGCTGGATGTATAAACAGCGCTGGCTCAAAACATATCGTGCGCCTTGTCCAGTCATTGTTATAGGAAATATTACTGTTGGTGGTGTTGGTAAAACACCGTTTGTCATCGCTTTATATTTTTTCTTAAAAGACCGTGGTTGGTCGCCCGGTATTATTACGCGTGGCTACAAAGGTAAGTATTCTGGTGTTACTTTGGCAACGTCCGAGGCTGATCCTCGCAACATTGGTGATGAAGCGGTATTGTTGGCTGCTAGAACAGATGCGCCGATTGCTGTTGCGCGTAGTCGTAGTGCCGCAATCCAATTTCTTGTGCAGCATACAGCTTGTAACATTATTTTAAGCGATGATGGTTTGCAGCACTATGCTATGGAGCGTGATCTTGAAATTGCGATTATTGATGCAACTAAGCGGCATGGTAACGCTTTGTCTTTGCCTGCGGGTCCTTTGCGTGAACCGATTTCTCGATTAGCATCTGTTGATCTTGTGGTGGTTAATGGTGGTAAATTATCGCAACCAGCATTCAGCCTGTGTGGTACGGAATTATTTCGTGTGCACAACCCAAATATACGTACTAGCGTTTATGCTTTGCAGGGTAAGACAGTTCATGCTGTTGCGGCAATTGGATCGCCTCAGCGTTTTTTTAATTACTTACACAGCTTTGGTCTTGATATTATTGAGCACGTTTATCCTGATCATTATGCTTTCCGAGAACAGGATTTCCAAATTTTTTCCGATCAAGATATTGTCGTGATGACAGAAAAAGACGCCGTGAAATGCAGGTGTTTTGCACAAAATAATCATTGGTATTTGCCCGTCAGTGCAGAGTTGAATTCTGTTTTTATTGCACGTTTTGAGCGGCTCCTCGAGAAAATTTAAAAAATATTTGTGCAATTTTAATACTTATAAATCACTAGGGTATACCCTTATTATTGATTTTTTTTTAATCTTTTCTCGATAAGATTTAAGAAAAATTTAAGAATATCGTGGTGAATTCGGTCTAATTGCTTGTTTTTATTTATTGTTTTTTGCTAACCTAGTTTCGGCTTAGTGATACTGGTTACCAAAGCGGTGTCGTCTAGGGAAATTAATCTCATTTTTAAACTCAAATTAAGGGAGTTACTCTAATGAAAAAATCGGTCCTTACTTCATTGATCGCAGCTTCTGCGCTTTTCACAGGCGTTGCATTCGCTGGTGGCTATACTGCTGATGCAGGTTATACAGCTGCTGACACAAGCGCAATGGCTGGCAGTCAAAGTGGATTATTTGATGGTTTATATGTTGGTGCAGGTGTTAACCACTCAGCTCAAAATGAATCAAAAACATCTGTTAATGGTGTAACAGCAGGTCAACTTGATACATCTAACTACGGTTGGAGCGTATTGGTTGGTAAAAACCTAACAGAATTGTTTGCTATTGAATTAGCATACAACTCATTTGGTAAAAATACATTTACTGATTCAACAGGCGCTACAGTTAACGATTATTACCAAATCTGGGATACATCTGTTATGGGTGTTTTCAACTCTCCATCTTTCTCTGGTTTCAGTGCTCATGCTAAAGCTGGTGCTGCTTACTTATCTGAAAAAGGTAAAACTGGTTCAACTAAATTAGCTACTTCATCTGCTACAACGTTAGCTTATGGCTTAGGCGTTCAGTATGCATTTGACCAATTTGCTTTAAGTTTTGATTGGACACGTTTCGAAAACAACAACAATCAATCTACACAAACTGGCAACATGTATGTTCCAGACCAGTTCGGTTTGAACTTGATCTATACATTTGCTTAATTTTAAGCTTATGTAAAAAAACCCCGCTTATGCGGGGTTTTTTTTATCTGAATACTGCGGTTGATGATTGAGTGATGAGCTATATTCAGTCATTTATTGCTTAGAACCTCAATTCCGTGTTATGTAGCGTGTTCGTTACCATGCTAATTGCGAAATTGAGGTTAAGCTTTGCTACTTAAATTTTCTTAGCTAATATTTCTGCTAATCCAATATAACTAGCAGGTGTTAATTTTATTAATTCATCCTTAACATCTTCTGGCAAATCTAGTGTTCTAATAAAGGCGCTTAGATTTTCTTGTGTTACGGGTTTACCTTGTGAAAAGTTTAATAATTGCTCATAAGAATTTTTTACAGCATATTTTCTAAGAATAGTTTGTATGGGTTCAGCGAGAACCTCCCAGTGTTGTGCAAGATCATGGTTAATTTTTTCTGAATTAACGGATATTTTTTTAAGCCCTGCCTCTAGGGAATGATAGCCAAGCAAGCCATGCGCTACGGCTACGCCAATATTGCGTAAAACAGTGGAGTCGCTTAAATCACGCTGGAAACGCGATATTGGTAATTTTTCCGCAAAAAAACCTAATAAAGCATTAGCCAGCCCTAAATTGCCCTCCGCATTTTCAAAGTCAATAGGATTAATTTTATGAGGCATGGTTGACGAGCCGATTTGGCCAGGCTCTTTTATTTGTTTAAAATAATCTAGAGCGATATAGCCCCATATATCACGTGAAAAATCAATCAGAATCGTATTTATTCGCATTAACACATGTGAATATTCAGCAATATAATCGTGAGGTTCGATTTGTGTTGTATAGGCATTGTGATGAAGATTAAGCTGTTCAATAAAGTTTTTACTCACAGCCAACCAGTCTATATTAGGATAAGCTGTAATATGCGCATTAAAATTCCCCGTTGCTCCATTTATTTTTGCTGAGATAGTGACGCCGTTAAATGAATTCAGTTGCCGCTCTAATCTTGCACAAACATTAGCAAATTCTTTGCCTACAGTAGTTGGTGTTGCTGCTTGGCCGTGTGTGCGCGCTAGCATTGGAAGGTCGGCATATTGATGAGAAAAGTGCGCAAGCATGATGCGTAATTGGCGTAATAGTGGCGCTAGAATATGGTGTCGTATTTCACTTAACATAAGTGCATAAGCAATATTGTTGATGTCCTCAGAGGTGCAAGCGAAGTGGACAAACTCTAACGCGGGTAAATACTCTGGATGCGCTGTTAGTTTTTCTTTTAAAAAATATTCCACCGCTTTTACATCGTGCCGTGTTGTTTTTTCTATTATTTTTACAGCTTCAGCATCTTCAATAGTGTATTCATCGACGATTTTTCGTAGGTAATCTTTTTGTTGTGCTGTAAATTCAGCAAGTTCAATGATATCTGATTGTTCCGAAAGAAAAATCAACCATTCGACCTCAATCATCAGGCGATATTTTATTAGGGCAGCTTCGCTAGCGTAGTGGTTAAGCGAAGACGTTTTGTCGCTATATCGGCCGTCAATGGGAGATATGGCATAAAGTCTATTTAACATGATATTCCTCAGTGATTAATTAATCTAGCAAATGCTATTGCGCTCATACCGACTATGGATGGCAGTAAACAAATAAAAAAAATAAAACATTGAATGTGTTTGGGAATCACGTTTTGTTCTTGCCGCATCGGCTCAAGCCATAATTGCCAAAGATTGGTTATATTTAAAGTCAGTAAAGCAACAAAAAAGATATTTCCTTGACAAATAATATGTGCAATCTCAATTTTCGTGTTGTTATACAATGCAAGTGGCATAGCGCTGAAAAATATTGATGATAATAGCAAGCAAAAAAATAAAATATATTCTTTAAAAAATTTCGCCTTATTTAGATTTATTAACAGCGCTGTTATAAGTATAGGAAAGTAGTAATTCCATCCCAGTGGTGAAAGCAGAAGCATTGAAGATAAAGTAAAAGCAAATAGGAGGGAATGATTGTTAGTTTTTTTCCTTCCCAGATAATAAATAATCGAAATATATATACAAAAAATAAAATAATACATACAGGCGCCTAGTCTAGGCGAGAACAAGAGTGAGGCAAAAAGATGGGTGGGTTCACCGAATAATCGCGTGCACATGCCATACCAAGAAGCATTCCAGTTAAGTGCGTACCAGTGTACATCGCTGAGCGCTGCCCAGTAGCCTTGGTAGGGATATAATCCATAGAAAAATAGTGGTAGAGTGGCGAAAAAAAAATCAAATGCGAGAAATGCAGCAAGCGCACGATAATTTTTTTTTGCTAAAAAATATATTAAAAATAATCCAAAAAATAACTTTATATTCATTGCGAGTGCTATTAAGCCACCTGCGCGTATGGGTTGTTTATTTTCTAGTGCAAGATAGGATAATATCGTGATAGCGCTCAGTAATATCCCTACTTGACCAAACGTTATATTGATGAGGGTTGGTAGATAACAAAAGTTAGCCAGTATAAATGCAGCAAGCACCACGCCTGAGCAGTGCTGTGTTTTTGCAAAAAAATGATAATACACTTTGATTAGCGTAATGATATAAAAAACAACACTCAATGACATGAGAGTAATAAAGAAGCCAGAGTAGGTAACATACCGTGCTATGCAAGCAGCAATCATAACAACAAAAGGTGGTGATAAGACAGGTATAATTGGATTAAGATGTTTGTGTGCTTGTAGATATTCTGCGCTGTAAACATATCCTGCTGTTTCTGTGTTTAAGGTTTTACCTGCAAGATAGGTTAGTATCATATCAGTATCTAAATTACTATATGCTATGAGAAAAATACTTTTTATGTATGTAGCCATGATCACCATAGTCACTATGGAGAGCAATATAATGATAGATTTTTTATGACTATAAAGATTCAAAGACCACACCTCCGCCTAGGCAAATGTCGTCATCATACAACACAATGGACTGACCAGGCGTTACGGCTCGCTGTGGATTGGTGAAAGTCACCAGCATGTTATCTGGTGATTCAAAACGAAGTTCGCATGCTTCTTGTGTTTGTCGATAGCGAATTTTTGCTTGATAGCTTTTTTCAGGCTTGGGTGCTTTGCCGCTAATCCATGTGAGTTGTGAAGCCCATAATTGTTGCTTATATAGTCTTGGGTGATCACTGCCTTGGCCAATAATTAATGTATTGCGTTTTAAATCTTTATCTAGAACAAACCATGCTGCTTCTGATTTATTTTTGGTGCCGCCAATGCCTATTCCTTTACGTTGGCCGATGGTGTAATACATTAAGCCTTGATGTGTACCAATAACATCACCCTCATCGGTTTCAATATTGCCAGGTTGAGGTGCTAAATATTGTTTAAGAAAATCATTAAATTTTCTTTCGCCAATAAAACATATGCCTGTGCTATCTTTTTTGTTAAATACGGGCAGTTTATATTGTTCCGCTAATTTTCTGACTTCAGGTTTATCTAATTCGCCAACTGGAAAAAATACATTCGCTAATTGTTGTTGTGAGAGGGCGTAGAGAAAGTAGCTTTGATCTTTATTACTATCTTTTCCTTTGAGCAATAACGTATGATTATTGTCGTGTGATAAGCGTGCATAATGCCCAGTTGCAATATGTGATGCGCCAAGCGCATAAGCATGTTGCAAAAACATTTTAAACTTAATTTCTTTATTGCATAAAATGTCAGGATTAGGCGTTCGTCCAGCGCGATATTCAGCTAAAAAATGTTCAAAGACATGGTCCCAGTATTCTGCTGAAAAATTAACGGTATGCAGTGGTATATTGAGAAGATCGCAAACTTGTTGTGCATCTTGGATATCTTGACTGGCCGAGCAGTATTGTTCAGTATCATCTTCTTCCCAATTCTTCATAAACATACCTTCAATATCATAACCTTGTTGTTTTAGTAACAGGGCAGAAACAGAAGAATCAACGCCACCGGACATGGCAACAATAATTTTTTTAACAGTTGAAGGCATAAGAAATCCACATACAATATCCCGCGACCAGTCCGCGGGCTGCATAAAAAGTTACTACATTTTAACATATAACTTGGATATTTCATAAAAAGATCTATTGCAAAGCAAAATAGGCGTCGCAAAAGTAAATGTGTATAGCCGAAGTTTCGCTATATTTGAGATATCCCGCGGCTAAACCGCGGGATGCGCATTGAGGTTAGAATGCATAAGTAAGAGAGGCGCCTAATAAATATGCCGTTGCAATCGCGCTCTTGTCGGTTTCTAGATCACCATCACCTAAAAAGCCTTGAGCAAATAGCGATGAGCTAAAGTGTTCATTAATTTGATAGGTGAAACCTAAGGCGCCAGCTGGGCGAACGGCGGTATAGGTATTAGTGCCTGATCCAGGCGTTGCTAGTGCGCCATTGTTTACATCAATCGTTGGTGTCCCCGTTGGATTTTGATAATCGACAGATTGACTTACGTAAGATAGACCTATTTTGGCAAAGGCGCTTAATTGCGCTAAAATCGGCATAGATCCTTTGAGAAATGCATCTATACTGTAAGTGTTATAACTTATTGATGAACTATTGGTGTGGTCAGTGTATACCCACTCGTCCGTACCAATGTTTTTATATTGTGCGTAAGCTGCGTTGTATTGTGATTGAGCATAAGAGGTGTATCCTAATTCTACGGCAATATTTTTATTAATGTTATAACCAGCGAATAAATTGCCGCCAAAACCACCGCCAGTGCTAGATGAGCTTGTTTCAACATTTAAGAGATTATTATTATTTGACTGAGACACAAAAACATTGCCTGATGGTGTGTTGATAGAGCTATAACCTGCAGATGCGCCTACATAAAAACCAGTGCCTTCCGCATAGCTAGATCCAGCCGCTACTAAGCTGCCAGTGGTTAAAAGTAAGGTGATTAATCTAATGTTACGTTTGTTCATGACTTAAAGCCTCCATGCATTATATTTTGTCCATACTGCTTCATGCGTGACAGCGTTAGCTGCTTATCGTCTGTCATTCCATTAGGGGTTTATTTCCTTCCCCTAGATCTGAGTATAGGATTAGATTTAATCTTTGCATGAAAAATACGAAAAATTTATTTGCAAATACGTATATTGAGTAAATTTTAATCTTGTGGCGCAAGAAATCCATGCGGCAAGGGTTGGTATAGCCAATATCTGGCCATTTAATGATCATGTTATCAGCGTGCATTATCAACATGCCCTCTGTTGCTTTTATTCTATCGTGCTAGAATGGCGTTTTATTTTTTTAACAAGGCAACTTAGCAATGCAAAAATTTATTGTTCCATCACATGGTCAACCTATCACAGGTTCGCAGGCGCAATTACATGTGCCAAATTTTCCTATTATTCCTTATGTCGAAGGCGATGGTATTGGTGCTGATATTACTCCAGTTATGAAAAAAGTTGTTGACGCTGCTGTACAACAAGCCTACGGCGATACACGTTCTGTCGCCTGGATGGAGGTTTATGCTGGTGAAAAAGCAACTCAAGTATATGGTCAAGATAGTTGGTTGCCAGAAGAAACATTGCATGCTATTCGAGAATATAAGGTGGCTATTAAGGGGCCATTAACAACCCCTGTGGGTGGCGGCATACGTTCATTAAACGTAGCATTTCGCCAAATTTTGGATCTGTATATTTGTTTACGTCCTGTGCGCTACTACGACGGCACGCCGAGCCCTGTTAAAGAGCCCTGGAAAACAAATATGGTGATTTTTCGCGAAAACTCTGAAGATATTTATGCTGGTATTGAATGGCAGGCGGATAGTTCAGAAGTAAAAAAAGTCATTGAATTTTTACAGAATGACATGGGTGTAGATAAGATTCGTTTTACAGAGCATTGTGGTATTGGTATTAAGCCAGTATCAAAGGAAGGAACGCAACGTTTAGTGAAAAGTGCGATTCAGTATGCTATTGATAATAACCGTGATTCAGTCACTCTGGTTCATAAAGGGAATATTATGAAATTTACCGAAGGGGCTTTTAAAGATTGGGGTTATCAAGTGGCGCAAGAAATATTTGGCGCAACACCGTATCATGGTGGACCATGGATGGCCTTTAATCATCCGGTAACAGGTAAGCAAATCATCATTAAAGATGTGATTGCTGATGCCTTTCTTCAACAAATCTTATTGCGGCCTGAAGAATATTCTGTTGTCGCCACATTAAATTTGAATGGTGATTATATTTCCGATGCTTTAGCGGCGCAAGTTGGCGGTATTGGTATTGCTCCTGGTGCTAATATTGGTGAAGATGTAGCGTTTTTTGAAGCAACGCATGGAACAGCGCCTAAATATGCGGGGCAAAATAAAGTCAATCCCGGTTCATTGATCCTGTCAGCAGAAATGATGCTGCGTCATTTGGGTTGGTTTGAAGCGGCAGATTTGATTGTGAAGGGGATGAGTGGCGCTATTCAAGCGAAAACAGTGACCTATGATTTCGAGCGTTTATTGGAAGGCGGTAAACTATTAAGTTGTTCTGAGTTTGGTGACGCAGTCATTCAGCAGATGTTGGTATAAGGGTAGGGGCGGGCTCTGCTCGCCCTTATTTTCAGCGCGTTGAGTTTTTTCGTTATACGGTTAACTAGTGAATTTCACTGACGACACGGGCGAGTAGTAAAGTCTCTTGGTATTGTATGTTTCAAGTTTACTCAACCCCTGCATCGCGCCGGTCTTTGTTAGCCTAGTCATCATTTTTATTTCAATTTTTTTTGTAAATTGTAAACACAAAATGTCGTGAGTCTTAGTCATTGTCGAATTATTTTGTATTTTTTGTTTACATATTCCCATGATTTTCATTTTTTTTTTCTAAAAAGCAGCAATTTCTAAAAATCTTGTCTATACAAATACTACAGTCGTAATAAAGGGAAGGCAGTTATAATGCTTAATAGAGAACTAGAACTTACTTTAAACAAAGCGTATGAATTAGCTCATGAACAACGTCATGAGTTTATGGGGATTGAGCATTTATCGCTTGCGCTTCTAGATAATTCTTCTGCTCTGCAAGTTTTAATAGGATGCGGAGTCGATATTGCTGTTTTGCGTCAACAATTATCTGATTATTTACAATATACAATGCCAGTCATTGCTTCGCATATAGCTGATCGTGAAACACGGCCTACATTAAGTTTTCAGCGAGTACTGCAACGTGCTGTTTTTCAAGCTCAGTCAGCAGGAAAAGAGGAAGTCACGGGCGCGAATGTTTTAATTGCAATTTTTGGTGAGCAAAATAGTCAAAGTGTTGATTTTATAAAGCAACAACATGTTTCACGTATGGATTTGATAAATTACATAAAAAAAGATAACAAAAAATTTGAAGCCAAAATAGATCATTCTTTGCTTGAGCAGAAGGAAGGTAATAGATTATTAAAACTAAAGAAAAATTCAAAATTACAGTCTCTGACAGAAGATGAAATGGACCAAGAAGAAGAAAGTAAAACTCCTTTAGAAAGATTTACCATTAATTTAAATCAACGTGCTAAACAGGGTGTCATTGATCCTTTGATTGGTCGAACAGAAGAAGTTGAAAGAACGATCCAGGTTTTGTCTCGACGTAGAAAAAGCAATCCATTATTAGTAGGTGATGCCGGTGTTGGCAAGACTGCGATAGCAGAAGGGTTGGCGAAAATGATTGTAGATCACAAGGTTCCGGCTCTTTTGGAGAACAGTATTGTGTATGCCTTGGACCTGGGTGCATTATTGGCAGGCACTAAATATCGTGGTGATTTTGAAAAGCGTTTGAAATCTGTATTACATCAATTAAGTGAAAGTCACAAAGCAATTTTATTTATTGATGAAATTCATACTATTATCGGCGCTGGTGCTGCATCAGGTGGTATGATGGACGTTTCTAATTTAATTAAACCTTTATTAGCATCTAGCGAGTTAACCTGCTTAGGCGCGACAACCTATCAGGAATATCGTAATGTATTTGAAAAAGATCATGCCTTAGCCCGACGTTTTCAAAAAATTGATATCAAAGAACCAACGATTGAACAAACAGTTGATATATTACAAGGATTAAAAAATAAATTTGAAGAGCATCACGGTATACTATATTCATTAGAAGCTTTGCAGGCTGCTGCAGAACTGTCTGAAAAATATATTTCAGATCGTCATTTACCAGATAAAGCTATTGATGTTGTTGATGAGGCGGGTGCTTTTCAGAATATGCTACCTGAGTCAAAGCGTAAAAAAATAATTACAGAAGAAGAAATTGAAGTTGTAGTGGCAAAAATCGCGCGTATACCACAAAATAAGGTGTCATCTTCTGATAAAGAACAATTGCGCGATTTAGTGAATAATTTAAAAGCTAATGTTTTTGGCCAAGATGATGCTATTGAAGCTTTGGGCTCAGCTATTAAATTAGCCCGTTCTGGTTTGCGTGATGAAAATAAGCCGATTGGATCATTTTTGTTTGCGGGCCCAACAGGGGTGGGGAAAACAGAAGTTGCTAAACAATTATCAGAGTTTTTGGGGATTAAGCTTTTGCGTTTTGATATGTCGGAATATATGGAGCAACATTCTGTATCACGCTTAATTGGCGCGCCACCTGGCTATGTAGGTTATGAACAATCAGGATTATTAACAGAAGCTGTAAACAAAACGCCACATTGTGTTCTATTATTGGATGAAATTGAAAAAGCGCATTCAGATATTTTCAATATATTACTACAGGTTATGGATCGTGGGGCATTGACAGATAATAATGGTCGTGAAACTGATTTTAGACATGTTGTTTTGATTATGACATCTAATTGTGGCGCGCATAATTTACAGCGCAGCTCTATTGGTTTTTCAAAGCAAGATCATAGCACCGATCAAATGTCAGAAATTAATAGGGCATTTACTCCTGAATTCAGAAATCGTCTAGATGCGGTTATTCAATTTTCTGTTTTAGATGAAACGACTATTTCGTATGTTGTTAATAAGTTTTTGCTAGAATTAAATATTTTATTACAGAGAAAAAATGTTAGTTTTGTTGTTGATTATGATGCTAGACAGTGGCTAGCAAAGCATGGTTATGATCCGCTGATGGGGGCTCGACCTATGTCGCGCTTAATTCAGGATAAAATCAAAAAACCATTGGCGGAAGAATTGCTATTTGGTGATCTGTCTGACGGTGGCGAGGCGATAGTTATTGTTAAAAATGGTGAATTAAAGTTATTGGTGCATGCCTTGGTGCATGCGGATTGAAATCAAAATATTTTAAAGGAGACTTTTATGAAATCTAACCATGATAATTTT